>JBQTKB010000074.1:0-23421 GCA_052386505.1 Pseudonocardia sp.
ACTACCTGCAGGTCGGTGACCAGGTACAGGTGGTCAAGGCCGAGGAGGAGCTGAAGGCCCGCTCCGGCGAGGTCAGCCACGACGCGGCCTACGACGAGGACGACGGCGACGACGAGGACTCCGAGTAGTCGCCGTCGGCCAGCCGGTCGACGAGGACGGCGAAGAGGCGGGTGCCCGTGGGGTGACGATGCGGCAACGCTGGAGACGCGACACGGTAACGATGGTGTGTCGCCGTCGGCGCCGGGTAGGCGGGTATCCATGGAGATCAACCGTGAGACGCGCCGAACCGACCGCGAGGATCCTGACCGGCCGCCGCCGCAGACAAGGCAACGAGCTACCTGGCAGTTCAAGCTGGCCGCGGTCGCGTGGGCGGCGCTCGGTGGGTTGGCGTTGGTGCAAGGGATGAACGCCAGCCGGGGCACCCAGGTAGATGAGGGCGGGGTCGGCCGGATCGAGAACACCCTGGGTGACCGGTTCGCCGCCGCCGCGGAGTACTCGAGCCACCCGGTGCTCATGGTGGGGCTCGGTATGGCGATCCTGCTGTGCACCGGGCTACTAATGATCGGAATGGGCTGGGCCAGGTATGCGCTCATCGCACTCGGCGTGGCGACTGTCATCGCCCTCGCCGTAGCCGCGCGTTGGGAGACGTTGGTCGCGCTCGCCATCCTGTTCCTGGCCTCGCTGCTCCTACTGTCTCCTCGGACCAGCCGCTACCTGCGGCCGAGCCGGTGAGGGGGCAGCCCAGCCTCCCCGATTACTGAATGGGTTCGGCGGTCGAGAGCCGCGATCAGCCCGAGATCGAGACCGACCGCGCGGGGGACCGCAGAGGCCCGACGAAAGACGAAGCGACCAGGACCACTGTGGAAGCGGCCCTGGTCGCCAGACGCACTAATCCCTACACGTCGTAGTACAGGGCGAACTCGTAGGGGTGCGGGCGCAGCCGCAGCGGGTCGATCTCCGCGGAACGCTTGTAGTCGATCCAGGTCTCGATCAGGTCAGGGGTGAACACGCCACCCTCGAGCAGGTAGTCGTGGTCCTCCTCAAGCCGGTTGATCACCGCTTCGAGGCTGCCGGGGACCTGCGGGATGTCCTTGGCCTCCTCGGGCGGCAGCTCGTAGAGGTCCTTGTCGATGGGGGCCGGCGGCTCCATCTTGTTCTTGATCCCGTCCAGGCCGGCCATCATCATCGCGGAGAAGGCCAGGTACGGGTTGCCCGACGAGTCGGGGCAGCGGAACTCCAGGCGCTTGGCCTTCGGGTTGTTGCCGGTCAGCGGGATCCGGATGCACGCCGAGCGGTTGCGCGCGGAGTAGACCAGGTTCACCGGGGCCTCGAAGCCGGGCACCAAACGGTGGTAGGAGTTCACCGTCGGGTTGGTGAAGGCCAGCAGGCTCGGCGCGTGGTGCAGGATGCCGCCGATGTAGTGCCGCGCGATGTCCGACAGCCCGCCGTAGCCGGACTCGTCGTGGAACAGCGGCGCGCCGTCCTTCCACAGCGACTGGTGGGCGTGCATGCCCGAGCCGTTGTCGCCGAACAGCGGCTTGGGCATGAAGGTGACGGTCTTGCCGGCGTGCCAGGCGGTGTTCTTGACCAGGTACTTGAACAGCATCAGGTCGTCAGCCGCGTGCAGCAGCGTGTTGAACTTGTAGTTGATCTCGGCCTGGCCGGCGGTGCCGACCTCATGGTGGCCGCGCTCCACGGTGAAGCCCGACTTGATCATGTTGCTGACCATGTCGTCCCGCAGGTCGGCGTAGTGGTCCACCGGGGGCACCGGGAAGTAGCCGCCCTTGTAGTTGACCTTGTAGCCCAGGTTGCCGCCGGCCTCCTCGCGACCGGTGTTCCACCAGCCCTCGACCGAGTCGATGTGGTGGAACTGCTGGTGCGGGTCGGAGCCGAACTTCACCGAGTCGAAGATGTAGAATTCGGCCTCGGCGCCGAAGTAGCAGGTGTCGGCCACTCCGGACGCGGCCAGGAACTCCTCGGCCTTGCGGGCCACGTTGCGCGGGTCGCGGCTGTAGCGCTCGCCGGTCAGCGGGTCGTGCACGAAGAAGTTCATGTTGAGCGTCTTGTGCTTGCGGAACGGGTCCAGCCGGGCGGTGGCCGGGTCCGGGAACAGCGCCATGTCGGACTCGTTGATGGCCTGGAAACCGCGAACCGAAGAGCCGTCGAAGGCGATCCCTTCGTCCAGGAAGTCCTGGTCCACGGCGGACGCGGGGACGGTCAGGTGCTGCATGACGCCGGGCAGGTCGCAGAACCTGATGTCGACGTACTCCACCTCCTCGTCGGAGATGAACCGCAGAACCTCGTCAGAGTTGCTGAACACCCTCGTTGGCTCCCTTGCTGTCGACTCGATCTCGTGGTCCGTCAATGGCCACAACGGCACGCAGCGGTCCGGTAGGCGGACCGAATTGGCAGAACGTAGGGCGGCCTTGTTGCCCGGTGGTCACCCGTGTGTTTCGCCGACGTTAACTGGCTGCCGCAGTGGTCGTGATCACCGTAGCGAGAGCCGGCCGGTGTGGCGAGGTGCCGGGCTCGTCCGGACCGCTCAACCGGTGGCTGGCGGCGCTATCGCGGTGCCCGGGTCGAGCCCCTGCTCGGCGGCCGCCGCCCGCACCGCGTCGATCACCAGCCGCAGGCTGCGCCGACCGTTGTTGCCGGTGCGGTAGGCGATGGACACCGAGCGCAGCACCGGCTCGCGCAGCGTCACCACCTGCACGCCGGGCGGGCACAGCGACAGCCCGAGATCGGAGACCAGGGTGATGCCGAGACCGGCCGCCACCATCGCCAGCGCGGTGGCCTGCTCGCCCACCTCGTGGTTGATCCGCGGCTCGAAGCCGCTGGCCTGGCAGGCCAGTCGGACCGCCCGGCCGAAGTGCGAGCGCGGCCCGGCCAGGATCCACGGGTGCTCGGCAAGTTCAGCCAGCGCCACCGGCTCGTCGGGCAGGGCCCCCTCGGCCACCGCGGCGTGCAGCCGTTCTACCGCGATGATGTCCCGGCTCAGGCCCGGATCCCAGCGCATCGGGTAGTTCGAGTAGTCGATGACGAAGGAGAAGTCGAGCGCGCCGTCACGTACCGCGCCGGCGGTGTCCTCCGGGGCCAGCTCCCGGGTGCGCACCTGGATCCCGGGGTGTTCCACGGCCAGGGCGCTCAGCGCGACCGGCAGCAGACCGCTGGCCACCGAGGCCCACACCCCGGCGGTCAGCCGCACGGCGGGTGAGTCCTGGGCGTGCTCCAGGGCGACCGTGGCCCGCTCCACCGCGCCCAGGATCTCCTCCGCGTGCTCGGCGAGCACCCGTCCCAGCCCGGTGAGCTGCACCCGCCGCCCGGTGCGTTCGAACAAGGTGGCACCCACGTCCCGTTCCAGCTGCGCGAGCTGCTGGGAGACCGCCGAGGCGGTGTAGTGCATCGCGGCGGCGGCGGCTGTGACGGTGCCCCGGCGGTGCAGTTCGCGCAGCATCCGCAACCGTTGCAGCGACAGCTCCACCCGGCCAGCGTATGCCCCGCTGTGCAGCGGGGGTGAACCTCACCGTGCATGTTCCGTAACTGGACGCTCCGCTGGCCGCGACCGCATCCTGAGCGCACCCGGCACGACGCTCCCGCCGGGCCAAGACCGCGGGTCAGACGCGGTGGGACCGGCGATGGTGGCCGGTTGCGCCGCGATGGTCGACGACGTCCGAACCCGGTCGATGTCCGTTCGAGCGCCGGCGACCAATCGCCCGGCACAGACTGGGGAAGCTGGTTCGGATGACCACGATGCAGGATCCGATGGAGACCACCGGGATACACCCGCCGGTGGCCTCGGCGCCGGCCGCGGCGGAGCCGCTGCTGCGGTTGACCTGGACCGATCCGGTGACCGGTACCCGGGGTTATCTGGTGGTGCACAGCCTGGTCTCCGGGCTGGCCACTGGCGGTACCCGGATGCGGGCCGGCTGCACGCTGTCCGAGGTGGAGGACCTGGCGCGGGGGATGGCCGCAAAGACCGCCGTGTTCGACCTGCCGGTGGGCGGCGCCAAGGGCGGCCTCGACCTGGACCCCAGGGACCCGCGCGCGTTCGACGTGCTCACCAGGTTCTGCGCCGCCATGCGCCTCTGGCTGGACGCGCACTGGGTGACCGCCGAGGACCTCGGGGTGCCGCAACACCTGATCGACGCGGTGTTCGCCCGGCTCGGCCTCGGCCACTCCTACCACGCCGCGATCCGCCGTTCGGTCGACCCGGAGGCGACCATCCGTCGGGTGCGGGCAGCGTTGGACGCCCCCGCGCCGGGTGGCCCCCTCGGGGAGGTGATCGGCGGCTACGGCGTGGCGCACGCCTGCCTGGCCGCGGCGGGCAGTCTCGGCTGGCCGGTGTGTTCGACCACGGTGGCGATCCAGGGCATCGGCACCATGGGCGGCGGTGCCGCGTGGTACCTGCACCAGGCAGGCATGCGGGTGGTCGCGGTGGCCGACGCCGCCGGCACGCTGTACCACCGGGACGGGCTGGACGTGCCGGCGCTGCTGGCGCTGCGCGACGCCTACGGTGAGATCGACCGCGACCGGGTGCCCGCCGGGGTGCACCGGCTGCCCCGGGCCGCCGTGATCGGCATCGAGGCCGACGTCCTGGTCCCGGCCGCGATCTCCTACGCGATCACCCCGGACAACTCGATCGACGTGCGGGCCAGGGTGGTGGTGGAGGCCGCCAACACCGCGACCACGCCGGAAGCGGAGGCGATGCTCGCCGCCCGGGGCATCCCCGTGGTGCCGGACTTCGTGGCCAACGCGGGCGCGGCGGCCTGGGCATGGTGGCTGCTGCTCGGTCAGGTCGGTGCCGATCCGGAGCAGTCGTTCCACCGGCTGCGCACCGAGATGCGGGCCAAGGTGTCGCTGCTGCTGGAGCGCTGGATGTGCGACGGAACCACCCCGAGACGGACCGGCTGGCAGCTGTCCCAGGCCCGCCAGGAAGCCTGCGCGCTCGGCCACCCGGAGTCCGAGGTGGTCATCCCCTGACCAGGGGCCGCCTGGCTCCCGGCCCGCGGGCGGCGGCCACCGGACCGGCCCGGGCTACTCCGGGGTGACCTCGGCCATCTCCGACCAGGCGTCGCCGTCCAGGTCCTGGTAGTTGATCCGCGGTCTCGCGGTGACCACCTTCGGCATGAACTCGAAGAAGGCACGCGCATGCTCGGTGGCGACATGCGCCGCGCCGGCGTCGCCGTCGGCGAAGGTCTCGACGATCGCGAACTCGTTCGGCTCTTCGGCGTTCTGGTAGTAGTCGAACGAGACGTTGCCGGGCTCCCGGCGCACGTCGGCGGTGTACCGCTTGATTCCGGCCAGCCACTCGTCCCGCTTCTCCGGGCGGATCTGGACCTTGAGAACGATGAGGATCACGCGTACCTCCGGCGGCGTCGGGCGATGTCCCCACCGATCGGCGCTGGCGGGGATCCGTACGGACGAGGATCTCGCATCCCCCGTGCCGTCGCCGGTCTCAAGGTGACACGCGAGCCGGAACGGCGAGCTGGGCGGGCTGCGGCACAAGCTCCCGGCATTGACCCGGGATCGGCCGGCGGCGTTCGAGGTGCCGCGTACAGTCACGTTCGTGCCGAAACCACCGCCCACGTTCACCGGCACGGTTCGCCGGTTTGTGGCTTGGCGGGGCAACTGGTGACCATGCGGCTGCTGTGGACCGATCAGGGCTGGGCAACCGGCCACCCGCCGGAGTCGGTGCCCGGACCTGACGAAGCCCTGGTGGTGGACTCGTTTCTGGTCCAGGACGGCCGGATCCACGATCTCGACGTGCACCTGGAGCGCTTCCGTCTCTCCTGTCGGGCGTTGGGGCTGGTCCCCGACCCGGACCGGCTGGCGGCGTTCCTGGCCGCGGCCTGCCGGGCACTCCCGGTGGAGGGTCGCTGGTTCCCGCGGCTGGAGGCGCACGCCAGACAGGGCTGCGGGGATCGGCCTTCGCTGGTGTGCTGGGTCCGGGAAGCGCCGAGGCGGTCGGATCGGGTGTGGCTCTGGGTCCCGCCGGAGCCGGACCCGCGTCGGGCGCCCCGGGTCAAGGGTCCGGACCTGGTCGCGTTGGCCGGGTTGCGGGAATCGGCCCGGCGCCACCGCGCAGACGACGCGCTGCTGCGCTCGTCCTCTGGCACCGTGCTGGAGACCGCGCACTCCGCGCTGCTGTGGTGGCGCGGCGACGTGCTCTGCCATCCGGACCCGGGACTGCCGATCCTGCCCAGCGTCACCGCCCGGCGGCTACTGGCTCGCGCTCGGGCCGAGGGGGTCACGGTACGGGTCGAGCGTCGAGGCTGGCGGGAGCTGCTGGACGCCGAGGTCTGGGCGGTGAACGCGCTGCACGGGGTGCGCCCCGTGCTCGGCTGGCGCAGCGCGGACGGGGACCACGCGGCCGCCCCGACCGAGCCCCGCCGGCTGGCCCACTTCCGCGCCGAAGGGCCCGGCGCGCCGGCGCCGGCCGACCGCTTCCGCGAGCAGACGACCCCGCACCCCGGAGACTGCGGGACGCTCGGGCCGCCAGGCCCACGGGTTTGAACGACGCCGCTGCGGGTACCCGGCATTTTAATGACCGCCCCACGTCGGAGCCGGGTGTCCGCGCCGGCATGCGCGCAAGGACGCCGATGTCGTTGACCCGTCCCACCCAACGCGGTCCGCGCCCCACCGACGGTCTGCTGCACCAGGTGTTTCCCTACCGGGGCGGCGAGGAGTTCCTGGGTACCGCATTGCCCTTCCTCGAGCAGGGGGTACACGCCGGAGACGTCGTCGTGTGCATCACCGGTCCGGACTCGGTCGAGCGGCTACGGGAGCGGCTGCCCGGTGCCGTCGCCGATGAGGTGCACTTCGCGGTGGCGAGCAGCTGGTACTCCGGCCCGGCACGGGCGCTGGCGCGCACGTGCCACCTGATCGAGGAGCACGCCGGTCAAGGGCGCCCGGTCCGGCTGCTCGGCGAGACCCTGGCGCACGGTGGCGCGGCCGAGGTGCAGCGGTGGTTGCGCTACGAGGTGCTGATCAACGCGGCGCTGGCCGGCCACCCGGCCTGGGTGCTCTGCCCCTACGACCGGTCGTCGCTGGCCGAGGCCCCGCTGGCCGCCGTGCTGCTGTGCCACCCGCAGGTGACCGGCGGGGGACGGTCCTGGCCCAGTCCCGACTACCAGCCGCCCGAGGCGCACTATCAGGACTGGATCGCGCCGCCGCTGCCCGAGCCGCCGGGATCGATGGCCGTTGAGGTGGTCACCGCGTCTGGCCTGGTCGCCGCCCGCCGCGAGGTCACCGCGCGGGCCCGGTTGCTCGGGCTGGGCGCGGACGTGGTCGACGACTTCGTGTACGCGGTCAGTGAGGTGCTCTCGAACGCCATCGAGCACGCCGGCGGCGTCGCCACCCTGCGGGTGTGGGTCGAACAGCGGCACCTGGTGTGCGAGGTGATCGACTACGGGGACGGGATCCGGGACAGGCTGCCCGGCTACCTGCCGCCCAGCCTCCTCGCGGGTCGAGGGCGAGGCCTCTGGATCGCCCGCCAGATGTGCGAGGACGTCGCGATCCGGACGGGCCCCAACGGGACCACGATCCGGCTGCGCAGTCCCGGGTGAGGCGACCGGCTCAGGCGTCGTGCAGCACCGGGACGAGGCGGATGAACCCGGAGTAGTGCAGCGCCCGGGCGATCACGCTGTTCGGCTCCACCACCACGGCGATGAGCTTCTCGTGGTGGCGGAACAGGGTGCCGATCCCGGCGCTGTTGAGATGGGTGACGTCCCGCAGGTCCAGGATTAGCCGCGGCACTCTGGACACGGCGTCCGTCACGGCGCCGTGGAACTCCTGCTGGTTGGCCAGGTCGATCTCGCCGGACACGAGTAGCCGCGCCGGACTGGTGTGTTCGTCCAGGCGGATCCGCAGCCGGATGTCGTCGGCTCCTGGCCCGGTGCAGAAGTCGGGCGGCGGGTGTCCGGGCAGGTCAGAGGGGTCTACCACCGGGGTCACAGTGCTCCAGTCAACGCTGAGTCGGGCCTGTGTCGCGGAGTGTGCTGAGCGGCGGCCACTCGAGCGACGGGACCAACGGCTGACTGTGTAACCGAGGCGGTGCGAGCTTAGTCGGCGAGGCCCCGGAGCGCACCGACCGGCTTGTCGGCCGGGTCCGGCTGGCACGGGATGCCCGGTAGGCCGGATGCTCAATGCGTTTCCGCCGGTGGGTCCCGGGTACCTGTCGTGGGTGAAACCCGTGGCGCCGAGCTGGCACAGATCTGACAACCCATTGCACACCTCGACGTCGTGACGACCAGAAACCTGGTGGTGATCGGCGCGTCGGCCGGCGGGGTCGAGACGCTGCGGGCGTTGGTGGCGGAGCTGCCGGAGGACCTGCCGGCGGCGGTTCTGGTCGTGCTGCACCTCCGATCGGGTGGTACGAGCGCGTTGGCGCACATTCTGGACAGGTCGGGCCGGTTACCGGCCGTCACCGCGTCGCCGCGGCAGGACTTGCGTCGGGGCACCATCGTCGTGGCGCCCCCCGATCATCATCTGCTGGTCGACGACGGGCAGTACGTGCTGAGCCGTGGCCCGACCGAGAGCGGTCACCGGCCCGCGGTCGACGCGCTGTTCCGGTCGGCCGCGCGAGCCGCGGGAGCGAGGGTGATCGCCGTCGTGCTCTCCGGTGTGCTCGATGACGGTGCGGCCGGTGCGGTGGCGGTTGCGCGGCGAGGGATCACACCCGACCACGTCCTGCCGGCCGCCGCGTTGGGGACGATGCTGGGGCGGCGGGCCGGTGAACCGGTCGAACTGGCCGGCACGCCGCCGCCGTCCGAGCTCGAGTCACGGGAGGCGAACATCGCCCGACATGGTGAGCACAGCGTGGCGCACGACCTGGCCGAGCTCGGTGAGCTGGCCGGATACGCCTGCCCCGACTGTGATGGTGGTCTGCTGCTGCTGAGCGGCACCGAGCGGATGAGGTGCCGGGTCGGGCATGCGTGGACCGCTGAGGCGCTGCTCGCCGCCCAGGCAGACCGCACCGAGAAGGCGTTGTGGACCGCCTACCGGATGCTGGAGGAGCGAGCAGAGTTGGCCATCCGGTTGGAGGAGCTGGCGCGCGGCCGGAACAGCGACGCCATGGTGCGACGACACGCCGACGAAGGCCGTGAGGCTCGTGAGGCCGCGGCCGTGCTGCGGACGCTGCTGCTGACGGAGGTGCCCGAACATCGCACCGTGACCAGGCCCGCGCCGAAGGCCGACCCAGTATCGACGTAGCCCGCATCGACGTAGCCCCGCCGACACTGGCGACGCGATGACCTCGTAGCCCAAGGACGACTGCTGAACATTACGAAACTTCGCGCCAACCCGTAGCGGCCCATCGTCGAGCCGCACACATGAACGTGTGTGCGGGTCCCACTCAGCGCTTGTCGAGAAATCCGAGAGATGGTCGGCGACCTTGGTGACCGGCCGATCTGTGGTCACCGTCCTGCTCGTGGACGGAGACCGGGTACCTGCCACCGGGCAGCGGGCCGTTGCCCGACCACTGCCCGGCGACGCCGACCAGGCACCGGCCGCGGTGGACGCGGCCGTGCACCGGTTCGGCCGGCTCGACGTGGTGGTCAACTCGGCCGCCGTGGCCATCTTCGGGAGGCTCGTCGACGTGCCGCGGGAGGTGTTCGACGCGGTGTTGAGCACGAACGTGACCGGGTCGGCGCACATCGAGCGCTCGGCGCCGAGCCACTTCCGGGAGCGCGGAAACGGGCACCTGGTGCTGGTTGGCTCGGTGCTGGGCAGGTGGCGGTTCCCGTCCCCCGCCGGCCGCGCCGGAGTACGGCTACGCCGGGCAGGGCGTGGACGGCCGCTCACGCGGGCTCTGACCGGCACTGAGCCGCCGTGCTGATCGGTGCCGAACCGGTGTAGACCGGCGCTGGCGGGGTAGTCCCGCAGGCCAGGACCTGACCATTCGAGAAAAGGTGGATCGCCATCTCCGAGCCGGCCATGTCGAACGCCCTGCGCGGCACGTCGGGGGAAGTCACCGATGCCGTGGTCATCGGCGCCGGTCACAACGGGCTGGTGGCCGCCAACCTGCTGGTGGACGCCGGCTGGAGTGTGCTGGTGTGCGAGGCCGCCGGCGAGCCCGGTGGCGCGGTGCGCAGCGCCGAGGTCACCGCGCCCGGGTTCTCCACCGACCTGGGTAGTGCCTTCTACCCGCTGGGCGCGGCATCGCCGGTGCTGACCGAGCTGGGACTGGACCGCTACGGCCTGCGGTGGCGGCACGCCCCCACGGTCCTGGCGCATCTCACCCCGGACGACCACTGTGCCGTGCTGTCGCGCGACCTGGACACCACCGCCGACTCGGTGGCCTCCTTCGCGCCGGGCGACGGTCAGGTGTGGCGGGAGATGTCGGGCGAGTGGGCGCGGCTACGCGACGACCTGTTGGGCGCGGTGCTGCGACCCTTCCCGCCGGTTCGCGCCGGCATCGGCCTGGCCCGCACCCTCGGGGTGGCGGACGGGCTGCGGTTCGCCCGCATGGTGACCCTGCCGGCCCGCCGCTTCGTCGAGGAGCGGTTCGCCGGCGAGGGCGCGCGCCTGCTGGTCGCCGGCAACGCGATGCACACCGACATGGGGCCCGACGAGGCCGGTGGCGCGGTGTTCGGCTGGCTGCTGTCGATGCTGGGCCAGGACGTCGGCTTTCCGGTGCCGGAGGGCGGCGCCGGGATGATCACCGAGGCGTTGGTCCGCCGGCTGACCGAGCGCGGCGGTCGGGTCCATCGCAACCGTCCGGTGTCGAAGGTGCTGGTCCGGGGCGGCCGAGCGGAGGGCGTGCGGGACGCCGCTGGGAACCCGGTGCTCGCGCGTCGGGCCGTGCTGGCCGACGTGGCCGCTCCGCTGCTCTACCGCGAGCTCGTCGGGGAGGACCTGCTGCCCCCGCGGTTCGTGCGCGACCTGCGCCACTTCGAGTGGGACGACGCGACTGTCAAGGTCAACTGGGCGCTGGACGCCCCGATTCCGTGGACCGCTCCCGGCGCGCACGGCGCGGGCACCGTGCACGTCGGCGCGGACCTGGCCGGGATGCGGGCGTTCGCCGCCGACGTGTCGGCGGGGCGCGTGCCGGAACAGCCGTTCCTGCTGGTGGGTCAGATGACCACCGCCGACCCGACCCGCTCGCCGACCGGCACCGAATCGGCCTGGGCGTACACCCATGTGCCTCGGGGGGTGTCCTGGGACGAACGGCGGCTCGGGGAGCACGTCGACCGGATCGAGCGGGTCATCGAGCGCAACGCGCCCGGGTTCGGCCGGTCGATCGCCGCCCGGGCCGTGCAGTCCCCGGCCGACCTGGAACGGCAGAACGCCAGCCTCGTCGAGGGCGCGCTCAACGCCGGCACCACGGCGATCCACCAGCAGCTGTTCTTCCGCCCCACGCCGGGGCTCGGTCGCGCGGACACCCCGGTGGAACGGCTGTACCTGGCTGGCGCGTCGGCGCATCCCGGCGGGGCCGTGCACGGTGCCCCCGGTGCCAACGCCGCCCGGGCCGCGCTGGCCGCCGACGGACGCGCCGGCCCGGCCTACCGCGCGGTGGTCCGGGCCGCCCACCGCCGCATCTACCGCTGAGCAGCGCCGGTGGGCCGGTTCTCCGCCACCCTGCCCAGCCGTTGCAGCGACTCGGTGTTGCGCAGGTGCAGCAGCGGCCGCTGGAGCACGCCGGGCACGCACCGCGCCAATCCGGACTCCGCGAACTCCTGCATCGTCACCCGGGTGCCCTCGCTGTGCGGGGCGAGTGAGATCCGCACCCTGGCCGCGCCGGTCGGCCATGCCCGGGCGTGCAGCTCCAACCAGCGGTCCCGCTCCATGCCCAGTACCTCGGTGCGGTCCTCGATCATCAACGGCCACGAGCCCACACTGTGGTGCAGCTGGGAACCGACCTCCGGCCACCCGGCGTCGACGTCGCGCATGTGGGTCGCGCCGACCACCCACAGCGGGTAGGTCCACCCGTCGGCCAGCACCGCGAACACCTGCCGGGGCGAAGCCCGCACCACCCTGGACACCTCACTCATGGCGGGCGAAGGGGTGAGGCCAGGAGGCCGGTGAAGAGATCTCGGGCAGCGGCCGCGAGCCGTTGACGGATCTGGTGGACATCGGTTGCCTCCGGGATGACCTGGCCTGGCCGGCGATCGGCCGGCCTCGCCGACGCGCATACCCGCCGGGCACTGCTGGAAACATGGACGGATCAGCCTCGAGCCGCGCCAGTCCGACACCGGCGAGCGAACCCGGTTCGGCTCGGCCCGGGCCTGCACCCGGATGACCGGTCGGCTACCGTTTCGGGAACCCGGACGGAGGTAGCAGATGCCGCCGCGCGCGGACGCCTTCACCCGGTCGCGAGCTGCCCGATCGCTGCTGGTGGTGGTGCTGCTGCTGACAGTCACCGTGGCCCGGGTGGCCATTGCCCAGCCCGGCCATGGAGTCGGGTATCTGGCGCTGCTGCCGATCGTGCTCGCCGCGTTCTGGTTGGGCACCCCGGCCTGCTGGGCGAGCGTGGTCGCCGCCGTTGCGCTGTTCGTGGGCAGCGAGGTGTTCGGTCCGACACCGCTGTACCCGCCCGACGAACTACCGGTCGAGGCCGCGTTCCGGGCGGCGGTGTACGCGGGGGTCGCCGCGCTGGTCACCAGCCTCCTGCGGCGGGAGCGTGCGGCTATCCAGCGCGCGGCCGCCGCGCGCGATCGGGCGAGCGCCGAGTACCGGGCGCGGCGCGCCGGGGACCTGCTGGTCGCGCTCGGTCGGATTCAGGGTTCACCCGAGGACCTGGCCGACCGGCTGACCGGGGTGGCCCGGGCGTCGGTCAACACGTTCGGCGAGCTGGCCACGGTGTCGCGGACCCAGCCGGACGGGTCGCTGCGGTCGGTCGCGGCGGCCTGCCCGGACCGACCCGAGCTCGAAGCGGTGACGCTCGCCCTGCCGGCTCACCGGCTGCCGGCGGCGATCGACCAAACTTACCGCGCGGGCCAACCGTTCGTCGTCGCCCCGGCGGCCGAGAGCCTGCGCCGGATACCGGACGTGGCCGACCTGGATGTCCGGCTGTCCCTGGGGGTGCGCTCCGCGCTGGTGGTGCCGCTGGTGTCCGGGGACGATCTGCTGGGCACCCTGACCTTCAGCTCGTTGACCGGGGAGCGCGACTACCGCGAGGACGAGCTGGACCTGGCCGCCGAGGTGGGCCGGCGGGTGTCATCGATGATCGAGAGCGACCAGCTGATCACCCGGGAGCGCCTCAGGCACGGCATCGTGACCGCGCTGGCGGCGGCGGCCACCGCCACCCAGGCGGCCACCGTGCTGTGTACCGGCATCCGGGACGCGGTGGGCGCCGATGTCGTGGGTGTGTGCGTGCTGCGCGAGGACGGGCTGCTGCACCTGCTGCATACCATCGGCTACCCACCGGAGCAACTGGCCGCGTTCGCCGCGACCGAGCCCGGCGACCGGTACCCGTTCACCGACGCGGCCCGCAGCGGGCGCCCGGTGTGGCTGTCCGACCGGGAGGACCGTGCCGGCCGCTACCCCGCGCTCGAGCTGCAGCCCGGGTCGCGGGCCAGCATGGCGCTGCCGTTGCTGGTGGAGGGTCGGGTGGTCGGCACCGTCGCGGCCAGCTTCCCCACCCCGCGGCGGTTTCCGGCCGACGAGCGGAGCTTCCTGCTCACCGTGGCGGCCCAGGCCGCGCTCGCCCTGGACCGGGCCGCCACCGCCGACGGTCGGCTGGCCGACGGTGCCCGGATGCGCGCGTTGGTCGATGGGCTGCAGGCCATCGTCTGGGAGGCGGACGCCGTCACCGGCGAGTTCATCATGGTGTCCGACCGGGCCGAGGACGTGCTGGGCTATCCGGCGTCCCGGTGGCTCGGCGACCCGGACTTCTGGCCCGCCCTGATCCACCCCGACGACCGCGAGTGGGCCGTGCAGACCTGCCGCGCGGCCACCGCCGAGGGGCGGGACAACGACTTCTGTTACCGGGCGCTGACCGCCGACGGCCGGGTGGTCTGGCTGCACGACGTGGTGCATGTGGTCCGCGACGCGGCCGGCCGCTCGGTGCGGCTGCAAGGCATCATGATCGACGTCACCGAGCAGAAGCGCCGCGAGCGGGCTGCCGAACTGCTCGCCGAGGCCGGCCGGCTGTTGTCCGGGCCAGGTTCCACCGCGGCCCGGCTGGCCGGCGTCGCCGAGCTCGCCGTCGGTGACCTCTGCGACCAGGCCGTGATCCGGTTGCGCGGTGACGACGGCCGCTACGCGCCAGTGGCCGCCGCGCCGGCCGCGGTCGCCCGGGAGGTGCTGGGCTGGCCCCCGGTCCCGATGGCCGAGCAGCTGGTGGGCGCGATGCGGGACGGTCGGGCGTTCGTGGTGCCGCGGCGTACGGACGAGATGGTGCGTTCGGCATGCCGGAACGAGGCGGAGTTTCAGGCCCACCGCAGAATTCTCGGCGAGGGCAGTGCGCTGGTGGTGCCGCTGTTGGCCGCCGGCCGCGTGGTCGGCACGCTCGCCCTGGTGGCCGCGCGGGACCGACGCTACGACGACGCCGAGATCGCGCTGGCCGAGGAGATCGGGCGCCGGCTGACCACCGCGCTGGAGGCCGAGCGGGTGGCAACCCGGCAGCGTCAACTGCAACGGATCACCACCGCGCTGGCCGTCGCCGAGGGCCTCGACGCGGTGGCTGACGCCCTGCTCGGTGGACTCGTCGACGTGCTCGGCGCGGGGGCGTCGATGGTGTTCGTCGTCGATCCCGCCGCCGGGGCGTTGCGCCTGATCGGTGCATCCGGCTTCGGGCCGCAGCTGGTGGAGCGGCTGCGCATCATCCCGCTGGACGCCGCGATGCTGATTGCCGACTGCGCGCGCGAACGGACCCCGATCTGGCTGCCCGAACCGGGCCAGTGGCGGGAGCGTTACCCGCTGGGGCAGGTGGACGGGGCCAGGGCCGGGCTGGGACACCGCGCCGGGCTGGCCCTGCCGATGCTGGTCGGCGGCCGGGTGGTGGGCGTGCTGGCCGGCAGCTTCGCCGAGGAGCGCGACTTCGCCGCGGACGAGCGCGACTTCGCGATGACCCTGGCCGGTCAGGCCGCCCAGGCGTTCGAACGGGCCGCCGACGCTGACCAGCGCCGCGACATCGCCGAGACCCTGCAGCATAGCCTGTTGCCGTCCAAGCTGCCGGAGCTTGACCGGGTCGCGGTGACCGCGCACTACCAGCCCGCCGCCAGCGGTACCGAGGCCGGCGGCGACTGGTACGACGTGCTGCCGTTCCCCGACGGCCGGGTCGCGGTCGTGGTCGGCGACGTGGTCGGGCAGGGGCCGGCCGCGGCCGCGGTGATGGGTCAGCTGCGCAGCGCGTTGGCCGCCTATCTGCTCGACGGGCATCGGCCGGCGGCCGCGCTGGCCCGGTTGAGCCGGTTTGTCCGCCGGGTACCCGGCGCGTTGGCCAGCACCGCGGTCTGCGTGGTGCTGGACCCCGCCGCCGGCCGGTTGTCGTGGGCCAGGGCCGGGCACCCGCCGCCGCTGCTGCTGGACGCCGTCGGGGCCCGCTATCTCGACGGGGCGGTAGGTCCGGTACTCGGGCTGGCCGACGAGCTGCCCTACGTCGGCGCGACGACCGAGCTGGCGGCGGGATGCAGCCTGCTGCTCTACACCGACGGGTTGATCGAACGGCGTGGCGAGAACATCGACGACGGGTTCGACCGGCTGGTCGGTGCCGCCGCCGGTAGGCATTCGTTGGCGCCCGATCGGCTGCTGCCGGCGTTGCTGGCCGACGCGCTGGGCGGGCTCGGTCCAGCTGACGACATAGCCGCGGTGGTGGCTCGGGTGCTGCCCGGCCCGCTGGCGTGCCGGCTGCCGGCCCAGCCCACCAGGCTGTTCGGGATGCGTCGGGAAGTGGCTGCGTGGGCGGCCGCTCACGGCCTGGCCCGGGAGCTGACCGAGGATCTGCAGCTGGCACTCGGCGAGGCGGTGACCAACAGCATCGAGCATGGATACGCGGACCGACCGGCTGGCGAGGTCTCGATCGAGCTGACCGGGTCTGCCACCGCGGTGCGGGTCGAAGTGACCGATGCCGGCACGTGGCGTCCGAAGCCCGCGAGTCCGGGGTTCCGCGGCCGGGGGCTGGCCATGATTCGCGCGGTGGCCACCGATGTTCGGCTGGACACTCGCGGGCCCGGCACCCGGTTGAGCTTCGTGCTGCCCGCGGCCACCGACCGGGCGACGGCCGCGCCGACGGCTCCCGCGCGTCGGCCAACGGCGCCGGCCGGGACTCACCCGTCAGGAGGCCGACCCGAACGGATCCAGTTGGACCGGTGCGACCCGGCCGGCGAGATCCGGTGGCGGCTGCGCGGTGAGCTGGACCTGGCCTCGGTGCCGCAGCTGCGTCCCGATCTGCTGGGCACCTTGGCCGACACGGACGGCCCGGTGGTGCTGGATCTGCGCGATGTGAGCTATCTCGGTAGCGCAGGGGTACGGCTGCTGGTGGAGGTCGCCGCTGAGGTGCCCGGTCGGCTGCGGCTCGAGGCCAATGGACTGACGGCCCGGGTGCTCGCCATCGCCGGCCTGGACGTGTCGTTGGACATGCGGCTCGAGACCGCATCCGACCTGCTCGAAATGTGATCACCGACAGCAGGCAGCCGACAGCCGACAGCTCGCGGCGCGGCACCGCCTGCCCTGGGCCGGTGAGCGCAAACACACCGGCCCGCAGTGCACCGCAATTCGAGTAGGGCGATCGCCGCGCGGCCAGGCTTACGCCTGGCCGCCTGGTTCGGCTCGCGCCGCTGACCCGGGTGCCCGCTCAGCGCGCGGCGGGCCTGGACTTGGTGATGTTTCGGCCCAGCCCGAAACCCAGAGCCAGCAGCCCGACGGTCAGCACGAGGTGCAGCCAGTTGTCGGCCTGGTTGATGGGAGGGAAGTTGGCCATGCTGTTGTGCGGGATCAGGAACCCGTACACGGTGAGAACCGCGTAGATGATGCCGCTGCCGATCAGGAACTTCTTGGCCCCGCCGGCGGTGCGTCCCATCGGGATCCCGACTCCGAACAGCAGGTGGACGATGTTGTGCAGCACCGAAACGTTGAACAGGCCGAGCAGCAGTGCTCCCGAACCTGGACCCCACAACGCCATCTGGTCGTAGTTCGTCGTGATCCCCGGGACGAATCCGAGGATGCCGACCAGCAGGAACACCGCGCCTACCAGCATCGCGGCCGCCTGAACGGGGTGACGGCGCCGCGAGGTTGTAGTGCTACCGGACGTAGTGGCCATTGCGGACTCTCCTTGTTCGCGGGTCATGTGCGCAGTGGTCTTCCCCAGGACGACGCCGGTAACCGCGGATGTGGCATGAGTTTGCCGATCACGCGGACGCTGCGACGCGTGCGGGCCCGGCCGACCATGAACTCGACGTCAACGGCAGGCGCAACGGATTTGCCTCGGTTTGTCGGCATGAGCCGTTCCGTCGCGGGTACTGCCGGTCACCTGCTGAAGAAGGAGCCCACGTTGCTGAGTGGAGCGGAGTGGCAAGCGCTCAGGCGCGCCGATGAGCGCTACGAGCGCGAACGTGGCGGTCGAGACGAGCAACGGCCCATGGGCGGCATACGACTGTTGCGACCACCGGGCGTGTACCGCGCGCAAGCGGACACGTGGTTGTTGGTCGACGTGATGCGCGCCGGGGGGTATGCGCGAGGAGCGACCGCCCTCGACCTGTGTACCGGAACCGGGGCGGTCGCGATGGCCGCCGTCGCCGCCGGTGCCCGGGAAGTTACCGCGACCGACCTCTCGTGGCGCTCGGTAAGCGCCGCCTGGTGTAACAGTCGCCTGCGCGGCATGCGGGTGCAGGTACGCCAGGGAGACCTGTTTGCACCCGTCAATGGGCGCCGGTTCGATCTTGTGCTGGCCAACCCGCCGTACGTGCCGTGCGCACAGGTCGGGTTGCCCCGCCACCGCATGGGTCGCTGCTGGGATGCCGGAGTCGACGGGCGAGCGTTGCTGGACCGGATGTGCGACCAGGTCGAGGCGCACCTGTCCGATGTCGGCGTGGCCCTGGTGATCCACTCGGCGTTGTGTGACGAGCAGCAGACTCTGCGCCGGCTGACCGACCAGGGTCTCAGCGCGCGCGTGCTGGCCAACGCGACCATCCCGTTCGGCCCGGTGATGACCCGGAGGGCGGGGCTCCTGGAGAACCTGGGGTTGATCGAGCCCGGCCAGCGGCATGAGCGGCTCGTGGCAATCGGAGCCTCGCGGCCCGGGCCTGACGTCGACGACCTGGCCGTGTCCTCGGAACCGTTCCGCGCCAAGCGCCCGGCGTAGTCGGGCTCATCGCCGTTGAAGAATTCGATGCAAAACCGATTCGGATGGCTTTGACGTGCGGTCGCCGGGGTACAGCAGGGTTCATGGAACATCAACAGCTCAACGAGTGGCTAGCCGCGGTCGAGACCGAGCTCGGTCTGAGTTCGGTGGTCGATGACGAGCAAGGGCTGAGCGCGATCGTCGGGTTCGCCGATCAGGTGCGGGAGCACCTCGGGGCCGAGGCCGTCGCCAGGTCGGCCTTCCTGGTCGGGGTGGCGGCCGGCCGAGCCGAGGAGCCGGCGGTGTCGGCCCAGGACATGGCCCAGAAGTTGACGGCGATGGCTCAGGGCTGGCACGCCGATGCGGAGCGCGGGGTTCCGTCCAATGATCAGCAGAAGCGTGGTTGATCGCGGAGGAAGTGACGGCGGCGGACCCGTCCGGGTTCGTCGGCATCCGGTTGTGCGTCCTGCGTCGCGGCACGGGCCCGGGACGGCGCGGAAAGCCGACGACCCGCAACACGTTCCCGGCATGCTGCGCATCCAGCTGGACGAGCACGTTCGGCCGGCACGACTGCAGGTGTCCGGACAGATCGACCTGGCTACGCAGCGGGAGTTTCACACATCAGTGGCGAATGCCGTCTCGCGGGTATGCGGGTTGATCCTCGATCTCCGGGGGGTCACGCACCTCAACAGCGCCGGGATCGGCACCCTGTATCTGCACCACGAGAAGCTCACCGCGGTGGTGGTCGAGCCGAACAGCGTGATCGACCGGGCGTTGCACTACTCGGGGTTCGTTCGGCTGGTGCCGGTCCTGCACGACGCCTGACCAGGTCGGCACCCCGCGATCCGGACAGGTGCAGCCAGCTGCCGGGCGTAATCCATCGCGCGCCGGGTAGTGCTCTGCCATGACGGACAACCGACCACTTGCCCTCGTTACCGGCGCATCGAGCGGCGTCGGGCTGGGGGGATCGTTCGTGGACACCGCCCTCGACGACGAGCTCGACATCATGGCCGAGCCCGGCTCGGCGGGGGAGAGCTCCTGATGCGGGCCGTGACCTGGCACGGTCGCCGCGACGTCCGCGTCGACACCGTGCCCGACCCCACGATCATCGACCCGACCGACGTGATCGTGAAGATCACGTCCACCGGGATCTGCGGTTCGGACCTGCACCTCTACGAGTTACTGGGCCCGTTCCTCGACGAAGGCGACATCCTGGGCCACGAGCCGATGGGCGTGGTCGCCGAGGTCGGCAGTGAGGTCACCGCGCTCCGAGCGGGCGATCGGGTGGTGATCCCGTTCAACGTCTCGTGTGGCACATGCTGGATGTGCGGCCAGGGCCTGCATTCGCAGTGTGAGACCACGCAGGTGCGTGAGCAGGGCAATGGCGCCGCGCTGTTCGGCTACACGAAGCTGTACGGCCAGGTGCCCGGCGGTCAGGCCGAGTACCTCCGGGTGCCCTTCGGCAACACGCTGCCCATCAAGGTCCCGGACGGGCCACCGGACGACCGGTTCGTCTACCTCTCCGACGTGCTGCCCACCGCGTGGCAGGCGGTCGAGTATGCGCAGGTGCCCGCCGGGGGGACCGTCGCGGTGTTCGGGCTCGGCCCGATCGGTGACATGGCCGCCCGGATCGCCCTGCACCGCGGCGCCTCCAGGGTGTTCGGGATCGACCTGGTCCCCGAACGGTTGCACCGGGCTGGTCAGCGCGGGGTGACGACGCTGGACCTGGGACAGCACCGCAAGCATCTGAGCGAGGTGGTCCGCGAGTTGACCGATGGGCGGGGGCCGGACTCGGTGATCGACGCGGTCGGCATGGAGGCGCACGGCTCACCGGTGGGGAAGGTGGCCCACCAGGCTGTCGGGCTGCTCCCGGACGCACTCGCGGCGAAGATCATGACGACCGCCGGTACCGATCGACTGGGTGCGCTGTACGGAGCCATCGACATGGTCCGACGTGGCGGCACGATCTCGCTCAGCGGCGTGTACGGCGGGATGGCCGACCCGATGCCGATGCTGAAGATGTTCGACAAGCAGATCCAGCTGCGCATGGGGCAGGCCAACGTGCATCGCTGGGTGCCCGACATCCTGCCGCTGCTCGGCGACGAGGACCCGCTCGGAACGGCCGACTTCGCCACCCACCGGCTGCCGTTGAGCGCCGCTCCCGAGGCCTACCAGACCTTCCAGGAGAAACGTGACGGGATGATCAAGGTTCTGCTACAGCCGGCCGCATGACCGGACGCCGGGTGCGACGTGCGCGGGCCGTCATCTGTGGAGGCTGGCCGCACGCACGACCAGCTCATCGAGAGTGTCCATGTGATCGTCGCGCAGCGCGCAGCATGTCCGCCGCTTCCTCCCCTCGGGCTTCAGAATTGTCGAGCAGATCTATCGCGTCGTCGACAGCGTCACAAAGATTCGAATAGTCGACGGCCTGCCTGGCCAGCTCGGAGTGCGCGCTCCATAGGTCGGCGAACACCATGACCTTCGATCTGAGTACCCACGGGTCGAACGGTTTGGTGAGGTAGTCGACCGCCCCGACCTGGTAGCCGCGGAAGACGAGCTGCGGATCGTAGTCCGCCGCTGTCAGGAAGATGACAGGTATGTTGCGGGTGCGTTCGCGTTGCTTGATGCGCCCGGCAGTCTCGAAGCCGTCCATTCCTGGCATCTGGGCGTCGAGCAGGATCGCGGCGTAGGTAACTGTCATCAGCTTCTTGAGCGCACGTTCCCCACTGTCGACGGTATGCAGGTCCAGCGGCAGGCCCTGGAGGATCGCCTGAAGCGCCAGCAGGTTTTCCGGCTTGTCGTCGACGGCGAGGATTCGGGGTGAGTGCACCGGTCTCATCCCGCGACATCCTGGTGGGCGTCGGAGCCGCCGGCGTGGATCTCGCCGGCCTGCCCAGGGCGGGCTCGGGTGCGGACCACCCAGGAGCTCATGACGGTCAGGAGTTGGGTCAGGTCGACCGGTTTGGTGATGTAGTCACTGGCTCCGGCGGCGAAGCTGGCCTCCCGGTCGCCCGGCATCGCCTTGGCGGTGAGAAACACGATGGGCAGGCCGGCTCCTCGGGGCAGTTGGCGCATCCTGCGGGTGGTCTCGTTGCCGTCGAGCTCGGGCATCATGGCGTCCATCAGCACGATGTCTACGTCCGGGTGCTCGGTGAGCAGCTGGATCCCTTCAATACCGTTGTCCGCGTACAGCACCGTCATCCCGTGCATCTCCAGCGCACTGGTCAGTGCGAACACATTGCGCACATCGTCGTCAACGATCAGCACGGTAGTGCCTCGCAGGCTGGTATCCACGTATCTCGAGGTACCGGATCTGGGTCGGATGATCGGGATGTCGGCGGGCGGTGCCGCTGGTTCGGGTTCGGCGACCGCGTCGACGTGTGCCGGCGCCGGCTCCGCTTGCGTCGCCGTCCTGACCGGCAGGTACAGGGTGAACGTGGAGCCGGCGCCGACCTCGGAGGCGACCTCGATGGCACCGCCCAGCAGCCGGGCCAGCTCCTTGCTGATGGAGAGGCCCAGACCGGTGCCCCCGAATCGACGGCTCGTGGTGCCATCGGCTTGCTGGAACGCTTCGAAGATCATCGCCAGCTTTTCTTCGGAGATGCCGATCCCGGTGTCGCTCACCCGGAACGCGATGATGTCGTCGATTCCCGCCAGAGCGCTGCTCGCCTGGACGGAGCCGGGCGACACCGAGGTGATGGCCAGGTCGACCGACCCACTGCTGGTGAACTTGATGGCGTTCGACAGCAGGTTGCGCAGGATCTGCTGCAGGCGTTGCGAGTCGGTGACGATGGAGCCGAGGTCGGGGTCGACATGTACCGTCAGCGTCAGCTGCTTGGCCTCCGCATGTGGCCGGAAGGACTGCTCCACATACCGGCGGATGTCACCGAGATCGACCATGGTGCGGTTGAGATCCACCCGTCCAGCTTCGATCTTCGACAGGTCCAGGATGTCGTTGATCAGTACCAGCAGGTCGGTGCCGGCGTTGTGGATCGTCTCAGCGAACTCGCGCTGCTTGGGCTCGAGATTGTCGTCCTGGTTGTCGGCCAGCAGGCGTGACAGCAGCAGCATCGAGTTGAGCGGCGTGCGGAGCTCGTGGCTCATGTTCGCCAGGAACTCGGACTTGTACTGGCTGGCCAGCGCCAGCTGCTGGGCCTTCTCCTCGACGCCCCGACGTGCGGCGTCGATCTCCATGTTCTTGATCTCGATGTTGCGGTTCTGCTCGGAGAGTAGTTCGGCCTTCTCCTCCAGTTCGGCGTTCGTGCGCTGAAGCTGCCCCGACTGTTCCTGTAGCTCGAGAGTCAACCGCTGGGACTGGGTGAGTAGCACCTCGGTGCGGCTGTTGGCCTGGATGGTGTTGATCGCGACACCGATCGCGCCGACCAGACGCTCCAGGAACGTCATGTGCAACTCGGAGAAGGCCTCGAGGGAGCCGAACTCCAGGACGCCCAGCGCGTCACCTTCGAACAGCACAGGCAGCACCACGACGGTCCCGGCGGCGCTGGCGCCGACACCGGAACGGACGGCCAGGTAGCCCTCGGGCACCGTCCGGACCTTGATCGACTGCTTGGTCTCTCCGACCTGCCCGACCAGGCCCTCGCCGGGCCCGAACACCACGTCAGGTTGGCCGGCACCCCCGGCGAGGGCGTAGCCGGCGCTGCGCCGCCACGCCGACGGGGACCGGGGATACGCTGGGGCTCCGTCGCCTCCGCCCAGATCGTCGTCCGGGTACTCGGCCAGGTAGAAGGCCCCGACCTGGGCGTCCACCAGAGGTGTCACCTCACGCATGATCATCTGGCATAGGCCGCCGAGGTCGCGTTGGCTCTGCAGCAGTCCGCCGATCCGGGCCAGGTTGGAGTCCAGCCATCCCTGCTCGGCGTTGACGTCGGTGGTTTCCCGCAGTGTCGTGATCATCCGGTTGAGGGTGTTCTTCAGCTCGGCCACCTCGCCCTGCGCCAACACCGTGATCTGCTGGGTGAGGTCGCCGCGGGTGACCGCGGTCGACACCTCCGCGATCGCCCGCAGCTGGGTGGTCAAGGTGCCGGCCAGCTGGTTGACGTTCTCAGTCAGATCCCGCCAGGTGCCGGCGACGCCCTTGACCTGGGCCTGGCCGCCGAGTTTGCCTTCGGTGCCGACCTCGCGGGCGACCCGGGTGACTTCGTCGGCGAACGAGGAGAGTTGGTCGACCATGGTGTTGACCG
>JBQTKB010000075.1:0-3638 GCA_052386505.1 Pseudonocardia sp.
GGGGGGGGGGGGGGGGGGGGCGGGGCGGGGGGGGGGGCGCGGGGGGCGCGCCCCCCCGACGACACCATTGCGGGGCATGTTCCGGGGCTTCCCCGCGCCCTTGCCGAACATCATCACCCGCCGCCCCGACCCGACCGACCCCGCTCGCCGACCGCCGGCACCCTCGTCGGCCCGCCCCTCGACGACCTCGACGAACTCGACGACACGGTCGTCCGCCCGGCCGGGGACACCGGACGGGCAACCGTGCGGGCAGACCCACCACGGTCCCGGCGGGCGGCGGCCGCCGCGGGGTGGGCGTGCACCCGGACGGGGTTGTTGCGCACCGAGGCGCGGCGGTGCGCGGTACCGGCCCTGGGCCCGGTGACCTCGGCCCAGAAATGCTCGAAGAGGTGCACGACACCCTTCTCGTAGTTGACCTTGCGGGAGATCACCCGGGTCAGGAACACCGTGATCACCAGCGCCCAGGCCGTGGGGAAGATGCCGAATGCGATACCCAGCCGGCGCTGCACGAACAGCACCACGAGGAAGATCAGAAAACCGAGCAGGTAGCTCGCGTAGGTGGCGCGCCAGGGGAACGTGGCCCTCGGCGGGCCGAGCCAGACCGCGTCGATCCGGTAGATCTCGTCGTCAGTCCGTACGCGCAACTCATCACCCGATGATCAGGCTGGCCAGGAACTCACCGACCTGCGCACCCTTGTCGGACACCGCGATCCCCAGCGCGACCAAGCCCACGATCAGACCAACAGATCTCCGGGCAACGCCAGCGTTATCACCCCGGCCGCCAATCCACAGCAGCGTGATGGCGATGGCCAGCAACACAAGCGGAACGATGTTGCCCTGGATCCATTGCTGGAGAAGGTTGGTGTCGAGTTGCTTCTCCTGGGCCAGCAGACCAGTCGGAGCGCTGAGGAGATGGTGGCCGATCATGGCGACTCCTCATCCGTCTGAGACATGGTCAGTACTGCTCCCAGCTGTGGGCCGCCCCCGGGCGGGCACGCACGCCCGCTCGGGTCCCACTTCGGAGCAGTAGACCATGTGGCACGAGCACATCCTAGGAGGCGCAACGGGGAGTAGCCCTGAGAATGACCTGCGCGGCCACTGACCGTGTCGATAGCCCTTCGATCGAGTGACGCGGGCAGCAACCGATCGCTTCGGGTGACCCGCATGGAGCAGCGACCCGCGCCCGTTGTCGCGCAGACGGGCCCGGCATGGTCGCGGCGGCATTTCAAGTGTGAGGTAACGCGCGCCCTCAATCCGACCGCCGGCTTGTTACCGTGAGGTAGCCCGATGTGGGAGTCCGCCCGACGGGGTGCGGTGGCCTTGGGGTGGCATGAGCGGCGATCCGCGTCGACGGGGTTTACCCTGCACCGGCAACCGCAAGTAGGAGGACGAACCGTGATCGCGCGACTGGTGATCTGCCTGGCCCTGACGGTGCTGGTATTGGCGGTGTCCGCCCGGCGGGCCTGGTGGCTCTACCGGCTGATCGGATCCGGCCAGCCCGCCCTGGACCGCACCGACCAACTCGGTGCCCGGCTGCGGACCCAGGTCGTCGAGGTGTTCGGCCAGCGCAAGCTGCTCAAGTGGTCGATCCCGGGGATCGCGCACCTGTTCACCTTCTGGGCGTTCGTGCTGCTGCTCACGGTCTACGTCGAGGCCTACGGCGCACTGTTCGACGAGAAGTTCCACATTCCGCTGATCGGGCGCTGGGCGGCGCTGGGCTTCCTGCAGGACTTCATCGCGGTCGCCGTGCTGCTCTCACTGGGCGTGTTCGCCTTCCTGCGGGTGAAGCAGGCCCCCGAACGCCGCCAGCGCGAGTCCCGGTTCTACGGCTCGCACACCGGACCGGCCTGGTTCATCCTGTTCATGATCTTCAACGTGGTCTGGACACTGTTCTTCTTCCGCGCCGCGGCCTCGGCGGCGGGCAACCTGCCCTACGAGTCCGGCGCGTTCGCCTCGATCGGCCTCGGCTACCTGTTCTCCGGACTGAGCCCGTCGACGCTGTTCATCCTGGAGAGCGTCGGGCTGGTACTGCACATCGGCGTCATGCTGGCGTTCCTGATCATCGTGCTCTACTCCAAGCACCTGCACATCTTCGTGGCGCCGATCAACGTCTCGGCCAAGCGGCTGCCCAAGGCGCTCGGTCCGTTGCTGCCGATGGAGTCGGGCGGCAAGCCGATCGACTTCGAGGACCCGGGCGAGGACGACACCTTCGGTCGGGGCAAGATCGAGGACTTCACCTGGAAGGGCATGCTCGACTTCGCCACCTGCACCGAGTGCGGGCGTTGCCAGAGCCAGTGCCCGGCCTGGAACACCGGCAAGCCGCTGTCCCCGAAGCTGGTGATCATGGACCTGCGGGACCACCTGTTCGCCAAGGCGCCCTACCTCATCGGTGGCAAAGACATGCCGGAGGAGGGCTCGATCGAGATCAGCTCCAACGGCCACGGGCACGGCGTCCCGGAGTCCGGCTTCGAGCGGGTCACCGGCTCGGGCGAGGACCAGGCGGCCCGCCCGCTGGTCGGCACCGCCGAGATGGGCGGGGTGATCGACCCGGACGTGCTCTGGTCGTGCACCTCCTGCGGGGCCTGCGTGGAGCAGTGCCCGGTGGACATCGAGCACGTCGACCACATCATCGACATGCGCCGCCACCAGGTGCTGATCGAGTCGGAGTTCCCGTCCGAGTTGTCGGTGCTGTTCAAGAACCTGGAGAACAAGGGCAACCCCTGGGGGCAGAACGCCAAGGACCGGATGGACTGGGCCAAGGGGCTGGACTTCGAGGTGCCGATCTTCGACGGAGAACTGGCGAAGGAGACCGAGTACCTGTTCTGGGTCGGCTGCGCCGGCGCGTTCGACGACAACGCCAAGAAGACCGTGAAGGCCACCGCCGAGCTGCTGCACCGGGCCGGCGTGGACTACGTGGTGCTCGGACCCGAGGAGTCCTGCACCGGCGACCCGGCACGCCGCTCGGGCAACGAGTTCGTCTTCCAGATGCTCGCCCAGCAGAACGTCGAGGTGCTCAACGCGGTGTTCGAAGGCCGCGAGCCGGGCACCCGCAAGATCGTCACCACCTGTCCGCACTGCTTCAACACCCTCGGCCGGGAGTACCCGCAGCTGGACGGACACTACGAGGTGGTGCACCACACCCAGCTGCTGAACTCGCTGATCCGCGAAGGCAAGCTGGTCCCGGTCAAGGACACAGCGGAGCCGGGCCTCGACGTGACCTACCACGACCCGTGCTACCTGGGTCGGCACAACGAGATCTACTCGCCGCCGCGCGAGTTGGTGAGCGCCTCGGGGGCGAAGCTCACCGAGATGCCCCGACACGCCGACCGCTCGTTCTGCTGCGGCGCCGGCGGCGCCCGGATGTGGATGGAGGAGCACATCGGCAAGCGGGTCAACCTGGCCCGGACCGAGGAGGCGCTGGCCACCGAGGCCACCCAGATCGCCACCGGCTGCCCGTTCTGCAAGACCATGCTCACCGACGGCGTGACGGAGAAGCAGAACGCCGGCGAGGGCGAAGGCGTCCAGGTGCTGGACGTGGCCCAGATGCTGCTGGCCTCGGTCAAGCGCGGCGACCCCTCGAGCAACGGCCACGCCAAGGCTGCGGAACCAGCCGTCGAGCCCGAACCGGCCACGGAACC
>JBQTKB010000076.1:0-54291 GCA_052386505.1 Pseudonocardia sp.
ATGTCGACGTTCACCTCTGCTCCTTCGACCTGGTAGCGGCACTCTCCCCGGCCGGGCCGTCCTCGGGCCCCGGGGTGTTCTGGCAGGCGGACAGCGCCCGCAACTCGGCCGCCGGCGGCTGGCGGAACTCCACCAGCACCACGGCACGCTCCACCTCTGTGTAGCGCACCTCCCGCACGACGCCGTCCACCAGCACCTGGACCGAGGCGTCGCCGGCCTGCCCGACCCGGCCGGTGAGCACCCCGCGGTCGCCGAGGGTGATCTCCACCGAGCGCAGATGCGCCCGCCGCCAGTGCCTGGGCTGGGTGAGCGGCCGGTCGACCCCGGGCGAGGTGACCTCGAGCGTGTAGGGACCGCCGAGCACCTCGTCCTGCTCGTCGAGCTCGGCGGCGACCCGGCGGCTCAGCGAGGCGATGTCATCCAGGCCCACACCGTCCTCGGCGTCCACCACCACCCGGACCAGCGCGCGCCGGCCGGCCTGGCGGATCTCGATCTCCTCCAGGTCGAAGCCGATCGAGCTCACCGCGCGCTCCACCGTCGGACGCAGGCTGACGCTCAGCTGCTCCGGCTGGGGACGGGGCATTCGGGGCTCCTCGGCTCGGTGCTCGTCGGGTGTCTGGGCATGGTGGTAGGTGGCCGTGACGGTGGCGCAGCCATGTCCGCCGTCGGACACACCGCAGCCGGTGGTCCGTACGGGTCGCCCAGCTTATCGCGCCGGGCGAGCGCTCCGGTGCCCGCTCACTCCCAGGTGTCGCGCGTCGCCCGAACGCCACGGTCCGGCCGTGCGTCCGGGCCCGCGGACCGCGCCTGGCAGGATCGGCGCCGTGCACCCCGTCCGGCCCGTACCCCGGCTGCCCCGCCGCACGGTGCTGTTCGGGATGACCGCCACCCTCGCCGTCCCGCTGCTCGCCGGCTGCGCGGACCGACCGCCCGATCCGCTGGTGGCGCTGGTGGTCCAGGCCCGGTCGGACGCCGGGCTGGCCGACGCGGCGGCGGCCGCGCTGCGCACCGGCACCGCGGCGGACGGGCCGACGGCCGAACTGGTGGCCGGGATCGCCGCCGCCCGCCGGGCGCACGCCGACGCGATGGCCGCCGAGCTCGGTGACGACCCGCCCGAGCAGCCGCCACCGGGCCCGGCACCGCCACCCGTCGCTGCGGCCGGCGCCGTGGCCGCGGTGCGCGACGCCCTGGACCAGGCGCCCCGGGCGGCAGCCGGGGCCGTACCCGACCTGGCCCGGCGCCGGGCCGCGCTGGTGGGTTCCGTCGCAGCCTGCTGCGCGGGCTACCGCTCGGTGCTGGCATGAGCCCCGAAGGCGACAGCGAGGGAGCATCCCGGGGGATGGCAGCCGGCGGAGCCGGCGGGGTGGGGCAAGCACAGCGAGCGCCAGCGAGCGAGGAGCGGACCGAGCGCGGAGCCGAGGCATGAGCCGCCCGTTCACCGACCTGGTCGCCGATGCCGACACAGCAGCCGCGCTGCAGACCGCACTCGGCGTCGAGCACGCCGCCGTGTGGTGCTACGGCCTGGTCACCGCCTTCCTGCCGACCGCGCTCGACCAGCGCGCCCGGGCGGACGCCACCGCGCACCGCGCGCGCCGGGACGCCACCAGCCGCTCACTGGCTGGGGCCCAGCGGCGACCGGTCGCCGCGGAGCCGGCCTATGCCACCCCGGTGCCGGTGGTCGACCAGGCATCGGCCGTGGCGCTATTGGCCGCGGTCGAGGCGGACACCGCCGCGGCCTGGCGGTCGGTGCTGGAGCGCTGCGACGACCCGGGCCTACGGCTCGTCGCGCTGGACGCGTTGACCGACGCCGCCGTCCGGGGTGCCCGCTGGGCCGGCGAGGCCGGCACCCGCCCACCGGTACCGCCGTTCCCCGGCGCGGCCTGACCACCGCCGCGGCATGTACCGCGCGGCTTCCGGACACCCGGGGACGAGGTCAGTCCGCCAGCGCGTCCAGTGCCGGTCGACCTCGGCCTCGGTGTCGTACAGGCCGTGCGCACGCCCGCGACGGTAGCGTGCGCACCGTGCACAGCGAGGAGCTGGAGATCCGCACCGGCCGGTCCGAGGTGGTCGTCGACCTGACCGAGCAGGTCGGTGCCTTCCTGCGCCCGCACGCCGGGCAGGACGGCCTGTTGCACGCCTGGGTGCCGCACGCCACCGCGGGCCTGGTGGTGATCGAGACCGGGGCCGGCAGCGACCACGACCTGCTGGCGGCGTTGCGCGAGCTGCTGCCCGCGGACGACCGGTGGAGCCACCGGCACGGCAGCCCCGGTCACGGCCGTGACCATGTGCTGCCGGCGCTGCTCGCGCCGTCGATGAGCGTGCCGGTGCTGGGTGGGCGCCCGGCGTGGGGCACCTGGCAGTCGCTGTGCCTGGTCGACACCAACGGGGACAATCCGACCCGCCGTCTGCGCCTGTCGTTCCTACCCGGCTGAACCGGCCGCAGCCGCCACGGAATCCTCCGAAACGCCCTGCCGGGTCGGGTGCGGCGGCTACCGTGCCGCCCATGCCCACCCGCCGCGACACCGACCACGAGTCCGGTCACCACGGCATCGATCCGTTCGGCGGGTCCGTCGCACCGGTGGTCGCGCCGCACCGCCCGGCCGCGAGCCCGGAGTCGGGCCCGGCCCCGTGGGCCACTGGGCCGTCGCACGGTCCCGCCCTGGACATGCACCCGGACCAGGGGGCCGACCACGACCCGGCCACCTACGAGCGCGCGGCCACCCCACGGGGGGCCTTCCGGTCAAGGGTCAGCCGGGCGAGGAACCCCCGCGCCAGCACCACGCGCCCGATCACCACGGGGCGGCCGACCCCCGCGCAACCGGCCACCACGGAGCCACCGACCACCGCGCAACCGGCCACCGGCCCGACGGTGTCGCCGACCGCGGCCGTGGCGCAGGCGGTACCGGCGGCAGGTTGGACGGGGTGGACCGCGGTCGCCGCGGTGCTGGGGCTGCTGGCGGTCTGCGCGGTGGCCGCCCTGGTGTACGGGCTCGCCGAGGATTCCGCGGCCGACGCCGCCCGGGGCGAGGCACTGGACTATCCGGTGCCGGCCGGCTGGGCCCGCACCCCGGGCGCACCGGGCAGCAGCGCGGGCGGGATCACCCTCGACGCGGTGGCCACGGTCGGGGCCTATTCCTGCCAGGGTGCACGGCATTCCCGGGCCACGGTTGGGCGCACCTTCGCGGTGCGCGGCGACGGCAGCCCGTCCCGGCCGGAGGAGGCGGTGCGGGACTTCGGCGCGATGTTCGCGGTGAGCTTCTACGGCGCGGCCGCCACCGTCGCCACCCGCTCTCCGGCCCGGGTCGAGATCGGCGGGGTGACCGGGTTCCGATCCGATCTGACCGTCACTCCGCTCGCCGGGACCGGTGCCTGCCCGAGCCCCACCGGCGCCATCACCGTGGTCTCGGTGCCCACCGAACGACGGGGGCCCACCGGCTCCAGTGGTGTGCTGCTGGTTGTGCTGCAGCGCGACACTGCCGGCGGGCCGGCTGAGTCGGCCCTGATCGGCGATGCCGCCGCGACCGAGGTGCTGGACAACCTGCGCGTGGTGCGCCCACCGGTGGCGCGCTGATCCGCGCCCGGGTCAACCCGCGTCGCGCAACGCGGTCAGCCGCCCGACCGCCTCGCCGAGCGGCACCTCGGTTCGCTCCCCGCTGCGGCGGTCCTTGAACTCCACCACCCCGGTGGCGAGACCACGCCCGGCTACCACGATCGTCGGCACCCCGATCAACTCGGCGTCCGCGAACTTCACCCCGGGACGGGCGTCCCGGTCGTCCAGCAGCACGCTCAGACCGGCCGCGACGCACTCGGCCGCCAGGGCCTCTGCGCCCGCCCGGATCTCCGCGGCGTTGCCGGCCACCACCAGGTGCACGTCGGCCGGCGCGACCAGGCGGGGCCAGATCAGGCCGTCGGAGTCGTGGCTCTGCTCGGCGATCACCGCGACCAGCCGGGACACCCCGATGCCGTAGGAACCCATGGTGATCCGTACCGGCTTCGAGTCCGGGCCGAGGGCGTCGAGCCCGAAGGCGTCGGCGAACTTGCGGCCGAGCTGGAAGATGTGGCCGATCTCGATGCCCCGAGCGGCCTCCAGCGGACCGGAACCGTCGGGCGCCGGGTCGCCCGGGCGTACCTCGGCGGCTTCGATGGTGCCGTCCGGGGTGAAGTCCCGGCCGCACACCAGATCGACGACGTGGTGGTCGGCCTTGTCCGCTCCGGTGACCCAGGCGGTGCCGGCCACCACCCGGGGATCGACGAGGTAGCGCACGCCGTTCGCGGCCAACGCAGCCGGCCCGATGTACCCCTTCACCAGGAACGGGGCCCGAGCGAAGTCAGCCTCGTCGAGCAGCGCCACCTCGGCCGGGTGCAGCGCGGCCTCGATGCGCTTGAGGTCGACCTCCCGGTCGCCGGGCAGGCCGACCCCGAGCAGCGACCAGTCCGCCGTGCCGGGTGACCGGGTCTTGAGCAGCACGTTCTTCAGCGTGTCCGCGGCGGTGAACTCCCGCCCCAGACCGGCCGAGTTGAGGAACGCGACCAGGGACTCGATCGTCGGGGTCTCGGGCGTCGAGTGCACCTGTGCCTCGGGCATCCCCTCGATCGGCCGCGCCGGCGGCGCCGGCGTGGTGACCGCCTCGACGTTCGCCGCGTATCCACCGGGGCTGCGCACGTAGGTGTCCTCGCCGGTATCGGTGATCGCGAGGAACTCCTCGGAGGCCGACCCGCCCATCGCGCCGGAGACCGCCGAGACGATCACGTACTCCAACCCCAGCCGGTCGAAGATCGTGGCGTAGGCCTCCCGATGCAGCCGGTACGACTCGGCCAGGCCGTCGTCGGCCAGGTCGAACGAGTAGGAATCCTTCATCAGGAACTCCCGGCCGCGCAGGATGCCGGCCCGTGGGCGGCCCTCGTCCCGGTACTTGTTCTGGATCTGGTAGAGCATCACCGGGTAGTCCTTGTACGAGCTGTACTCCCCCTTCACCGCCAGGGTGAACAGCTCCTCGTGGGTGGGTCCCAGCAGATAGTCCCCGCCCTTGCGGTCCTTGAGCCGGAAGATGTTGGGGCCGTACTCGGTCCAGCGGCCGGTCGCCTCGTACGGCTCACGCGGCAACAACGCGGGGAACTGGATCTCCTGGGCACCGATGGCGTCCATCTCCTCGCGCACGACGCGCTCGATGTTGCGCAGCACACGCAGCCCGAGCGGTAGCCACGAGTAGATGCCGGGGGCGACGCGGCGGACGTAGCCTGCGCGGACCAGCAGCCGGTGGCTGGGGACTTCGGCGTCGGCCGGATCGTCGCGCAGGGTACGCAGGAACAGCGAGGACATCCTGGTGAGCACGAACGGAGCGTAGCGAGGACGGGTTCTGTCGGTCGCGCCGGTTACGGTCGACGACATGGGACTGTCCATGGCAATGGTGACGTTCGACTGCGCGGACCCGGCCCGGCTCGCGGCGTTCTGGGCGGCGGCACTGGATACGACGGTGGCGGGCGACTACGGCGAGTTCGTCATGCTGGCTCCACCCTCCGGGGGCTCGGTGCGACTGGCATTCCAGCGTGTTCCGGAGCCGAAGGCGGGCAAGAACCGGGTACACCTCGATCTCGACGGTCCGGACCGCCGGGTGGAGGTCGCCCGGCTGGTTGAGCTGGGGGCCACGGTGCGGTACGAGGAGTCCGCGCCCGGGTTCGTCTGGACGACGCTGGCAGATCCGGAGGGCAACGAGTTCTGCGTCGCGCAGGGTCACTGAGCCGCCAGCGAGTGAGCATCGCAGCGAGCGTCAGCGAGTGAGGAGCGCAGCGAGCGTCGGCGGCGAAGCATGGGCACTGAGCCGCCAGCGAGCGAGGAGCGCAGCGAGCGTCAGCGGCGAACCATCGGCACTGAGCCGCCGCAGGGTCCCGCCCGACGGCTCGTCTAACCTTTCGCCCCGTGCTGATCCTGCTCCCGCCGTCGGAGACCAAAGCCGACGGCGGCGACGGCCCGCCGCTGGAGCTTGACCGGCTGTCCTTCCCCGAGCTCACCGGCACCCGCAAGTCGTTGGTGGACGACCTGGTCGCCTTGGCCGCCGACCTGCCGGCCAGCCGCGCGGCGCTCGGCGTGTCCGCCCGGCAGGACGCCGAGATCGCCCGCAACGCTGCCCTGTGGGAAACACCGACCACGCCGGCCCTGCGCCGCTACACCGGTGTGCTCTACGACGCGCTGGACTACCCCTCGTTGCGTGGGGCCGCGGCGTCGCGCGCGGCGGCCCGGCTGGCGGTGGGCTCGGCGCTGTTCGGGCTGCTCCGGGCCGCCGACCCGGTGCCGGCCTACCGGTTGTCCGCCGGATCGACGTTGCCCGGCCGCCCCGGGCTGGCGGCGTGCTGGCGCCCGCTGCTGGACCCGGTCCTGGCCGGCACCGGTGAGCTGGTGGTCGACCTGCGCTCGGCCGCGTACGCGGGGTTGGGTCGCGCGCCGGGCGCGGTCACGGTGAACGTGCTCACCGAGCGCCCGGACGGTTCGCGGACGGTGGTCAGCCACTTCAACAAGGCGCACAAGGGCGCGGTCGCGCGGCTGCTGGCCGGCAGCCGGGCCGAGCCCACCGATGCCCGGGACGTGACCCGCCAGCTGCGCCGGGCCGGGCTGCGGATCGAGGCGAGCGGACCGGCGGGAACGACCCTGAATCTCGTGCTCGACGCCTGACTCCCAGCCGCGACGGCCCGACTCTCAGCCGTTGCTCACTGTCCGGCTACGCCTGGCCCACCTCCGTCCGCCGCATCCAGCACGCCCCGCCCCTCCCCCATCCTTGATCAACAGCACAACATGGCGGCCGAAGCATGATCGAACCACTCTGGTGTGCTGTTGACCACCGAGGGGTAGGCGAGCCGAACGTCGGGACGGGTCGAAACTCGATTGCGGGGGACAGGCGGGCGCTGCCATGGTTCGCGGGACCGGGTTCATCCGAGGCGAAGGAGGAGGAGATGTCGACGACTGCCGTCGCGGACACGACTCGCCTCCGTCCGCCCGATCCCCCTGGCTGAGCCGCCTGTGCGGTCGCCGGTGGGGCGGGCTTCCACTCCTCGAGGAGACCACCGGTGCACTTCCCGCACGAGCACGAGCACCAGCACGACCACGACGACCCGTCCCCGGCACCTGCTCGGGGTCGGCCCAACCGCTTCGATGACGACCACGACGACCACGACAGCCGCCACGACGACCACGACGGCCACCACGAGCGGCCGCGCCGGTGGCGGACCCACCGGCCGCTGGACCAGCCCGATCCCGAGCCGCCGAGCGGCGACCGCTGGTCGAGTTGGGACACCGCCGAGCACGGCCCGCAGCCCCGGCCGGCCTGGCTGGTCACCGATTCCGGCGCAGTGGACACCGAGCTGGGCCGGCTGAAGTCGGGCAAGGAGGCCGACGTCCACCTGCTGGAACGCGCGGTCCCCGGGACCGGTCGGAGCTGCCTGCTGGCCGCGAAACGCTACCGGCCGCCGGAACAGCGGATGTTCCACCGGGATGCCGGCTACCTGGAGGGTCGGCGGGTGCGCCGATCGCGGGAGAACCGCGCGATGCGCACCCGCACGGCGTTTGGCCGGGAGCTGATCGCCGACCAGTGGGCGGCCGCCGAGTTCGCCGCGCTGGGACGGCTGTGGACCGCCGGCGCGCCGGTCCCCTACCCGGCCCAGCGGGTTGGCACCGAACTGCTGCTGGAGTTCGTCGGCGAGCCGGACGGCACGGCGGCACCGCGGCTGGCCCAGCTGCGCCCGGCACCGGGTGAGCTCACCGAACTGTGGCACCAGTTGACCGTTGCGTTGCTGGTGTTGGCCGGCGAGGGGTTGACGCACGGCGACCTGTCGGCGTTCAACGTGCTGGTGCACCGGGGGCGGCTGGTGCTGATCGACCTGCCGCAGGTGGTGGACGTAGTCACCAACCCGGGCGGGGTCGAGTTCCTGGCCCGCGACACCCGCACGATCTGCGCCTGGTTCGCCGCGCGCGGCCTGCCGGCCGCGCTGGCCGATCCCGACCGGCTGTTGGCCGACCTGATCGCCCGCCTGTGGTGACGCGGCACCCTGCGCGATAGGGGACGGCCACCCGGAGATAAGTTTCGAATCATGGACTACGAGGAGGCCGTCGCCACCTTTTTCACGACCCCGCCGGAGGGCACCTCGTTCCCGAGGGCCGTCGTCGGAGACAGTCCGGCCCGCCGGCTGCGTGACACGTTGGAGCCGCTGGCCATGCATGCGGTGTTCGCCCGACAGGTCTACGACGCGCTGGCCGGCCACGGGCTGGACATGCTCAGCGGCTACGTCTACGGCCGGGGCGCCGCACTGGGCGACGTACCGTCCGCGCTGGTCACCTCGACGTTCGCGGTATTCCCGCACTCGATGATCGACAACTTGTGGCAGCAGGGCCGCGCCGCGGTGGAGCCCGCCACCCTGGTCGCGGTCCGGGACGCGGCCACCGCGGCGAGCCTGCGCACCGTGCTGGGCGACGTGGTGAGCGAGGCGCAGGCGCTGGAGGCCGCCGAGGCCCTCGAGGTCGTGGTGGACGTGGCCGACGGCACCGGGCGACCACTGTTCTCCGCGTTGCGCGCCGGCCCGAAGCTCACCGACCCCTACGGCCGGCTGTGGCGGGCCGCCGACCTGGTCCGGGAGCACCGGGGCGACTCGCACGTGGCCGCCTGCGTGGCCGCCGGGGTCGGCCCGTGCGAGATGAACATCCTGACCGAGCTGTGGGTGGGCTACCCGCTGGGCGAGTACAGCAACACCCGCGGCTGGCCGAAGCAACACGTGGAGTCCTCGATCGCCCGGCTCACTGTCGCCGGGTTCGTGGCCGACTGGCGGATCACCGAGAAGGGTCGCCGGTTCCGGGCCGGCATCGAGGAGCGCACCGACGCCGCCCAGCGCGGGTTGGTCGAGGCGCTCGGCGCCGAGCTGGAGCCGCTGATCGCGCAGGTGGGTCCCTGGTCGGACCGCTGCATCCTGGCCGGCTGCTACCCGTACGACCCGCGCAAACGCGCGGCCGGCTGAGCCTGCGGGTAGAGTCGGGTCCAGTCCAACAGCGCACGCGCGCTCCGCGCGGTGGTGCGCCCATCCCCGGTTGGTCCCGATTCTTGATCATCTTACGGGCGCTTGTGCGCCCGGGCTCGTCCCTGTGACCGGCTCGCCGACGACGGCGGGACGTGGCGGTGCGGCGTGCCACGTTCCGGAGGTTTGCTGTGTCCTCGTCCCTGTCCCACCGCGCCGGCCCGTCCCGAGGCCGTTCCGGCGCGCCGAGCCGCCGCTCTCGCGGCGCCGGCCCACGGTCTTCGCACTCGACCCCGAACCAGCACGCCGCGCCACGCCGCCCGGCGGTACCGCCGGCCCAGCTGTGGACCGAACCGGCCGCCGGCATGCCCAGCTTCGCCGAGCTGGGCGTGCCCGACGCGCTCGGTCGGGCGCTGGATGCCGCCGGGTTCGGTTGCCCGTTCCCGATCCAGGCGGCCACCCTGCCCGACGCGCTGGCCGGCCGTGACGTGTTGGGCAAGGCCCGCACCGGTTCAGGCAAGACCCTGGCGTTCGGGCTCGCCGCGCTGAGCCGGCTGACCGGCACGACGTCCCGGCCCCGGCACCCCCGCGGGCTGATCCTGGTGCCCACCCGCGAGCTGGCCCAGCAGGTGGTGGACGCGCTGCGCCCGCTGGCCGGTGGACTCGGCGTGCGCTGCACCACCGTGGTCGGCGGAGTGTCGATGAACCGGCAGGTCGACGCGCTGCGCCGGGGGGTGGACCTCGTGGTGGCCACCCCGGGCCGGCTGACCGACCACCTCCGACAGGGCACCGTCGAGCTGTCGGAGGTGGTCTTCACCACGCTCGACGAGGCTGACCGGATGGCCGACATGGGCTTCATGCCCCAAGTCACCGTGCTTCTCGACCGCACCGCGCCCGGCGGGCAACGGCTGTTGTTCTCGGCCACCCTGGACGGCGAGGTGGACACGCTGGTCCGCCGCTACCTGACCGACCCGGTGACCCACGCCGTCGACGAACCGGACACCGGGGTCGACACCATGGACCACCACCTGCTGATGGTCTCCACCGAGCAGAAGGCCACCGTGGTGGCCGAGGTGGCCGCCCGCGAGGGCCGCACCATCCTGTTCGTGCGGACCAAGCACTCGGTCGACCGGCTGGTCCGCAAGCTGCGGGGGGTCGGCGTCGCGGCCGGTGGGCTGCACGGTGGCAAGGCCCAGGGCGCCCGGACCCGGACGCTGGCCGACTTCACCGAGGGCCGGGTGCCGGTGCTGGTGGCGACGGACGTGGCAGCTCGCGGCATCCATGTGGACGACATCAGCCTGGTGGTGCACGTCGACCCGCCCGCCGACCCGAAGGACTACCTGCACCGTGCCGGACGCACCGCGCGGGCCGGCGCCAGCGGTACGGTGATCACCCTGGTCACCCCGGACGAGCGGCGCGAAGTGGTGCGGATGACCACCAAGGCGGGGGTCCGCGCGGTCAGCACCGAGGTGCGGCCCGGCGCCGACGAGCTGGTCCGAATCGCCGGCGCCCGGCCGCCCTCCGGGGTGCCGGTGGCCGAGCCGGTCAGCCCGGCGGCGGCGAGGCCACGCCGTGCTGCCCGGCCAGCGCGGCCACGGCGCCGATCACGATGACCGCCGGCGGACGCACCTGTTCGCGGACCACCGCGTCCGCCACCTCGGCCAGGGTGCTGCGCACCGTGCGCTGACTGCGCAGGGTGCCGTCCTGGACCACCGCGACGGGGGTGTCGGCCGGACGGCCGTGCTCGACCAGCACCTCGGCGAAGGCGCCGATCTTCGCCACCCCCATCATCAGCACCAGGGTGCCGCGCAGTCGGGCCAGCGCCGGCCAGTCGACCAGCGAGGCCGGGTCGTCCGGCGCGACGTGCCCGGACACCACCACGATCTCGTGTGCCACGCCGCGGTGGCTGACCGGCACGTCGGCCACCGCGGGAGCGGCGAACGCGCTGGTCACGCCCGGCACCACGGTGACCGGCAGGCCGGCCTCGGCGCAGGCGATGAGCTCCTCGAACCCGCGTCCGAAGACGAACGGGTCGCCGCCCTTGAGCCGGACGACGAACTTGCCGGCCCGCGCGTGCTCGATCAGCGTGGCGTTGATCCGGTCCTGGTGCATCGCCCGGCCGTACGGGATCTTGGATGCGTCGATCACCTCGACGTGGCTGGGCAGCTCCTCCAGCAGCCGCTGTGGGGCCAACCGGTCGGTGACCACCACGTCGGCCCGCGACAGCAGTCGCCGACCGCGCACCGTGATCAGCCCGGGATCGCCGGGCCCACCCCCGACCAGCGCCACCCCGGCAGCGGCCGGCTCGGCGCTGTCCGCGATCGTGCCGGAGTGCAGCGCCTCGACCAGCGCGGTGCGTACCGCCGCCGATCGGCGCGGCTCCCCACCGGAGAGCACCCCCACGGTCAGCCCCTCGTGCTCGCCGACCGCCGGGGTCACCGCGGAGCCCAGGTCACCGTCGTCGGCCCGCACGCAGAACACCCGCCGCCGGTCCGCCTCGGCGACCACCGCCGTGTTGACCTCCGGGTCGTCGGTGGCCGCCAGCGCGTACCAGGCGCCGTCCAGGTCACCGTCGGCGTAACGGCGCCGATGCCAGTCGATCTGGTCGGCCATGCCCTCGATCGCGGCGGTGGCCTCCGGGGAGACCAGCCGGACCTGGGCGCCGGCGGCCAGCAGCCGGGGCACCCGCCGTTGCGCGACGGAGCCGCCGCCGACCACCACGACGGCACGCCCGGCCAGGTCCAGGCCGACGAGATAGTGCTGGTCAGCCACGCCGGAGTCCAGCCGCGGCGCCTTGGGCGGTCAGCACGGCCGGGATCAGCTCACACCCCGTTTGCGGGCCGCCCGGCGCAGCTGCAGGATGCGGCCGTATCCGGGGATGGCCACCAGCAGGACGCCCAGCGCGGCCGCGAACAGCAGCGCCACTCCGACCGGCAGGGTGCCCACGAGGCCCAGGAAGCGGATCTCCGTCGGCTCGCCGTTCTGCACGATGAAGATCAGCAGGAAGATCAGCACCACGGCGGAGAGGGTCAGCCCGACCCACAGGCCGCTGATCCGGCCGCCGCGCAGCCCGGGTCCGTCCTCCCGCTTGATCACCGTGGTGGGCTCGCCCGAGCCGTTGCCGTTGCTGCCGGTGCCGTGCGCGCCGCCCCGGGGCGCCTCCGCCCCGGGAGTGACCGGTCCGCCGTTGCCCTCGTCCGTCGGCCCCCGGTCGCCCGGTCGGTTCTCCTCGGCCATCACACCGGACTCCTTCGCGATCACGGGCGGGTCCGCGGCCGGGCCCGCCTCGTCCGGAGTATCCCGCGGCGACACCATCGGGGGGTGCACCGGCACCCCCGGTCGAGCCGGAGCGCCGTCAGCGGTGCCAGCCGATTGCCGGCCATCGTGGCGCCAGCCGGCGATCGCCGAGATCGAGGTGCCGAGCCGCGCCCGGTCAACTCCCCGGTCCGCTCCCGCGTCGCCGATCATGGTAGTCCGAGGGGTCGGCCGGAGGCAGGCCGATCCGGGCCACCGCGACGGTCACCCCGGCGCCGGTGATCTTGCGGCAGACCAGGACGACGCCGGCGCCCGGACCGGCCAGCTCGGTGGCCGCGCACACCGCGGCCGCCTCGGCCACCGACGCGGTACCGACGGCGGCGGCCACCCGCGCGCTCGGGGTGGGCACCGCGACTCCGTCCAGCACCGCCGCCGGGTAGCCCAGCAGCGGCGGCCCACCCGACTGCTCGATCGCGCGAAGTCCCGGTTCCCCGGTGCGGGTGTCGAGGGTGGCGTACGCGAGCACCGCCGCCGGGTCGAGCCGGTGCCGCCGCAGGGCGTCGTCGACCGCCGCCCGAACCGTCGCGGCCGACACCCGCGTCCGGCAGCCCAGCCCGATGACCAGGTCGCGGGTCACCCGGCGCGGGCCGGGCTCACCGCGTGCGCCGCGCACCGGGCGACGAACCTGGCCACCGCGTCGGGTTGCCCGGCCGGGTGGGTGTGCAGGTAGGAGGCGTGCACCCCGCCCCGGACGTAGCCCTCCGGGGGTGCCACGGCCCCGTCGAGGGACCACTGCCAGGCCGGTGGCGTGCCGGCCGGCGGGCTCAGCGTGGTGCGGTGGAACTCGTGTCCGGTCACCCGCTGCCCCTCGTCGAACAGGCACGACCCGGTGCGGGCCACCGCGTCCCGGTAGCCGAGCCGCAGCCGGGAGGTCATCACCCCGGACGCCGGCAGTACCCCGCACATCTGGTGTCCGTCCAGCTCGCGGGCCAGGTACAGCAGGCCGCCGCACTCGGCGTGCACCGGCGCGCCCCGGGATGCCAGCGCGGCCACCGCCGAGCGCAGCGCTGCGTTCTCGGCCAGCGCCGCGCCGTGCTCCTCCGGGAACCCGCCGGGCAGCACCAGCCCGGCGGTGGCCTCCGGCAGGGCCTCGTCGCGCAGCGGGTCGAACACCGCGACCTCGGCACCGGCGGCGGCCAGCAGCTCGGCGTGCTCGGCGTAGCCGAAGGTGAACGCCGCTCCACCGGCCACCGCGACCACCGGCCGCCCGCCCGGCGCGACCGTGCCAGCCGTTCCGATCTCGACGGCCGGATCCCAGCGGTGCGCGCCTGCCCCGACCGGCCGGGTCGCGGCCAGGATCGCGTCGAGATCCAGGTGGCGGGCGGCCAGTTCGGCCATCGCGTCCACCGCTCCGGTGGCCGCCACCCCGTGCTCGGCCGCCGGCACCAGACCGAGATGCCGGGACGGCACGGCCAGCGCGTCGCCCCGGGGCATCGAGCCGAGCACCGGCAGGCCCACCTCCTCGCAGGCCGCGCGCAGCACCTGCTCGTGCCGGGGGCTGCCCACCCGGTTGAGCACCACCCCGGCGACCCGGGTGCCGGGGCGGTAGGTGGTGAACCCGTGCAGCAACGCAGCCAGGCTCCGGCTCTGCCCTCGGGCGTCGACCACCAGCAGGACCGGGGCGCCCAGCAACGAGGCCACCTGGGCGGTCGAACCGTCGGCGGCCGGGTCGGCGCCGATCCGGCCGTCGAACAGCCCCATCACACCCTCGACCACGGCGACCTGTGCCCCGTCCGAGCCGTGTGCGAACAGCCCGGGCACCCGGTGCGCGCCGACCAGCACCGGGTCGAGGTTGCGGCCGGGTCGGCCGGTGGCCAACGCGTGGTAGCCGGGGTCGATGTAGTCCGGGCCGACCTTGAACGGCGCCACCGCCGTCCCCCGGCGGCGCAGCGCGGCCATCAGGCCGGTGGCCACCGTGGTCTTGCCGGCGCCCGACGCGGCAGCCGCGATCACGATCACCCTGGTCATCCCCCGGACGCTACGCGGCGCCGCCGCGGCCGGCGAGCCGACGGGGCGACCGCCACACCAAAGCCCTGGCGGGGGGCGCATGGGTCCGGCAGAGTGATCGGCGCGGGTCAGGCGGGGTCGCGGTGCCAGGCCGGAGCACAGGGTGGCGGGGGAAGGGTCGGGCGTGCGGGTAGGTGCGCTGTGGGTCGGGTTGGCACTGGTGGCCGCCGCGATGACCGGTCCGGTGCCGGCCGGCTCGGTGGTGCCGGCCGGCTCGGTGGTGCCGGCCGGCTCGGTGGTGCCGGCCGGCTCGGTGGTGCCGGCCGGCTCGGTGGTGCCGGCCGGGCTCGGGGCGGTGCCGCCGGTCGGAACGGACCCGGTTGTCTCCTCCACCGCGACCACCTCCGTGGGGCCGGCCGGGAGCCGTGTCGTCTGCGCCCGTCCGCGCGGTCCGCTCGTCGGCTATGGCCACAGCTACCTACGCTCGCCTCGGCTCGGCGGGGCGCGGGCGAGCTACCCGACGCTGGCCGCCGCCGGTCTCGGGGTGAAGTCGGTCACCCGGGCGGTCGACAGGGGCACCAGCGCCGACCTCGAGCGGCTGGTCCGCCAGGGTCCGACCCGCTGGGTGCCCGGCAGCGCGGATCTGGTGGTGCTCGACGCGGGGATCAATGACATCGGCCGCCGGGTACCGGTCGAGCGCTGGGCCGCGTCGCTGCGGCGCACCCTGGACGCCTTCGTCCCCCGGCCGGTCCCGACCATCCTGCTGGTGCGGCCGCTGCCGGTGGGCCGGGCCGGGCATCCGGGGCGGGACCCGGCGACGGTGGCCCGGTACGCGGCGGCACAGCGCGCGGTGGCCGGCGGCTACTCGGCCGTCCGGATCGTCGATGCCACCCCGGGGTGGAACCCTGAGCTGCACCTGGCCCTGGACGGGGTGCACCCCAACGCCGCCGGGATGCTGCACCTGGCGACGGCGGTGCGGTCCGCCGCGCAGCGGGCGTACTGCCGGCCCTGAGCCAGGTGACTCCCGCGTCACTCACCACTCGATGCCGCGCTGGCCCTTCTGTCCCGCGTCCATCGGATGGCGCACCTTGGTCGTCTGCAACACCAGGTCGGCGGCGTCGACCAGGGCCGGCGGGGCGTCCCGGCCGGTGATCACCACGTGTTGGCTGCCGGGTCGGTGGCGCAGCACCGCGACCACCTCATCGGTGTCCACCCACCCCCATTTCAGCGGGTAGGTGAACTCGTCGAGCACGTACAGCCGGTGCTCCTGGGCCTCGATCCGTCGGCGGATCTCCCGCCAGCCCTCCCGGGCCGCGGCCGCGTGGTCGTCCTCGGTGCCCTGCTTGCGGGACCAGGACCAGCCCTCGCCCATCTTGTGCCACTGCACCGGGCCGCCCTCGCCGGTCTCGGCGTGCACCCGGTCGAGCGCCCGGAACGCCGACTCCTCGCCGACCTTCCACTTCGCCGACTTGACGAACTGGAACACCCCGATCGGCCAGCCCTGGTTCCAGGCCCGCAGCGCCAGCCCGAACGCGGCGGTGGACTTCCCCTTCATCTCGCCGGTGTGCACGATCAGCAGCGGCCGGTTGCGGCGCGCACGGGTGGTCAGCCCGTCCTCGGGCACCTCGACCACCTGGCCCTTCGGCATGGGCCCTCCCTCCAGTCCGGTCGTGCGTGCACCACACCGTTCCGGTGTGCGCGCTCGGGGTCAAGCGGCGCGCGCGGCCCGGACCACGCCGGCCACCCGGTCCGCGGACAGCTCCGAGATCGTCACCAGCGCGGCCCCGGCGGCGGCGGCCACACCCGCGGCCATCTGCAGCCGTACCGGGCCGCCTTCGCAGTCGACCACCACGGTCGCCACCCCGGTGGCACCGAGCAACGCGGCCGCGCGCAGCGAGTCGGCGACCGGGTCGCCGCCCGGACGCACCGGTACCGTCGCCCGGCCGTCGGTCAGCAGCACCAGCAGCGGCCGGCGGGTGGGGTCGCGCAGCCGCTCCACCTCCAGCACCCGCCGGGCGGTGAGCAGGCCGTCGGCCAGCGGGGTGCGCCCGCCGGTACGCAGCCGCGCCAGCCGGGTCACCGCGGTGGGCACCGAGGTCGTCGGCGGTAGCAGCAACTCCGCCGCGCCGGCCCGGAAACCGACCAGTCCGACCTTGTCGCGGCGCTGGTAGGCGTCCCGCAGCAACGACACCACCGCGCCGCTCACCGCGGCCATCCGCCGGCGCGCGGCCATCGAACCGGAGGCGTCCACCACGAACAGCACGAGGTTGCCCTCGCGGCCCTCCCGGACCGCGTGCCGCAGGTCCTCCCCGAGCACCCGCAGACCGGGGCCGCGACGGCCGCGGGCCCGCTGGTGCGGGGCGGCGGCGAGCACGGTGGCATTCAGGTGCAGGTCGGCCGCGCGGTTCCCGGCCTCGGCGGCGGCCCGGACCACCCGGCCGTGCGGGGTACGGGCCCGGGAACGGCGCCCGGGTGCGCCGTCGCCCACCCCGGGCACGGTCAGTAGCCGGGCCCGGAACGCCGGAGCGGGAGTCGGCGCCGGTCGGGCGGCGCCGTCGCCGCCGGGGCTGCCGCCGGCCGGCCGCTGGCCGTTGGTCGCCGCGGCGCCACCACCGGGCCCGTCGGGCGGGTCGCCGGGTCCGCCGGGCGGGTCGCCGGGTCCGTCGGGCGGGTCGTCGGGTCCGTCGGAGGGGTCGCCGGGTCCGCCGGGCGGGTCGCCGGGTCCGTCGGAGTCCGCCGCGTCCCGGTCATCGGGTCCGGTCGGTGTACCGGTACCGCCCGCGGAGTCGCCGCCCCCGTCGGAATCACCGGCCGGGTCAGGGCCCGCGTCCCTCGGGGTGTCCCGAGCCTGATCCAGCGCCCGCTCCAGCGCACCCTGGTCCAACCCGGGCTCGTCGAACGGGTCCCGGCGACGGCGGTGCGGCAGTGCCAGGCGGGCGGCCACCCGCACGTCCTGCTCGGCGACCTCGGCGGCGCCCCGCCAGGCCGCGTGCGCAACGGCGGTCCGTGCGGTCACCAGGTCGGCCCGCATCCCGTCGACGTCGAAGGCGGCGCACACGGACGCGATCCGGCGCAGCTCCGGATCGGGCAACGACACGTCGGCCAGCCGCGCGCGGGCGGCGGCCACCCGCTGGGCCAGCAGGTCCTCCTCCGCGCGCCAGGACCGGGCGAACCCGACCGGATCCGCCTCGTAGGCCAGCCGCCGGCGCACCACCTCCACCCGGGTGTCGACCTCCCGCGCGGCGGCCACCTCGACGGTCAGGCCGAAGCGGTCGAGCAGCTGCGGGCGCAGCTCGCCCTCCTCCGGGTTCATCGTGCCGACCAGCAGGAACGACGAGGCGTGCGACAGCGACACGCCGTCGCGCTCGACGTGGGCCCGGCCCATCGCGGCGGCGTCGAGCAGCAGGTCGACCAGGTGGTCGTGCAGCAGGTTCACCTCGTCGACGTAGAGCAGGCCGCGGTGGGCGGCGGCCAGCAGACCCGGTTGGTAGGCCCGCACCCCCTCGGACAGCGCCCGCTCCAGATCCAGGGAACCGACCAGCCGGTCCTCGGTGGCCCCGACCGGCAGCTCCACCAGCCGGGACGCGCGGCCGGTGGACGGTGGGTCCGACGGGTGCGGACCGTCCGGACAGTGCGGGTCGGCCCGGGCCGGGTCGCAGCCGAACCGGCACCCGGTGACCACCGCGAAGTCCGGCAGCAACCCGGCCAGCGCCCGCACCACGGTCGACTTCGCGGTGCCCTTCTCCCCGCGCACCAGCACGCCACCGATCGCCGGGTGCACCGCGGTCAACAACAACGCCAGCCGCATGTCCTCATGGCCGACGACCGCGCTGAACGGGAACGCGGCCGGGGCGGGAGCGGTCACGGTCACCGCGACCGCGCGAACTCGGCGACCCGCTCGCGCCGGGCCCGGCGCATCGGGACGTGCTCGATCCCGTCCCAGTCGTAGGCCGCGCCGGTCGGCACGAACCCGTATCTGGCGTAGAACTCGACCTGCGGCACCTGGGCGTCCAGCACGCAGCTACCGTCCGCGACCTCGGCGAGCACCGCGTCCATCAACCGGCGCCCGAGATGGCGGCCACGCATCTCGCGCGCCACGCACAGCCGTCCGACCCGGTACCCGCCGTCGGGTTCCTTCAACAGCCGTAGGCAACCCAGCACCGGTTCGGGGGCCCCGAGAGAAGCGCCAGCGGAACGAGCATCAGCACCGAGAGCAGCGCCGAGCCAGTAGTGCCGGGTGCGGGGTTCCAGGTCGCGCCCGTCCAGCTCGGCGTAGGCACAGCGCTGCTCGACGACGAACACCTCCACCCGCAGCCGCAACAGGGCGTACAGTGTGCCGGGATCGAGATCGGCGGCCCACGCCCGGTGGACGGTGGCCGCTACCGCATCGGTACTCACCGGGTCTGCCTACCAGACACACGGCCGGATCGGCGACGTCGGACGCCCGGCCCGGGACCGATCTCACCCGGCAACGACCAGCTCGGCCCGCGCCGGGTTACCGATCGCGGACGGATCTGGTGCACCGGTCACCGGATCGGGCCGGCGCCAGGCTCGGCGGCTACTGTCGTCCCGGTGCGGCATTTCGATCTGGTGATCATCGGCTCCGGGTCCGGGAACTCCCTGCCCGACCAGCGGTTCGCCCACCTGCGGGTCGCGGTCGTCGAGGAGTCGACCTTCGGCGGCACCTGCCTGAACGTGGGGTGCATCCCCACCAAGATGTTCGTCTACGCGGCGAACGTCGCCCGGACGGCCCGCGACGCCGCGCGGTTCGGCATCGACGCGAGCGTGGACAAGGTCCGCTGGACCGACATCCGGGACCGGGTGTTCGGCCGGATCGACCCGATCGCCGAGGGCGGCCGCGAGTACCGGGCGCACGGCGAGCCGAACATCACCCTGATCAGCGGGCACGCCGAGTTCACCGGCCCGCGCACGGTCACCGTGGCGCTGTCCGACGGCGGCGCCGAGGAAATCACCGCCGACCGGTTCGTGATCGCCACCGGGTCGCGGGCCACCGTGCCGGACGAGATCGCGACCTCGGGGGCGCCGTTCCACACCTCCGACACGATCATGCGGATCGACGAGGTGCCCTCCCGGATGGTGATCCTCGGCGGCGGGTACATCGCCGCCGAGTTCGCGCACGTTTTCTCGTCGCTGGGCGCCGAGGTGACGCTGGTCAACCGGGGACCGCACCTGTTGCGCCAGCAGGACGAGACGGTGGCTGCCCGGTTCACCGAGGTGGCGCGGCGGCACTGGGACGTGCGCACCGAACGGACCGTGGCCAGCGCCGAGCGGGTCGACGGCGAGATCCGGGTGCGGTTGTCCGACGACACGGTGGTCTCCGGGGAGGTGCTGCTGGTGGCCACCGGCCGGATACCGAACAGCGACCGGCTGAACCTGGCCGCCGCCGGGGTGCGGATGCGCGAGGACGGTCGGGTGGCGGTGGACGAGTTCCAGCGCACCGACGCCGCGCACATCTTCGCGCTGGGCGACGTGAGCTCGCCGTATCAGCTCAAGCACGTCGCCAACTACGAGGCCAAGGTGGTCGCGCACAACCTGGCCGACCCGGACTCCCCGCGCCGCGTGGACCACCGGTACGTGCCGGCCGCGGTGTTCACCGAGCCGGAGATCGCCTCGGTCGGGCTCACCGAGCAGCAGTGCCGGGAGCGCGGCGGCCGATACGTGAGCGCAGTCCAGGAGTACGGTTCGGTGGCCTACGGCTGGGCGATGGAGGACACCACCGGGTTCTGCAAGCTGCTCGCCGACCCGGCCACCGGGCAGCTGCTCGGCGCGCACCTGATGGGGCCGCAGGCCTCCAGCGTGATCCAGCCGGTGATCCAGGCGATGTCGTTCGGGCTGGGTGCCCGGGAAATGGCCGAGGGCCAGTACTGGATCCATCCCGCACTGCCCGAGCTGGTGGAGAACGCGCTGCTCAGCCTGCCGCTGGACTAGTTCGCCGCGTCGAGGATCGGTACGTCGTACGCACTGAGCTGGCGGTCGGCGGTCACCAGGGTCAGGGACCAGGTCTAGTCAGATCCGGGTGGCACGAACGGCAGGCCGGCCGGCGCGCCTTCGGCGATCAGCCGCAGCACCGAGTCGGTGTCGAGGTGGCGCTCCACCAGGTCGCCGAGCAGGTCGAGCTGGCCGGCCCGGACGTCGGCGAAGCAGGTGTCCGCGGCCGGCTCGAACCCGGGCGGGGCCACCCTGGCCAACAGCGCTCGGCGGAAACCGTCGTTCTCCAGCAACCCGTGCCAGTGCGTGCCCAGCACCGCGCCGGCGTCCGAGCCCTCCGGACCGTCAGCGCCGCCCGTCGCTGCGCCGTCCGGCCCGCCGGCTCGTACTCCGGCCGGCCCGACAACCACCAGCGGGGCGTCACCGGAGTGCACGACCCGGCCGTGGTGGATCTCGTAGCCGGTGACCGGATGCCCGAGCGCGGTACCGGACGGGCGGGCGAGGTGCTTGACCGCCTCGAAGCGCACCTCCAGGTCCAGCAGCCCCAGGCCGTCGGTGACCGGCCGCGGCGACTCCACCCCCGCGGGGTCGAGGATCCGCCGCCCGAGCATCTGGTACCCACCACAGATGCCGAGCACCGTGCCCCCGGCCCTGGCGTGCGCCACCACGGCGTCGGCCAGCCCGCTGTCCCGCAGCCAGTGCAGGTCGGCCACGGTGGACTTGGTGCCCGGCAGCACCACCAGGTCGACGTCGACCAACCGGGACGGCTCGGTGACGTAGCGCAGCGCAACCCCCGGCTCGCTGGCCAGCGCGTCGACGTCTGTGGCGTTGGAGATCCGTGGCAGCCGCGGCACGGCCACCCGCAGCCAGCGCCGCCCCAGCGGTGGCGGTGGCCGGCCGACCACCCCGTCGGCGACCGAGGACAGCGAGTCCTCGGCGTCCAGCCAGAGCCGCCCCTCGTACGGCAGCACACCGAGGGTGTCGCGGCCGGTCAGCGCACGGAGTTGACCTAGGCCCGGTGCGAGCAGCCTCGGGTCGCCGCGGAACTTGTTGACCACGAATCCGGCGACCAGCGCCTGATCCGCCGCCGGGAGCAGCGCGAGGGTGCCGAAGAGGTGAGCGAGCACCCCGCCCCGGTCGATGTCGCCGACCACCAGCACCGGCAGTCCGGCCGCCCGGGCCAGACCCATGTTCGCGATGTCGCCTGCCCGCAGGTTGATCTCGGTCGGCGACCCGGCACCCTCGCAGATCACCACGTCGTAGTCGCGGCGCAGCCCCGCCAAAGTATCGGTGACCACCCCGAGCAGTTCCGGCTTGCGCTCCCGGTAGGACATCGCGCTCACCGTGCCGTCCACTCGTCCGAGGATGACCACCTGGGAGGTCCGGTCGCTGCCCGGCTTGAGCAGCACCGGGTTGAACCGCACCGATGGGTCCAGCCCGCAGGCCGTCGCCTGGGCAGCCTGCGCGCGGCCGATCTCCCCGCCGTCCGGGGTGACCACCGAGTTGTTCGACATGTTCTGCGCCTTGAACGGGGCGACCTTCACCCCGGTGCGGGCCAACCACCGGCATAAACCGGTGACCAGCACACTCTTGCCGGCGTCCGACGTCGTCCCGGCGACCAGCAGCGCTCCGCTCACGCCTGGCTCATGCCGCGCTCACCGGTCGACCGGTCCGGGGCCGTCACGGCAGGGTGAGGATCTCCGCGCCGTCGGCGGTGACCAGCACCGTGTGCTCGAACTGGGCGGTGCGCTTGCGGTCCTTGGTGACCACGGTCCAGCCGTCTTCCCAGATGTCGTAGTCGATGGTGCCGAGGTTGATCATCGGCTCGATGGTGAAGGTCATCCCGACCTCGAGGATCGTGTCCACCTCGGGCGCGTCGTAGTGCAACACCACCAGCCCGGAGTGGAACGCCCGGCCGATCCCGTGTCCGGTGAAGTCGCGCACCACGCCGTAGCCGAAGCGCTTGGCGTAGGACTCGATGACCCGGCCCACCACGTTCAGCGGCCGGCCCGGACGCACCGCCTTGATCGCCCGGGCCAACGCCTCCCGGGTGCGTTCGACCAGCAGCCGGTCCTCCTCGGCGACGTCACCGGCCAGGAAGGTGGCGTTGGTGTCGCCGTGCACCCCACCGATGAACCCGGTGACGTCGATGTTCACGATGTCACCGTCGGAGATCACCGTGGAGTCCGGGATGCCGTGGCAGATCACCTCGTTGAGGCTCGTGCAGCAGCTTTTGGGGAAGCCGCGGTAGCCCAGCGTCGACGGGTAGGCCCCGTGGTCGCACAGGTACTCGTGCACCACCCGGTCGACCTCGTCGGTGGTGACGCCCGGGCGTACCGCCGCGCCGCCGGCGGCGAGGGCGCGGGCCGCGATTCGGCCGGCGACCCGCATCGCCTCGATCACCTCCGGCGGCTGCACCCACGGGTCGGTGCTGGGCCGTGGACCACGTCTGCCGACATACTCGGGCCGCGGGATCTCCGCCGGCACCGGTCGCATCGGTCCGACTCGGCCGGGGGTGAGGGCTTCGCGCACGGGCATGAACCCCACCTTAAATGCTGACGGTGCGGGTCCGTAGCACGGCGGCCGCGATCAGCCGCCAGCCGAGCACGAGCAGCGCCAGGCTGAGGGCGGTGACCAGCACGAATGCCATCGGCAGCCGGCCGGTGAGCAGGCCGCGCAGGGCCAGCCCGAGCACCGCGGCTCCGCCGAGGGCCCACAGACCGGCGGGCAGCGCGGTCGGCCCGCGCCACACCCGTCCGACCAGCCAGCCCACCGCCAACCCGCCCAGGAACGGCGCCGCCGTGCCGACCACCCCGGCCGCGTCGAGACCCTCGGCGTGCGATCCCCGGCCGACCACGGCGAACACGCCGACCGCCAGCACGTCGGCGACCAGCGCGAGCAGCACACCCCGGGCGCGGATCACCCGGCCAGTCTAGTTGCCGACCGCCGGCAACCCGGAACAGCACGGCAACTCAGAACAACACGGTGGCGAAGCTGGCGATCTGGGTGAATCCGATCCGGGAGTAGGCGGCGCGCGCCGGGACGTTGTAGGCGTTGACGTACAGGCTGGCCACCCGGCCCATCGCGACGAGCCGGTCGACGACCGCGGCGGTGCCGGCGGCCCCGAACCCGCGACCCCGGCGGTCCGGGTGCACCCACACGCCCTGGATCTGGCCCACCCGGGAGGACAGCGCGCCGATCTCGGCCTTGAACACCACCTCGCCGTCCTCGAAACGGGCGAACGCCCGGCCGCCGGCGATCTGCTCGGCCACCCGGGCCCGGTAGCCCGCCCCACCGTCGCCCAGCCGCGGGTCGATCCCGACCTCCTCGCTGAACATCGCGACCGCCGCGGGCAGGTAGCGCTCCAGCTCGTGCGGGTGCACCTGGCGTACGGCGGGATCGGCGCGGGTCGTGGTCCTGGTCGGCAGCACCATCAGCGGCTGGTCGGCGCGGACCTCGCGGGCGGGGGACCAGTCCTGCTCCAGCTCGCTCCACAGCGGCAACACAAGCTCGGCCCGGCCCACCAGCGAAGAGCAAGCCCGGCCCCGGCGGCGGGCCCGGTCGGCGAAGGCACGCAGCGCCGCGCGCTCGCCACGCAGCGGAACCAGGTTCGCGCCCAAGAAGCAGAGTCCCTCGAGCCGGGAGCCCATGCCCCACAGCTCCCCCCCGAGCCGCCAGGAGTCGATTCCGGCCAACTCGACCCGCGACGCCACCATGCACGCGGCGACCGGGTCCGCATCCAGCGCAAGCTGCACCTCGGCCCGGTCACGCTCGTCGAGCAGGCGCGGGCCACCTACCCTCAGCACCGGTCCAGATTGCCAGACGACCGCGGTCGGCACATCCGCCGGCCACCGATCGGATCAGGTGACGATTACCTCGGGGGCGCCACCGGGCTGTCCGGCCTCGGTACCCATCGACTCGGCCAGCCGCAGGGCCTCCTCGATCAGGGTCTCCACGATCTGGTGCTCGGGCACGGTCTTGATCACCTCGCCCTTGACGAAGATCTGGCCCTTGCCGTTGCCCGACGCCACCCCCAGGTCGGCCTCCCGGGCCTCTCCGGGCCCGTTCACCACGCAGCCCATCACCGCCACCCGCAGCGGGACCTCCATGCCGGTGAGCCCGGCGGTGACCTCGTCGGCCAGCTTGTAGACATCGACCTGGGCCCGCCCGCAGGACGGGCAGGACACGATCTCCAGCTTCCGAGGCCGCAGGTTCAGCGACTCCAGGATCTGGTTGCCGACCTTGACCTCCTCCACCGGCGGCGCGGACAGCGAGACCCGGATGGTGTCGCCGATGCCCCGGCTCAGCAGCGCGCCGAAGGCCAGCGCCGACTTGATCGTGCCCTGGAACGCCGGCCCTGCCTCGGTGACGCCCAGGTGCAGCGGGTAGTCACAGGCCGCCGCCAGCAGCTCGTACGCCCGGATCATCACCACCGGGTCGTTGTGCTTGACCGAGATCTTGATGTCGTGGAAGTCGTGCTCGGCGAACAGGCTCGCCTCCCACAGCGCCGACTCGACCAGCGCCTCCGGGGTGGCCTTGCCGTACTTCTCCATCAGCCGCTTGTCCAGCGAGCCGGCGTTGACCCCGATCCGGATCGGGGTGCCCCGGTCCTTGGCGGCGGCGGCGATCTGCTTGACCTGGTCGTCGAACTTGCGGATGTTGCCCGGGTTGACCCGGACCGCCGCGCAGCCGGCGTCGATCGCGGCGAACACGTACTTCGGCTGGAAGTGGATGTCCGCGATCACCGGAATCTTGGACTTCCGCGCGATGGCGGGCAGCGCCTCCGCGTCGTCCTGGGAGGGGCAGGCCACCCGGACGATGTCGCAGCCGGCGGCGGTGAGCTCGGCGATCTGCTGCAGGGTGGAGTTGACGTCGGCGGTCAGGGTGGTGGTCATCGACTGAACCGACACCGGGTACTGGCTGCCGACCCCGACGGGACCGACGTGCAGCTGGCGGGTCGGCCGGCGGGCGGCCAGGGTGGGCGGGGCCGTTGACGGGGTGGCGGGCATACCGAGGCTGACGCTGGTGGCGCTCACGGTCCCCAGTATCACCCGGTTCGGGCCGGCCCGCCGCAGGCCGTGGCCAGTTCCACTCGCGCCGACTCGCGTGCGGTCAGCGGACCAGCCGGAACGTCAGCGGGTAGCGGTATGGCTCGCCGCTGCTCACCCGGACCGTGGCGATGATGGTGAACAGCACCTGGAAGACGAACAACGCGGCCAGTGCCACCAGCCCGATCAGCACGATGACCAGGATCCAGGCGATCACCGAGTAGACCAGCACGCTGATGTTGAAGTTGAGCGCCTCGACCGCCTGGGCCCGGACGTACGGCGAGCGCTGGCCCTGCATCAGCAGCACCACCAGCGGACCGAGCGCGCCGAGGAAGAACACCCACACTCCGAGGATGGACGACAGGTGCGCCGCCATCGCCCAGGTGCGCTCGTCCTGCTGGCTCAGCGGCGCCTGGCCACCGGCCGGCCCCGGCGCCCAACCGCCGTGGGGCTGCTGCCCGGGCCCCGGGTACTGGCCTGACTGCGGGTACTGGCCCGACTGCGGGTACTGCCGGGGCGGCGGGTACTGGCCGGGCGGCGGGTACTGGCCGGGAGCCTGGTAACCATCAGGCGGCGGGTAGCCCAGCGGCGGATGCCCACCGGGCGGCGGGTACCGCCCGGGCTCGGGTTGCTGCCCTGGCTGGGGCTGCGCCCCGTCGGGTGGTGGCGAACCCTGGCCGGGCGGCCGGTAGCCGGACGGTTCGGACGGCGACGCGTCACCGGAGGTCATGCCGCGAGGATAGCCCTGATCACCGACCGGAACGGGACACGATTCGACCCTGTGCGACCCCGGACCGGTTACTGCGGCAGCCGGATCGGGTTGACGATGTCGGCGGTGATGGTGAGCAGGCTGACCGCGCCCAGGAGCAGCACGAACACGTAGGTCACCGGCAGCAGCCGGGTGTAGTCCACCGGCGGCATCTTGGAGCGGCCGAGCCGGTTGCGCACCGAGTCCCGGAGCCGCTCGTAGACGTTCACCGCGATGTGCCCACCGTCCAACGGCAGCAGTGGCATCAGGTTGAACACCCCGACGAAGAAGTTCAGACCGGCGAGCAGCATGACGAACAGCATCCACAGGCCCTGGTCAGCTGCTTGACCGCCCAGGTTCGTCGCCCCGACTACGCTGATCGGGCTGTCCAGGTCACGCTCGGCGCCGCCGATCGCGGCGATCACCGCCGGGATCTTCTCCGGGAACTTCAGCAGCCCTTCCCAGACCTGGGTGAACATCGTCCCCGTGTAGACCACCGTCGCCGGAACCGCGGCCAGCGGGCCGAGACTGGTGTCGGCGCCGAGGCCGATCGCGCCGACCGTTTCCAGCCGGTTGGCCGGGCTGTCCTTGACCGCGCCGGGCGCGAGCCGCTGCACCGGGATCACGTCGACGGTCAGGTCCAGGCGCTGGCCGTCCCGCTCGACCACGACCGGGGTCGGTCCGGTCTGCTGGCGGATGGTGCCGGCCACCTCGGCGAAGGTCGGGGTGGGCACTCCGGCGACCGAGATGATCTGGTCGCCCGGCTGGATGCCGGCCCGAGCCGCGGGTGAGGGCACCGCCGGATCGCACGGGGCCGGCTCGCCGGTGAGCGGGTTCTGGGTGGGCGGGACGCACGACGTCGCGCCGGCGACCGCGGGAACCGGACGCGGGTTGGTCGGGTCCTGCGGCAGTCCAGTGGTCACCGCGAGCACATAGAGCAGCACGATGCCGATGAGGAAGTGCATGGCCGAGCCGGCGGAGAGCACGATCACCCGCTGCCAGGTGGGCTTGCGGAAGAACGCGCGAGGCGCCTCGTCCACGGTCACCGGGTCCATCGCGGTCATCCCGGCGATGTCGCAGAAACCGCCGGCCGGGATCGCCTTGAGCCCGTACTCGATCTCGCCGCGGCGGAAGGAGAACACCGTCGGGCCGAAACCGACGAAGTACCGGCGCACCCGCATGCCGAACGCCTGGGCGGACCACATGTGGCCGGCCTCGTGCAGCGCGATCGACAGTCCGATGCCGATCGCGAACACCACGACACCGAGCCAGAAGGCCATCCGATCGATCCTTTCCGCTACCCGCGCACGACGAGCTGCCCGAGGGAGCGCTCGTCTTCGGTCACCGGCCAGGTGCACCAGGCCGCTACGACATCATCCACCGTACCGACGAATCTGTTACATCGACCTGCGCCCGGTCGCGATTCGGCGTCGACTGAGGTGCGGTCGCCGATGACCGGGACGCGAGACTATCGGCTGCACCCCACGATGAGGGCGTTCGCTGTGGCGCGGGCCCAGGACTCGGCGGCCAGCACATCGTCAACAGCGGTCGGGCCGTCCCGCCACCCGTGTGCGGTCTCCAGCACCCGCTCGACGGTGTCGGTGATGTCGGTGAACCCGATCCGGCCGGCCACGAACGCGGCGACCGCTTCCTCGTTGGCCGCGTTGAACACCGCCGGCACGCAGCCGCCCGCGGCGCCCGCCGCCCGGGCGAGCGCCACTCCGGGGAAGGCCCGGTCGTCCAGCGGCTCGAACGTCCAACTGGCCGGCGAGGCGAAGGTGCACGGCGACGCCGCGCCCGGAACCCGGTCCGGCCAGCCCAGCGCGAGCGCGATCGGCAGCCGCATGTCCGGCGGGCTGGCCTGGGCCAGCGTCGAGCCGTCCCGGAAGGTCACCATCGAGTGAATCACCGACTGCGGGTGGACCACCACGTCGATCCGCTCGTAGGGCACCCCGAACAGCAGGTGCGCCTCGATCAGCTCCAGGCCCTTGTTCACCAGGGTGGCGGAGTTGATGGTGACCACCGGCCCCATGTCCCAGGTGGGGTGCTTGAGTGCGTCGTCCAGGGTGACCTGCTCCAGGTCCTCCCGACGCCGGCCGCGGAATGGGCCGCCGGACGCGGTGAGCACCAGCCGGTCGACCTCGTCGACCCGGCCGCCGCGCAGGCACTGGGCCAGCGCCGAGTGCTCGGAGTCGACCGGCACCAGCTGACCGGGCGCCGCCGCTGCGGTGACCAGGGAACCGCCGGCGACCAGGGACTCCTTGTTGGCCAGGGCGCAGGTGGCGCCGCCGGCCAGTGCGGCGAGGGTGGGACGCAGACCCCGCGACCCGGTGATGCCGTTGAGCACCACGTCGCAGTCGGTGATCTCGACCAGCTCGGTGGCCGCGTCCGGGCCGGCCAGCACGGTGGCGGTACATCCGGCGGCGCGCAACGCAGAACGCAGCTCATCGGCCGCCTCGGCCCGCGCCACCGCCACCGCCGGCGCCCGGAACTCCCGCGCCTGGGCGACCAGCAGCTCCAGGTCACCGCCACCGGCGGCCAGCCCGGCCACCCGGAAGCGGTCCGGATTGTCGCGGATCACGTCCAACGCCTGGGTACCGATCGACCCGGTGGACCCGAGCAGCAGCACATCGCGAACTGTCATCACGTCACAGTGTCCCTGACTGCCCGCCGGTAGGCCGCTGTGCCACGATGGTCACGATATTCGCCGGGCGAGCGCGGCGGCAGACAGACCAGCATGGAGGCGTCGTGGCAGGCACGGGTCAGGACCTGGCCGAGCAGGGTGAGCGGTCCCCGGAGCTCGTGAACGGGGTCGACCCGGCGATCGAGCCGTCGGCGGCCTGGGGCTGGCACGGCGAGTTCCCGAAGGGCCGGCTGATCGCCGGTTGGGTCACCACGGCGATCATGCTGGTGATGCTGGTCGGCAACCACACCGGCCGCACCGAGGATCTCTGGCTGGTCGTCATCGCCGCGATCATGGCGTTCGGGCTGGCCAGGCAGACGCTGCGCGAGCGCAGGTCCTGGCGCAGCTGACCACGCGCACGCGGGTGGAGCTGCAGGTCGGCGACCGCACGGTCCGGATCAGCAACCCGGACCGGGTCTACTTCCCGGCCCGCGGCGAGACCAAGCTGGACCTCGCCCGCTACTACCTCGCGGTGGCCGACGGGGTGGTCCGCGCCCTGCGGGACCGGCCCTGCATGCTGCACCGCTTCCCCACCGGCGTCACCGGCGAGAAGGTGCACCAGAAACGGCTGCCCAAGGGCGCCCCGGACTGGGTGCGCACCGTCCGGGTGCACTTTCCGCGCTACAACCGGCACGCCGACGAGCTGTGCGTGCAACACCCCGCTGACGTGATCTGGGCGGTGCAGATGTCCTGCGTGGAGTTTCATCCGTGGAACAGTCGCGCGGCGGACACCGAGAAACCCGACGAGTGGCGGATCGACCTCGACCCGATGCCGCGGGCCGGCTATGCCGACGTCCGACGGGTGGCTTCGGTGGCTCACGAGGTGCTCGACCAGCTCGGCGCGGTCGGCTGGCCGAAGACCTCCGGCGGCAGCGGCCTGCACGTCTACGTGCGGATCACTCCGGAGTGGGGGTTCGCCGACGTGCGCCGGGCCGCGCACGCCTTCGCCCGCGAGGTGGAGCGCCGCTGCGACCTGGTCGACCTGACCTGGTGGCGCAAGGACCGCGACCCGAAGACGGTGTTCGTGGACTACAACCAGAACGCCCGCGACCACACCGTCCGCTGTGCCTACTCGGTGCGCGGGGTGCCCGAAGCGGTGGTGTCCGCCCCGCTGAGCTGGGACGAGGTCCCCGACGCCGAGCCTCGCGACTTCACCATCGCGACCATGCCGTCCCGCTTCGCGGAGCTGGGCGACCTACATGCCGGGATCGACGACGCGGTGTTCCGGCTGGACGAGCTGCTGGAGTGGGCCGACCGGGACGAGCACGACGGCGCCGACACCCCACCCGAGGACGACTGACCGGCCTGCGAGAGTAACGTCAGTACTGTCGAAGAGCACCTGGGAGCGGACTGCGGTTGCGCTCGGTACCGGCGTCCGGCACCACGTCAGGCATCTGCGCCGCCGCCCGCAGCCGGGCGAACTCGGCGGTCAGCTCGGGTAGCTGCCGGTGCGCGTTGAGCCCGCTCGGGTTGGGCACCACCCACACCCCGGTCTCCCCCAGCCGTTCCGGTTGCGGCCCGCCGCCGCCCGCACACGCCGTTCGTGTGCCGCGCACGCGCCGCAACGGGTGTGCGGCACACGAGGTGCGTGTGCGGGTACCGGATCGGTAGGGTCGGCCCGCGTGGACGTTGACTGGACGGAGCAACTCGTCGAGCAGGCCGACTTCCACTGGCGCAATCAGCTGCGGTCCAGGCTGGACGGGCTGACCGACGCGGAGTACCTCGACGAACCGGTCCGGGGCTGTTGGAGCGTCCGGCCGCGCGGCAACTCCGCCGCCCCGATACAGGGCGGCTCCGGTGAGTTCGTCATCGAGTTCGCGATGCCGCCCCCCGATCCCGAGCCGGTGACCACGATCGCCTGGCGGCTGGGGCACGTGATCGTCGGTGTGCTCGGCATGCGGGTGGCCAGCCACTTCGGCGGTCCGGCCATGGACTACCTGAGCTTCGACTACGCGGGCACCGCAGCCGGAGCGCTGGCCCAGCTGGACGCGGCCTACGCCGGATGGATCGACGGGGTGCGTGGCCTCGACGCGGACGGGTTGGCCGCGCCGTGCGGGCCGGCGGAGGGTCCGTTCGCGGAGTACCCGATGGCCGCGCTGGTGCTGCACATCAATCGCGAGCTGATCCACCACGGCGCGGAGATCGCGCTGCTGCGGGACCTGTACCGGCACCGCGGCTGATTTCGCTGGACGGACGGCCACAATGGGCGGGTGCAGCTACCCGTGATGCCGCCCGTGTCTCCGATGCTCGCGAAGCCCGCCGCGGTGATCCCCCAGGGCCAGTCCTACGAGCCGAAATGGGACGGGTTCCGCTCGATCGTCTTCCGGGACGGCGCCGAGGTGGAGATCGGCAGCCGCAACGAGCGGCCGATGACCCGATACTTTCCGGAGGTCGTCGAGGCGGTCAAGGAGAACTTCCCGGATCGCGCGGTGGTCGACGGTGAGATCGTGATCGTCGACCCGGAGCGAAACGGGCTGGACTTCGAGGCTCTGCAGCAGCGGATCCACCCGGCCGCGTCCCGGGTCCGGTTGCTCGCCGAGCAGACCCCTGCCAGCTTCGTCGCGTTCGACCTGTTGGCCCTCGGTGACCGGGACCTGACCGCCGAACCGTTCGAGCGCCGCCGCGCCGAGCTGGAGAAGGCCCTCGCCGATGCCCGGCCACCGGTGCACCTCACCCCGGTCACCCGGAAGGTCGAGCAGGCCCGCCGATGGTTCGACCAGTTCGAGGGTGCCGGGCTGGACGGGCTGATCGCCAAGCCGCTGGACCTGCGTTATGTGCCGGACAAGCGGCTGATGTTCAAGATCAAGCACGAGCGCACGGCGGACTGCGTGGTCGCCGGCTACCGGGTGCACAAGTCCGGCCCCGACGCGATCGGGTCCCTACTGCTCGGTCTGCACGACGAGCGCGGGGTGCTGGTGTCGGTCGGGGTGGTGGGTGCGTTCCCGATGGCGCGCCGCCGCGAGCTGTTCGCCGAGCTGCAGCCGTGGGTGACCACGTTCGACGACCACCCGTGGGCCTGGGCCCGCCAGGAGCAGGGCGAGCGGACCCCCCGCAAGTCCGAGACCAGTCGGTGGAACGCCGGCAAGGACCTGTCGTTCGTACCGCTGCGCCCGGAGCGGGTGGTCGAGGTGCGCTACGACTACATGGAGGGAGTGCGGTTCCGGCACACCACCCAGTTCGTCCGCTGGCGCGCGGACCGCGATCCCGCTTCGTGCACCTACGAGCAGCTGGAACGCCCGGTCAGCTTCGACCTGGCCAACGTGCTCGGGTTGCCCTGAGCGCGACCCGCCGACACTGAACGCGTGGCTCGCCGACGCGCAAGGGTGCGTGACTCGCCGACGCGAAGTGCGTGACTCGCGGGCTAGGAGTCGGCGGCCAGTTGACCGCAGGCAGCGGCGATCTCCCGGCCTCGCGTGTCGCGGACGGTGCACGCCACTCCGGCCGCCCGAACCCGCGCGACGAACTCGTCCTGCACCGGCCGGGGGCTGGCGTCCCACTCGCTGCCCGGGGTCGGGTTGAGCGGGATCAGGTTGACATGGACCAGCCGCGTGGTCAGGTGCCTGGCCAGCAGCTTGCCCAGTAGGTCGGCCCGCCACGGGTGGTCGTTGACGCCGCGGATCAGCGCGTACTCGATGGACACCCGCCGGCCGGTGACGTCGGCGTAACGGCGGGCGGCGGTCAGCACCTCGACGACCTTCCAGCGGGTGTTCACCGGCACCAGGGTGTCGCGCAGCTCGTCGTCCGGGGTGTGCAGTGACACCGCCAGCGTCACGGCCAGCCCCTCCCCCGTCAGCCGCTCGATCGCCGGCACCAGCCCCACCGTGGACACGGTGACCCCGCGCGCGGAGATTCCCAGACCGTCGGGTGCCGGCGCGGTGATCCGCCGCACCGCGTCGACCACCCGCCGGTAGTTGGCCAGCGGCTCGCCCATGCCCATGAACACCACGTTGGACAACCGGGTCGGCTCGCCGAGCGCGCCGTCCCGGGCGGCCGCCGCGGCCTGCCGGACCTGCTCCACGATCTCGCCCGTCGACAGGTTGCGGCGCAGCCCGCCCTGACCGGTCGCGCAGAACGGGCAGGCCATCCCGCACCCGGCCTGGCTGGACACGCACACCGTGGCCCGGTCCGGGTAGCCCATCAGCACGCTCTCCGCGCGGGTGCCGTCGTGCCCGGCCCACAGCGTCTTGCGGGTCGCGCCGTCGTCGCAGCTCAGTTCGGTGACCGGAGTGACCAGCGCGGGCAGCAGCGCCGCCCCGAGCCGCTCGCGCACCGCCGCCGGCAGGTCCGTCATCGCCGCGGTATCGGCCTCGAACCGGCCGTAGTAGTGCCGGGCCAGCTGGTCGGCCCGGAACGCCGGCAGGCCCAGCTCGGAGACCGCGGCCCGCCGTCCCGCCGAATCGAGGTCGGCCAGGTGGGTGGGTGGCATGGCCCGCTTCGGGGCGTCGAACACCAGCGGCAGACCGGTCACCGGCCGAGTCCGGCCAGCAGACGGCGGTGCAACCCGACCCGCAGCGCGGCCGCCACCCAGAACAGCACGCCACCGCTGAACCCGACCAGCCCCCGGGAGTGCAGCTCACCGGCCGACCCCAGGGCGGAGAGCACTCCTGCGGTACCCAGCGCGAGCAACGCCAGCCCCAGCAGCAACTCGACCCGACGGGCCAACCGGCTGGCCGCCCAGAGATAGCAGCAGCCGAGCACGACCGCGGCGCCGGGCGTGGCGAACTCGCCGAGCCCGACCGCTCCCGCGCCGAGCACCACCCCGACCACCAGAGCAAGCCCGCACACGACGGCCAGCGGCAGCACCCGGCGCGCGTCGGCCGGCAACGGTTCGCGGTAGGCGGGGTTCCGCTGGCCCGCGCGGACCAGCGCGCCCGCCACCACCAGACCGGCGGCCAGCACCAGGGTGCCCGGCCCGGCCGGCAGGGCGGACGAACCGACCGCCCACCACGAGCTGCCGACCACCACCTCGACGGTCGCTCCTCGGGCACGCAGGTCGGCGGGAACGGTGTGCACGACACCCACGGTAACCGCCCGGAGCACCGGATGAGCGAGCCGGGTGAACCGAAGCGGGCGTCGCTGCGTGTATGGGGTCGACCCGAACCGACACCCACTGGAGACGATCAGCATGCGGACCCGAGGCCCCATCCTGACGCTGTTGGCCGTGGTGGTGCTTGCGCTGATCCTGCTCGCGGTGAACCTCACCACGAACACCGGGGACAGCGCGACCTCCGACACGGCCGCCGGCGCGGCGGCGGACACCGCCGCCGAAGCGGCACCCGCCGCCCCAGCTGCCCCGGCGGCACCAGCCGTCCCCGCCCCACCGCCCGGCGCCGCCGAAGTCGCCCCGGAGGCCGGCGCGGACACCGCGTTCCCGGCGCAGGCGACATACACCGGCAAGACCAGCGGCCGCAAGGTCGGCGAGGCCGACGTGGCGATCGCCATCCAGAACGGCAAGGCCTCGGCCTACCTGTGCGACGGCAAGCAGCTGGAATCGTGGCTGGACGGCCAGGCGCAGGGCTCCGCGCTGGAACTGACCGGCAAGAACGACACCCGGCTGGACGGCACGCTGGCCAACGGCACGCTCAGCGGGACGGTCACCGTCGGCGGCCTCACCTGGCAGTTCTCCGCCACGCCGGGCAAGGGCCCGGCCGGGCTGTACCGGGCCCGCAACTCAGAAGTGGACGCCGGCTGGATCGTCCGCGACGACGGCAGTCAGACCGGTGTGCAGAACGTGAACGGGCGACCCGCGGCCGCCCCGGCGCTCGACCCGGCGGCCGGGAGCGCGGTGATCGGCGGGACGACCCTGCCGGTGGCCACGATCCGCGGCGGCGACGCGGCGAGCGTCGGCCGCTAGCCGCCGGACCGGACCGAGACCAGGAGGAGCCGGAGTGAACCCGAACACCGACCCGCCCACCTCACCGATGCGGCCGATGCCCGGCGGGTCGCCACCGCCGCGGCCGGGCGGCCCACCAGGCGCCCCGTCCGGTGGGCACCCGGTGCCCGCCGCACACCCCGACGCGCAGCCCGCCGCGCAGCCCGAGCCGGCGGTGACCCCGCCGGGCAACAGCGGCATCGCCACGGTGATCCTGATCGGCGCGGCGGTGGCCGTCGCGTTGGGCGTGTACGGACGGCTGCACGAGGGCACCGGATTCTCGATCAACCTGGCCGGCTTCTCCAGCGGCGCCTACGCCAAGGCGTGGCTGGCGACGCTGGCCGCCGTGCTCGCCGTGGTGCAGGTCCTCTCGGCCATGGTGATGTACGGCAAGGTGCTCGCCCACGCGCCACCGTGGATCGGCGCCCTGCACCGCTGGTCAGGGCGGTTGGCGGTGCTCGCCACCGTGCCGGTCGCGGTCCATTGCCTGTTCGCGCTGGGCTTCTTGTCCGGCAGCACCCGGGTGCTGGTGCACTCGCTGCTCGGCTGCCTGTTCTACGGTGCGTTCGTGGCCAAGATGCTCGCGTTGACCCGGCCCAACCTGCCGGCGAAGGCGCTGCCGGTGCTGGGTGGCATCGTGTTCACCGGACTGGTGGCGCTTTGGCTGACGTCCGCGCAGTGGTTGTTCAGTACCCAGGGTCTGAAGTTCTGAGATCCCGAAGCGTCCGGCCCGCCGGCAACCCACCACACCGGCCGTTCACCCGAAGGGACACCCGAATCCGTGATGCATGACGAAGCGGGCCGGCCGGGCAGCGATTCGCTGACCCGACGCGGCGTGCTGGTGGCCGGCGCCGCGACCGCCGCGCTGGCCGTCGCCGGCTGCACGACCTACACCCCGGGCTCCGGTGCCGCCGCCGAGGCACCCGCCGAAACGGGAGCCCCCGCCGGCGGCGCGCCGGATTCGGGGGGGACCGACGCGGGACTCGGTCCGGCCGCGGACGTCCCGGTCGGCGGCGGCACGGTGTTCAAGGATCGCAAGGTCGTGGTCACCCAACCGGAAGCGGGCACCTTCAAGGCGTTCTCGGCGACCTGCCCGCACCAGGGCTGCTCGGTCGACGAGGTGGCCGACGGCACCATCAACTGCCCGTGTCATGGCAGCAAGTTCAACGTGGCGGACGGCTCGGTCGTCGAGGGGCCGGCGAGAAAGGGTCTGGCGGCCAAGCAGGTGAGCGCCGACGGCGGAACCCTGCGGGTCACCTGAGCGGTGCCGTCGGCCGGCGACGGGTGCGCAGCCGGTAGCTCACCGGGAGGCTCAGCCCGGTCGTGGCCGCGATCGCCCGGCCGGCCACCGGCGCGGAGAACTCGATGCGCAGGACCGCCTCCAGGTCGGCTCGGTGGTCGAAGCGCCACTCGGTGTCCACGGTGCGCGAGGTGAAGCCGCGCCCGGCGAAGAACCGCTCCACCCGGTCCGGGTCGTAGCGCGGGAGGTCGGCACGCATCCAGTCGCCGTAGGGCGGGCGGGTCACGTCCAGGTCGACGATCGCGAGCAGGCCTCCCGGTCGCAGCACCCGCTCGGCCTCGGCCAGGCCAGGCTCGCAGCCCGGCCCGAAGAAGTAGGCGGTGCGGGCGTGTACCAGGTCGACGTAGCGGTCCGGCAACGGCAGCCGTTCCGCTCCGGCGGCCACCACCCGCACCGACGCCAGTCCGGCCACCCGGGACCGAGCCCGGCGGACCAGTGGCGGGTGCGGCTCGACGCCGACCACGCTGCGCGCGGTGCGAGCGAACAGCGGCAGGTGGAAGCCGTCCCCGCACCCTACGTCCAGCACGTCGAGATCGCGCCAGTCGTTCCAGTCACCGGCCTCCCGCAACGCCGACCACACCGCCCCGCCGACGTCCTGGGCCCGGTTCTCCACCTCGTAGATCTCCGGCCAGTTCCACAGGTTGGGGCTGGGGATCGGCTCCGGAACACCCGGGAACACGCCGGTCGATCTCCCGCTCAGCCGGCCGGGACGATCAGGCTGAGCACCAGCCAGGACACCAGCGCGGTCGGCAGCATCGAGTCCAGCCGGTCCATCAGGCCCCCGTGGCCGGGCAGCAACGAGCCCATGTCCTTGATCCCCAGGTCACGCTTCACCAGCGACTCGATGAGGTCACCGGCCGTGGCCACCGCGACCAACACGCCACCGAGCAGCATGCCCAGCCACCAGGTGCCGTCCAACAGGTAGGCCACGCAGAGCGCGCCGGTCGCCATCCCGGCCACCATCGATCCGGCGAAGCCTTCCCACGACTTCCTCGGGCTGATCGTGGGCGCCATCGGGTGCCGACCGGCGGTCACCCCGGCGGCGTACCCCCCGACGTCGGAGGCCACTACGCACAGCATCCAGGTCATCACCCGGCCCGCGCCGTCGGTCGGGACCACGAGCATCGTGCCGAACGCGGCGAAGAACGGCACGAACACGGTGACGAACAGCGACGCGGAGACGTCACGGAGGTAGCCCTCCGGCCCGGCCCGCATCCGCCACAGCAGGCTCACCAGCGCGGTCACCGCGAACCCGGCCAACACCCCGTTGGTACCGAACGGCCAGGCCAGCCAGATCATCGCCTGGCCGCCGAGCAGTACCGGCACCACCGCGACCCGGATCCCGCCGTCCCGGCGCAACGCGCTGCACAGCTCCCAGGTGGCCACCGCGATCGAGGCCGCCACCAGCGCAATGAACCACTGCCGGACGAGCAGCAGGCTGCCCAGGATGAGCACTCCCAGGCCGACACCGACGAGGATGGCCGCACGCAGATCGCGACCCAGCCGGGAGGACCGCGGTCGACCTGTCCCGGCCGTCACGTCACTCATAGGTGGTCGTCGTCATCGCACGGCGGGCCCGCCCACCGGGCCACCACGGCCGTTGTCGCCCTCGCACGCCGGTTCACACCTCGAGCAGGTCGGCTTCCTTGTGCTTCACCAGTTCGTCGACCTGGCCGATGTAGCGGTCGGTGGTGTCCTGCAGTTCCTTCTCGGCGCGGGCCACCTCGTCCTTCCCCGCCTCGCCGTCCTTCTCGATCCGGTGCAGCTCTTCCATGGCCTTGCGACGGACCGCGCGGATGGACACCCGGCCCTCCTCACCCTTGTGCCGGGCCACCTTCACCAGGTCGCGGCGGCGCTCCTCGGACAGCTGGGGGATCAGCACCCGGATGATCGTGCCGTCGTTGCTCGGGTTCACCCCGAGGTCGGAGTCGCGGATGGCCTTCTCCATCGCCTTCAGCTGGCTGACGTCGTACGGCTTGATCACCGCCATCCGGGCCTCCGGGACGGATACCGAGGCCAGCTGCTGCAACGGCGTGAACGCCCCGTAGTAGTCGACCACGATCCGCGAGAACATCGCCGGGTTCGCCCGCCCGGTGCGGACCGAGCCGAGGTCCTCCCGGGTGACCGCGACGGCCTTCTCCATCTTCTCCTCGGCCTCGAAGAGAGTCTCGTCGATCACGGCTGCTCCAGTGCTGGTGGTGTCGTGGTTCGGTCGGCGCCCCCGGGTGCCACCGCGGGTTAGCTCTCGGGCGTACTGACCAGCGTGCCGATCCTCTCACCCCGCACCGCCCGGGCGATGTTGCCCTCGGTCAACAGGTTGAACACGATGATCGGCATACGGTTGTCCATGCAGAGGCTGAACGCGGTCGCGTCGGCCACCTTCAGCCCGCGTTCGAGCACCTCGCGATGGGTGATCTCATGGAACATCTTTGCCTGGGGGTCGGTCTTGGGGTCGGCGGTGTACACGCCGTCGACCCCCTTGGCCAGCAGCACCACGTCGGAGCCGATCTCCAGGGCACGCTGTGCGGCCGCGGTGTCGGTGGAGAAGTACGGCATCCCCACGCCGGCACCGAAGATCACCACACGGCCCTTGTCCATGTGCCGTTGGGCCCGGCGCGGGATGTAGGGCTCCGCGACCTGACCCATGGTGATCGCGGTCTGCACCCGGGTGTCGATGCCGTGCTCGCGTTCCAGGAAGTCCTGCAGCGCCAGGCAGTTCATCACTGTGGCGAGCATGCCCATGTAGTCCGCCCGCGAGCGTTCCATCCCGCCCTCGGTGAGCTGAGCGCCGCGGAAGAAGTTGCCTCCCCCGATCACCACCGCGACCTGCACGCCGCCGCCGACCACGTCGGCGATCTGCCGGGCGACGGTCTGCACGACCGTCGGGTCGACACCCACCGCACCGGCGCCGAACATCTCTCCGCCGAGCTTGAGCAGCACGCGGCGGTAACCACCGGTACGCCCGGGGCTACCGCCGTCGGCTCGGACGACCGGCTCGGTCACTGCCAGTCGCCTGTCGTGGACCGGGGTCCGGCCACCTCAGGCCTGGCCGACCTCGAAGCGGGCGAACCGGGTCACGGTGACACCGGCTTCGGCCAGCACCGCCTTCACCGTCTTCTTGGTGTCCTGCACCGAGGCCTGCTCCAGCAGCGCGACGTCCTTGAAGAAACCGTTCACCCGGCCTTCGATGATCTTCGGCAGGGCCTGCTCGGGCTTGCCCTCCTCGCGGGCGGTGGCCTCGGCGATGCGCCGCTCCCCGGCCACCACGTCCTCCGGGACGTCGTCGCGGCTGATGTAGCGCGGTCGGGCGGCGGCGATGTGCATCGCGATCGCGCGAGCCGTCTCGGCGGCGGCGTCTCCCTCGCCCTCGTAGGACACCAGGATGCCGATCGCCGGCGGCAGGTCGGTGGCCCGACGGTGCAGGTAGCTGGCGACCGGGCCGTCGAACCGCGCGTAACGGCGCAGCTGCAGCTTCTCGCCGATCCTGGCCGAGAGCGCAGCGATAGCGTCCTCGACGGTGCCACTGTCCAGCGCCGCGGCCCGCAGCTCGTCGGTGTCGGCGGCTCCGCTGGCGGTGGCCGCCGCGAGGACCTTGTCGGCGAGGGTCGTGAAGTCGTCGCTCTTGGCCACGAAGTCGGTCTCGCAGTTCAGCTCGACCATCACCGGGCCCTCGGCCACCACGAGGCCGGCGGCGGTGGCCCGCTCGGCCCGCTTGCCGACATCCTTGGCGCCCTTGATCCGCAGGACCTCGACGGCCTTGTCCAGGTCGCCGTCGGTCTCCTCGAGTGCCTTCTTGCAGTCCATCATCCCGGAGCCGGTGAGCTCGCGGAGCCGCTTGACGTCGGCGGCCGTGTAGTTCGCCATGGTGGTGTGCGTCCGTCCTTGATCCGTGGGTGCCTGATCGGGGCAGGGTGGTGCGGCGCCGGGCCGGCCGCACGGCCGGTCCGGCCCGGTGACTACTCCGCGGTCTGCGGGGTGCCGTTGCTGGTGCTGGCCGGGGCGGCGACCGCGCTGACCGGCGTGGCCGCGGCGGCCTCGGCGCCCTCCAGGGTCGCGCCGTCGGAGCCACCGGCGAGCAGCTCCTGCTCCCACTCGGCCAACGGCTCGTCGGTGGCCGGCCCGGCGTCCGGCTTGTCGTCGCCGTCGGTGCCGCGACCGCGCGCGGAGCGGGCCATCAGGCCATCGGCGGCGGCCCGGGCGATGACCTTGGTGAGCAGCGCGGCGGACCGGATCGCATCGTCGTTGCCCGGGATCGGGTAGTCGACCTCGTCCGGGTCGCAGTTGGTGTCCAGGATCGCCACCACCGGGATGTTCAGCTTGCGGGCCTCGCCGACGGCGATGTGCTCCTTCTTGGTGTCCACGATCCATACCGCGCTGGGCACCTTGGCCATGTCCCGGATGCCACCGAGGGTGCGCTCGAGCTTGTCCTTCTCCCGGGTGAGCATGAGGATCTCCTTCTTGGTGCGACCCTCGAACCCTCCACCCTGCTCCATCGACTCCAGCTCCTTGAGGCGCTGCAGGCGCTTGTGCACGGTCTGGAAGTTGGTGAGCATGCCACCCAGCCAGCGCTGGTTCACGTACGGCATGTTGACCCGCTGCGCCTCGTCGGCGATGGCTTCCTGGGCCTGCTTCTTCGTGCCGATGAACATCACCGTGCCGCCGTGCGCCACGGTCTCCCGGACGAACTCGTAGGCCCGGTCGATGTAGGACAACGTCTGCTGCAGGTCGATGATGTAGATGCCGTTGCGCTCGGTGAAGATGTAGCGCTTCATCTTGGGGTTCCAGCGCCGGGTCTGATGCCCGAAGTGCACACCGGAATCCAGCAGTTGTTTCATCGTGACGACGGCCATGATGTGTCTGCCTGTCCTGTCCTGTGGGCGCCCGGCGCGGATTCCGCGTCGGGCGCGAGCGGTTGTGCACGACACCGGGTCGGTGTCGCCCTGGCGCCACGCCGCCGCCCGCTCCCGCTCACCTGCCGCGGGACCGCTCGGGCGACGCTCCGCTGGGCCGGTCGAGACCGGAGACCTGCGGACGCGTGGACGCGCGAAGTCACCCCGTGAGACACGGAGTGCTGAGCCGAGTGTACGCCCTGGCCTGCGGCCGACAGCTACGGGGCGGGGTGGTTGTGCACATCGGCGTCGGCGGTGCACAGTCCGCGGTCGCGCTGTTCCGGGAGCGCCGCCGGTGCGCGAGCCTGGAACGGTGCGGGGACGGGTTCGAGCGGTGCGGGCGCCGGTCATGGCGGTGGGCCTGGTCCTCGCATTGACCGCCGCCAACCTCGCCGGCCCGGGCACCAGCGCCGAGCTCCACAACCACGCCGAGCCCCGGGCCCACACCGAGCCCCGTAACCACACCGAGCCCCGGGCCCACACCGAACCCCGAGCCCACACCGAACCCAGTGCCCACGCGGAGGGCCCGGCTCCCCGACACGCACCGGCGGGCGACTTCGGGTGGCCGCTGGCACCCGCGCCGGCGGTGAGCCGGCCGTTCGAACCGCCTTCCCGGCCCTACGGTCCCGGCCACCGCGGGGCGGATCTGGTCGGGGTACCAGGTCAGCCGGTGCTCGCGGCCGGGGACGGGGTCGTGGTGCACGCCGGCCCGCTGGCCGGTCGGGGGGTGGCCTCGATCGAGCATCAGGGCGGGCTGCGCACCACGTACGAACCGGTGCGCACCGCGGTGACGCCCGGCCAGGTAGTGCGGCGGGGTGAGGTGTTGGGCATCCTGGACGGCGGCCACCCGGGCTGTCCGGTGGCCGCGTGCCTGCACTGGGGGCTGCGCCGCGACGGCGGCTACCTCGATCCGCTGGTGCTCGTCCGGCCGGGGCGGGTGCGTCTGCTGCCCTGGTTGTGAAACCCGGGACGGCCCAGGGTGGCGACACCCGGCGGGCCGGGCGACCGCGCGATCGGCTCCCCGCTCAGGCCCGGGGGTGCGCCTGTTCGTGGATCGACCTGAGCCGCTCGACGGTGACGTGGGTGTAGAGCTGGGTGGTGGCCAGGGTGGCGTGCCCGAGCAGCTCCTGGACGCTGCGCAGGTCGGCCCCGCCGACCAGCAGGTGGGTGGCGGCGCTGTGCCGCAGCCCGTGCGGGGACAGCACCGGCGCCCCGGGCACCGCGGCGGACGCGGCGTTGACCACTCCGCGCGCGATCCGCGGGTCGAGCCGGCCACCTCGCTCGCCGAGCAGCAGCGCCGGCGGGCCACCGGCCCGGGCCAGCGCGGTTCGCCCCGACTCCAGCCAGCGAGCCAGCGCCCGCTCAGCCGGCTGGCCGTAGACCACCGTGCGCTCCCGCGCGCCCTTGCCCAGCACGCGCAACGTGCGCCGACCGGCCTGCACGTCGTCGACGTCCAGCCCGCAGAGCTCCGACACCCGGATCCCGGTGGCGTAGAGCAGCTCGAGCACCAGCAGGTCGCGCAACGCGACCGGATCGCCCTCCTCGGCGCCGGTGGTGGCGGCGGTGAGTAGCGCGTCGGCCTGCCCGGAGCTGAGCACCGCGGGCAGTGTCCGGTGCGGCCTCGGCGCGACCAGCCGGGCACCCGGATCGGACGTCAGACGCCCGGTGCGGGCCGCCCAGGCGGTGAACACCCTGGCTGAGGACGCGCGGCGGGCCAGGGTGGCCCGGCTGGCCCCGGCGGAGCGCTGGCCGGCCAGCCAGCGCCGCAGGACGGACAGATCGAGAGCCTCGAGCTGGTCGGCGCCCGTTGCCAGCACGCGAAGCAGCCCATCGAGGTCGCCGAGGTAGGCGCGCACCGTGTGTGGCGACATCGAGCGTTCCAGCCCCAGGTGGCGGGCGAAGGCTTCCGCCGCGTCGGCCAGCGCGGCCGGCAACGGTGGGTCAGCCCGGGGCTCCGCCGCATCCGCCATGCCGCGACGGTGCGCGACCGGGAGGTGTCCGTCAAGAACCGCCACGCGTCACCGTTCACCCCCGGTCGCGCGCGCATGACCGCCGCCACCCGACACCGACCTGTTCGACCAGACCCAGGAGGGCCAGCTCGGGCAGCACCGACCGAACGAGGTCCACCGGCAGCCCCGACTCCACCGACAGCACGCCCACCTCCCGGGCGTCCCGCCACGGCAGTGCCTCGTGCACCCGCAGCGCGACGGCGCTCAGTCGGTCGGTGGCGCGTGTCTCGGGCATGCCGGCGAACTGCGGGCACAGGTCCTCACCGATCCGGCCGATGGCCTCCACCACCTCCTCGGCCCGGGTCACCAGCACGGTGCCGGGCTCGCGCAGTAGCCGGTGCGACCCGCGCGACAGCGCGGAGGTCACCGGGCCGGGGACCGCCATGACCGGCCGTCCGAGCAGCGCGGCGTCCGAGGCGGTTCGCCGGGACCCGCTCCGCCAGCCCGCCTCGACGACGACGGTCCCCCCGGCCAGCCCGGCGATGATGCGGTTGCGCACCAGGAAGCGGTGCCGCCCGGGAACCGTGCCCGGCGCGTACTCGCTGACCACCAATCCCTGCTCGGCGATGCGCTGGAGCAGCCGGGTGTGTCCGGAGGGGTAAGCCCGGTCCGGCCCGCAGGCCAGGACCGCGAGGGTCAGCCCGTCCGCCGCCAAAGCACCCCGATGTGCCGCACCATCGATGCCATAGGCGGCGCCGGATACCACCGCGCAACCGAGCCCGACGACTCCGTGTGCCAGGTCGGTCGCCACGTGGCTGCCGTACCCGGTCGCCGCCCTGGCACCGACGATCGCCACCGACCGCTGCACCGCGTCGGCCAGCCGTGCGGGACCGCGTACCCACAGCGCCAGCGGCGCGGCCAGGTGCTCGATCCCGCGGTAGTCGAAAGCCAGGAACGCCGCCGCCGGCCACTCGTCGTCCTCCGGCACCACCAGGCGCGCCCCGAGCTTGTCGGCGGCCCGCAGGTCAGCGTCGCCGCTGCACCGCTCGCGACGGGCCCGGGTCACGGCGGCGACCGCCTCCGGCACCTCCCCCCGTCGGACCTTCTCGGCCGCTTCGAGCGCGCCGACCACACTGACGAACGCCACCAAAGCCGGCGCCGGCGGCTCCGCCACACCCGCCAGGTAGGCCCTCGCCGCCCGCACTTCGTCGGTGGCGGTCATGCGGACGGCTGCTCTTTGAACCTGATGGCCGTCCTGACCATGCTCTGGGTGGGCTGTCGCCGACCGACGAGGTCGCAGAGTGTCCATGCCAAGCGGAGAGCGCGGTCGGCTCCCCGCGCGGTGAGCTGTCCTTTGCGCAGGCATTCCTCCAGCGGCTCCACCACGGTCGAGGGCAGCCGGAACCGGGTGCGCAGGGCGGGCCCGGGCACTTCGCTGTTCGTCCGCCACCCGTGCTCGGACCACCGATGAGCGGCGGCCGCCCGGGCTGCCAGCACCCGGGCTCGCACGGTCGCGGAGCTCTCCCCCGGCTCCAGGTCAGGGCCGGACAGCGCGACGATCGGATGCAGTGGCGCGCGCAGATCGACCCGGTCCAGGAGCGGGCCGGACAGCCTGCCGAGGTATCGCCGCCGTGCGTTCGGTGGACACGCACAGTCGTCATCCCGGGCCGGCGCACACGGGCACGGGTTGGCCGCGAGCACCAGCTGGAACCGGGCGGGGTAACGCACCGAACCCTCCGCCCTGGCCAGCCGCACCTCTCCTTCCTCCAGCGGGGTACGAAGTGACTCCAGCAGGTGTGGACCGAACTCCGGCGCCTCGTCCATGAACAGGACCCCCCGATGCGCCAGCGACACCGCACCTGGCCGGGCGAGCCCCCTACCCCCGCCGACCAGTGCGGGCACCGAGCTCGAATGGTGCGGCGCGACGAATGGGGCAGCCAGCGACAGCGGCCCGGTCGTCGGCAGCCGACCAGCGATGGACCGGATCGCCGCCAGCTGCAGCGCCTCCTCCGCGCCCAGCTCGGGCAGCAGCCCGGCCAGCCGCTGCGCGAGCATCGTCTTCCCGGTGCCCGGCGGCCCGACCAGCATCAGGTGATGACCGCCGGCCGCTGCCACCTCGAGAGCGAGCCGGCCGGCCTGCTGACCCACGACATCTGCCAGGTCCGGCGGCTGCTCGGCCGGGACCGGGATCGGGTCTCCCGGCCGGGCCAGCTCCAGGTCGCCGGCAAGCCAACCCAGCACGTCGTTCAGCCGGCCGGCGCCGTACACGTCCAGCTGGTCCACCAGCGCCGCCTCGGGCAGGGTGGACACCGGGATCACCACCCTGCGGGCGCCGTTGCGCCGGGCCGCCAGCAGGCTTGGCAGAACCCCACGCACCGGGCGCAGCCGACCGTCCAGCGCAAGCTCACCGATCAGCACGGTGCCATCCAGCTCTCGCTGGGCCACCGCACCGGAGGCCGCGAGCACCGCAACGGCAAGGGCGAGATCAAACCCGGAACCCGTCTTCGGCAGGGTCGCCGGCGAGAGCGCCAGCGTGATTCGCTGGTTCGGCCAGTTGCGCCCGGAGTTGACCACCGCCGCGCGCACCCGGTCCTTGGACTCGTGCAGCGAGGCATCCGGGAGCCCGACGAGGTGCACCCCGGGCAGGCCGTTGCCGATGTCCGACTCGATCTCCACCAGCCGGCCGTCGACCCCGTAGAGCGCCACCGACCAGGCTCGAGCCAGCGCCATCAGAACGCGCCCTGGTAGTGCTGGACGGTGACCGGACCACCGGGCGGGGCGAGCACCGCGACGACGTCGAACCGGATCTCGCACCAGCGGACCCGATGGGTAGCCAGCCAGGCTTGGGTTACCCGCCGAACCCGGGCCGCCTTCAGCCGGGTGACCGACTCGGCCGGCTCGCCGAACCCGGTGCCCGAGCGGGTCTTGACCTCGCAGACGACCAGGCGCTCCGAGTCGGTGGCCACCACGTCGATCTCTCCGTGCCGGCAACGCCAGTTGCGTGAGAGCACCACCAGACCGGCGGCGCGCAGGTAGTCGACCGCCAGATCCTCGCCGTGCCGGCCCAGTTCGTCCTTGTATGCCACCCGGACACCGTGCCGCGTGCGCACCCGCCCGCACCATCGGTACGGCGCCGCCTGTGCACAACTCCCCGCAATGTGCACAACTCAGCGACCCCGGTGGCTCCGGGGTGGATGATCTCAGCCGAAGGCTTCGCCCTCCGGGAGCCTCAGGTCCGGCTTGTCCAGCTCCTCCACGTGCACGTCCTTGAAGGTGATCACCCGGACGTTCTTGACGAACCGCGCCGGCCGGTACATGTCCCAGACCCACGCATCGGTCATCCGCACCTCGAAGTAGATCTCACCGTCCGTGTTGTGCGCGGCGACGTCCACGGAGTTCGCCAGGTAGAACCGCCGCTCGGTCTCCACGACGTACGCGAACTGACCGACGATGTCGCGGTACTCCTTGTAGAGCGAGAGTTCCATCTCCGTCTCGTACTTCTCAAGATCCTCGGCACTCATCCGCTCACCTCACTCCCGACCGCGGGGACACGCCCACCCGCACCGCCGGCGACGACCACCGCCGCGACGGAACTCGAACCATGCACCGGGGAATTGTGGACCACGCCCGTCCCCGCGCGAACGGCACGGGCCCGGGCCACGTTCACGAAGGAGAACCGGTGCTCCACGCACGGCCCGTGATCTACCAGCGCCCGGTCGTGCACCGGGGTGCAGTAGCCCTTGTGCTCGGCGAACCCGTAACCCGGGTGTTCCCGGTCCAACTCCACCATGATCCGGTCCCTGGTGACCTTGGCCAGCACCGATGCGGCGGCGACGCAGGCGGCGGTCAGGTCGCCCTTCGGCACCGCGAGGTTCGGCACGGTCAGCCCGGGCACCCGGAACCCGTCGGTCAGCACATAGCCCGGCGGGTCGGTCAACCGGGCGACGGCGCGGCGCATGCCATCGACGTTGGCGGCATGCACCCCGCGCCGGTCCACCTCGCTCGGTGGGATCACCACCACCGCCCAGTCCGCGGCCCGCCGCACGATCAGGTCGTAGTACCGCTCCCGGGCGGGCTCGCTGAGCAGCTTCGAGTCGGTCAACCCGGCCCAGCGGGCGTCCTCGCCCGGCCCCGGCACGCAGGCCGCCACCACGAGCGGACCGGCACAGGCGCCCCGGCCCGCCTCGTCGACCCCCGCGACCGGACCCAGCCCGTGCCGGCTCAACGCGCTCTCCCAGGCCCACAGTCCTCGCGAGCGGCGGATCACCGCGCGCGGCGGGCGGAGCCAGAGCGTCGGGGCGGTGGGGTTCGGTCGGCCCATGTCCTAGCGCGCCGGCCCGACCAGCGCCCTGCGCTGCGGGTTCGTGTCCGGGATGCCGCTCACCCGGGAGAAGGGCAGGACGATGAACCGGGCCTTGCCGATGACGTTGCCCACCGGAATCGGGCCGTGCCCGGGCACCCGGGAGTCGGCGGAGTTGTTTCGGCTGTCGCCCATCACCCACAGCTCGCCGTCGGGAACCCGCACCGGTCCGAACTCCGCCTGGGTGGCCGGGCCGGCCTCGGGCAGGTAGTACACGTAGGGCTCTTCCAGCGGCTTGCCGTTGACGGTGACCCTGTTACGGGAGTCGCAACAGGCCACCGTCTGGCCGCCGACCGCGATCACCCGCTTGATCAGGTCCTTCTCGTCCGGCGGCGCCAGCCCGACCAGCGACCCGAGCGACTGCAGCCCGCGCACCAGCGCGTTCTCCGAACGGCGGGAGCGGTAGCCGTCGTCCTGCCAGTTCTCCGGCCCGGCGAATACCACCACGTCGCCGGGCGCGGGTTCACCGAAGTTGTAGCTGAGCTTGTCGACCAGCACCCGATCGTTCACCCCGCGGCCACCGAGCAGCGTCTGCTCCATCGAACCGGACGGGATCTCGTAGACCCGCGCGAGGAAGGTCTGGATGAGGAAGGTGAGCACCAGCGCCACCACCACCAGCATCGGCAGCTCGCGCCAGAACGTACCGCGACGTCGCCGGCCCCGCTTGCCCGTCGAGACCCCGGTACCGGCGGTGAACTCCGCGGCCGGACGGCTGCCGGCGCGGTGGTGGCGACGCCCGCCCGGTGCGGTGGTCGGCCCGGGCCGCTCGGAGGCCGGCCCGGGGGTGTACGCGCGTACCGCGCCGCCGGTGCGCCCGGCCGGCGCGGGCGTGTCCGGCGAGCGCTGGTCGGGCACGCCATGGGCAGCGGTACCGGGCTGTCGCGGCACGAACTCGGTGGGAGCATCCACCACCGGCCTGATCTGCCGGCCGGTGCGTTGGCCGATGGCGGCTCCCGCTCCCGGACCCCCGCCGAGCATGGGTGGCTGGCCGGCCGCCGAGGGGACGGCGTGCCGGCCCCGCACCGGCGACCGCTGGCCGGCAGCGGGGGCCGACCGCGCCGACCAGCCGGGCGGCTGCGCGGGCGGGACGTCGGGCCGGCCGGGAGCGGCGGGCCCGACCGGCGGCGCGACGCGTGCCGACAGTGACCGCCCGGCACCCGGGGCGGGCCCGCCTCCGGTCCGTAAGGATGACCCGACCGGCGGGCCGGCCGGATAGCCGGGATAGGGGCGGTGCGGCGGGCGGCCCGGCTGCGAGCCGCGCAGGGGGGAACCGGAGCCCAGACCGACCGGGAAGCTCGAGGGCACACCGGCCGTGCCGTTGCGCGCCGGCGGCGGAGCCTGGCCACGACGGCCGGCGGCGGGGACCGGCGGTGGGTCGTGGGGCACAGAGCCGTTCGGACCGAACGGCCCCACGGGTGCACCGGACCGCGACGGGCCGAGCCGCCGACCGCCCGGAACGGGCAGCTGCCCGACCCGGTCGTGACCGACCCCGGGTGGTGGCTCGGCGACCTGGGCCCGGCCGCGATCGGACGGGTCGAGCCGCCCGACACGACGGACCGGCGACCGGGGATCACCCGGGGCGCCGGTACTGGGGACGACCACGGACACGAGGCTACGGCACCTTCGGGGGATTCACCGGCCACCGGACGGGTGCGGGCACCGGCCCGCGAGACCCGACACGACGATCGGTCAGGACACCGGCTCGCGCTTCTCCTTGATCTTGGCAGCCTTGCCGCGCAGCTCGCGCAGGTAGTAGAGCTTCGCCCGCCGCACGTCGCCTCGGGTGGCGACCTCGATCTCGGCGATGTTCGGAGAGTGCACCGGGAAGGTGCGCTCGACCCCGACGCCGAATGACACCTTCCGCACGGTGAAGGTCTCGCGCAGGCCGGCGCCGTGCCGACGGATCACCACACCCTGGAAGATCTGTACCCGGGAGCGGGATCCCTCGATCACCCGGACGTGGACCTTGAGGGTGTCGCCGGGCCGGAAGGCCGGGATATCGGAACGCAGCGACGCCGCGTCCAGCTGGTCCAGGGTGTTCATCGCTCAGGTCCGTCCTCGGGTGGTGAAGGCGTGTACAACGTGCGGTCACGCACCGCGGGCCCGACGGTCCGGTGGCCGCGCGGAGAACGCGCCCATGTCGACCTCGGGGTCCGGAGATCACGCCGCTGCGCGGCACCCCGGCACTGTGGCAGCTCCGTACCGGGCGGTGGCAACCCGTTCAGTGTGCCAGACGCGGCGAACCGTGGTGAAACCGCCATCATCGGGGGGATCCGTCACCGGGCCCCCCGGCGCCCCGCAACACCGCCCGGTCGCGCTCGTCGAGTGCCTCGTCGGGCAGGCGTTCGAGCAAGTCAGGCCGGCGCCGCGCGGTGCGGACCAGCGCCTCGTCCCGACGCCAGCGGGCGATCGCGGCATGGTCGCCACCGCGCAGGACGGCCGGCACGTCGAGCTCGCGCCACCGCTCGGGCCGGGTGTAGGCCGGGCCCTCCAGTAGACCGTCGGAGAACGAGTCCTGCGCGGCCGACGCCGGGTTGCCGAGCACTCCGGGCAGCAGCCGGGCGAGCGCCTCCACCATCACCAGCACCGCGGCCTCGCCACCGACCAGGACGTAGTCGCCGATCGAGACTTCGTCGACCACCATCCGGCGGGCGGCGTCGTCGAACACCCGCTGGTCGATGCCCTCGTAGCGACCGCAGGCGAAGACCAGCCACGGTTCGCTGGCGTACTCGGCCGCCACCCGCTGGGTGAACGGCCGCCCGGCCGGGGTGGGCACGACGAGCCGGGGCGGCGGCCCGCCGGCGGAGGCGCACACCTGGTCTAGCGCGGCGCCCCAGACGCCTGCGCGCATCACCATTCCCGGCCCGCCGCCGTACGGCGCGTCGTCCACCGCCTTGTGCACGTCATGCGTCCAGTCCCGCAGGTCGTGCACGCCGAGCTCGATCCGGCCGCTTGCGATGGCCCGCCCGAGCAGTGCCTCCCGCAGCGCGGCGAGGTAGCCCGGGAAGATCGTCACCACGTCTATTCGCACGCTCTACTCCTGCTCGAGCAGGCCTTCCGGCGGTGTGAGCACGATGCGCCCACCGGCGAGGTCGACGGTCGGCACGATCTGCCGGACGAAAGGCACCAGCGCGTCGGGCTGCTCGGCGCGCGCGATGACCAGCAGCTCACCGCCCGGGCCGTGCACCACCTCGCGCACGGAGCCGACCGGCGTTCCGTCCGCCAGCTCGGCGTGCAGGCCCACCAGCTGGTGGTCGTGGAACTCGTCCGGGTCCTCGGCCGGGGGCAGGTCGGCGGCATCGACCGTGAGTACGGTGCCGGTCAGCGCGGCGGCTGCGTCGCGGTCGAGCACCCCGTCGAAACGCACCAGCAGCGTGCCGCTGTGCCACCGGGTGCCGGCGATCCGCAGCCGGCGACCGCCGCGCAGCGGAAACTCGGCGCCGTCGACGAACCGCTGCTCCGGGTAGTCGGTGAGTACGGTGACCGTCAGGTCCCCGCGTAGCCCGTGCGGCCGGCCGACCCGGCCGACCACCAGCGGCTGTGTTCCGGGCACGGGTGGCTCGAGCTCAGCGATCGGTGTCGATCACGTCCACCCGCACGCCGCGACCGCCCACCCCGTTGATCACGGTGCGCAGGGCGGTCGCGGTGCGGCCACCACGGCCGATGACCTTGCCGAGGTCCTCGGGGTGCACCCGGATCTCCAACGTGCGACCGCGCCGGTTGGTCACCAGCTCGACCTGCACCTCCTCGGGATGGTCGACGATGCCGCGGACGAGGTGCTCCAAGGCATCGGCGAGGACGCTCACGTCCCCGCTCCGGCGTACTCGGTCACCGTGTCCGGCAGTGAGCTGGCGAAGCCGCTCACGAGCCGCTCTCGGCGGCCGCAGCCTCCGTGTCGGCCCCGGAATCGGCCTTCGCGTCCGTGTCCGGCTTATCGGCCTTCGCGTCCGGCATCTCGGCCTTCGCCTCGGACTTAGACGCCTCGGACTTCTTCGCCTCGGACTTCTTGGGCTCGGACTTCTTGGGCTCGGACTTCTTCTTCGGCGTGGTGGCGTCGTTGGTGAGCTCGCCGCCGGCCTCGGCCAGCGCGGCGTTGAACCGCTCGAGCCGGTTCACCGGTGGCGCCGGGTGGCGGAGGGTGCCCTCGGCGCCAGGCAGGCCCTTGAACTTCTGCCAGTCACCGGTGATCTTCAGCAGGTTCAACACCGGGTCGGTCGGCTGGGCGCCCACACCCAGCCAGTACTGGGCGCGCTCCGAGTCGACCTCGATGAAGCTGGGGTCGGTCTTCGGGTGGTACTTGCCGATGGTCTCGATGGCCCGCCCGCTGCGACGGGTGCGCGCGTCCGCCACCACGATGCGGTAGTACGGAGCCCGGATCTTGCCGAGCCTCAACAGCTTGATCTTGACAGCCACGGGTCTTGCTGCTCCTCGCGATTCGTGTACTACTTCTGGTCACTGACGGCCCCAGTCGGTCCGCCCACGTGGGGCAGGGGGAACGACCTGGGTGTCAACCACGGCGCGGGGAGAGGGTCCGGCCACGGCGGTCAACCAGTCATTCTGCCAGATGGCTCGTCGAGCTGTCGCCGGGCCGGGTCTCCGGTCCGGAGGGCAGCGCGATTCTCGCGACGAAAGGTGCGACCTCGACGCCGACCGCAGCCAGTTCACGGCGAACGGCCCGGGCGAGCTCAACCGCGCCCGGGGTGTCCCCGTGCAGGCACAGCGAGCGGGCCGGGCTGTGCAGCACCGAACCGTCCACCGCGACGATCTCCCCCTGGGTGGCCAACCGCAGCGCCCGCCCGGTGACGTCGTCCACCCGGTGCAGCATCGCGTCCGGTTCGGTACGCGGCACCAGGGTCCCCGCCGGGGTGTACCCGCGGTCGGCAAAGGCCTCGGCCACCGGCTCCAGACCGGCCCGCTCGGCGGCGGCCAGCAACTCCGATCCGGGCAGCCCGAGCACTGGCAGCGGGCCGAACGCACGGGTCCCGTCGACCACCGCGCCTGCCTGGCCGGCGTGCCGCACGGTCGCGTTGTACAGCGCGCCGTGCGGCTTGACATAACCGACCCGGGTGCCCGCCGCCCGGGCGCAGGCCTCCAGTGCGCCGATCTGGTAGAGCACCTCGTCGGCGAGCTGGGCCGGGTCGACGTCGATGAACCGGCGACCGAAACCCGCGAGATCGCGGTAGGACACCTGGGCCCCGACGCTCACCCCGCGGCGGGCTGCCTGAGCGCAGACCCGCCGCATGGTGGAGGCGTCGCCGGCGTGATAGCCGCAGGCCACATTGGCCGAGGTCACCACGTCCAGCAGTGCCTCGTCCTCGCCGAGGCGCCAGACCCCGAACCCCTCCCCCAGGTCGGCGTTGAGGTCGATGACCGTGCGGCCGCTCACTGCGGCGGAAGCGCCCCGAGCAGCAACAACAGCAGCGCGGTAGCGGGCAGCAGATTGTTCACCTGGTGGGCGATGATGCTGGCGCCCAGCCGGTTGGTGTAGAGCCGGGCCAGCCCGATCGGAATGGAGATCACCAGCAGCAGCGGGGTCCGGGTGAACTCGAAGTGCGCCACCGCGAAGACCAGGGTGGTGAGTCCGAACGCCCACCAGCGGGTCGCCCCGATGCGCTCCATCGCGCCCCACAGCAGGCCGCGGTACACGATCTCCTCGCAGATCGGCGCCACCAGCCAGACGACCAGGAAGACGGTCACCGCGACCGCCACCGAGAATCGCTGGCCGGCGAACAGCTCGGCGACCGCGGAACTGGCTTGTTCGGGCCCGACGACCTGGGCCCAGACCGCCGCCGCCGGGATGGTCAGCAGCAGCCCGCCGAAGCCGAAGGCCAGGCCGTACAGCAGATCGGCGCGGGTGAACCGCAATCCCAGGTCGATCCGGGGCCCGTTGCCCCGCAGCCGGGTGATCAACAGGGCCAGCGCGGCGGACAGGATCGTGGGCACGGTGAGGCTCATCAGCAGCACCGGCGCCGGCGGTGGCCCGTCGAGGCCCACGTAGGGCAGCACGATCAGCAGCGAGGCGAGCAGGAACACCGACTCCACCAGCAGGTAGGCACCCAGGCCCCAGCGCCGGGCCGGGGGCTGCACCGGATCCGGAGGCGGCGGCCAACCCCGGGGTGGCACCCAGCCGGTCGGCAGCGGCGGCGGTTGCCCGGTAGGGGCCGGGCCGATTCCGCGTTGCCTCGGGATGTCCGGTCCGGCACCCCCGCCGTCCGGGTCGTACGGCTCTCGCACCGTTTCGGACGGACCGGAGGTGCTCACGCCACCCCCCGGTCGATACCAGCCGGGCCCGCCAGCTCCCCCACGCCTACCTCCCGTGTCGTCCTCCCCCGACGCTACCGGCCACGGCGGGCCGGTGTCGGGATATCGGGCGGGAGCGGTGTCGGTGCGCCTGGTGCTTCAGCCGGCCCGGACGGTGCGGCCAGCCATCGGGCGACCGCGCAGCACGACCAGATCGGGGTCGGCGAGCACCGCGAGGTCGGCGCGCGGGTCGGCGGCGTAGACGACCAGATCGGCCGGCGCTCTCGGGGCCAGTGCTTCCCGGCCCAGCCAGGCCCGCGCCGCCCAGCTTGCCGCGCCGAGCGCCTCAGCCGGGGACATTCCGGCGGCGTGCAACGCGGCCACCTCGTCGGCGATCCGGCCGTGCGCGATGCCCCCGCCGGCGTCGGTACCGGCGTACACCGGCACACCCGCCTCGACCGCGCGCCGCACCACATCGTGCGCGCCGGAGTGCAGCTCACGCATGTGCCCGGCGTACACCGGGTACTTGCCGGCGGCCGAGTCGGCGATGCCTGGGAACGTGTCGACGTTGATCAGGGTGGGCACCAGGGCGGTACCACGCCGAGCCATCTCGGCGATCAGCTCGTCGGTCAGACCGGTGCCGTGCTCGATACAGTCGATGCCGGCGGCGATCAGCCCGGGCAGCGCGTCGGTGCCGAAGACGTGGGCGGTGACCCGGGCGCCGGCGGCGTGCGCCGCCTCGACCGCCGCGACCAGGACGTCGTCCGGCCACACCGGGGCCAGATCACCCGCGCCCCGGTCGATCCAGTCGCCGACCAGCTTCACCCAGCCGTCGCCGTCGGCGGCCTGCTCGGCCACTGCGGCAGGCAGCTGGTCGGGGTGGTCGAGGTCGAGACCCAGCCCCGGGACGTAGCGCCTGGGCAACGCGAGGTGCCGTCCGCCGCGGATGATCCGCGGCAGGTCGTCGCGGCGCTGCAGCGGCCGGATGTCGATGGGC
>JBQTKB010000077.1:0-44548 GCA_052386505.1 Pseudonocardia sp.
CCACCGCGTTCGCGGAGAAGCGCCCCGCCCACTTCACCGGCACCTGACCCCTGCGAGGTCTGTGTCAGCGGACGATGGACTTGAGCTCGATGTAGTGCTCGAGGCCCTCGCGGCCGAACTCGCGGCCGATGCCGCTCGCCTTGAAGCCGCCGAACGGAGCGACGAAGTCCATCGTGTACTGGTTGACGCCGTAGGTGCCGGTGCGGACCCGGCGGGCGATGTCCATGCCGAGGTCCGTGTCCGCCGTCCAGACCGAGCCGGCCAGGCCGTACTCGCTGTCGTTGGCGATCGCGATCGCCTCCTCGTCGGAGTCGAAGGGGATCACCGCGATCACCGGACCGAACACCTCCTCGCGGGCCAACCGGTCGTTGTTGCTCACATCGGCGAAGACCGTGGGCTCGACGAAGAAGCCGCCACCGAGGCCGGAGGGCCGACCGCCGCCGGCCACCAGCCGGGCATCGCTGTTGTTCGCGATGTCGATGTAGCCGAGCACCTTCTCCAGGTGGTGCTGGCTGGCCATCGGACCGCAGGTCACCGCCGGGTCCAGCGGGTTGCCGACCACCATGCCGCTGGCGAACGAGGCCACCGCGTCCACCACCTCGTTGTACCGCGAGCGGGAGGCCAGGATCCGGGACTGGGTGGTGCAGGTCTGGCAGTTGTTCATGAACGACGCCATCCCCAGGCCCTGCAGGAAGACGTCCAGGTCGGCGTCGTCCAACACGATCGCGGCGGACTTGCCGCCGAGCTCGAGCGACACCCGCCGGACCGAACGCGCGCACTCGGCGCCGATCGCCTTGCCGGCCGCGGTCGAGCCGGTGAACGCGACCTTGTCCACGCCCGGGTGGCTGACCAGGGCCGATCCGGGCTCCCGGTCGGCGAGCACGATGTTCAGCACGCCCGGCGGCAGACCGGCCTCCTGCGCGGCGTCACCGAAGACGTAGGAGTCCAGTGCGGTATCCGGAGAGGGCTTGAGCACCATCGTGCAACCGGCGGCCAATGCCGGCGCGATCTTCATCATGGCCAGCGCCTGCGGGTAGTTCCACGGGGTGATCGCACCGACCACGCCCACCGGCTCGCGACGCACGATGGTGGCTCCGGACTGGCTCGCGCGGGGAACTTCGAGCGGCGTCGCCTTGATGATCTCGGCGTACATCTGCAGCAGCCCGGCCGGTCCGGCTCCGTTGAACGCCTCCGACAGCCCGATCGGCATGCCGTTCTCGCGGCTGACCAGCGAGGTGGTGAACTCCGCCCGGGCGGAGAGCGCCGCCGAGAAGCGGTGCATGACCTCGGCCCGCTCCTCGGCCGTGCTGCGGCCCCAGGGCCCGTTGTCCAGCGCGTCGCGGGCGGCCGCGACGGCGTCGTTGATGTCGGCGTCCGAGCCGAGGGCGGCGGTGCCCAGCAGCTCGCCGGTGGCCGCCTCGAGCTGGCGGCGGGTCTCGGTGCCCTTCGGCTCCACCCACTCACCGTTGATGAAGAACCTGGTCCGGTCCAGCTCGGTCTTCTGGTCGATCGTCGCGGTCATGGTGCCTCCCGGCGTTGGGGTTGTGGCGCACCGACTCCGGTGCACCCGTTCGGTGTCCTGATCGGACGACGAGTGGTGCTGATCAGCACAATCATCACCAGCTAACCAGTTCGGGACGTGATGGGAAACACCCGTCGTGCCGTGTTCCCGATATCGGGCAGGTGCGGTGTGCGGCTGGCGCGCGGGCCGCTCAGCCGGACAGCGCGCGGATAGCGGTGCGAACCTCCTGGACGAACAGGTCCGGCTGTTCCAGCGCCGCGAAATGACCGCCGCGTTTGACGGTCCCGTAGTAGCGCAGGTCGGTGAACCGGGTCCGCAGCCAGCGTTCGCTGATCGTGAACAGCTCCCGAGGGAACTGGCTGTACGCGCTGGCCAGAGCCACCTCGGGGAAGCTGCCCAGGGCGCTGGCCAGGCTCTCCCAGTACAGCCGCGAGGACGACGTGGCGCTGTTGGTCAACCAGTAGATCATCACCGCGTCGATCATCTTGTCGCGGGGGACCGCGCTCTCCGGGTGGCCCTCCCAGTCGGTCCACGCGTGGAACTTCTCCACGATCCAGGCCAGCTGCCCGACCGGGGAGTCGGCCAGGGCGTAGCCGAGGGTCTGCGGCCGGGTGCCCTGCTGGGTGGAGTAACCGGCCTCCTGCTCCTGGTAGCGCGGCAGGCCGCCGACGCTCTGCTCGTCCGGGGTCAGCTCGCCCAGGCCCGCCAACGCGTCGGGTGCGGCGACGGCGAAGTTCAGGTGCACCCCGAGCAGGCCGGTCGGGGCCTTCATCGCCATCGCGGTGGTGACGATCGCGCCCCAGTCGCCGCCCTGGGCGTGGTACTCCGGATAGCCCAGCATTCCCATCAGCCGATGCCACAGGTCCGCGATGCGGTCGACATCGGTGCCGGAGGCGGTGGGCTTGGCGCTGAAGCCGTAGCCGGGCAGCGCCGGGATCACCAGATGGAACGCGTCGTCCTGGCTGCCGCCGTGCCTGGTGGGGTCGGTGAGCGGCTCGATGGTGTCCAAGAACTCCAGCACCGAGCCGGGCCAGCCGTGCGTCATCAGCAACGGCCTGGCGTTGTCGTGCGCCGAGCGGATGTGCAGTACGTGCAGTTCGACGCCGTCGACGGTGACCTGGTACTGCGGGTGGGCGTTGAGCAGCCGCTCCACCCGGCGCATGTCGTAGGCGCCGGCCCAGTAGTCGGCCAGCTCACGGACGTAGTCCAGCGGTATCCCCTGCGACCAGTCCGGCACGGTCTCCCGGTCTGGCCACCGGGTCATCGCCAGCTTGGCCCGCAGCTCGTCGATGTCGGATTGTGCGATCTCCACCCGGAACTCCCGGATGTCGGCCATGGGTACTCCCTCGCCGCGGTGCGCCCGGCCGCCCACGTGGTGTGGGCGGCCCCGCCGACACGCTATTACCCTGCACCGCACCTGCGCAGCGTTCCCGGACCCGGTTCCACCCGACGAGGTGGTACCCGGGTGTCGCGGGCTACCCGAAGGCGTTGTTCGCGGCCTCGATCTGGGCCGCGCGCGACAGCGTCGCCTCGGACATCTTCACGTGCGCGGAGTCGACCAGCGCGCCGTCCAGACCCACCGCGCCCATGCCTTGCGCCTCGGCGGCACGGAACGCCTCCAGCGCCCGGCGGGCGTGGGTGACCTCCTCCTCGGTGGGCGCGAAAACCTCGTTCGCGACGTCGATCTGGCTGGGGTGGATGGCCCATTTCCCGCTGAACCCGATGGCCGAGGCCCAGCGGCTTTCCTTGGCGTAGCCGTCGGGGTCGCGGTAGTTCGGGTACGGGGCGTCGATCGCGATCAGCCCGCCGATCCGGGCCGCCACCTGGATCTTCACCCGGGCGTAGTGCCAGAAGTCGCCCGGGTAGTCGCCGTAGGGCTCGAAGTTGGGGTTCACCCGGGCACCGGTGGAGATCGAGTAGTCGCCCGCGCCGAAGATCAGTGCGTCCAGCCGGGGGCTGGACACCGCGATCGCCTCGGCGTTGGCCAGGGCCGCGGCGTCCTCGATCAGTACCTCCAGCCGGATCCCGTTCTCGGGCAGCCCGAGCTTGGTCTCCAGCTGGTCGAGCAGCGTCCCGACCCACCACACGTCCCGGGCGGTCCGGACCTTGGGCACGATGATCGTGTCCAGGCATTCCCGCGCGCCGGTGACGACCTCGATGATGTCGTCGTGGCACCAGTGGGTGTCCAGCCCGTTGATCCGGACCGCACGGGTGGTGTGACCCCAGTCGAACTCGGTCAGCCCTCGGATGGCTTTCGCGCGGGAAGGCTCTTTCTGGGAGACCGCGACGGCGTCCTCCAGGTCGAGGAAGACCAGGTCCGCGTTGGACGCGGCGGCCTTGGCGAACATCTTCTCGCTGCTGGCGGGGGTGGCCAGCTCCGAGCGGCGAAGCGGAACGCGCCGCGCGGCGGGGGACGACTCAGGGGGCGACTCACGGGACGACCCACGGGACGATTCGGGAAACGATTCGGGGGACATGGCGTGCTCCTCGGTTCGTGGCGGGCGGTTGCGGGCGGCGCCCCGCTGACTGCACGGCTGCGCGGCTAGACCACGCCGGCGGCGCGCAGCTCGTCGATCTCACCGGCGGTGAGGCCGAGCAGCCCGCCGAGGACCTCGTCGGTGTGCTGGCCCAGCCGCGGCCCGAGGTGCTGCACGCCGCCGGGAGCCCCCGAGCAACGGGCCACCGGAGCCTGCACGGTCATCGCGCCCAGCTCGTCGTCGGGAACGCGGACGAACACCTCGCGGTGGGTCAGCTGCGGGTCGGCGACCAGCTGGGTGATGTCGTACACCGGCGCGGCGGCCACCTGGTTGCGTTCGAACACGTCCATCGCCTCGGCGAGCGGGCGCTGGGCGATCCACTCGGCGACCACCTGGTCGACCTCGGCGGCCCGGGACAGACGTCCCTGCGGATCGGCGAAGTCGACGTCGGCGGCCAGGTCGGCGCGCCCGATCGCCTGGAACACCCGCAGCGCGATGGTGGGCGAGCTGCCGGACATCGCCAACCAGCGCCCGTCGGAGGTGCGGTAGGTGTTGCGCGGGGCGCTGATGTCCCACCGGTTACCGGCCCTGGTGGGCACGATGCCCAGCTGGTCGTAGCCGAGCAGGGTCTGTTCCAGCAGCCGGGCCAGCGGGTCGATCAAGTTGACGTCGATCAGCTGGCCACCGCCGCCGTGCACGTCCCGGTGGTAGAGCGCCATCGCCACCGCGTACGCGGCGTTCAGCGAGGCCACCCCGTCGGCGAGCATGAACGGGGGCAGGGTGGGAGGGCCGTCGGCCTCGCCGGTGATGTGCGCGAAGCCGCTCATCGCCTCGCCCAGGGTGCCGAACCCGGGCTGCTCGCTCTTCGGGCCGGTCAACCCGAAGCCGGTGATGTGCACCATCACCAGCCGGTCGTTGACCGCCCGCAGCGCCTCGTAGTCCAGCCCCCACCCGTGCAGCGTCTGCGGCCGGGTGTTCGCCACCACCACGTCACACCGCTCGGCCAGCCGGCGCAGCAGCGACTGACCGTGCTCCTGGCGCAGGTCCAGGGTCACCGAGCGCTTGTTGCGGGAGACCGACTTCCACATCAGACCGACCCCGTCGCGCTGGCTGCCCCAGGTCCGGATCGGGTCACCACCGCGCGGCTGCTCCACTTTGATCACGTCGGCGCCGAACTCACCGAGGTAGGTGGCCACCAGCGGCGCGGCGGCCAGGGTCGCCATGTCCAGCACCCGGATACCGCCCAGCATCGCCCGGCTCGGTGTCGGGATCGCCGCGTTCACTCCTGGCTCCCGACGACCCGCTCCGGTCGGGGCAGGCCGAGATGGTCGCGCAGCGTGGGACCCGAGTACGCCTCCCGGAACACTCCCCGCTTGCGCAGCTGCGGCACCACCATCCGGACGAACTCCTCGAACGTTCCGGGCAGGTGCGTGGCACCGAGCACGAACCCGTCGCAGGCTTCGTCGTCGAACCACTCGTGCATCTGCTCGGCCACCTGCTCGCCGGTGCCGACGAAGCGTGGCCCCTGCAGCAGGGTCGCCCGGTGCGCGGCCAGCGTGCGCAGGGTGAGCGGCTCGTCGCCCATCGAGCGGCGCAGGCTCAGCGCCAGTCCCCGAATACCGGACACCGACTCCAGCAGCTCCTCGGTGACCTCCTCGTCCAGGCCGTGCTCGGCGAAGTCGTAGTTGGTGAGCTCCGAGAGCAGGGTGAGCGAGGCCATCGGGTGTACCAGCTCGTGCAGGATCTGTTCCTTCTCCCGGGCCTGGGTCTCGGTCTCGCCGACCACGGCGTAGGCCATCGGCAGCACCCGGACCAGGTCGGGGTCCCGGCCCATCGCGGCGATCCGGCCCTTCTGGTCGTGGTAGTGCTCCTGGGCGGCGGCTTTGGTCGGGGGAGCGGTGAAGATCAGGTCGGCCCAGCGGGCGGCGAAGTCGCGGCCGCGCCCCGACGACCCGGCCTGGATGATCGGCGGGCGGCCCTGCGGAGTGCGTGGCACGGTCAGCGGGCCGCGCACGTTGAAGTACTCGCCCCGGTGGTGCAGCTCATGCACCTTGTCCGGGTCGGCGAACAGGCCGGCGGCCCGGTCGGCGACGATCGCGTCGTCCGCCCAGGAGTCCCACAGCTTGAACACCACGTCGATGAACTCCTCGGCGCGGTCGTAGCGGGAGTCGTGCTCCAGGTGCGCGTCCATCCCGAAGTTGCGGGCCTCGGCGTCGTTGACCGAGGTGACCACGTTCCAGGCCGCCCGTCCGGCGGACAGGTGATCGAGCGTGGCGAACGTGCGGGCCACGTGGTAGGGCGGGTAGTAGGTGGTGGAGTAGGTCGCGCCGAGGCCCAGTCGCTGGGTGGCGGCGGCGGCGGCGCCGAGCACGATGCTGAGGTCGAGCTTGATCGGCCGCGCGCCGTGGCGCACCGCCTCGGCGACCGAGTCCCCGTAGATCGCCGGCATGGCCAGCCGGTCGTCGAAGAACATCAGGTCGAACGTGCCTTCCTCCAGCGTGCGCGCGATCTTCTGGTAGTAACCCAGGTCGAGGTAGGTGTGCTCGGTGCTCGGCCACCGCCACGAGCCGGCGAACACCGACACGTTCGCGGCCTGCATGAAGGCCACCATGGCCAGCTGCCCCGCGCGCTTGCTTGCCATCTCTCAGACCGCCGTCGGCCGCGGGCGCAGGTGCGCGCTGGCCTCGTTCTCGGCGCGTTGCCAGACCTCGAGGGCCATCGGGTTGTTGTGCTCCTCCAGCAGGTGCCCGACCAGGCCGATCGCGCGCGCCATCACCCCGAGGCCGCGCACCATGACCGGTGGCAGGCCCAGCTCGCAGGTGAGTGCGCCGATCGCGCCGGTGGCGTTGACCGGCAACTGTTTGCCGGACACCCGCTCCGCCTCGGCGGCCACCAGCTGGATCAGTTCCACGTACCGGCCCGAGAGCCCGCACTCCTCGGCGATCTCGAACAGCCGGGGGGCCCGGGGGTCGACCGGCTTGTGCAGCGGATGGCCGATGCCCGGAATCGGCTCGCGGCGCTCGGTGAAGCCCGCGACGATCCCGGCGGCCGCGGCGGCCAGGTCGGTGTCGGGGCCCGGACCGGTGTCGGCCTTGGGACCGAGCGCGGCGGTGAGCATCTTCGCCGCGCCCTCGGTGCTGCCGACGAACCGGCTGCCCAGCCCGCACAGGCCGGCGGCGACGGCGGCCTGCAGGGACTCCGGGGCGCCGGCATAGGTCAACCGCGCGGCCAGCGCGCTGGGCGTCAGCCCGTGCTCGACCAGCGTGATCAGCACCGCGTCGTAGACCCGGACCTCCTCGGCGGTGGGCCGCCGTCCGGTGAGCTGAAGGAAGGCGAACTCCGGCAGGCTCAGGTGGCCGAGGATCTCTCCGGGCAGGTCGAGCCCGCGTACGGTGATTCGGTCGGAGGTGCTCCAGGCGATGTCGGATCGGATCGGCCGGGGTGCGCGCGACGTGTCGGCGGACATGCGATGGGAGTCCTCTCTGGGGCCAGGCTGCTTGCGAGCAACCGATAACTCATCATCATTATCCTGGAAGCGGTGTCCGGGTACCAGTCCGGTCGTAGGGACGACCGCTGCAGCGGCCCGCCTCGCTGCGCGGTGGTAGGTGCACCCGGCCGGGTGTCCGGCAACCGAGGTCGAGTCCGCCGATTTTGCCTGCGCCTAACCGCTCGACTGCCTGGCGTTATCAGCGCGTCTCGTACCGTCGTCTAATGCGTTCATGTCGGTTACCGGGTTGGCCTGCGAGTGAGGTTTCCGGACATGGTTCGGGTGCGCGACCGTCCGCCGAACCGCGGCCGTGCCCCCTCTGGTTGCGCACCTCGTTCCCGCTGATGACCTTGGGTGCAGCGACGTCGCTGCTTGCGAGCTGGGGCGGTCGACGGCTTCGACAGCACGTGCTGGAATTCGCCGCCGACGATCAGGGATGTGCGCAACCGGTGGTCTACTGCACGACAAGCCGGCGTTGGTGATCATCGCGGGACGGGTTCAGCGACGGCTCACCGGCATCACTGGCTCAGCCGCACCGGCAGCCGGTCCAGACCGTGCAGGATCATGCTGGACCGCCAGGCCAGCACGGCGGGGTCGGCGGCCAGCTCGATGTCGGCGAACCGACCCAACAGTGTGCGAAAGGCGATCTCGCCCTCAAGCCGGGCCAGGGCGGCGCCCAGGCAGAAGTGGATGCCGTGGCCGAAGGCCAGGTGCTGACCTGTGTCCCGGGTGAGGTCCAGCTCGTCCGGGCGGGGGTAGCGGGTCGCGTCCCGGTTTGCCGAGGTCAGTGACACCAGCACCAACTCGTCGGCGGGGATGTCGACCCCCGAGAACGTCACCGGCTCCAGGGTGTGGCGGAAGGTCGCGGTGTTCAGTGGCCCGTCGAACCGGAGGAACTCCTCTACGGCCCGGCCGGTCAGCTCCGGGTGGGACCGCAGCTGGGCCATCCGCTCGGGTTGACGCAGCAGGGCGAGCATGCCGTTGCCGATCAGGTTCACGGTCGTCTCGTGGCCCGCCACCAGCAGCAGGAAAGCCATCGACACGGCCTCGGGCCCGCTCAACCGATCGTCCCCGCTGCCGTCCGAGTCGCTATCGGTGGCGGAGACGTCGGTGCCGGAGACGTCGGTGCCGGAGACGATGACCGACAGCATGTCGTCGGCCGGTCGAGCGACCTTCTCCTCCACCAGCCGGCCGAGGTAGCGTGCCATCGACAGCGCCGCCGACTCGCGCTGCTCGGCCGGCGCCTGCGAGAGCAGGGTGTTCGACCAGACGCGAAAGCTGTCGCGGTCCTGATCAGGAACTCCGAGGATCTCCGCGATCACCGTCATCGGCAGCGGGAACGCGAAAGCGTCGATCAGGTCCAGCTCGCGTTCGCCCGCGCGCACCCTCCGGGCCATCACCTCGACCAGATCCTGCGCGATCTCCTCGATCCGGGGTCGCAGGCGGGCGATGGACCGGGCGGTGAACGCCTTGCTGACCAGCCGCCGCAGCCGAGTGTGGTCCGGAGGGTCGGAGCTGAGCATGTGCTTGTTGATTGCGTCGGCGAAGAACACCCGGTTGTTCGGGTCGACCAGGTGCCTCTCGAGCACGTCGGAGAAGCGAGTGCTGTCCTTGCCCAGCCGGGGGTCGCTCAGCGCGTCCCGCACGTCGTCGTACCGGGTCACCAGCCATACCCGCAACCCGGCCGGGGTGACGACGGGCAGCACCGGGCGCTGCTCGCGTAGCCGTGCGTACAGCGCGTGTGGGTCGGCGAAGAAGCTGGCATCGAGCTCCAGAGCGCCTTCTGTGGCCACCTGCATGCACCCACCGTACCCCCGGTATGCAATTGAGCGGTACTCGGTGCATCCGGCGCGCGGCGGCGACGCCCACCGCCGGTCCGCGTCCGCTCGAACCCCGGTTGACAACCTCCGCGCGCTGAGCGATGGTCAGGGGCGGGTCACGGCCGTGCGCCGACAGGCCTGAAACCCGGCTCCGGCGTTCGGCTCCGGCCGGAGAGACGACTCATCCAACGGAGGCGATCGTGGCCGTGGCAGTGCCAGCACCGGATGTGTCCGAGGCAGCGCGACCGCGCTCGAGGTACCTCGACCTCGTGGAGGACCACCGGGTCCACAGCAGCCTCTACACCGACCCGACTGTGTTCGACGACGAGCAGCGGGCCATCTTCGACGGCTGGGTCTACGTCGCGCACGAGAGCGAGGTCGCCGAGCCGGGCGACTACTGCCTCAAGACGATCGGCACCCAGCCGGTGGTGGTCAGCCGGGACGGCGACGGGCACGTGCACGTGCTGATGAACCGCTGCAGCCACCTCGGCAACCTGCTGTGCCACGACCCGAAGGGCAACTCCAAGACCTTCCGCTGCCCGTACCACGGCTGGACCTTCCGCAACACCGGCGACCTGGTCGGGGTGCCCTACAAGGCGGGTTACGGGCCGGACTTCGACCGGGGCGATTTCGCGCTGGGCCGCCCCGGGCGGGTGGACACCTACCGGGGGTTCATCTTCGCCAGCATGTCCCCGGACGTTCCGGACCTGCGCAAGCATCTGGGTAACGCGACGGAGGCGATCGACCGGTTGTGTGAGCTGTCGCCCGAGGGCGAGATCGAGCTGAACCGGGGCTGGCTGCGCCACCGCACGTTCTCCAACTGGAAGATCGCTTTCGAGAACGAGGTCGACGGCTACCACGGCAACTTCGTGCACCGGTCGCTGAAGATGCTCGGCAACTGGTCGCTGCTCGACCAGGCCGACGTGACGAACGAGAAGTCGGCCTCCCAGGCGCGTTACCTGGGCAACGGGCATACCGACATCGACTGGCGACCGCAGTTCCGCAAGGTGGGGCACCCCTACCTGTGGCTCGGAGCGCCCGAGGAGTCCCGGCTGGCCGACTACGCCGAGTCACTCGCCACCCGGCACGGCCCGCAGAACGCCCGGGAGCGGCTGATCGACGGGCCACCGCACACGTTGATCTTTCCCAACCTGTTCATCGCCGAGCTGTTCATCCTGGTGATCCAGCCGATCGGGGTGGGGGAGTCGGTCCAGCTGCAGACACCCATCCAGTGGAAGGGCGCCCCGACCCTGAACAAACGCGTGATGCGCCAGACCGGAGCGTCCATCGGGCCGGCCGGGATGATCATCGCCGATGACAGTGCGATGTACGAGCGCAATCACCTCGGCATGGCGGCGCGCGAGCCGCAGTGGCTGCAGCGCACCCGGGGCCTGCACCGCGAACAGACGATGCCCGACGGGACCGAGGTCTCCAACGTCACCGACGACACCCCGCACCGGGGATTCTGGCGGCACTATCGCTCCCTGCTCACCGGCACCAATCCGGACGGCCCGTTGCGGGACGGGGTGGGGCGGTGAAGCTGGTCAACGAGTTCGCCGCCGTCGAGGTGGAGCTCGATCACCAGGCCAACGGGGTCCGCCTCAAGATCGTCGACCTGACCCGGGGCGGCCAGGCGGTGTACCTGGACCCGGTGCATTTGGAGGCCCTGGTGTGGGCCGACCAGGCCGAGCTGGACCGGCTGACCGATCCGGACCACATCCTGCGCCGGCTCGACGCCGACGGCCCGACCGGCAGAACGCGGGCGACCCGATGAACGCTGCCGCCGCCGTTCCCGGCGAACTGGTCATCGGGAACCAGCTGGACGCGGTGCGGGCCTTCGTCTACCGCGAGGCCAGGCTGCTGGACCAGCGACGCTACGCGGACTGGTTGGACATCTGGACGGGCGGACCCGAGGACCTGTACTGGGTGCCGGCGGAGGACGACGTGGCCGGGGGCGACGAGGTCATCTCCTATATCTACGACAACGTGACCAGGTTGCGCACCCGGGTGAAACAGTTGCTCACCGGCGAACGCTACTCGCAGGTCCCGACCTCCAACACGGTCCGGGTGGTGTCGAACCTGGAGGCCTACACCGATCCGGCCGCCGAGGGTCCCCACGACGGCGGGGTTCGGGTTCTCACCTCGTTCGCGCTGCACGAGTACCGCCTCGGGCGCACCCAGATCTGGGCCGGACGCACCGAGTACCGCCTGGTCGGCCAGCACGCGGCGGATCTCCGGATGGTTGCCAAGAAAGTGCTGCTGGTGGACCGCACGGGGGCCATTCCGTCCATGGCCTTCCTGCTCTGACCGTCGCAGATCTGCTCCGCCACGGAACTGCTTCGCTGCGGAACTGCTCCGCTGCGGCGCCGCTCTGCCCCAGATCTGCTCTGCCCCAGATCTGCGCTGAGCAGACCCGAGGGACCTTGGTTAGGCTGATCAACCATCCAGTCTGGACACAGTGGGGGTGTTGGCGTGCGCAATGACCCGGCGATCGCCGCGGTGACCGAGATCCCGCCCGGCCGGTATCCGGACTTCGACGAGCTGGGCCTGCACATGCGGGTGCTCGACGAGTTCCTCGCGCAGTGGCCGGTCAAGCCGAGCGAGATCGACGGTGTGCTGGCCGCACCGACCGGCGTGCTCACCGAGGGCGGCGCGGACATCTCGGTGCACGAGAAGGTCGCCGACGAGCTGGGCATCAACCCCCGGTACGCCCAGTCGATGTACGCCGGCGGCGCCACGTATGCACTGATGGTGGCCCGCGCGGCGGCGGCGATCGCCGCTGGCGAGGCGGACGCGGTGCTGTGCATCTCGGCCGGGAAGTTCCCGAAGGTCGGGGCGTCGAGCGGGGAGAAGATCGCCCGGTTCGCCAGCCACCCGGAGTTCGAGTTCCCTTACGGTGTCTACATCCCGGTGCTCTACGCCATGGCCGCGACCCGCTACCTGGCCGAGACCGGGTCCACGCATGAGGACCTCGCCGCGGTGTCCGTCTCCCAGCGTGAGTGGGCGTTGCGCCACCCGGACGCGTTCATGCGGTCCAAGGGGGCCATTACCATCGCCGACGTCGCGGCGTCCCGGATGGTGGCCAGCCCGTTCCACTTACTGGACTGCTCGGTGCCGCTGGAGGGCGGCGCCGCGTTGCTGGTGACGGGTGGCGAGACGGCCCGCCGGATCGCCGGCCGGCCGGCCTACTACCTCGGCCACGGGGAAGCCCACTTCCAGGCGGCGGTGAGCCAGCGGGTCCGGTTCGACACCGGCGGCGCCGAGGTGTCCTCCGCGCGCGCCTACCAGGCGGCCGGGATCACCCCTTCGGAGATCGACGTGGCCCAGCTGTACGACTCCTTCAGCAGCAACCCGCTGATGTACCTCGAGGAATGCGGCCTGGCCGGTCGGGGTAAGGCCGGCGAGCACTACCGCAGCGGGGCGGCCTCCCCTGGCGGGTCGCTGCCGGTCAACACCTACGGCGGCCTGATGTCCTTCGGCCACACCGGGGACGCCTCCGGTATGAGCATGATCGTCGAGGGCGCGTTGCAGGTGATGGGCCGGGCGGGTGAGCGGCAGGTGCCACGCTCGGCCACCGCGTTGGTGCACACCCACGGTGGGATGCTCTCCGAGCACGCAACCCTGCTGCTGGGCGATCGGGCGGAGGGCTGACTCGATGGCTGACGACAGGGCTGACGACAGGGCTCAGGACACGGTGGCCGCCCAGGCCCCGGGCAAGCCGCTCCCGGAGCCGACCGCGGCCTCGGCCCCGTACTGGGCCGCGGTCGACGACGGTGAGCTGCGCATGCAGCACTGCGCGGCCTGTTCGGGATGGACGTTCCCACCCAGCACCCGGTGCCGGCACTGCGCGGCGGGTGAACCACACTGGCGGCCGGTCGCCGGCACCGGCGAGCTGTTGACCTGGTCGGTGGTGCACCAGGCGCCCTACCCCGCCTACGGCCCGGACACCCCGTACGTGGTGGCAGTGGTCCGGTTGGACGAGGGGCCGCAGTTGATGGCCAACCTGCTCGACGCGGACGAGGGCGCGCTCGCCATCGGCGCGCGGGTTCGGGTGGTGTTCGAGGAGCGGGCGCCGGGGCGCCGGGTTCCGCAGTTCGTCCTGGCCGGAGCGGGAGATCCGTAGTTTCACCGGATGCCGGCCGTCGGCCGGAACTGTTGTATGGCGAGACAGCGACTGGATGGCGAGACAAGCCATATCAGGGCCGGACCAGACCGAGTACCGATCGATACGGGGAGCACGACGCGCTATGACGACGACGGTCGGCCAGGTCACCGAGGCGGAGACCTCTCGGTACGTACAGGTCGGTGAGTACCGCATCCACCTGAACGACAGCGGGGCCAGGACGGCCGAGGCGGAGGCCAACCCGCCGCTGGTGCTGTTGCACGGCGGAGGGCCGGGCGCTTCGGGCTGGAGCAACTTCTCGCAGAACGTGGCGGGATTGGCTGAGCGCTTCCGGGTGCTGGTGGTCGACCAGCCGGGCTACGGCAAGTCGGACAAACCGGTGGTCTCCGAAGGGGTCTGGACGTTCAACGCGCGGATTCTGGCGGGTGTGCTCGACGAGCTGGGCATCGCCAAGGCGCACGTCCTGGGCAACTCGCTCGGCGGTGGCACCGCGCTGAAGCTGGCCATCGACCACCCCGACCGGGTCGAGCGGCTGGTGCTGATGGGTCCTGGGGGAGGTGCGCTGAACATCTTCTCCGCCGATCCGTCGGAGGGGCTCAAGGTTCTGTTCGGCTTCTACGCCCCGCCGGGGCCGAGCCTGGAGAAGATGCAGAACCTGATCAACGTGATGACCTACGAGCCGACGAAGGTGCCCGAGTCGGTGCTGCACCAGCGGTTCGAGGCGGCCACCGCTCCGGATGCGATCGACTACGTGCGCCGGCTGTTCGCAACCTTCGGATCGGGTGGCGGCGGCATGGAGGAGCTGTGGCGCGAGGTGGACAAGATCGGCCACAAGACGCTGCTCACCTGGGGCCGTGACGACCGGGTGCTGCCGCTGGACGGCGCGTTCTTCCTGCTCAAGCGGATGCCCGACGCCCGCCTGCACGTCTTCCCCCGCTGCGGGCACTGGGCCCAACTGGAGTACCGCGACGAGTTCAACGCCCTGCTCCAGACCTTCCTGACCGGCCCCTGACCCGACCCGAACGAAGCCCCCGACCGGGAGACGGCCGGGGCGAGGAGTGCCACGAGTGAGCGAGACACCGGAGCGGGAGCTGTCCGTCTGCCCTGTCGAGGACCTGGAGCCCGGCGAGCCGGTGTTGTTGGAGACGGTCCCGCCCATCTCGGTGTGGAACGTCGACGGGGTGCTCTATGCCATCGACGACACCTGCAGCCACGCGGATGCCTCGCTCGCGGACGGCGACCTCGAAGGCTGCCTGGTCGAGTGTCCATTCCATATGTCCCAGTTCGACCTGCGCACCGGGGAGCCGGAGGGCCTGCCGGCCACCACCCCGGTGCGTACCCACGCCGTCGAGGTCCGCGACGGCATGGTCACCGTGCTGGTGGGAGTTGCCCCGCGGCCCGAGGGCACCCCGGTCCGGGGTTGATCCGGTACGCGACGGTCTACCCACCCAGGTGTCGGGCCGCGCCGCCAACCCCGTGGACGGCGCGGCCCGGGCACCGCGGGCGTCAGCTCAGGCCGAGCTTCGGGCGCACCCATGCGGCCATGTCGTTCACAGCCTTGTCACCTTCCGGCGCACGGCCGGCCAGGAACGGGTACACGTGCTGCATCCCGTCGGCCACGTCGAGCCGTACCTCGACGCCGGCCCGCTTGGCCATCGCCTCGAACCGCTGTGCGTTGTCCAGCAGCGTCTCGTGCCCACCGACGTTCATGAAGATCGGCGGCAGGCCGGCCGGATCGGCGTATAGCGGGTTCGCCAACGGGTCGGTCGCCGAGCCGTCAGCGCCCAGGAACATGGTCGACATGCCCTCCAGGATCGGCCGCTGGACCAATGCGTCGGTCGCGGCGTTCGACTCCAGCGTCTCGCCCTTGTGCTCCATGTCCAGCCACGGTGACATCGGCAGCAGGGCCGCCGGCAGCGGGTCGCCGTCGTCGCGCAGCTTCAGCGCCACGCTGATCGCCAGGTTGCCACCGGCCGAGTCACCCGCCGTGGCGATGTGCCCGGGCTCGATGCCCTGGGCCAGCAGCCAGCGGTAGGCGCGCACCGAGTCGTCGAGCTGGGCCGGGAACGGGTGCTCCGGGGCGCGCCGGTAGTCGACCACCAGCGCACGGCAGCCGATCGCCTTGGCCAGGTGGCCGGCCAGCTTGCGGTGGGTGTGCCGGCTACCGACGACGAAGCCGCCGCCGTGGGTGTAGAGCACCACCCGGTCCGTCGCGCATCCCAGCGGGACGCACCAGACCGAAGGGACACCGTCGGCGTCGACCTCCGCATAGGTCACCTCGGTCGGCTCGCCGGTGACCAGATGCCATTCCTCGAACAGATCCCGCATCGCGGGAAGCTGCATCTCGGGCTCGGCGGTCATCCGCCCCAGCCACTCCGCGTAGATATCCGCCAGATACTTGGACTCCGTGCTGGTCATGGGTGCTCCGTTCTGTTGGGTGATGTGGGCCCGCAGCCCGAGGTGAGTCGGCGGCGCCCGGACGAACGCACTGGTCAGCCAGCGAGCAGTGCCTCGGGTATGTCGGTCATCCGGCTGCGCAGGTACTCACCGAGGCCCTTTGCCTGCGCGTCGGGGCGGGTGCACGAGGCGACGCCTTCGCCGAGCAGCCCGTGCAGCACGAAGTTGAGCGCCTTCAGGTTCGGCAGCTCGAACCGCTCGATCCGCAGCTCGGCGACCTCCGGACCGAGCAGCGCCCGGACCCGCTCGACGTCGAGGTGGTCGCGGGCCCACGCGTAGCCGGCGTCGTCACGGGCCCAGAGCCCGAGGTTGGCGTTCCCGCCCTTGTCACCGGAGCGGGCCCCGAGCACGGCACCGATCGGGGCCCGCCGGGTGGGGCCGCCCGGAGCGCTCGCGGCGTTACCGGTCGGGGCCGGCCGGCTGGCCGCCGACTCGGCCGCCGGGTCAGCGGGGTGCGGGTCGGCGGTGGGCGGGTCGGCGATGGACCGCCGCTCGCCGTCGGGCAGGACCACGGTGTGGGTGACGGCATGCCGGGGAACGGCGGCGGGGCGGTAGACCCCGTACGCGGACTCGCCGCTGGGCGGGGTCGTGGTGTGGAAGCCGGCGAAGCCGGCCAGGGCGATCTCCATGATGCCGCCGGAGAACTCCCGCCCCACCTTGCGCGGGTCGGGATCCTTCACGGTGACCCGCAGGTGGGCGGTGGCCTGGTCGTTGGAGTCGGCGTCCGGCGTGTCGAAGCGCAGCAGCCGCACATCCACCTCGGCGAACCGGTCGCGGCCACCGAGCACGTCGAACAGTGCCTGCTCGGCCCAGGCGGCCTTCTCCTCGATGTCCAGACCGGTCAGCACCATCGTCATGGTGTTGCGGAAGCCACCGACGTCGTTCAGCGTCACCTTCAGCGTGGGCGGCGGCGCGCTGCCGGTGACCCCGGAGATCCGCACCCGGTGCGGTGCCTGCTGCTCGAGCCGGATGGTGTCGAAGTGGGTGGTGACGTCGGGACCCAGGTAGGCCGGCTCGGCGATCTCGTAGAGCAGTTGCGCGGTCACGGTGCCGACCGACACCAGCCCACCGGTGTTCTCGTGCTTGGTGATGACGCTGCTGCCATCCGCGGCGACCTCGGCGATCGGGAAGCCCGGGTAGCGACGGTCGGTGACCTCGCGCAGGAAGGAGTAGTTCCCACCGGTGGCCTGCGGGCCGCACTCGATGACGTGGCCGGCGACCACCGCGCCGGCCAGTGCGTCGAAGTCGTCCGGCCGCCAGCCGTGCCACCACGCCGCCGGACCCACCACCAGTGAGGCGTCGGTGACCCGGCCGGTGACCACGACATCCGCCCCCGCCGACAGCGCTTCGGCGATACCCCAACCACCCAGGTAGGCGTTCGCGCTCACCGGCTTCGTGTCGCCCACCGGAGGTCGGATCGCCGAGGTGTCACCGCGCAGGTCGTCGCCCTCGACGTGCGCGACCTTGGCGGACAGCCCGAGCTTCGCGGACAGCTCGCTGATCTTGCTGGACAACCCGGCCGGGTTGAGCCCGCCGGCATTTGCGACGATCTTGATGTTGCGGTCGAGGCAGGTGCCCAGTACCTGCTCCATCTGGGTCAGGAAGGTGCGGGCGTACCCGGTCGACGGATCCTTGGCCTGCGCCTTGGCCAGGATCAGCATGGTCAGCTCGGCCAGGTAGTCGCCGCAGAGCACGTCGATCGGACCGCCGTCGACCATCTCCCTGGCGGCGGCGATGCGGTCGCCGTAGAAGCCCGAGTAGTTGCCGATGCGTACCGGTGTGGTCATGAGGAGCTACTCCTGGGCGAACTGGCCAGGCGCGCGTCCGGTCCCGGCCGGGCCGGCGAACGCCTGGGCGATGGACAGCCACTCGTCGGCGACCGGCCCGGTCGCCACCATGTCGGTGTCGTCGCGGTGTCGCCGCTGGGTGACCAGCAGGCAGAAGTCCAGTGCGGTGCCGCTGACCCGGTTGGCGGCGTCCGGCGGGCCCCAGGCCCAGGTCTGGCCGTCCGGGGCGATCAGTTCGACCCGGACCGGGTCGGTGGGCGGGGTGCGGCCGTTGGTCACGTAGCTGAACGGCCGGGCACCGATGCCGATGTGCGCGACGTGTCGCATCCGGGGCGAGGGCTCGCGGGTGGCGCCGAGCGCGTCGACGATGTCCTGGCCGTGCGCCCAGGTCTCCATGATCCGGGCGGTGAGCGAAGAGGCCACGCTCATGGCCGGCCCGAACCAGGGCACCCGGAGGCCCGGGTCCAACTTTCCGAAGCTGTCCATCAGCCCGGTGCGCGCGGTGTCGAACCAGGCCAGCAGCTGTTCGCCGGGCATGTCGCGGAAGCGGGCGGCGATCGTCTCGGTGTCCACCCCGCCGGACTCGACCAGCCGCTTCAACTCGATGTTGAAAGCCTCCGGGTCGGTCGCCGACTGCACCGCGACGTCGTCGAAGTAGGCCAGGTGGCTCACCTGGTCGCGGACGCTCCAGCCGGCGGCCGGGGTCGGGCGGTCCCACCCGGTGTCGTCATCGGGCAGCCCGACCAGCAGCGGGCGCAGCGCGGCGGTCTCGGCCGCGATGTCCTCGACCAGATCCGCCATCGAGACAGCCATGGCTCAACGCCCCTTCCACTCCGGCTTGCGCTTCTCCCGGAAGGCCGTCGGACCCTCCTGGGCGTCGGCGCTGAGGTAGACCGGCTCCCAGATCTCCTCGGCCAACTCGTACGCCCGCTCCATCGGATGGTGCGCGGACAGGTAGGCGGTCTTCTTCGAAGCCAGCACGGACAGCGGTGCGTTCGCCGCGATCCGCAGGGCCAGCCGCTGGGTAGCATCCCGCAGTTCGGCGGCGGGCACCACCTCGTTGACCAGGCCGACCTCGCGGGCCCGCTCGGCGCTGATCGGATCGCCGGTCATCAGGATCTGCAGGGCCAGCCGCGGCGGCACCAGCCAGGACAGCGGGGCGGCCCACGGCGAGCCGCGGCCGACCTTGACCTCACTCACCGCGAAGGTGGCATGTTCGGCAGCCACCACCAGGTCGCACTGCTGGGAGAGCAGGAAACCACCGGCGAAGGCCACCCCGTTCACCGCCGCGATGGTCGGCTTGGGCACCTCGATGTTGCGGCCGAACTGGGGCGCGAAGTCCGGCGGCGGCACCTTGAGCGCGTTCTCGGACATCTCCTTGAGGTCGCCGCCCGCGCAGAACGCCTTGTCCCCGGCTCCGGTCAGCACCAGCACCTTCGCGGAGTCGTCCTCGTTGAACCGCCGAACGTTGGCGAACAGGCCGTCCCTGGTGGCTTTGTTCAGCGCGTTGCGCGCCTCGGGGCGGTTGATCGTGATCCAGGCGACCCCGTCGACAACCTCGTAACTGACCGGTGACTCGCTCATGTGTTCCCTTCCGCGTCTTCGGTCGGGTCGACCACCGCCATCACCTGGCCGGTGTCGACCTGGTCGCCGGGGCTGACGTGCACCTCGGAGAGGGTGCCGTCGGCCGGGGAGCTGACCGTGTGCTCCATCTTCATCGCCTCCAGGACCACCAGAGGCTGGCCCGCGACCACCTGGGCGCCGGCCTCGGCCAGCACCCGCAGCACCGCGCCGGGCATCGGGGCCAGCAGCGAGCCGGTGTGCGCCACGGATGCCGGGTCGACGAACCGGGGTACCGCCGCGAGCGCGAACGCCGCGCCCGGGCCGTCCACATAGGACACGTCCTCGTGCCGGTACACCGCATAGGTACGCCGGACCCCGTCGACCTCCAGGTCGACGTGCTCGGGATCGACGCCGAGCAGCCGGACCGACTGGAGCGCCTCGCCGTCCACGCTCACCCGGGCGTCGCCCGTACCGATCCGGTAGGAGACCTCGATCTCCCGCTCGTCGGTGGTGAAGCTGGTGCGCTGCGCGGCGGTGGCGACGTAGCGCCATCCCGACGGCAGGGTCGAGAGCACCGTCGCCGCCTGCCGGTTGGCCGCCTGCTGGGCCAGCGCGGCGGCCGCCGCCGGGAGCCGGACGGCGTCGGGCGCCGACGCACCGAGCGCGGTCGGGTCGTGCCGGGTGAGGTAACCGGTATCGGTCCCACCGGCCAGGAACTCCGGCTCCCGCAGGATCCCGACCAACAGGTCCCGGTTGGTGGTCACTCCGTGGATCCGGGCCCGGGACAGCGCGCGGGCCAGCTTCCGGGCGGCGTCACGCCTGGTCGCGCCGTGCGCGATCACCTTGGCCAACATCGGGTCGTAGTAGGTGCTGACCACCGATCCGTCGACCACGCCGGTGTCCACCCGGATACCCGGGGCGGGGTCGATCTGGAAGGTGTGCACGGTCCCGCTCGCCGGCAGGAAGCCCGCCGGCACGTCCTCGGCGTAGAGCCGGACCTCGATCGCGTGTCCGTCGATCCGTGCGTCGACCACCTCGGTGGGCAGGGGCTCGCCCTCGGCCACCCGCAGCTGAAGCTCCACCAGATCCAGCCCGGTGACCAGCTCGGTCACCGGGTGCTCCACCTGCAGCCGGGTGTTGACCTCCAGGAAGAAGAACGACCCGGAGGAGTCGAGCACGAACTCCACGGTGCCGGCTCCGACGTAGCCGATCGCCTTGCCGGCGGCCACCGCCGCGGCGCCCAGCTCGGCGCGCAGCTGCTCGTCCACCGCCGGTGACGGGCACTCCTCCACGATCTTCTGGTAGCGCCGCTGGATCGAGCACTCCCGCTCGAACAGGTGCACCACGCCGCCGTCGCGGTCGCCGAAGATCTGCACCTCGACATGGCGCGGGTCGGTGACGTAGCGCTCCAGGAACACCGTCGAGTCGCCGAACGCCGAGCCGGCCTCCCGCCGGGCGCTCTCCACCGCCTCGCGCAGCGCGACGCCGTCGGCGCCGGGCTCGTGTACCACCCGCATACCCCGGCCGCCGCCACCGAAGGCCGCCTTGACCAGCAGCGGATAGCCCACCCGTTCGCCGGCGGCGACAACGTCGGCCTCATCGGTGACGGTCGCGCCGGGCAGCACCGGGACCCCGGCCGCCTCCATCCGAGCCTTGGCCTCGAGCTTCGAGCCCATCGCGGCGATGGCGGCCGGTGGCGGGCCGACGAAGATCAGGCCGGCGTCCGCGCAGGCCTGCGCGAACTCGGCGTTCTCGGACAGGAAGCCGTAGCCGGGGTGGATGGCGTCCGCGCCGGTGGCGCGGGCCGCCTCGATGATCTTGTCGCCGCGCAGGTAGGTCTGCGCCGGGCTGGCGCCGGGCAGCCGGACCGCCTCGTCGGCCACCGAGGTGAACGGCGCGTGCGCGTCCGGGTCGGAGTAGACGGCGACGGTGTCGATGCCCATCGCGTGCGCGGTGCGCATCACCCGGATGGCGATCTCGCCCCGGTTCGCGACGAGCAGTTTGGTGATCGGTGTCATGGGCTGGCTCACATCCTGAAGACGCCGAAGCCGCGGCGGCCGGCGACGGTGTTGGAGTGCACTGCGGACAGCGACATGCCCAGAACCGTGCGGGTGTCGCGGGGATCGATGATGCCGTCGTCGTAGAGGCGCGCGGAGACGTAGAAGGCGTGCGACTCGTTCTCGATCTGGGCCTCGATGGTGGCCCGGCGCTTGGCGTCGGCTTCCTCGTCGAACGGCAGGCCCCGGTCGGCGGCCGAGGCCTTGCCGACGATGGACAGCACGCCGGCCAGCTGGGCCGCGCCCATCACGGCGAGCTTGGAGCCGGGCCAGGCGAACATCAGCCGGGGGTCGTAGGCGCGACCGGACATGCCGTAGTTGCCGGCGCCGAAGGAACTGGCCATCGCGATGGTGAGGTGCGGGACCTGGCTGTTGGTCACCGCGTTGATCATCTTGGCGCCGTCCTTGATGATCCCGCCCTGCTCGTAGCTGGTGCCGACCATGTAGCCGGTGGTGTTCTGCAGGAAGATCAGCGGCGTGTCGGTCTGGTTGGCCAGCAGGATGAACTCGCTGGCCTTCTTGGCCTCCTCGCTGAACAGCACCCCTCGATGGTTGGCCAGCACGCCCACCGGGTATCCGTGGATGCTGGCCCAGCCGGTGACCAGCGAGGTGCCGTACAGCGGCTTGTACTCGGAGAAGTCGGAGCCGTCGACGGTGCGGGCCAGGATCTCGCGCGGGTCGAAGGGCACCTTCACGTCGCCCGAGACGATGCCGAGGATCTCCTCGGGGTCGTACTTGGGCGGGGCTGGGTCGAGCGCCGGGGCAGGGCCGAGCTTGCGCCAGTTCAGCCGGGACATGATCTCGCGGCCCAGCCGGATCGCGTCGCGCTCGTCAACGGCGAAGTAGTCCGAGAGCCCGGACACCCGGGAGTGCATCTCGGCGCCGCCGAGGGACTCGTCGTCGGCGTCCTCCCCGGTGGCCATCTTGACCAGTGGCGGGCCGCCCAGGAACACCTTGGCCTGCTTGTCCACCAGCACCGCGTAGTCGCACATGCCGGGCACGTAGGCGCCGCCGGCGGTGGAGTTGCCGAACACCAGCGCGACCGTCGGGATGGCCAGCCCGGACAGCTCGGTGAGCTCGTGGAAGATCCGCCCGGCCGGGACGAAGAGCTCGGCCTGGGTGGGTAGGTCGGCACCGCCGGACTCCACCATGTTGATCACAGGCAGCCGGTTGAGACGGGCGACCTCCAGGGCTCGCAAGGTCTTGCGCAGGGAGTAGGGGTTCATCGCCCCGCCGCGCACCGTGGGGTCGTGGCCGATGATCATGCACTCGATCCCGGAGACCACGCCGATCCCGGTGAGTACGCTGGCCCCGACGGTGTAGCCGGTGCCCCATGCCGCCAGCGGGGCCAGTTCCAGGAACGGGCTGTCGGGGTCGAGCAGCAGCTCCAGCCGCTCCCGGACCAGCATCCGTCCGCGCTTGTGATGACGCGCCCGGTAGGCGTCGCCGCCACCGGCCGCCGCCAGGTCGAGCTGTTCGTTGAACTGGTCGATGACGGCCAGCTGGGCCTTGCGGTTGGCCTGGAAGACCTCGCTGGACGGGTCGACGGACGTGGTCAGGACGGGCATGGGCTACCCCCCGGAACACCTCGTTGTGATTGGTCGTTCACCGTTGGCACCCTACCCCCGGGCTGCCACCATGACCAGATGACAAGTGCTCCGCCGCCCGTTCCGGGTCGCGTCCGGGATCCGGACCGCAAGGCCCGGATCCTGGCCGCCGCCGCGGACCTCGCCGCCCGGCGGGGTTTCCACTCCGTGGGAATGGCTGAGATCGGTGCCGAGGCGGGGATCGTCGGTTCGGGAATCTACCGGCACTTCGCGAGCAAGAACGCGATCTTGGTCGCGCTGCTCGACCAGGTGATGGGGCGGCTGCGCAGCGCGGCCAGCGCGATCGTGGCCGACGAATCCGACGATCTTGCTGCGCTGTCGGCGCTGGTTCGCGACCACATCCAGGTCGCGGTCCGGGATCGCAGCGTGCTCGCGGTGTACCACCGCGAGGTGCAGAACCTGCCGCTGGAGGACAACCGGAGGCTGCGCCGGGAGCAGCGGCTCTACCTGGAGGACTGGGTGCGGGTGCTCGCCACCCTGCGGCCGGATCTGGCCGAGCGTGAACGACGACTCGCGGTGCACGCCGCGGTAGGGGCCATCCAGTCGACGCTGTTCTTCCGTAGCGGGTTGACCGTGCGACGGTTGACCGAGCTGCTCGAGGAGATGGCGCACGGCTGCCTCGGCGTCGCGCCCGCCGGCGCCGTCGCGGACCGGGCTGTGGACGCCGGGTCGATGTCCGGTCCCGAGCGGGGCTGAACCGCCGTCGGGGGTGGGCCGTCTCACCCGTGTGCGGCCGCGGCCGCCCCGTGATTCCTGGCAGCGGCGTCGGAGTTCCGGGCGAATCCCTGGTAGCCCTGCTCGGCGACCTCGTCGCACCTGCGGCGGTAGAGGCCGAAGCTGCCGAAGAAGAACAGTGGGCTGCGTGGCTTCCCGGGGATGTTGGCCCCGTTGAACCACGAGTCGGTGGCCGCGCCGACGTTGCGGTCGGACTGTTGGCGCACGTGCTCCATCCACGACTCCTGCGCTTCGTAGGTCACCTCGGTCACCGTGACGCCCTGGCGGCGGTTGTCCTCGATGCATTGCGAGATCCACTCCACGTGGTGCTCGATGGACACCGGAAGGTTGCCGAACGTCGCGCCAGGACCGGTGATAGTGAACAGGTTCGGGAAGCCGGCGACGGCCAGTCCGAGGTAGGCCCGCGGACCGTCCGCCCACGCCTCGGTGAGCCGCAGCCCGTCCCGGCCCCGGATGTCGATCCTGGAGAACGGGCCGGTGACCGCGTCGAATCCGGTGGCCAGTACGAGCACGTCCAGCTCGTGCTCGCCCCCGGTCGTCCGGACCCCCTTTGCGGTCACCCGGTCGATCGGGGTGTCGCGCAGGTCGACGAGGGTGACGTTGTCCCGGTTGTAGGTCTCGAAGTAGTGGGTGTCGACGATCGGTCGCCGGGCGCCGAACGGGTGGTCGGTCGGTATCAGCTTCTCGGCGGTGGCCGGGTCGTCGACGGCCTCGCGGATCTTCTCCCGGATGAACTCGGCCGCGTGCGCGTTCGCCTCTAGGTTGGTGAGCAGGTCCTTGTAGGAGCCGAAGACGAACTTGAACCCGCCCTGGGCCCACAGCGCCTCGAAGGTCTCCCGCCGCTCCTCGTCGCTGACGCTGAGCGCCGAGCGTCCGTTGTGCTGATAGGGGAAGCCGCTGACCGACCAGCGGGCCTGCTCCCATATCTCGTCGTAGTTGCGCCGGATCTCGGCCAGGGTCTCCTCGTCGACCGTGTGGTGCCGCGCCGGGATCGTGTACTGCGGCGAGCGCTGGAACACCGACAGATGACCGGCCTCGCCGGCGATGACCGGAATGGCCTGCACCGCCGTGGAGCCGGTCCCGATCACCCCGACCCGCTTGCCGGCGAACTCGATCGCGTGGTCGGGCCACTGGCCGGTGTGGTGGCACTCACCGGCGAAGTCGGCCAGACCGGGGATGTCCGGGGTGTAGGGGGCGGACGCCAGCAACCCGACGCCGGTGATCAGGTAGCGGGCGCTCACCCGCTCGCCGCGGTCGGTGCGGATCTGCCAGCGGCCGTCGGAGTCCTGGTAGTGGGCCGCCGTGACCCGGGTGCCGAGCTGGATGTCGGGACGTAACCCGAAGCGGTCGGCCACGTGTTCCAGGTAGGTGCGGATCTCCGGCTGCGTGGGGTACTTGCCGCTCCAGCGCCAATCGGCCAGCAGCTCCTTGGAGAAGGAGTAGCAGTAGACGTAACCCTCCGAGTCGCAGCGTGCGCCGGGGTAGCGGTTCCAGTGCCAGGTGCCGCCGACGCCGGGAGCGGTCTCGAACACCCGGACCGACAGACCGAGGTGGTCGCGCAGCCGGTGCAGCATGTACAGCCCGGCGAAGCCGGCCCCGACCACCACCGCGTCGAACTCGGTCACCTCGCCGAACGCGGGGGCACCGGTAGCGCGGGCATCTGGAGCGGGGGCACCGGCATGGTCGAGGGTCTGCTCGGTCACTGGTGGACCCTCCTTGTGGGCACCGGCAAGGTGCTTGTTGTTGGGATCCGGCGAGAGCCGGGGTGACGGCCCGTGGTGGTCGCCCGTTGAGGGCCCGCATGACACTGCCGCCCCCGGTTCTTGCGGGGCCGTGGACCGGCGACAGAGGGACGCGCCGTAGAGCGCCAGTCAGTGACCGTCCGGGCACCGGTCTCCTCGTCGGGTCGTCGCTGCCGCTGTGAGGAGATCTGATGTTCCTGCCCGAATGCCCGTTCTACGTCGGTATCGACTGGGCCGCTGAGACCCACGCTGTGTGCGTGCTCGATGCGGCTGGGAAGATCCGATCGGAGTTCACCATCGCGCACAGCGCCGAGGGGTTCGCCCAGCTGCTGCGCCGGCTGGGCCGGCTGCGCCCCGACCGGATGGAGGTGCCGGTCGGGATCGAACGCCCCGACGGACGGCTGGTCGACGCGCTGCTCGAGGCCGGGCACCCGGTGGTACCGGTCAGCCCGAACGCGATCAAGACCTGGCGTGACGGGGAAGTGCTCTCTGGCGCCAAGTCCGACGCCGGTGATGCGGGAGTGATCGCGGAGTACCTGCGGCTGCGGGCGCATCGGCTGCGTCCGGTGACCCCTTACCGCGCTGAGACCCTGGCGCTGCGCACCGTGGTCCGTACCCGCGGTGACATCGTCGAGGCCAGAGTCGCGGCGACTAACCAGCTCAGCGCGCTGCTGGACGCGCACTGGCCCGGCGCGAAGGAGATCTTCGCCGATGTCGAGTCGCCGATCGCGCTGGCGTTCCTGACCCGCTACCCCACCGCCGCGCACGCCGCGCACCTGGGGGAACAGCGGTTGCGCGCGTTCTGTGTCAAGCACGGCTACTGCGGGCGCCGCCACCCCGCCGAGCTGCTGGCCCGGCTGCGTGCCGCACCCGCGGGCAACACCGACGAGAACCTCGTCGATGCCATCCGCGACGCCACGCTCGCCCTGGTCGCCGTGTTGAGCGCGCTCGGGACCGCCGAGAAGAACCTGGGCCGCTCGGTGGTCGCCCACCTCGGGGAGCACCCGGACGCCAAGATCTTCACGTCGCTGCCACGGTCGGGTCAGATCAACGCCGCCCAGGTGCTCGCCGAGTGGGGCGACTCCCGACAAGCCTACGACCACCCAGACGCCGTGGCAGCCCTCGCCGGGATGACCCCGGTGACCACCCAGTCCGGCAAACACCGAGCCGTGCACTTCCGCTGGGCCTGCAACAAACGCCTTCGCGTAGCGATCTCGACCTTCGCTGATAACAGCCGCCACAGCAGCCCCTGGGCCGCGCACGTCTACGCACACGCGATCGCCCGCGGCCACGACCACCCGCACGCCGTGCGAGTCCTCGCCCGCGCCTGGATCCGGGTGATCTACCGCTGCTGGCTCGACGGCGTCCCCTACGACCCCGCCCGACACGGCAACGCCGCCGAACTCGCAGCCCAGCAACAGCCGGCCTGAGCACCGGCCCACCGCGACCCGAACACCGCGGTGGCCGCCCCCCAGCGGGCAGGGCTCTGCCCTGCCCGCGGCTTCACCCTGCCCAGGCCCGGCAGGGTCCCGCGGGTCCAGGACCGGCGAAGCCGGCCCCGCAGGGGCGCGCAGCGTCCTTGACGCGTGGGGGGCCGGGCCGTACACGCGGCCACCGCAAACCCGACCACCACGAACCGCAGACAACTCAAGGGTTGACACAGAGGGTGTCATGGGTCCACCTTCTCGGTGACCTGCAGGATGAGCTCGGTGACCTTCTCCGGCTCGTCCCACATCGGTACGTGGCCGACCCGGTTCATCAGGACCAGCTCGGCGTCAGGCACCCGCTCGAGCATAGGGGCCCCGAAGTGCTCGAACGGAATGAGCCGATCCTGGTCGCCCCACACGATCCGCACCGGACAGCCCGGATCGGGCAGCGGCCGCAGCGGGTGTTGGGTCACCGAGCGCAGCAGCTGCAGCAGCACCGGAGCGCTCCTGATCGAGCGAAGGTCGGCGATGAAGTCCTCGACGGCGACCAGTTCGGGGCGGGCCACCACGGGTGCCAGCATGGCGTGCCGAATCCGCTGTCGGGAGACCAGCGCCTCCAACCGGTCACCGTGGTGGTTCGCCCCGTAGAGCATCACCCGCAGCGAGCCCACCGCGACCGCCATCCTGGCGTTCGAGCGCCAGGCACCACCGGGGGCGAGCGCCACCACCGACTTGGCCCGCCCCCGCCGGGCGACCTCCAGTGCGATCCACCCGCCGAGCGAGTTGCCGACCACGTGCACCTGGTCGATCCCCAGCCGGTCCAGCTCGTCGATCACCCCGTCGACCAGTGCGTCGACCGACGGAGCGACGCCGTCGGCCAGTGGGTCGGCCCCGCTGTGCCCGAGCATCGTCGGCGCGATGACGTCGTGGTGCGGCTCGAGCAGCGGCAGGATCGGCTTCCAGGCCCGCCAGGTGGCGCTGAATCCGTGCAGCAGCAGCAGCGGCGTACCCGATCCGCCGCGGTATCCGGCGGTGTCGGTCGAGATGTGCGGGCCGGGAGCCGAAGCTCCCGCGCCCGCCTTCGTCCGCAGCGCTTTGGCGCCCGCCAGACCCAGCGCTCCGACACCGGCCGCCGCGGCGGCCAGCCGGCCGCGCTGCCGCGCGGTCATCGGACGCGCCGATGCGACGCGCACGACGAAGGCGCCTCGCTCGACGACATCTCGCTCGACGACATCTCGCTCGAAGACATCTCAGTCGAACACTACGACGCCACGGATGTTCTTGCCGGCGTGCATATCCTCGTAGCCCTGCGCGACCTGGTCGAGGGTGTACTCGGTGGTGATCAGCTCGTCGAGCTTGAGCTTGCCACTGCGGTAGAGCTCGAGCTGCTTGAGGATCTCCACGTTCGGCGAGCAGGCGCCGTAGAGCGAGCCCTGGATCCGCTTCTGATACATGATCAGCTCGGCGATCGGAACCGGCACGCCGACCTCACGGTTGTCGCCGATGCCGGTGGCCACCAGCGTTCCGCCCTTACGGATGGCGGAGAAGCCCTCCGCGAGGTGGCCGCCGTTGGTCCGCCCGACCGTCACGATGGCCGAATCGGCGCCCTGGCCGTTGGTGAAGCTCTTGGCCAGCTCGGTGGCCTCCTGCATGTTCTCCACCGAGTGGGTGGCGCCCATCTCCTGTGCCTTCTCCCGCTTGAACGGCACCGGGTCGACCGCGATGACGTTCTGCGCGCCGGCGTGCGATGCCCCCTGCACGGCGTTGATACCGATGCCGCCGACGCCCATCACGATCACCGTGTCGCCGACCTTCACCTCGGCGGAGTTGACCGCGGAGCCCCAGCCGGTGCCCACCCCGCAACCGGTCAGACACGCGGTGCGCAGCGGGATGTCGGAGGGGATCTTCACGCAGCTCCGGACGTCGACGGTGCTGTACTCGGAGAAGGTGGAGATGCCCGCCATCTGGGCCACCGGGGCGCCGTCCAGGGACATCCGGAAGCTGCGCCGGTCGTCCAGCCTGGAGCCGTAGAGCATGTTGTAGCCCAGGTCGCAGAGGTTCTGCTGGCCCTTTGCGCAGAACCGGCAGCGCCCACAACTGGGGATGAAGGCGAAGACGACGTGGTCGCCCTCCTTGATGTGGTGCACCTCGGGGCCCACCTCGACCACCACGCCGGCGCCTTCATGGCCGCCGCAGATCGGCATGACCGGCACCTTCATGTCGCCGGTCTGCAGGTGGTCGTCCGAGTGGCACAGGCCGGACGCGGCCAGCTTGACCATGACCTCCCCGGCTATGGGTCGGTCGAGCTCCACCTCGGCCGTCTCGAACTTGCCGGGTGAGCTCCTGATGATGGATGCGCGCGTCTTCATCCTGGTGTCCTACCTGTTCCGTCGGGTGGGTGTGTGGTGATCTGGGCTGGGGTGGCTGCTCAACCGGTGAAGTCGCGGCCGATCAGCTGCCGGGCGATGACCAGCTTCTGGATCTGCGGGGTGCCGTCGCCGATCTGTAGCCCGCTGACGTCGAGCAGCAGCTGTTGCAGCGGCATCTCGGCCGACCAGCCGATGTGCCCGTGCAGCACGATGCAGTCGTTGATCGCTCGGATGGCGAGCTGTGGGCACCACCACTTGCACATGGCGGCCTCCCGGGCGTGCGGCAGGTTCGCCGCCCGCAGGGCCAGCGTCCGGTAGCACAGCCAGCGGGCCGCTTCCAGCTGCGTGTCGTGCTCGGCGAGGGTGAACGACACGCCCTGGTAGCGGGAGATCGGCTGACCGAAGACCTCGCGTTGACGCACCCATTCGACCGTGCTGTCGATGGCTCGTCGCGCCGCCCCCAACACCATCAGCCCGAGCAGCGCGCGGGTGAGGTCGAAGTCGCCCAGCTGGGCGGCGACCCCGCTGGTGTCGGACTTCAGCTCGTGGCTGGCCGGGACGAACGTGCCGTCGAAGGTCAGCGCGACCCGGCTCAACGGGCGGAAGCCGACGTCCTTGAAGCGCTGGCGGCTGATCGTGGGATCGTCCAGCGGCACCAGGAACCGGCGGGTGCCCCGGGACCGCAACGCCGGGTCTACGGTGGCCACCACGATCGCGTTGGTGGCGAACGCGCCCAGGGTGATCGACGACTTCTCTCCGTGCAGCGTGTAGCCCCCGTCGGCCGGGCGGGCCCGGACCGTGGTGCCGGACGCATCCGAGCCGCCCCGGGGCTCGGTGAGTGCCAACGAGATCACCTCGTCGCCGGCGACGAGCGGCTTCAGGACGGGGTAGGAGACCTCGGCGGGCAGGTCGGTGAACAGGCCCCGGGCCAGCAGCGAACCGAAGATCAGGTAGGAGACGTTGAAGTCGGCCCGGGCCATCTGCTCGCAGGCCAGGCCGATGCTGATCGGGTCGGCATCCTGGCCGCCGACCTCCTCGGGCAGGTTCAGCCCCAGCAGGTTGTGCTGACCGAGAGCCTTGAGCTGGGGCCAGCACATCTCGTCGCTGGTGCCGCGCTCCAGGTACCCGTCGTAGAACTCCCTGCGGGCCAACGCCCACACCGACTCCTCGAAGGCCTGGTGCTCAGGCCCGAACAGGAACGGTGTCGCGCCGGCGTCGATGGTAGTCACCCAATGAATATAAGGATTCGGTCCGACGTAGTCGAGGGGACGCGTAGTCGAGGGGACGCGGACGGGAAGTGCTCAGGCCAGCAGGGCACGGACCTTCGCCAGGCGCTCGTACTGGTTGAGCGGGTCCGGCCCGGAGGTGACCATGACGAATCCTTCGGCGCCGGCGTCCCGGAACCCGGCGAGATGCTCGGCCACCTTGGCCTCCGGGCCGATCACGATCCAACGCTCCAGGGCTTCGAACGGCAGGCCGTACTGGCCCTTGATGAACCGGGTGGCCTCCGCGCGCCCGGCGGTCTCGTCGTCGGTCACGTTGACGAACACCATGAAGATCACCGTGGGGCGGGGCCGGCCGAAGCCTTCGGCCAGTTCCGCGAGTGTCTCGATCGAGCGGCGGAACCGGGGCATGTCCAGCCACACCCCCAGCCAGCCGTCACCGACCCGGGCGGTGCGCCGCAACGCCGCGTCGGAGCGACCACCGACGATCAGCGGCGGGTGGGCCGGGGGTATCGGGGCCAACGCGGGGGAGCGCACCGTCACCTCCGGGCCGGAATGGTCCACCGGCAGCCCGCGCAGCAGCGCGTCGACGACCTCCAGCGACTCGTCCAGCCGGGCGCCCCGGCGGGCGGTGGAGTATCCGGCCGCCTCGAACTCCTCCTTGCCCTCGCCGCCGACGCCGACGCCGAAGAAGAACCGGTCCGGGGCGAGTGACCCGACAGTGGCCAGCTGCTTGGCGGTCCATACCGGGTTGCGCATGGGCAGCAGCAGGATGCCGGTACCGATGTTGAGCCGCTCGGTGACCGCCGCGGCGGCGGACGCCGCGCATAGCGCGTCCAGGGTGGGCGGGTGGTAGGCGAGGTGGTCGCCGACCCAACCGGTGTCGAATTCCAACTCCTCCGCCAGGCGGGCGCCGGGCAACAGTTTGAACGGGTGTCCGAGCCGGCAGGAGTCGAAGCTGGGCAGCATCACGCCGAATCCGGCGTCCGAGGCTTGCAGGACCATCTGAGTACCACTCCTCGCGCTTGCCGGCCGGCTCGGGCGACGGTCGGCTCTTGCCGCTCAAGAGCACTATTGTCCGACTCGTTGTCAGGAATCAAGTCGACGGGCAGCACCCGTCGCGCGACCGACGAGAGACGGGACCGACGTGGACTTTTCCTTCGACGCCGACCAGGAGGCCTACCGCCGGGAGGTGCGGGCGTTCGCCGAACGGGAGCTGGCGCCGCACTACCAGAGCGACGACAAGGCCGCCCGGATGCGTCCCGAGCTGCCCACCCAGCTTGCCTCGATCGGTGTCACCGGGCTGCGCATCCCCGACCGGTTCGGCGGAGGCGACGCCGACGCGGTCACCACCGGCATGGTCGCCGAGGAGCTGTCGCGGGCCGACATCAACGCCTGCTACCTGCTGCTCATCACCGCGCTGAACTCCGACATCCTGGTCGGCAACGCCAGCGAGGAGCAGATGGCCCGGTGGCTGCCCGGGATCGCCGACGGCACCACGATCTGTGCACTCGGGCTGACCGAGCCCGGCCAGGGCTCCGACGCGGCGAACCTGTCGCTGCGTGCCGAGCCCGACGGCGACGGTTGGCTGCTGTTCGGCGAGAAGACCTCGATCTCGCTGGGCATGGTGGCCGACACGGCGGTGGTGTTCGCCCGCACCGGCGGGCCCGGGGCGCGCGGGATCAGCGCGTTCTACGTCGATCTGAACACCCCGAAGCTGGCTCGCTCGGCCCTGGACGACGTGGGTGGGCGCGCGATCGGCCGGGCATCGCTGTACTTCGACGGGGTGCCGGTCGGGCGCGAGGACCTCATCGGCTCCGAGGGCGAGGGGTTCATCTCGGTGATGCAGGGCTTCGACTACTCGCGGGCGATCATCGGGCTGATGTCGGTCGGCCTCGCCTCGGCCGCGCTCGACGACGCGATCGAGTACGCCAAGACCCGGGAGACCTTCGGCCAGACCATCGGCCGGCACCAGGGCGTGGCGTTCCCCCTGGTGGAGTGCGCCACCTACCTGGCCGGCGCGCGGCACATCTGCTACGACGCACTGTGGCGCAAGGACCAGGGCATGGAGCACACGGTGGCGGCGAACATGGCCAAGTGGTGGGCCCCGAAGATCGCGATGGAGATCGCCCACCAGTCGTTGCTGACCTTCGGGCACGCCGGCTGGTCGACCGACAACCCGCAGGGCCAGCGGATGCGCGACGTGCTCGGCCTGCAGATCGGCGACGGCACCGCCCAGATCGCCAAGCTGGTGGTGTCCCGCCAGCTGCTGGGGCGCAAGTTCGCGCCATGACCGGTGTGACGCCGGTGGCTGCGGATACCCGCATCCACCGGCGTACACGAGGGGTTACGCGAAACCGCCGCCGCAGATCAGCAGCTGGCCGCTGACGTAGTTCGACTCCGGGATGCAGAGCAGGAACACCGAGCCGGCGGCCTCCTCGGTGGTACCACCGCGGCCCAGCGGGATACCCGCCTCCATCTGCTTGAGCAGGTCCGGGTTGACCCCGACGGCGATCTGCCGGCCCTGAATGTCGATCTTCCCGTCGCCGCCGGCGGGAACCTCGGTGAGCCGGGTGCGGATCATGCCGAACGCGACCGCGTTGACCGTGACGTTGTAGCGGCCCCACTCCTTGGCCATCGCCTTGGTCAGGCCGATGATGCCGGCCTTGGCCGAGGAGTAGTTGGCCTGCCCGGCGTTGCCGCCGGTGCCGGCAATCGAGGAGATGTTGACCACCTTGCGGCACGGCACGTCCTCGCCGGCGGCGCGGGCCTGCTTCACCGCGGCGCTGATCACCGGCTGGGCCGCCCGCAGGATGCGGAACGGGGCCTTGAGGTGCACGTCGAGGATCGCGTCCCACTGGTCGTCGGACATCTTCTGCACGACGGAGTCCCAGGTGTAGCCGGCGTTGTTGACGATGATGTCGAGGCCGCCGAACTCGTCCACCGCGGTCTGTACGAATCGCTCGGCGAAGCCGTCCTCGGTCACACTGCCCGCGCACGCGACCGCCGTGCCGCCGGCCGACTCGATGGCCGCGACCGCTTCCTTCGCCGGTTCCGCGTCGAGGTCGTTGACGACCACCTTGGCGCCCTCCGCGGCGAACTTCTCCGCGATCGCCCGGCCGATGCCCCGACCGGAGCCGGTGACCAGCGCGACCTTGCCGTCCAGCTTGCCCATACTCATGCCGCCCTTTCGTAGAGCGAGACCACACAGGCCCCGCCCAGACCGATGTTGTGCTGTAGTGCCGTGCGGGCGCCTTCGACCTGGCGCCCGCCGGCTTCTCCGCGCAGCTGCCAGACCAGCTCGGCACACTGCGCGAGGCCTGTCGCCCCCAGCGGGTGGCCCTTGGCCAGCAGCCCGCCCGAGGGGTTGACCACCACCTTTCCGCCGTAGGTGTTGTCGCCGTCGGCGACCAGACGTTCGCCGTCGCCTTCGGCGGCGAGGCCGAGGGCCTCGTAGGTGAGCAGCTCGTTGACGGTGAAGCAGTCGTGCAGCTCCACCACGTCGATGTCCGCCGGGCCCAGCCCGGCCTGCTCGTAGACCAGCCGCGCGGCGTCCCGGCTCATGTCGAATCCGACCAGGCGGGTCAGGTCCGCGCCGGCGAAGGTGGACGGCGGGTCGGAGGTCATCGCCTGGGCCCGGATGGTGACCGCGCGGTCGATGCCGTGCCGGCGGGCGAACTCGGGGCTGCACACCACCGCGGCGGCGGCCCCGCAGGTGGGTGGGCAGCACTGCAGTCGGGTCAGCATCCCGTGCACCGCCGGCGAGGCGAGTACCTCCTCGACGGTGAGCGGATCACGGAACACCGCGTACGGGTTGGCCGAGGCGTGCCGGCGGGCCTTGACCGCGATCGCGGCGAACGTCTGCGGCGCGGTGCCGTGGCGTTCGGTGTAGACCTCACCCGCGGCGCCGAAGTAACGGGCGGCCATCGGCACGCCGGGATTGGGTCCCTGTGCTTCGTCGACCACCCGGTCGAAGCGGCCCAGCGGGTTGACCCGGTCCGCCCAGTGCGCGACCAGCGCCCCGCGTTGCATCTGCTCGAAGCCCAGGGCGAGGACGCAGTCGGCTGCGCCACCCTCGACCGCCTGGCGGGCCAGCCAGAGGGCGGAGGAGCCGGTGGCGCAGTTGTTGTTGACGTTGACCACCGGGATCCCGGTCTGGCCCAGGCCGTAGAGCGCGGCCTGCCCGCAGGTCGAGTCGCCGTACACATAGCCGACGTAGGCCTGCCGCACTCGCGGGTAGTCGATGCCGGCGTCGGCCAGCGCGGCGCGGGCCGCTGCCTGGCCCATCACGTCGTAGGGTGCGCCGCGGCGCGGGCTGGTGAACGGCACCATGCCCACGCCAGCCACCACTGCTCGGCCTGTCATCGGATGTGCTCCTGTCCGTCCGTGGCTCCCACCCAGACGTTAGCGACCGTTCACCCACGGAACAAGCGGCGTGTCCGGCGGGTCATCGGCTGGTCCCGGCTCTAGCGGGACCGGATCTCCAGCAGGCCCAGGCCGTCCAGGAAGCGCTCGATCGCGGCCAGCCCCAGATCGTGGGCCGGGTGGGTGGGCAGCTGCAGGAACCCGTGCGGGGCGTCCTCGATCACGAGCAGCTCGTGGGGCACCCCGGTCTGGGCCAGCCGGGCGGCCATCGCGGTGGACTCGACCAGCAGCGGGTCACCGTCGCCCACCATGACCAGGCTCGGCGGTAGGCCGGCGCAGTGCCCCTCCGGGCTCAGCCGCGGGTCGTCGCGCAGCTGCTCGAACTCCGCGACCGGCAGGTAGGGCTGACTGTCCGGCTGTGTCCCGCCCAGCAGCGCCGCCAGTGACGAGATCGCCCGGTGGAAGTCGTAGATGCCGTAGAGCAGCAGCGCGGCCTTGACCGGTTCGGCCAGGCCGGCGGCCAGCACCCCCGCGGTCAGGTTGCCGCCGGCCGAGTCGCCACCGAGCACCAGCCGGTCGGGGTCACCGCCGTACTCGTGCGCGTGCTCGACCGCCCACCCGACAGCGTGCGCGCAGTCCTCGACGGCGCCCGGAAAGCGGTGCTTGGGTGCCCGCCGGTAGTCCACCGAGATCACCAGCAGGCCGCGGGCGGCCAGCTCGGCGGACAGCCTGCGGTGCGTCCACGGCGCGCCCATCACCCAGCCGCCGCCGTGCAGGTACACCAGCGTCGGGAACGGCGGTTCACCCAGCGGCACGCTGATGTCGGCCCCGACCCGCCAGCCCGCCACCTCCCGTAGCGGGACGTTGCGGTGCGTGGCGGCCACCGGTGGCGGGTCGCCGTTCATGTACTCGTCGTGGGCGATCAGCAACTCGACCGCCGACCGGCCCGCCGGCGCCCGGAAGGTCCGCTGGAACTCCAGCAGGTCGGGTGGTACGGCGGTCCGCGCGCCGGTCATTCCCCCGCGTCCAGTGCGCGCAGGTCGACCCGACGGATCTTGCCGGTGATCGTCTTGGGCAGCTCGTCGAGGAAGCTGATCTCCCGGGGATGGTTCCATCCGCCGGCGGTCTTCTTGCAGTGGTTCTTGAGCTCGGTGACCAGTTCGTCCGAGGGCTGGTGGCCCTCGGCGAGCGCGATCCAGGCCTTCACGATCTGGCCGCGCTCCGGGTCCGGTTTGCCGACCACGCCGGCCTCGGCGACCGCGGGGTGCGCCAGCAGTGCCGCTTCGATCTCGGTCGGGCCGATCCGGTACCCGCCCGAGGAGATCACGTCGTCCTGGCGGCTCTGGTACCAGAAGTAGCCGTCCTCGTCCATCCGGGCCAGGTCGCCGGTCCACTGCCAGCCGTCGTGCAGCATCGCCGCGGTGGCCTCCGGGTTGTTCCAGTAGCCCTGGGTGAGGGTGGGATAGTCGGGGCGGGAGACGATCTCGCCGACCTCCCCGACCGGGACCTCGTTACCCTGCTCGTCGACCACCGCGACCGTCAGGTAGGGCAGCGCGGGGCCCAGGCTGCCCGGCTTGATCGGCATGTGGGACCGGTTGGTGCACAGTCCGGCACCGTTCTCGGTCTGGCCGTAGCACTCCACGATCGGGGTGCCGAACCGCTCGCGCGACCAGGCCAGGGTCTCGGGGTCCAGTGGCTCGCCCACGGTGCCCAGCCGCCGGATCGGTACCGGTTGGCCCGCGTCGGGCCGGCCGGCCTCCCCGGCACGCAGCATCCGCCACGCGGTGGGCACGGTGAACATGCTGGTGATGCCTTCCTCCCGGATGATGTCCCACCAGCGGTCGGCGTTGAACTCGCCCTCGAACGTGACGAAGCACTGGCCGTAGCCCAGCGTGCCCAGGGTCAGCAGCACACCGGTGACCCAGGCCAGGTCCGAGGTCGGCCAGATGGTGTCGTCGGGTCGCAGGTCCAGCACCAGCGCCATCAGCGCCAGCGCGCCGACGACCAGGCTGTGGCCGTGCACCGATCCCTTCGGTCGACCGGTGGTCCCGCTGGTGTAGAAGAGGAACGCCGGGTCGTCCGCGGCGGTGTCGGCCGGCTCGAAGTCGGCGGACGCGGCGGCCATTCGGGCCGGCAGCCCGTCCGGGCCGTCGCCGTCGACCAGGATCACGGTGGCGCCGACCGCGTCCGCCGCCGGACGCACGACCGGCTCGTAGCGCGCGGCGGTGACGATGACCTTGGGGGTGGCGTCGCTGACCCGGACCGCGACCCCGTCCGGGCCGAACGTGGTCGACAGACAGCTCCAGATTCCGCCGAGCTTGATCACCCCGAGCAGGGTGGCCCAGTGTTCCGGGAGCCGCGGCATCATGGTGAACACCCGGTCGCCCTTGGTGACCCCGAGCGCGGTGAGCGCGCCGGCGACCCGGTTGGACATCTCGGCGAGCTCGGCGAAGCTGATGTCGCGGGTCGAGCCGTCCAGGCCCAGCCACCGGATCGCCTGTTTCCCGGAGTCGCGGTGCCGGTCGCACACCTGCACCGCGAAGTTCATCCGGTCGGGCACCCGCCAGGCGAACGACTTCGCGATCTCGGCGTTGGTCTGCTCCCGCAGCGCGGAGTAGTACGCCAGGTCCACGTCGGCCATGGAAGCTCCGTCCATTAGAGGTCCGTTCGAGGTCACTTCGACCATCAGGCTTGCGCCTCTACCGTGATCAGTATTCAGTGTGATTATCATCCTTCTTGCAGGGCAGGGCAAGGACGCTTTCGGCCGCATTGGAGCAACGGTGGACTTCACGCTGACTGATCGGGAACGCGAATGGGTGGAGCGTGGCAAGGCCCTGGCGAAGGAGTTCGCCCCCCGGGCGTCGGTCTGGGACGAGGAGTCCCGCTACCCGGCCGAGAACCATGAGCGGCTGCAGGAGCTCGGCCTGCTCGGGATCGCGTTGCCCACCGAGTTCGGCGGCGGGGGCGCATCGCTGACCGAGTGCTACCTGCTGGTCGAGGAGATCAGCAAGGCCTGTGCGAACACCGCCCTGTTGGTGCACGACCAGAACGTCTCGGGCCGGATCCTGGCCACCCACGGCGGACCGGCGCATCGCGAGATCCTGGAGCGTCTGGCCAGGGGCGAGATCGAGGTCACCATCGCGATGACCGAGCCGGAGGCGGGCTCCGCGCTGTACGAGATGACCACCAATGTGCGCCGTGACGGCGACGAGTGGGTGGTCAACGGCGGCAAGACCTACAACTCGTTCGGCGACCGGGCGGCCGCGCACCTGGTCTACGCCCGGTTCGCGGACACCACCGGGCCGGACGCGATCGGGATGATCCTGGTCGAGGCCGACCGGCCCGGGGTCTCCTTCACCATGATGCCGCGCAAGATGGGGATGCACGGCGTCGAGGAGGTCAACCTCAGATTCGACAATGTGCGGGTGCCCGCCGAGAACGTCGTCATCGAGGGGATCAAGGGCTCCAGCGCCGGCTTCGTTCGGCCGCTGGACATCTACAACGCCACCCGGGTCGGGATGGGCGTGATGGCGCTGGGTATCGCTCAGGGTGCGATGGACTACGCCATAGAGCACCTGCGCACCCGGCGCCAGTTCGGCCGTTTCCTCGGTGAGTTCCAGGGCCTGCAGTGGATGCTGGCGGACTGCGCGATCCAGGTCGAGGGCGCCCGGCTGCTGTGTTACCGGGCGCTGGCCGAGGTGGACGCCGGGCGCACGTCGGCCTACCACTCGGCCTGCGCCAAGGTGGCTGCCACCGAGGGCGCGTTCAAGGTGGTCGACGACTGCCTGCAGATGCTCGGCGGCGCCGGCTACTTCTCCGGTGCGCCGCTGGAGCGGATGATGCGCGACGTCCGGATGTTCAAGATCACCGGCGGCACCACCCAGATCCTGAAGAACACCATCGGCAAGGCGCTCATCGGCAGCCTGCGATGAGCGGTTCGAACGGAGCCGGCGAGTCCGGCGCCCCTACCGTGATCGTCGAGCGGGTCGGCAAGGTCGGCGTCGTCCGGCTGAACCGGCCCACCAAGCTCAATTCGCTCAACCCCGACGCCATCAAGCAGTTGCGCGAGGGGTTCGTGGCGCATGCCCTGGACGACGGCGTGAACGCGGTGCTGCTGGAGGGCGAGGGACGCTCGTTCTGCGCCGGCGGTGACCAGAGCGGCGGCGGCACGAAGCCCGAGGGCGCCTACGGCTGGTACCGCTACCTGGCGCGCGAGGCCAACACCCTGGTGCGTGAGCTGGTCGGGTACGAGAAGCCGGTGGTGGCCGGGGTACAGGGTCACGTCTACGGCGCGGGGATGGCGCTGGCGATGACCGCCGACCTGATCGTCGCCGCCGCCGACGCACGGTTCAGCATGGCCTACCTCAAGATCGCCAACAAGCCGGACTTCGGGGCTACCTACCTGCTGCCGCGCCGGGTACCGAGCCTGTCGGTGGCCAAGGACCTGCTCTACACCTCGCGGGTGGTTGCCGCCGACGAGGCGCTGCGGCTGGGCCTGGCCAATCGGCTGGTCGACACCGAGCGGCTGCGCGAGGAGGCGTTGGCGCTGGCCACCGAGCTCGCCGATGGGCCGCCGCAGTCGCTGCGGCTGACCAAGTCGATCCTGGACCACTCGCTCGACTCCGACCTGGACACCGTGCTGGCCATGGAGGCCATGGCGCACGGGATCGTCAAGGTCTCCAAGGACCACGCCGAGGGCGTCGCGGCGTTCTTCGAGAAGCGCTCGCCCACATTCACCGGAGAGTAGGAGCAGGGATGGATTTCGAGTTCACCGCTGAGCAGAACGAACTTCGCGCCACCATCCGGGACATGATGGACCGCGAGGCGCCCGAGGAGTACCTGAGCAAGCTCGACCGCGAGCACCTGTTCCCGCACGAGCTGTACCAGCGCTGGGTGGACATGGATCTGCTGGCGATGCCGTTCCCCAGCAGGTACGGCGGGCTGGACGGCGGGGTGATGGAGTTCATCATCACCGCCGAGGAGATCGGCCGGAAGGGCTACGACCTGGCCGGCGCGTACGGCATGGGCATCCTGCTCGGGCTGTTGATGGTGCGCCACGGCACCGAGGAGCAGATCCAGCAGATCGTGCCGGCGGTGATCAGGGGCGAGCGGCGGCTGTCGATCTCGATCACCGAGCCGGAAGCCGGGTCGGACGCCGCGGCGATGCGCACCTACGCCCGTCGCGAGGGCGACGAGTACGTGATCAACGGGCAGAAGGTGTTCTCCACCGGGGCCGGTCTGCCGGACAACACGATCCTGCTGTTCGCCCGCACCAAGAAGGAGGACCGCAAGTCGATCTCGTGTTTCCTGGTGCCCAACGACACCCCGGGACTCAAGATCGTCCGGTTGGACACCCTCGGCCGGCACTCGATGGGCACCAACGAGCTCTACCTCGACGACGTCCGGGTGCCCGCCGAGAACCTGGTCGGGGAGCTGCACGGCGGTTGGCACGTGTTGCTGGCCGGTCTGGAGCTGGAGCGCACGATGACCTGTGCGGCCTACATCGGCAACTCCCAGACCGTGGTCGACCAGGCATTGGCGTATGCCAAGGAGCGCAAGCAGTTCGGCCGCCCGATCGGCGACTTCCAGGCGATCGCGCACATGCTCGCGGACATGCAGACCGCCGTGGACGCCTCCCGGCTGCTCACCTACCGGGCCGCCACCCTGGTCGCGGCCGGCAAACCGGCCCGCCAGGAGGTGGCGATGGCCAAGCTGTTCGGTTCGGAGACGTTCGTCGACGTGGCGAACAAGGGCATGCAGATCCTCGGCGGGTACTCCTACATGATGGAGTTCCCGATGCAGCGGCACTTCCGGGACGCCCGGATCACCACGGTCACCGCCGGCACCTCGCAGATGCAGCGCCAGCACATCGCGCAGAGCATGGGCCTGCGCCCGAAATGACCGAGCAGGCGTCCGTCGACCTGACCAGGGACGGCGCGGTCGGGGTCATCACCATGAACCGCCCGGACAAGCTCAACGCGTTCAGCCCGGACATGCGTCGCCAGCTGGCGCGGCGGGCCCGCGAGGCGCAGGACGACCGGGGTATCCGGGCGGTCGTGCTCACCGGAGCCGGCCGCGCCTTCTGCGCGGGCGGGGACATCGGCGCGATGAGCACGCGCCCCGACGCGGTGGACACCCGGGCCTGGATCAAGCTGGCGCACGAGGCCACGCTCGCGCTGCTCGCGCTGGAGAAGCCATTGATCGTGGCGATCAACGGGGTGGCGGCGGGGGTGGGGTTCAACGTGACCCTCACCGGCGACATCCTGCTGGCCGCCGACGACGCCAAGCTCATCCAGAGCTTCGCCCGGGTCGGGGTGGTGCCCGATGGCGGTGGCCTGTGGCTGCTCTCGCGGATGGTCGGGCTACTCAAGGCCAAGGAGATGTTCCTGCTGACCACGACCCTCACCGCCCAGGAGGCCAAGGACCTCGGGCTGGTCCGCGACATCTACCCGCCCGAGCAGCTCATGCCCGAGGCGCTGGCGATGGCCCACCGCCTGGCCCAGGGGCCGACCATGGCCTTCGGGCTGGGCAAGGCATTGGCCCACCGGGCGGTATCCGCCGACCTGGAGTCCTACCTGGCCCTGGAGGCCGTCGGACAGTCCACGGTGATGAACACCGAGGACCACCGCGAGGGGGTGGCGGCGTTCCTGGAGCGCCGGCCGGCTGAGTTCCAGGGTCGCTGATGCGGCCGGCCTCCAGGGCGGCCGGGCTCCAGGGTCGCCGAGCGGGCAGGGTCGCCGAGCGGGCAGGGTCGCCGAGCGGGCGCTGAGGTGAAGCTCCCGCCGTCGGTGGCACGAGCGGCCCGAGGCCGTCAGCTGGTGGGCTTCTTGAACGGTCTCTGAACCGACTGTCTGCCGGCGGTCACGCCATTGCCCGGTCCGTTGACCAGCCGGTCGACGAAGGCCTCGGCGGCGGCCGGCGACGACAGCGCCGCCACGGCGGCGGGCGGATCGTAGAAAAGCTCGACGACGGCATCGGCCACCCGTTTGTCCGCCGCCCCCGCGCCGAACACCTGCACCACGTGCGGCTCCATCGGCGCCAGAAAGGAGTTGCTGAGGCCGGTGGCCGGTTCGGCGGCCGACTCCCATCGACGGCTGGATCAGACGGCAGAACTGCTCGTCGAAGGTGGACGCGGCCGCGATGGCGTCGGCCAGCAAGAACGCACAGCGCGACCCCAGATTGGCGCCCTGGCCCGCGATGGGGTCGTTGAGCACCCAGGCGTCGCCGATCGCCACCGCGCCGCGAGCACTCCCTACTACGTGACGACTACGTGACCGGCAGCCCGGGTTGGGCCACTCGTCAGAATGGCGGCGGGTCTGGATCGGGTGGTTGTGATCGTGGTGCGGGTCGGTAGTCGTATGGTCGACTCGCGTAGCGGTGACCTGTGGGAGTCGTATAGCTGACCGTCCCGTCGGGGTCTTGGGTTACCTGCCAGCCTTGGGCGTGGGTTTTGAGCCGGTGGTCGTGGCGGCAGCCGGAGTACAGGTTGTTCTTGCTGGTGGTGCCGCCGTTGGCCCAGGCGATGGTGTGGTCGAGGTCGGTGTGGATCGCCGGGCGCTGGCAGATGGGCGAGCGGCAGTGGTAGTCGCGGGCTCGGACGTGGTCGGCGAGCCCGACGGGCGGGCGGTAGGTTCTGCGGCCGTAGTCGAGCAGGGTGCCGGACTCGGGGTCGGTCAACAGCCGCCGCCAGGTTCCGTCGGCGGCGATCTCTCGGGCCAGTGCGGCGGGAATCGGACCGTAGCCGCGCAGCTCGCCGGGCGCGTCGTCGAGGCCCATCAGCGTGGTGATCGGCACCGTAACCTGCACCGTTGGCTTCGGCGGCGGGCCCGGTCGGTGGAGCATGCCACCCGCCTCAGTGGTGGGGCCTTGGCGGTGGTTGTGGTGGTCGCGGTGCTCACAGTGGTCGTGGTGGTCGTGGTACTCACAGTGGTTGTGGTGGTCACAGCCCTCGGTGGCGCAACCCCCTTCGCAGGGTCCGTCTTCGGTCGCGCGGTCGGCTGAGGCGCGGTCGGTTGAGACGCGGTCGGTTGAGGCGCAGCGGCGGCCGGTGAGCAGGCCGGTGAGCAGATCGGCCCGGCGGGCGTCCATGCCGCGCGGATCGGCCGCGCCGAGGCTGCGGGCGAGTTGGCCGAGGTGTTCGTAGGCGGCGATGGCGTCCGGGGCGGGCAGCAGCGCCCATAGGCTGGCCATGGCATCGGGTTCTCGGTTGAGCACCACGCGCCGCTCGCGGCGGGCCGCTTGGTGGCGCTGCCCCGCTCCCTCCGGGTCGACCGCGATGACCGCTCGGGCCAACGCGGCGCGCAGCTGGCCTGGGGTTTGCTCGGGCGCCCGGGCAAGGACCGATCTTGCACGGCGCGGGCCTGCTCGGCTGGTAGGTGCCGGCAGGCGTCGGTGATGGCCCGTACCTTCGCGCCGTCGATCCGACCGTGCTCCCACGCGGTCAGGGTCTCGGGAAGCACTGAGTCCAGCTCCACCGCGGCTGCGAGGCGGGAGCCGGCGGCGATGCGGGACAGCCGCAGCGCCAGCGCAACCTCGTCCGGGGCGAACTCCGAACAGCTCGATGCGACGCCCGAGCGCCGCGCCTGTGGGTCGGTATCGGGGGGACGACGACGGGCGAACTCGGCGAGCAGGCGAGCCTGCCGCGCCTGGGCCCAGGACACCTGGCGATCGAACGCGACGATGGCCTCGATCAGCTCGGCATCCTCCACCGTGCCCGCGCTGGCCAGCGCGACATCAAGTTCGAGAGCGAGCCAACCCGAAGGCCGACACGCCGACAGCGGCACCTGCTCCGGCGGAGCATCCACGCACTCGAACATGCGTTCGAGTCTATCACGGCTCGTCAGCCGCCGCCCGTCTGATCGAATCCTGCTGCCCGACATCATCGTGCACGAGCTGGCCCTGTCCGGAGAGGATGTGGCAGCCTCCGCCGGCCGACGGTCAGCGCCCGCAACGGGACGTGGATCGCCGAGGTCGCCGACCTGCTCGACGTGTCGTCGTGGTCGGGGGTAGGAGTGATCGTGTGCGAGGACCGGATCCCGGCGCGCAGCTGCGGTCGGCCGACTCCGCCGGACACCGGGTCGACCGAGCTGGCCCCCACCCCCGACCTGGACGGGATCGAGGCTCTGGTCACGCCCTATGGGGTCAGAGCGGGCGAACCCGACCGGGCCGGCGCGGGCAACAGGGACGTTCGCGTCGGGCGCCGGTGCGCGGGCGGCAAGGCGAGTTCACGGCTCGGTGCCGAGCCTCAAGTCCGCTCGAGCATCCGGTTCAGCTCGGAGATCCCGACGTAGCCGATGCCGGACGCGAAATTCATCATCGCGTCCAGGTGGGTGCGGCGGCCGTGCGCCACGCGCAGGCTGGTGGCCACCGCGATCACCGAGATCTTGTAGTAGGAGAACAGCTGGTAGTAGAAAAGCCGGTCGCGGTCCACCGGGTTGCCCGAGGCCCGCTCGTAGCGGCGCAGGAACTCCTCGGGGATCAGCAGGCTGCTGGCCAACCGGTTGCCCTGTTCGTCCGGCCCGGCGAACAACGCCAGGCTGGCCCAGGCCAGATCGTCGTGGTGGTCGCCGAGGTAGGCCAGCTCCCAGTCGAAGATCGCGTTGATCCGCAGTTGGTCGTCGTACATGAAGTTTCCGCTGCGGTAGTCGCCGTGCACCACCACCGGGCGCTGCACCACCGGCCGGTTCTCCTGCAGCCACAGGGCGGCCCGGGCCATGATCGGGTGGGCGTCCAGGGTGTCCTCGTACCAGGCCCGGTCCCACAACCCGAGCGCCCAGTCCACCGCCTG
>JBQTKB010000078.1:0-54698 GCA_052386505.1 Pseudonocardia sp.
CACGGGTGTCCCTTCCTGAGGTCATGCAGATCTAGGCAATCCGCATCATCCCAGGTCAGGGGCACCCGTCCTCATCTCGACACCACGAAAACCCATGATCGCCGGCTCAACGTGAATACCCGGGGTCTATCGCCGCGTCGACCTCCTGCTCGGTCACCGGGGCAAGGCCGAGGTGCTCGACCAACCGAGCCGACTGCCGAGCAGTGATCTCGCTGTGCCGCTCCAACGACCGGAGCGTCCGGGCAGGCTCGTCTTAGAGCTCGTTCAGCCTCGACTCGAGCTCACGGATACGACGGTGCAGCGACTCAAGGGTCGTCATGCCAGGTCCCACCTCTCGACCGCGATCAGTCAGTCCACCGGCGTGTTTGGCCGCTTCATCCGGCTGCCGAGTATCTCAGCGGCGCGGCGGTCAGCCTCGCCGACGAACGCCGCGTAGACCCGCAAGGTCGTTGCCCCGCCACCGCCGTGACCGAGTCGACCTGCGACGGTGCGCAGGTCGACGCCGGCGGTGAGCAGCTCGGTCGCCGAGTAGTGGCGCAGCGCGTGCAGATGGCTGTCGATGTCCAGCCCGGCGCACATGTCGGAGTAGCGGTGGGTGACCCGGCTCGGGGAGTACGGGCGATCGTGCGTCGGGCGGGCGGAGAACACGAACGCGTCCTCAGTGGGTTCCAATCCCAGCTCGCCCATCTGCCGGCGGTAGCGCTCGCGGTGCTCGGCCAGGACCTCGACCGTCGCGCCGTCCAGGGCGAGGGTACGGCTCTGGTGGGTCTTGGTGTCCTTGTCGATGTCCTCGCCGCCGGAGCGCAGCCAGTTTCGGCTGATCTTCACGGTGCCGATGTCGAGGTCGATGTGGCGCCAGCGCAGGCCGGCGAGCTCGGCGCGGCGCACACCGGTGACCATGACAAGCCAGACGAGGGTGCCCCAGCTGTCGTCCTCGGCCCAGGCCGCTTCGATGATCCTGGCGGCTTCCGCAGCGGTCGGGGGCTCCGGTTGGGGCGGTTTGCGGCGGGGTTTCTTGGCGGACTCGGCCGGGTTCGTGGTGATCCAGCCCCAACGCACCGCAGAACCGAGAGCCGAGTTGATGATCCAGTGGATCTGCAGGATCGCCGAGGCGGACATCGGCTTGCACTGGTGCGGCGGGCACTCGATGACCGTGCACCCGGCGGTCGCGCAGTCGTGCGGCGGTTCGACGCGGGCCGGGCGGCCAGGTCGGCGGCGGTGCCGCACTTCCCGGCACTCATGTGGCGCGGCGGTGCGGTGGTCGACGGCGGGCTCGCCACCTCGACAGCGCTTCCGGCAGCGGCGCAGGTCCGCGTAGAACTCCTCGAGCAGCCGCACCGTGACGGTGGAGACCGGGACGGACCCGAGCGCCGGCTCGATGGTCCGCTCGATGTAGCCCCGGTAGCCGTCCAGCGTCGTGGCCTCGGCCTCGTGCGTTCGCAGCCAGGAACCGAGGGCCTCGCTCAGCGGCGTCCTGGTCCGAGCGTGGCGTTGCTCGTCGACCTGGGCGCACAGCTTGGTCAGGAGTTTCTTGGCCGCTGCCTGGGTGCTGGCGGACTCGTTGAGGTAGATCCGCTTGCCGGTGAGCGGATCGACGCCGGCGTAGACGGAGACCAGGAACGAGCCGCCACGCTGCCTGATCTGTCCACGTTGTCGCTGGTCGCGACGTTGCACGGCGGGCATGCCGGCAGTGTACTCGCAGGCAAACCCGCAGGCATTGATCAACTGAAGATCACGCTATTCGACAATAACCCCTGGTCAAACGGTGTGGGCCCCCGGGGGATCGAACCCCGAACCCGCGGATTAAAAGTCCGCTGCTCTGCCAGTTGAGCTAGAGGCCCGTGTACAGCGGCAGCGTACCTGGGTCAGCCGGCCGACACGGCGGCGGTGAGCAGCTGGTGGGTTGGCTCGTCGAACGCGACCAGCACGATGCGACGGACCCGGGTGGGGGTCGCGCGGATGGTGTCGACCGCGATCTGAGCGGCCTGGTCGCGGGGGTAGCCATAGACCCCCGTCGCGATCGCCGGGAAGGCCACGCTGGTCGCCCCGACCTCGTCGGCGAGTTCGAGGCTGCGGCGGTAGCAGGATGCCAGGATCTCCGCCTCCCCGTCGCCGCCACCTTCCCAGACCGGGCCGACCGTGTGAATGACATACCGGATGGGCGGATCAAGGTCGAACGACGGGGTGACGACCGCGTTCCCAGGATTGCACGGCGCCAGCTTCGACCCGGCCTCGGACAGCCTGGGTCCGGCCGCGCGGTGGATGGCCCCGTCGACCCCGCCGCCGCCGAGCAGCGATTCGTTGGCAGCGTTCACGATCGCGTCCACCCCCAGCCGGGTGATGTCCGCGCGGATCACCTCGATCTCCGTCATGGGCCCAGCCTGCCACCGACGGGCACCGGCCAGCAGCGGGCGTGGGCAGCGGCAGGCACCAAGCCGGCGCCCTCCGGGACCGGCGGGCGTTGGTGGTGTCGTCCGGCCCGCGGCGGCGGAGCGACCAGGTCAGCGGTACCCGATCCGGTGGGTTTCGCCCGCCCGGGTGCGGTCGCCCTCGCGGGCGGGCACATCATGGAGCCATGCCACGAGTACAACGAATGCTCGCCGCCGCCGGGCTGGTCGCCGTCCTGGTCGCCGCCACCGGCTGCGCCAATTCGGCACCGGGTCAGGGCGGTACCGCCACGCCGGCGCCGGGTGCCCCCGCAGAGGCCCCGGCCGCCGACGGGAACGCCGAGGTCAGCGTCACGTTCGGCCAGGACGACGCCGCGCTGAACTACGACAAGCAACTGGTACCGGACGGCGCCAAGCTGTTCGTCGCTTCCTACGAGCACGACGGCGTGACCACGGTGGTGCTCAACGTGCGCGGCCTGATGCCCAACCGGGCCTACGGCTCGCACGCGCACACCAAGCCCTGCGGTGCCAAGCCGGACGACGCCGGCCCGCACTTCCAGCACACCGCCGACCCGGTGAAGCCGTCGGTGGACCCCAAGTTCGCCAACGCGGACAACGAGATCTGGCTGGACTTCACCACCGACGCCAAGGGTGACGCCACCCGGGCGACCACCGTCGACTGGACCTTCGATGACACCCGCGCCGGCTCGGTCGTGGTGCACGTCGACCCGACCAAGACCGCGCCCGGTCAGGCTGGGGTCGCCGGCGCGCGGGCAGCCTGCGTCAGCGTCGGATTCTGAGCTACTTGCTCGGACCGACGCCCGGGCGCCGCGGCCGGACGGGCTCTCGTTCGCGGTGCTCGGACTCGGCGACTCCCGCTAGCTCAACTTGTGCCGGCCTCGATCGACCTGGACGCCGGTTCGAGGTGCTCGGCGGCTGTGGCCGCTGCGCACGTGCGACTTCTAGTTCGAGGACGACGCGGACGAGTGGACGCGCCAGATCCTGGACGTGGTGACGGCGGCGAGTGGGACGGCGGCCGGGCCTTCCGGATGCCCACCGACGGCGACACGCCGATGGTCATGATCGGTCCGGGCACCGGAGCCGCGCCGTTCCGGGCGTTCCTGCGCGAACGCCGGCGCGCCCCGAACTGGTTGTTCCTCGGCAACCAGCTCTACGCCTGGCTCGCCGAGGGGGCCCACCTACATGTGTGCCTGCGGCACGAGCGGCACCACCAGCGAGACGTGTACTGATCCCCAGCGGGAGGGAACCGGGGCGGTGCGAGTGACGTCCAATACCGTGTGACGCGCTATGTACTGGCCGACGTGCGGCAGGCCGCCGACGAGCTCTCCCGCCGCGCCGCCGAACTGACCGACTGGCTCGACCGGGTGGCCGCCGAGCACCGACCACCATCGGGCGAGGATGCCGGGGACGCCGAGCTGGGGCTGGCCGATCTGGCGTGCGTTCAGGCGGTGTCCGCAGCGGCGTTGCGGCTGGCGGCGGCGGGGCGGAGCGTGGCCGCCTGCGCCGGTGATCTGCACGGCGTGGACTCCGAACTGGCGCGGCGGTGGTGCCGGTGAACGGCCGCGAGCGGTGGGCCGGCGCGGCGACTTCGGCCGGCGGCGCGGCGTGGGCCGGCGCGGCGACGTCGGCCGGAGGCGCGACGTCGGCCGGCGGCGCGACGTCGGCCGGAGGTGCGGCGTGGGCCGGCGCGGCGGGGCGGTGGGCGGAGGCGGCCGGGCTGCTGCGGTCGGCGGGCCGCGCGCCGGCCGACCTACGCACCTGGTTGGGCGCGGGGTGGAGCGGCGCGGCCGTCGAGGCGTTCGACGGCTGGGGCCGGGACTTCGAGCAGGCCACCCGTCGCGCGGCGGGCGCGCTGAGCGACGCCGCGGCGGTGGCGGGCGCCCGGGCCGGGGCAGGGGGGCCAGCGTCAGGGGCGGCGGGCGGGTCAGCGTCAGGGGTGGCGGGCGGCTCCGCAGGCGGGAGTCTGCCGCTCGACGCCGACTGCCTGCGGCGGTTGGAGGCCGGCGCCCGGGCGGTCGCCGAGGTGCGGGTTCCGGGTGAACGACCGACAGGTCCCGCCGGCGGCGGTGGCCCCGCTCCGGGCCGGACCGCGCCCGGGCGAGCCGCTCCGCGGCGGGACGGTCCGCGGCGGGACGGCCCGCGGCAGGGTGCCGCAGGCGGCGGGTCGCCGCGATCAGCACAGGCCGCGGGCTCCTCCTCCGGGCAGCCCGCCCAGCCGGCCACCAACCGTCGTGACGACCGGGTGCGGGCCTGGATCGACGAGGCGGTCGGCATCCTGCGCCGGCACGGTTACCGGCCCGACCAGCTCGACCCAGAGGCGATCGCGACGATCATCCGCCATGAGTCCTCCGGTGACCCGTCGGCGATCAACCGGTGGGACGCCAACGCCGCTCGGGGCACGCCGTCGATGGGCCTGATGCAGACCATCGAGCCGACATTCGAACGCTGGAAGCTGCCCGGGCACGGCCAAATCCTCGATCCGGTGGACAACATCATCGCGGCGGTGCGGTACGCCGTCGCGCGGTACGGCTCGGTGTCGCAGGTGCCCGGGGTGCTCAGCCTCGCGGCCGGTCACGGGTACCGCGGCTACTGATGCCCGGTCTACTTCGCATTTCCGCAGCTCCGCAGTTGCGAACCGAGCGCGAGGCGGGCTCAGCTCGATGTCCGGTCCGCGATACCCGGACCGGACGGCGCCGCCGGACGCGACGCCGGTCGAGCCAGCACCCGGACGCTGCACCGGTCGAGCCGGCCCATACCCCGGCCAACAGCACCGTCGACAGCGACCACGAGTCGGGCCGGCCAGTCGTTCGCGAAGTGATGTGCCGGTTTCGGTTTCGGCACATCACCAGCTCGACACGCCGGACTCCACCGCCACCGTGCGCAACCCGCCGGCAGCGCCGGCACCACCAGACACCACCCCCAGGCCTACGCTGGCCCGGTGAACGGCGCGTTCAGGTGGGGGCAGCGGTGAGTGGCGCGGTCGACGACACTGTGCCACCGACGGGCGCGTACCCGGCCACTGTGCCACCGACGGACACGTACCCGGCCACCGTGCCACCGACGGGCGCGTACCCGCTCCCAGTGCCACCGGCGGACACGTACGCGGACTCCGTGCCACCGACGACCACGCACGCAACCCGCCGCACCACGGCGCGGCGCGCTGCGGTGGAGCCGTTCCACGTGATGGACGTGTGGGCGGCCGCCGCCGAGCGCCGGCGCACGCACGGCGACCTGGTGAACCTCTCCGCCGGGCAACCGTCCACCCCGGCCCCCGCGCCGGTGCTGGCCGCGGCCGCCGAGGCGTTGCGCGCCGACGTGCTGGGCTACACGGTCAGCGTCGGCATCCCGGAGCTGCGGGCGGCGATCGCCGAGCACTACCGCGACCGCTACCAGGTCGGGGTTTGCGCCGACGACGTGGTGCTGACCACCGGCTCATCCGGCGGGTTCCTGCTCGCCTTCCTCGCCGCGTTCGACGCCGGCGACCGGGTCGCGCTGGCCCGCCCCGGCTACCCCTGCTACCGCAACATCCTGTCCGCGCTGGGCTGCGAGGTGGTCGAGCTGGACTGCGGCCCGGGCACCCGGTTCCAGCCGACCGTCGAGCTGCTGGAGGCCGAGGTCGCCGCCCGCGGCCCGATCATGGGGCTGATCCTGGCCAGCCCGGCCAACCCGACCGGCACCGTGCTGGACGCGGCCGAACTGGCCCGGATCGCGCTGTGGTGCGAGCGGGCCGGCGTGCAGTTGGTCAGTGACGAGATCTACCACGGCATCGCCTACCCCGGGGCGCCGCCGACCGCCTGCGCCTGGCAGAGCTCGAGCGAGGCGATCGTGGTCAACTCCTTCTCCAAGTACTTCTCGATGACCGGCTGGCGGCTGGGTTGGCTGCTGGTGCCGCCCCGGCTGCGCCGTGCGGTCGACGTGCTCACCGGCAACTTCACCGTCTGCCCGCCCGCACTGGCGCAACATGCCGCGCTGGCCGCGTTCGACCCGGCCAGCGTGGCCGAGGTGGACCGGCACGTCGCCCGGTACGCGGTCAACCGGGCGCTGCTGCTGGACGGGCTGCCGAAGATCGGCATCGACCGGTTGGCGCCGGCCGACGGCGCGTTCTACGTCTACGCCGACGTGCGCCACCTGACCGGCCCGGACACCTCGCAGGCGCTGGTCTACCGGCTCCTGCGGGACACCGGTGTCGCCCTGGCCCCGGGCATCGACTTCGACACCGCGCACGGACACGACTTCGTCCGGCTGTCGTTCGCCGGATCGACCGAGGACATCGCCGAAGCCCTGCACCGGCTGGCGGGCTGGGTCTCCGCACACGGCTGACCGGGCCGGCGACGCACGGCCCTCAGGTGGCGCCGGGCACCCCGCCGATGCGCTCCAGCGCGGCCGCGATCTCCGCGTCGCCCACCCCGGAGTGCGCGACGAACCGCACCGCCGCGCCCAGCGGTACCGCCGCCACCCCGACCTGCTCGAGGTGACGCAGCATGGTTGGCAGATCCGGCGGGATGAGCAGCACGATGTTGGTCTGCGGGGTGGTCACCTGCCAACCTCGCTCCGCGAGACCGGCGGCCAGCGTCGCCGCCCGCTCGTGGTCCTCGACCAGCCGGGGGATGCCGTCCAGCGCGACCAGCCCCGCGGCGGCCAGCACCCCGCCCTGGCGAACTCCGCCACCGAGCATCTTGCGCAGCCGGCGCGCCTCCTCGACGAACTCCGTCGAGCCGGCCACCACCGACCCGACCGGCGCGCCGAGGCCCTTGCTCAGGCACACCTGCACGGTGTCCACCCCGACGGTGAGCGCGCCGGGCGGCAACCCCAGCGCCACGCTCGAGTGCCACAGCCGCGCGCCGTCCAGGTGTACCCGCAGACCCGCGCGCCGGGCGGCGGCGGCCAGCGAGGCGTGCTCGTCGACGGCGGTGACCACTCCGCCGGCCGACATGTGCGTGTTCTCCAAACAGAGCAGCGTGGTACGCATCGTGTAGTACGGCCCCGGGGTGCCGGCCGCGCGGCGGACCGCCTCCGGGGAGATCTTGCCCGGGCCGGCGTCGTGCGGCAGCGGTCGCGGCATGCCACCGGCCAACCAGGCCGGGGTGCCGAGCTCGGAGTCGAGCACGTGCGCGCCGGCCGGCGCCAGGAATGCGTCGCCCCGCCGCAGGTGCGCCATCAGCGCGACCAGGTTGCCCATCGACCCGCTCGGCACCCACAGGGCGGCCTCGGCGTTGAGCAGCCCGGCCACCCGTTCCTGCAGCTCACACATGGTTGGGTCACCGTCCAGCACATCGTCGCCGACCTCGGCGGCGGCCATCGCGGCACGCATCTCGCGGCTGGGCTGGGTGACGGTGTCCGAGCGCAGGTCGATCGGGCCGGAGGCAGCGGGGCTGGCTCGCCGGCGGGACCGGGATCCGGTTCGGATCGAACTCCGCACTCCTGAGATTCAATCAGCCCGGGCGCTCGACGTCCCGTCGGGGTAACGAATCCATTACGACACCGCCGCGTTGAGAACCACATAGCCTGTCGCGCACGTCCACCCGGCGGTACCCGCGTTATGGGCAGAGGACGAGGTGGTGCACCGGAGTGGACCCGGCTGGCGCGGCAGACCGCACGTGACGACGGCATGGGGGTGGACCGATGGATGACCGACAGGCCGGCGAGCTGTTCCGGACGGCGGCGGACGAGGTGGGCCGGACGGCCCCGCCACCGGCGTTCGACCACGCCGACGTGGTGGCCGGATGCCGGCGGGCGACCCGGCGTCAGCGGATGCTGGTCGGCACGGCGACCGCGGTGACCCTGCTCGCGGCGACCGGCGCGCTGGTCACCGGCGCGCTGACCCAACCCGATCCGACCACGTCCGCGCTGGCCGGGTCGCAGCCGTCGCTCTCGGTGCCCTACGCCCCCGGGCCGACCGGGCAACGCGGCGCCGATGGTGGCGCCGACGCCGCCGCGCCCGAGGCCGCGCCCGGAGCGCCGGGGGTCGGCGCGCCGAACGCCGCGCCCGACGTCGGCGGCCCGGCCGCCGGGGCCCGGAGCGAGTCGCTGTCCGAGGTCGGCGGACCAGGCTGCGTCGAACCGGACGTTCGGGTGTTCGCCCAGCTCGCGGCAGCGCTGCCGGGCGCGCGCAGCACCCGGCCGTACGCGGTGCCAGGCGGCTGCGTGGCCGGCGGGGTCGGCGTGGCGCTGGACGTGTTCGACGACTCCTCCTTCGGCGGTGCCCGGGGCACCCTGGTCGTGGTACTCACCCCCGCCGGGGCCGACTCCGGCGCGCCGATGGACGGCCCGCACGTGGTCAGCGGGGTCGCGCCGGCGCGCTCGGGCGGGATCGTCCGGGTCACCGCCGGCTCGGCGGGCAACGGCCAGGTGCCCTACCGGCAGCGCGTCGTGCAACTGGCCACCCAGCTCGCCGGGAAACTCTGAGCGCGGGCCCGGAGCGAACCATCGAGCTCTAGGCACCTACCGCCCCCGCCGTAGGGTGGTCCGGTGATCCCCAACGTCCTGGCCGCGCGGTACGCCAGCGCCGAGATGACCGCGCTGTTCTCCCCTGAGCACAAGATCGTGCTGGAACGCCGGCTGTGGCTGGCGGTGCTCCGCGCCCAGGCCGAGCTCGGCATCGACGTCCCCGCGCGGGCGGTCGCCGACTACCAGCGGGTGGTCGAGGACGTCGACCTGGCGAGCATCGCCGCCCGCGAGCGGGTCACCCGGCACGACGTGAAGGCCCGTATCGAGGAGTTCAACGACCTCGCCGGACACGAACAGGTGCACAAGGGCCTGACCAGCCGCGACCTCACCGAGAACGTCGAGCAGGCGCAGCAACTGCACGCCCTCAGACTGATCGCCGACCGCAACGTCGCCGTGCTCGCCCGACTGGCCCGGCGCGCCGCCGAGTACCGCGAGCTGGCCATGGCCGGGCGCAGCCACAACGTCGCCGCGCAGGCCACCACCCTGGGCAAACGGTTCGCCGGGGCGGCCGACGAGCTGCTGCTCGCCCACCGGCGGCTGACCGAGCTGATCGGGCGCTACCCGCTGCGCGGGATCAAGGGCCCGATGGGCACCGGGCAGGACATGCTCGACCTGCTCGGCGGTTCCCCGGAGAAGCTCGCCACGCTCGAGCGACGGGTCGCCGAGCACCTGGGTTTCGCCCACGTACTGCGCAGCGTCGGCCAGGTGTACCCGCGCAGCCTGGACTACGACGTGCTCACCACGCTGGTGCAGTGCGCGGCCGGGCCGTCCAGCCTGGCCACCACGATCCGGCTGATGGCCGGCCAGGAGCTGGTCACCGAGGGTTTCCAGCCCGGCCAGGTCGGCTCGTCCGCGATGCCGCACAAGATGAACACCCGGTCCTGCGAGCGGGTCAACGGGTTGTCGGTGATCCTGCGCGGCTACGCCACCATGGTCGGCGAGCTGTCGGGAAACCAGTGGAACGAGGGCGACGTGGCCTGCTCGGTGGTCCGCCGGGTCGCCCTGCCGGACGCGTTCTTCGCCCTGGACGGCCTGCAGCAGACGTTCCTCACCGTGCTCGACGAGTTCGGCGCCTACCCGGCGGTGATCGCCCGCGAGCTGGACCGCTACCTGCCGTTCCTGGCCACCACCAGCGTGTTGATGTCCGCCGTCCGGGCCGGCGTGGGCCGGGAGACCGCGCACGGGGCGATCAAGGAACACGCCGTCGCGGTGGCGCTGGCCATGCGCGAACAGGGGCAGGCGGAGAACGACCTGCTGGCACGGTTGGCCGCCGACCCCCGACTCGGCTTGGAACCCGGGGCGCTGACCCTCGGCGACCCGCTGGGCTACACCGGCGCGGCCCTGGCCCAGACCGACGAAGTGATCGCGCTGGTCGACGAGGTGGTCAAGGCCAACCCCGACGCGGCGGCCTACACCCCGGCACCGATCCTGTAGGAGGACACCGCCCGTGGAACTGCTGCATTCGGGGAAGGTTCGGGAGGTCTACGCCGACCGGGGTGACATCGTGCTGGTGGCCTCCGACCGGGTCTCGGTGTACGACGTCGTGCTGCCCACCCCGATCCCGGACAAGGGCGCGCTGCTCACCGCGCTGTCGCTGTGGTGGTTCGACCGCACCGCCGACCTGGCGACCAACCACGTGATCTCCGCGGACGACGTGCCGGACGAGGTCAAGGGCCGCGCCGTCCGCTGCCGGCGGCTGGAGATGTTGCCGGTGGAGTGCGTCGCCCGGGGTTACCTCAGCGGGTCCGGGCTGCTCGACTACCGGCGCACCGGAGCCGTGTCGGGCATCGCGCTGCCACCGGGGCTCACCGAAGGGTCCCGGCTGCCCGAGCCGATCTTCACCCCGTCCAGCAAGGCGCCACAGGGCCAGCACGACGAGGCGATCACCTTCGCCGACGTGGTCGCGCTGGTAGGCGCCGACACGGCCGCGACGCTGCGCGACACCACCCTGGAGCTGTACCGGCGGGGCGCCGAGACCGCCGCCGGACACGGCGTGCTGCTGGCCGACACGAAGTTCGAGTTCGGCCGGGACGCGTCCGGGGTGCTCACCCTCGGCGACGAGATACTTACCTCCGACTCCTCCCGGTACTGGCCGGCCGACGAGTGGCGGCCCGGCAGCGCGCAGAACTCGTTCGACAAGCAGATCGTCCGCGACTGGGCGGCGGGCACCGGCTGGGACAAGACCGCGCCCGGCCCGGAGGTCCCCACGGAGATCGTCCAGCGGACCAGGTCGCGCTACGTCGAGCTCTACGAACGCCTCACCGGCCACAACTGGGGCTGACGCGGAACAACGAGCTTCGCGGAAGCGTCTCGGGCACGTTCCCGGGCCGTCAGACCGGTGTCATGTCGATCAGGCTCCATGGAAGCGTGACCGCCACCCTGATCGTGTCACTGTCCGGCCTAGACGACGCGTGCGTGACCGACTACGCCGGGTTCGCCGCGGAACTCGACGCGCGCGGGGCGCCGGCGTCCTGGCTGCTCCCGCCCCGCCCCCGGGACGGCCGGCACCATCCCGACGGACCGGCGATCGGCTGGCTGCGCGGCCGGATCGACGACGGGGACGCGCTGGTCGTGCACGGCTACGACCACAAGACGAACCCGATCGGCAGCTGGGAGCGCAACTCGGTGACCCGGCTGCGTCGCCGGGCGGAGTTCGCCTCGCTGCCCACCCACGAGGCCGCGCTACGGCTCACCGGGGCGATCCGCGCGCTCGCCGGGCTGGGCCTGTCGACCGACGTGTTCGCCGCGCCGAAGGGAATGGCCTCGGCCGGCACACTGGTCGCGCTGGGCCGGCTGGGATTCCGGATCTGCGTGGAGGGCACCGGGGTGTGGCTGCTCGGCGGGGCGCGCGCGGGCGACGGGATCCGTCCGGGCACTGAGCCGCGGACCGCGCACGGGGTGCGCGCGGCGAACCGGCCGCGGCCGGGCAGCGGGCCGCTGGTGCCGCACGGCACGCCGATCCTGGTGCGGGGCCGGCTGCTGAGCGCCGGGCGGTCCGGCCCGTCGGAGGGCACCGACCTGTGGCGCGGGCGGGCGCTGGTGGTGGCCGCCGCCCGGGGTGCCCGACGCGGCGGGCTGGTCCGGATCGGGGTGCGGGCCGACGACCTGCGCCGACCATCGGCCCGGCAGGCCGTGCTGGACGCGGTGGACACCGCGCTGGCCGCCGGAGCCGCCCCGGCCACCTACCGGGCACCCCAGGTCGGCATCGGTGCCCTGTCCGCCTGAGGCGCCCGGCCGAGCGATCTTGGCCGGACCACACAGGCCGGAGCGGACGCGGCGCCGTTAAGCTGGCGGCATGGCCCGTGTGGTGGTGGACGTGATGCCCAAATCGGAGATCCTCGACCCGCAGGGACAGGCGGTGGCCGGCGCGCTGCCCCGGCTGGGGTTCGCCGGCGTGCGCGGCGTCCGCCAGGGCAAACACTTCGAGCTGGACATCGATGACACGGTCGACGACGCCACGCTCGAGCAGATCGCCGCCACCCTGCTGGCCAACCCGGTGATCGAGGACTGGCGGGTCACCCGGGTGACGGCACTGTGAGGTCGACCCGATGAAGATCGGCGTCATCACCTTTCCGGGCACCCTGGACGACGTCGACGCCACCCGGGCGGTGCGGCTGGCCGGCGGCCAAGCCGTCCCGCTGTGGCACGCCGACACCGACCTGCGCGGGGTGGACGCGGTGATCGTGCCCGGCGGGTTCTCCTACGGCGACTACCTGCGAGCCGGGGCGATCGCCGCGCACGCCCCGGTGATGCGCACGGTGATCGATGCGGCACGGGGCCGCGGCGTCCCGGTGTTGGGCATCTGCAACGGTTTCCAGATCCTCTGCGAAGCCGGGCTGCTTCCCGGGGCGTTGACCCGCAACGCCGGCCTGCGGTTCATCTGCCGCGACGTGTGGCTACGGGTGGAGCACACCGCGAGCGCCTGGAGCACCGGGTACACCCCTGGCCAGGAGATCCTGGTGCCGCTGAAGTCCGGTGAGGGCCGCTACGTGGCCGACGAGCGCACCCTCGACGAGCTCGAGGCGGAGAACCGGGTGGTGTTCCGCTACCGCGACCCGGCCCCGAACGGAGCGTTGCGCGACATCGCCGGGGTGTGCTCGGCCGACGGGCGGGTGGTCGGGCTGATGCCGCACCCGGAGCATGCCGTCGAGCCGGCCACCGGCCCCTCCGGCGACGGCCTCAGGGTGATCGCGTCGGTGCTGACCTCGGGGCGAACTTGACCGTTCAACCGACGCTCACCCAGGTCGCGCGGAGGGTCCTGCTGGTCGAGGACGACCCCGGGGACGCCCTGCTGGTGCGCGAGTTGCTGGCCACCATCGACGCACCGATCGAGCTGACCCACGTGTCCTCGGTGGCCGAGGCGGTGGCGTCCGGACACCTCGACCTGGTCGACTGCGTGCTGCTCGACCTGAACCTGCCCGGCACCGGCACCGACCGGCTGGACGCGCTGCGCCAGCTGCGCGAGCACGGCACGGCGAGCGCCATCTGCGTGCTCACCGGGCTGGACGACGAGCACCTGGGCGCCGCCGCGATGGCGGCCGGCGCGCAGGACTATCTGGTCAAGGGCTCGGTGGACGGTGAGCTGCTCAGCCGCTCGGTGCGCTACTCGGTGGAACGCCGCCGCGCCGAACGCAACGCGGTGCGGCTGGCCGAGGCTCAGCTGGTGCAGGCAGAGTCGGTGCGGGTGGAACGCGGGCTGCTGCCCCGGCTGCTGCTGCACGGCAGCCACGTGGCCGCGGTGCCGTTCTACCGCTCCTGGCGGCCGGGCCTGCTCGGCGGCGACTTCTACGACGCGATCCGTTGCCCGGACGGCTCGGTGCACGCCGTGGTCGGCGACGTGGCCGGGCACGGGTCGGACGAGGCGGCACTGGGCGCGCTGCTGCGGGTGTCCTGGCGCGCGCTGGTGCTGTCCGGGGTCGGCGAGCCGGAGGTGTTGCCGGCGCTGCAGGCGGTGCTGCTCGCCGAGCGGCACGCCCGAGGGCTGTTCACCACGCTGTGCACGGTGGCGCTGGCCGACGGTGAGGCGCGGATCCGGGTGGCCGGGCATCCGCCGCCGATCATGCTCGGGTCGGCCCCCGGGCAGCCACCGGTGGAGCTGCCGCACGCGCTCGGTCCGCCGCTCGGGGTGATCGACGACGCACGTTGGGAGCCGCGCACCGTGGTCTTGCCGCCGCGCTGGTCGATGCTGCTCTACACCGATGGGCTGATCGAGGGGTTCTCCGGGCCGGAGCGGACCGACCGGCTGTGGAACACCGGTCTGTTGCCGCTGGTCGGCGAGGTCGAGCGCAACGGGGCGGGTGTGGCCGGTCCCAGGCATCTGCCGACCCGCCTGGTGGAGCAGGTGGAGCGGCTCAACGGCGGCCCGCTGGGCGACGACGTGGCCATCCTGCTGCTGTCCAGCTTGACCGACCCGGCGCCGGAGGCGAACCCCGGAAACTGACGTGCCCCGTGCCCCGTGCCCCGTGCGCCGGACGCGCGGCCGGCAGGCGGCGCCGGGTCAGGTGGCATCGAGGGCGCGGGCGAAGTCCTCGACCAGGTCAGTGGCGTCCTCGATGCCGCAGCTGACCCGGATCAGGTCCTCGGCGATCCCGATGCGGGCGCGGCCGGCCGGGCCCATCCCGGCGTGCGAGGTCACCGCCGGTCGGGTCACCAGTGTCTCCACTCCGCCGAGGCTCGGCGCCAGGGTGGGAATCCGCAGCGCGGCCAGGAACGCATCCGCCGTCTGTAGCCCGTCCGCCAGTCGCAGGCTGAGCATCCCGCCGAACCCGGACAGCAGTTCGGCGGCGTGCGCGTGGTCCGGATGATCGACCAACCCGGGGTGGCTGACCTGGGCGACCCGGGGGTGCCCCTGCAGGAACCTGGCCAGGGTCAGCGCGTTGTGGTTCTGCGCGCGGACCCGGACGGCGAGCGTCTTCAACCCTCGGGCCAGCAGGAACCCGGCGTGCGGGTCGAGTGTGCCGCCGTAGAGGTTGACCGTGCGGCGGACCCGTTCGATCAGCTCGGTGCCGCCCGCCACGCAGCCGGCGACCAGGTCGGAGTGCCCGTTGAGGTACTTGGTGGCGCTGTGCACGACCAGGTCGAACCCGAGCGCGAGCGGGCGCAGGTTCACCGGGCTGGCGAAGGTGTTGTCCACCACCGAGGTCAGCCGGTGGTCGTGGGCGAACTGCACGACCTCGCCCAGCGGCGGCACCCGGATCAGCGGGTTGGTGATCGTCTCGACCAGGAACGCCCGGGTGGTGGGAGTGAGAGCGGCGGCCCAGCTGTCCGGCCGGTGCGGGTCGACGAACGTAACGCTCCAGCCCAGCCGCTCGGCGTGCTCGACCAGGAAGTCATGGGTGCCGCCGTAGAGGCAGTCGCTGGCCAGCAGGTGGTCGCCGGCACCGAGCAGGCTGTGCAGCACCGAGGTCAGCGCGGCCATCCCCGAGGAGGTGGCCAGCGCGGCCGGCGCGCCCTCCAGCGCGGCCAGCCGCTCGTGCAGGTGGACCTGCGACGGGGTGGAGTTCAACCGCAGGTACCTGATGTCGTGGTAGTCGGCGCCGGGCGCGGTGGTGAACACCGTGCCCTGGAAGATCGGGTACACCACCGAGCCCTCCGGCCCGGGCCGGGACTGGCCGGCGTGCACCGCCAAGGTGTCGATCCGGGACTGGCGGTGATCGGGTTCGGTGGCCATGACCCGAGGCTAGCCGGGCTACCCGAATCGGGGCCGGGGTCGGGTTCGCGGTCCGCCCTCGGGCGGACCGGCGACGACGTCCGAGCCTCTGGCTACTCGGGGAGTCCGTCCAGCAGGCGGGCGCGCGAGTGCCCGGCGGCGTCGCGGAACTCCGGCGCGGTGAGGCCCTCGTTCACCAGCCGCCGACCCATCCGCAGGCAGGCGGCGATCTCGGAGTCGGTCAGGGCCATCCGGTCGGTGCGCAGGCCGAACGAGACCACCCCGTTCCATGCGCCCCAGAGGAACCGGGCGACCAGCCGCGCGTCGTAGCCGCCGTCCGCCTCACCGGCGAGAATCGCCTGCTCGATGCGGAGCTGAAACCCGCCGATCAGCTCGTCGAGCCGTTCGCCGACCCGCTCGCGCAGGGGTCCGTCCACCGAGGGCAGCCGCGTCTCCACCCCGTCGAAGGCCAGGAACCGGAACGACCCGGGGTGCTCCAGGTGGAACCGCAGGTACACCTCGCCGGCCGCCATCACCTGCTCCAGCGGCGAGTACTCCGGCCGGAATGCGCCGCCCAGATACTCGCCGAACTGCTCGAGCGCCCGCTCCACCAGCGCCAGGTACACCCCGTCCTTGTTGCCGAAGTGTCCGTAGATGGACCCGACCGACACGTCGGCGGCCTCGGCCACCTCTTCCATCCGGGCACCCCGGTAGCCAGCGGTGGCGAACGCCCGTTCGGCGGCGTCCAGAATCTGCTCCCGGGTGCGGGCGCGACGACGCGAGGCCCGAGCGGTGCTGGTACCCACCCGGGTGATTGTAGGTCAGTTCAAAACTGAACGCACTTGTAGAACACGGCGGTCGTCCGGCACCATGAGCGGTCTGGGCCACGATCATCGGAGGAGCCCATGACCGAGCGCTGTGACGTCGTGATCATCGGCAGTCGGTTGGCCGGCGCCTGCGTGGCCGCCCACCTGGCCCGGGCCGGTCGCCGGGTGGTGGCGCTGGACCGGTCGAGCTTCCCGTCCGACCAGCTGTCCACCCACCTGCTGTTCCCGGCCGGGGTGGACGAGCTGCGCCGAATGGGCGCGCTGGAGGGCATCCTGGGCCAGAACCCGACGCGGTCGCCGTGGCTGTCGCTGAGCACCGACGAGAGTGCGCACACCCTGGAGCGCTGGCGCGCCTGCGGCCCGATCGACTACTGCATGTGCGTACCGCGCACCATCCAGGACCTCGAGCTGGTGCGAGCCGCCCGGGCCGCCGGCGCCGAGGTCCGCGAGCGGCACCGGTTCCTCGACGTGCTCTGGCGGGGCGGGCGCGCGGTCGGGGTGCGCTACGCCGACGCCGAGGGCACCGAGCGCGAGTTGCACGCCGACCTGGTGCTGGGCGCGGACGGTCGCCGCTCCGCGGTCGCCGCCGCGGTCGGAGCGTTCAAGCCCTACCGGGCCTCCCGCAACGGCCGCGGCCTGGTGTTCCGCTACGTCGACGACCCGGCGTTCGGCACCCGCGAGGGCGAGACGGTCTACCAGTGGCGCGACGGTGACTCGTTCGGCTTCCTGTTCCCGTCCGCGCCCAGCCCGAAGTCGCTACTGTTGTTCATGGGGGCCGCCGACGAGGCCACCGAGGCGAAGCGCGACCCGGAAGGCTACTGGACGCGCAAGCTGGCCCAGCACCCTGGGATGGCCGCCCGGGTGCGGGACTGCACGAACCCCGGCCCGTTGCGGTCCACCGGCGACACCTCGGCCTACTTCCGCGCGTCCAGCGGGCCGGGCTGGGCGCTGGTCGGCGACTCCGGGCACTTCAAGGACCCGGTGATCGGGCAGGGCCAGCGCGACGCGCTGTGGGCGGCCCGGCGGCTGGCGGAGACCGTCGGTCCGGTGCTCGGCGACCCGGGCGCGCTCGACCTGGCGCTGCGCCGGTGGGAGCGCGACCGGGACACCGAGTGCCTGCACTCCTACCACTTCGGCAACCTGGAGACCGAGGTCCGACCGGTGTCTCCGGTGCTGCACGAAATCGTCCGGCGCAACGGACGCTCCTCGGCCCCGGACATCGGCGACGTGTTCGGCCGGGGTCGCACCACCACCCAGGTGCTCAGCGTGCCCCGGCTGGTGCTCGGGTTGGCCGACGCGCTGCGGCGGCGCACCGGCGACTCTCCCGGCGCCACCGTGCGGCTCGCGTTGGACGACCTGCGGGTGCACCTCGCGCTGCGCCAGGACCTGCTCGGCCGCCGGTTCCGGTCCGCCCGGCTGGTGCCCGGATCCGACCACCCCGATCCCCGGCCGCCCACCCTGCCGCGTGGCGGGGCCAACCCGGCGGGCGTGACGAACGAGGGCGCGGCGGCATGAGCGGCACGATCAAGGTCGCGGCGGTGCAGCCGGCGCTGCGGCTGGGCGCGGTAGAGGAGAACCTGGTCCGGCTGGAGGACCTGATCCGGGACGCGGTGCGCGAGCACTCGCCGTCGGTGGTCACCGTGCCCGAGGCGGCGTCCAGCCCGAACGTCTACTCCCGGGCGCTGCGCGGGGTGGCCCGCCCGGTCGACGGGGCGCCCATGCAGCTGTTCCGCCGGCTGGCCCGCGAGCTCGACGTGGTGGTCGGCGGTGGATTCCTGGCCCGGCGCGGTGCCGATGTCTACGGCACGTACGTGCTCGCCGAGCCGGACGGCCGGCTGCACCTGCACGACAAGGACATCCCCACCATGTGGGAGAACAACTACTACACCCGCGGCGACGACGACGGGATCACCGGCCTGCACACGCTCAGCGACGCGGCGGTCGACACAGCGGTCGACACGGCGGTCGTCATCCCAGGCGGCATCCCGGTCGGCATCCCAGTCGGCATCGCGAACGGCTGGGAGTGGGCCCGGATGGGCACCGCGGCCCGGCTGCGCGGGCGGGTGCAGCTGGTGCTGGGCGGCATGTGCTGGCCGTCCTACCCGTCCAACTGGCGCGGGCCGGCCGCCCTGCTGGCCCGCCGCGAGCACGCGCTGCAACTGCAGCACGCCCGGGAGCTGCCCAGGCAGATGGCCCGGCTGATCGGCGCGCCGGTGGTGATGCCCAGCCACGTCGGCCCCATCGAGTTCGACACGCCGCTGGCGCCGGGGTTGGCCTGGCGGACCACCATGGTCGGTGAGACCCAGATCGTGGAGCGCGACGGCACGGTGCTGGCCAGGCTCACCCAGGACGACGGCGAGGCGCACGTAGCCGCCACGTTGCTGCTGGCCCCACCGGAGCCGGTCGACCCGCTGGGCCCGATGTACTGGATCCCGTCGCTGAGCGTGACCACCCGGGCCGCGTGGATGGCGATGAACACCCACGGCGCGGTCAAGTACCGGGCGATGAAGCTGTTGCGACGGCATCCGTGGCAATCTTGGCCGGGCGGTGACCTGCCGGACGAGACCGGACCGAGCCGATCGGCCGAGCAGCCGTCCGCCACCACCGCGTGAGGACGACGCGATGAGGACGACTACATGAGGAGGCCCGGCTGAGACGGTACGATCGACTCTCCGACCGCACGCCGCCTCCTGAGCAGCGCGGCTCCCGTTTGAGGCGAGGCCAGCGCCGATGACCGTGACCGAACCCGAGCACTTCACGGCCGCCGACGGCGGACCTTCGGCTCACGGGTCGACGGACCGCAAGCAGTCCCGCCGCCGCGGCGAGGCGCTCAACGCGGCCATCTTCGATGCCACCATCCACGAGCTCTCCAAGGTCGGTTACGCGGAGCTGACCATGGAGGGCGTCGCGGCCCGGGCCCGCGCGTCCAAGGGTTCGCTGTACCGGCGTTGGTCGAGCCGGGCTGAGCTGGTGGTGGACGCGGTGCACAACGCCAACTCATCGCCGCTGCTGCTAGCCGACACCGGCAACGTCCGCGACGACATCCTGAGCTTCCTGGCCGGCTTCGCCCGAGTGCTCAATGGGCCGTCCGGCGAGGCGGTGCGTGGCCTGATGGCCGAGACGGTCCGCGACCGCGAGCTGATGGCGGTGGTCCGGGCACAGTTCATCGAGCCGGCCAACGTGCTGCTGCTGGAGGCTCTGCGCCGCGGTGTGATCCGCGGCGAGGTGCGGCCGGCCGCGCTCAACCCGCTGGTCGCCAAGGTCGCTCCGGCCCTGCTGCGCGAGCAGTTCCTGCTACACGGCGCCCCGATCCCCCGATCGGCGCTGGTGGAGATCGTGGACGAGGTCGTCATGCCACTGGTCCGTGTCTGAGCCGCGTCCGACGGCGCCGCCGCTTAGTGGTGCCGGTGGGGGCGTTGTCTCCGCGTTAGGCGGATCGGGTAATCACCCGGCGGCGAGCGGCATCGCGTGGCGCTACGGTGGGCGGGAGAGGACGCTTCCACCCACATTGGCCGCGGACGGACGCTGACCAGGCGTCGCGGTGCCGGGAAAGGGTGTCGATGTCGACGCTGGAGACGGTGCTGTTCATCGTGACGGCCTGGGTGATCGGTGGGCTGGCCGCCGGGCTGCTGCTCGGGCGCGCGATCCGGCGGCGGGAGGCGATGATCCCGACCGGCACGCCCGGACCCGCGCTCCCGGCCGTGCCGCGCACCGCCCACGAGCAGCAGCTCGCGCTGCGGGTGGAGCTGGAGCGGCTGCTCGCCAAGATGGACCGCGCCGACCTCGACGGCGGCCCCGACGAGATCGCCGACCTCTGCCGGATCTGGACCGCGCGGGCGGCCACGGCGAGCGCCGAGCAACGGCTCAACCAGGCCATCGAGCAGGCCCGACGCAACGGCCGCGATTGGTCCACCATCAAGATCGTGCTCGAACTGCCGCACCCGTCGCCGCTCGGCACCACGCCCGACCACCGGTAGCCCCTGGTTTGTGTCGGCGCCCGATGCGAACATATGTTCGTGTCTGAGGATGCCGGGGAAGCTGTCGTCGGGTCGGGCGGTCCGGCGCGCGGCGCCGCCAGCATCCTGCACGCCGATTTGGACTCGTTCTACGCCTCGGTCGAGCAGCGCGATGATCCGGCGCTGCGCGGCCGCCCGGTGATCGTCGGCGACGGCGTCGTTCTGGCGGCCAGCTACCTGGCCAAGGCGTACGGGGTGCGCACCGCGATGGGCGGCGGGTTGGCCCGGCGGCTGTGTCCGGCGGCGATCGTGGTGCCGCCCCGGTTCGCCGCGTACACCGAGGCCAGCCGCGCGGTGTTCGAGGTCTTCCACGACACCACGCCGCTGGTCGAGGGGGTGAGCATCGACGAGGCGTTCTTGGATGTCGGCGGGCTGCGCCGGATCGCCGGCTCGCCGGAGCGGATCGCCGCCCGGCTGCGCGCCGAGGTTGCCCAGCGGGTGGGGCTGCCGATCACCGTCGGCGTGGCGCGCACCAAGTTCCTGTCCAAGGTCGCCAGCCGGGTGGCCAAGCCGGACGGGTTGCTGGTTGTCGAGCCGGCCGGTGAGCTGGCGTTCCTGCACCCGCTGCGGGTGGAGCTGCTGTGGGGTGTCGGGCCGGCCACCGCCACCAAGCTGCACGGAGTCGGGGTCAGCACCGTCGCCGACGTGGCCGCCCTCGGCCGGGCCGCCCTGATCTCCCTGCTCGGCCCGGCCGCCGGACGGCACCTGCACGCGCTGGCGCACAACCACGACCCGCGCCCGGTGCGGGTCGGCCGGCGCCGCTCGTCGATCGGCTCGCAACGCGCGCTGGGCCGCGCGCCGCGCACCCGCCCGGAGGTGGCGGCCACGCTGGACGGCCTGGTCGACCGGGTCACCCGGCGGATGCGCGGGGCCCGCCGGGTGGGACGCACCGTGGTGCTGCGACTGCGCTTCGGCGACTACTCCCGGGTCAGCCGCTCGCACACACTGGCCGAGGCGACCGCGGCGACCGATCCGGTACGACACACCGCGCACACCCTGCTGGACGCTGCCTGGCCGCTGGTCGTCGAGCGCGGGCTCACCCTGATCGGGGTGGCGGTGTCCAACCTGTGCGACGACGGCGCGGTGCAGCTCGTCCTGCCGCTGGACGGCGCCGCGCCGGCCGCGCTGGACGCCGCGCTGGACGGGGTGCGCGACCGGTTCGGCTCGGCGGCGATCACCCGCGCGGCGCTGGTCGGGCGCGGCCCGGGACTCGAGGTGCCGCTGCTGCCGGACTGAGCGGGCAGCGAGGGAGCATCGCAACGAGCGCCAGCGAGTGAGGAGCGCACCGAGCGTCGCCGGCGAAGCAACGGCACTGAGCCGTCGCCGGCGACGCATCCTGGTCCGAGCTGTAGGACTCACGCTCACCAGCGGCAGATGTCCGGGCCCGACCCGGAGTCGATCGCGCGGAAGGCCAGCAGGTGGCTCTGCCACCAGGGCATCGGCGCGGCCAGCTCCGGGTCGGCGGCCGCATCGGGCACCACCGTCGGCACTCCGCCACGGACGTACTCCAGGCGCACCCCGGTGATCCCAGCGTCCCGCCAGAACGCCACCAGCCGCCGCAGCTCCAGCCACGGCACCACCACCGGCGGTTTCTCCTTGGTCCAGCCGAGCCAATCCAGATCGTAGGCACCGCCGATCCGGGCGGCGTACCGGCCGGGGTCGGGCAGCGTCACCGAGGTCAGGGTCACGGTCTCGGTCAGGAACGGCGCCAGCTGGAGCGCGGTGACCCCGGGCAGCAGGTGGTTGTCGGCGCCGGCCTCGGTTTGCAGGTTGCTGAACATCGAGTAGCTGGCGGTGGCCTTCAGCCCAAGGTACGGAGCCGCCCCATTGACGAACGCCAGCAGCGGCACCACCAGCAGCACCGCCGGTCGCACGCGCCACCCGGGCCAGGCCGTGTCTGGATCGGGCCGCGCCGTGGCGGGGCCGGGCTGTGCGGTGGCGGGCTGTGCGGTGGCGGCGTCCGGCTGTGCGGTGGCGGGGCCCGGTTGTGCGGTGGCGGCGTCCGGCTGTGCGGTGGCGGCGTCCGGCTGTGCGGTGGCGGGGTCCGGCTGTGCGGTGGCGGGGTCCGGTTGTGCGGGGCGGTGGGCGAACGCGGCCCGGATCACCGACACCATCAGCGGCAGCACCGCCGCGTACCAGGTGGCCACCAGCATCGGGTGCCAATTCAGCGCGGTCAGCCCGGGCAGCGCGGAGACCAGCCCGACCAGCATGTGCACACCGAACGCGGACAGCGCGATCAGCCGCAGCCGCGCCGCGCGGGGGCCCAACCCGGTGAGCAGGGCGGGCGGCACGAGCAGCAGGTAGATGGCGAACACCATGGTCGAGAAGTCGTAGAACGAGGCCAGCGCCAGCAACGAGTGGAACCCGACGCCCAGCAGCAGACCCCAGCGGCGCAGCCCGGGCAGCGCCAGGCAGACCAGGATCGCCACCTCGACCACCACCGTGCCGACCGCGCTGGCCTGCACCACCATCGCCGGGAACTGCACCCGGCCCTGGCCGAACAGCCCGGCGATCCGGCTCAGCTGGGTGCCGGCGCACGAGTTGGCCGGGTCGAAGAACGCGGTGTTCAGCTTGTGGAACACGGTGAACGCGTAGACCACCAGCAGGGTCAGCCCCACCGGGGTGCGGGCGGTGTCCACCCAGCACTCGGCGAACGACCCGGCGGTGTCCGGGTGGTCCGGGTGGTCCGGGCGCTCCAGGTGGCGACGGTTGGCGAGCATGTGGACCGCCGTCACCAGCGCGGCCACCCCGAAACCGAGCGCTACCAGCAGGCTCAGCATCTGGTGGTTGGCCGGCGCCGGCAGTACCCGGACGGTCTGCACGGCGGCGGCCACCGCGACCGCGGCGAACGCCAGCAACGAGGACGGGAACACCAGCAGCGGCAGGCCGACCAGCAAGATCGGCAGCGCGCTGGTCGGGGAGCTGTCGGTGTAGTGGAACGCCAGCCCCATCACCCAGAGCGTGCCGAACCAGCGCAGTTGCTCCAGACGTCCCGACCGTTCCGAGTCGCCCGGTGACTCGGACGGACCGGACGCGGGCTCGCCGTCCGCCCGGGCCGGTCGCCGGCCGGACGGCTCGGGCGGGCCCGGGCGTTCAGGCGCGCTGCTGGTCATGGCCGCACACGGTATGGCACACGCCCGGCGGGTGGTCGCACCGAGGTCAGGTCCTTGGCCGGCGTTCCGGTCGGTCTCTGGCCGGCGGTCCGGTCGCACCGAGCTCAGTCCCCGGTCGACCCTGAAGTTGATTGCCGATATCGGCACATCAACGAGCGCCACACCGGCCACCGGGCGGTGGAGCCGGTTGAGCGGCACACCATGGCTTTTCGATCAAGTCCGCGCAGCCATCTTGTGCTGTTGATCATGGGCGGGGCCGGCCGTCCAGCGAGCGCTCGCCCTCCGGGGGTGTCGAACTGGGTAGTCCTCACCATCTGGTCGGGCTCGACCCAGGCGCGTTACACCTCGTCGCGCGCGGCGCCCAAGACCCGGCTGATCGTGAGCTCACTCATGTTCGGCCTCTTTCCGCAGTTCCCGCAGGTGATCGTCCAGTGGGCGACGCTGCCCGGCGACCTTCTGGCGAATTTAGCTAGATAACTGAACTACTCGAACTCCAAGCGATACGCTCGAACAGCGGTACGCAGGGGGCCGACGCGCCCCTACTGTTCACCCGGTTCGACGATCAGGCCAGATGACGGCCACAGCCCCCGGACTCGTCGCACTCACAGCGCCCCGACACGACTCGCTCGCCCCTCCCCGAAGCACCACCACCGAACGGAGTTCCCCGCTGATGACAACGTTGACATTAGCGCCCCGAATCGCCCCTTCCCGGATAACCGTGGTCCACGACGAGCGCGTCGAGGCCCGGGTAACCGTACGGGCCGACCTCACCGCCGACCTGGTTCGGATGCTGGGCCACCATCTCGACGCGCTGCTCGCCGCCGGCGCCCGGTTCATCGTGCTGGATCTGACCCGGTGCGCCTGCGACCACCCGCTGCTCGACCTGCTCGCCAGAATCCAGCGGGAGCTCGTCCCCCGCGCCGGGATGATCACCGTGGTGGGACTGGACGCCGCCGCGCTGGGCGCCTGAGCCCGGCGCCACCCGCCTCGCCACTCGTCGCTGGGGAGCGGACGAGAGGCGACCCGTGGCCGGGGTCGGTCGTTTCGGGCCGACCGACCCCGGCCACCACCTCGGCCCGTGCGCCGCGCCCGACCTTCAGCCCAGCGAACTCTTGGGCGGGGTCTCGTCCTTGGCCAGCGCACCGAACAGCGCCTTCGCCCGGGTGGAGTCCCAGCGCACAACCGAGGACCCGTTCACGCTGTCCAGCCCGCTGATCGGCACCGTGGTGGTCACCCCGTCGCCGCCGGACAGCGACTTCATCGCCAGCGCGAGCCCGAGCAGGTGCCACACGTGGTCGCCGGAATCGACCTTCAACGCCCCGGGCAGGGCCTCCACCATCCCGACCACCCGGATCGGGTTGAACACCGTGGTGGGGCTGGACACCCGCGTCATCAGCGCGGACAGAAACTGCCGTTGCCGCTCGACCCGGTCCAGGTCGGCGCGCGGGGTGGCCCGAGTGCGGACGTAGCCGAGCGCGGTCTGCCCGTCCAACTCCTGACAGCCGGCCTTGACCCGCAATCCGGCCAGCGGATCCCGGATCGCCTCGGGGATGCATAGGTCGACCCCGCCGACCGCGTCCACCACCTCGACGAACCCGCCGAAGCCGACCTCGGCGAAGTGGTCGATCTCCAGGCCGGTGGCCTGCTCGACGGTGCGCACCAGCAACTGCTCGCCGCCGAAGGCGAACGCCGCGTTGAGCTTGTTGCGGCCGTGCCCGGGGATGGACAGCAGCGAGTCCCGGGGCAGGCTGACCAAGACCGCGCCGGAACTGCCGTGGTGCAGCAACATGATCGTGTCGGTGCGCTGGCCGGCCGCGTTGCCGGTGGCCAGCTTCTGCTCCTGCTGCTCGGTGAGATCGGCGCGGCTGTCCGAGCCGACAATCAACCAGTTCGTGCCCTCGCTGGTCTGCTCTGCGCCGCCCTTCAGCGCGGCGACCCGGGTGAGCTGGGTGTCGACGTAGACCCCGAACCCGACCAGAGCCACCAGCAGCAGGATCAGCGCTACCTTGAGCCGCCGACCCCACCGCGGCCGCCGCGCGGGCCGGTTCGCCGGCGGGCGCGGCGGCCGGTTGCCCGGTGGCGGATAACCCCTGGGCGGAGCTCCCTGCCGCGCAGGTCCCTGCGGGGGTCGACGGTCGCCGGGGTAGCCCTGGCCGGGGTAGTGATCGGTCTGATCGCCCGAGATGGGGCGGTAGCCATCCCGCGGCGGGTAGCCCTCGGGCGCCGGCGGCGGGCCGCCACGTGTGCCCGGCGGCGGGCCGCCACGTGTGCCCGGCGGATTGGCTTGCGGATCCGCGGGCAGGATGACGGTCGGCCCGGGCCTGCGGCCGGCAGGGCCTCGGCGGTCGGGCCGGCCGGCCTGCCGCGGCCGCCCGTTCCAGCCGTTGCGGGCGCCGCGCGCGCGGTCCCGGTTCATCCCAGACACCACCGTTCCGTCGTTCGCCGAGTCGACACCATACGTGACTCCGCGAGCCACCCGATCGGAGGACGCGCGGAGCTTCCTCCAGGTTGCCAGCCAGCCGGCGCCGCTGCGCGTAGGCGCGTGTCCGGTACGTGGTGTTGGTGTGGGTGTACGGGTGCCCGCCGCCGTGGCGGCGCGCACCGGCGCGAGAGACTCCCGCGGGTCCACAACACCCCGGCCCGGGCACCCGACCCGGTCAGCCACCCCCGGCGCGGCACCGGCCCGGTCAGCCGCTCGCGCCCGCCACCTGGCCGAAGCGTCCACTCTGGAAGTCCTCGAACGCCTGAAGCACCTCCGCGCGGGTGTTCATCACGAATGGTCCGCCCCAGGCCACCGGCTCGCGGATCGGTGCACCGCCGAGCACCACCACGTCCAGGGTCGGGTGCCGGGAGTCCTGCCTGACGGCACCGGAGACGGTCAGCGTGGAGCCCGGCCCGAACACCACAAGTTGCCCGGTGTGCACCGGGCGCGCGTCCGGGCCAACCGTGCCGGCACCGGCGAGCACGTAGAGCAACGCGTTGAAGTCGGGTCGCCACGGCAGCCGCAGCCGGGCGCCGGGGCTGACCGAAGCGTGCAACATCGACATCGGGGTGTAGGTCGAGCCCGGTCCGGCCAGCTCCGACCCGGGCAGCGAGCCGGCGATCAGCCGCACCAGTGCCCCGCCGTCGGCGGACGCGAGCAGCGCGGCGTCACCCCCGCGCAGGTCCTGGTAGCGGGGCTGTACCCGCTTGAGCTCGCGCGGCAGATTCACCCACAGCTGCAGGCCATGGAACAGCCCGCCGCTGGCCACCAGCGCCTCCGGCGGCCGCTCGATGTGCAGGATGCCGCCGCCGGCGGTCATCCACTGGGTGTCGCCGTCGGTGATCACCCCGCCACCGCCGTGGCTGTCCTGATGCTCGAAGGTGCCGTCGATGAGGTAGGTGACGGTCTCGAATCCCCGGTGCGGGTGCCACGCCGTGCCACGCGGTTCGCCGGGGGCGTACTCCACCTCGCCCATCTGGTCGAGGTGCACGAACGGGTCCAGGTCTGCCAGGTCCACCCCGGCGAACGCCCGGCGCACCGGGAAGCCCTCCCCCTCGAACCCGGACGGCGCGTCGGTGACCGAGCGGACCGGGCGCTCGCTCGCCTCCGGGCCCGAGGAGGGCACCCGGGCCAGGGTGGTGATGTCGGCGACGGTGACGGCTGGCATGGCGGCCTCCTTGACTGCTCAACTACATGGTGAACAGTCCAGCCCCGCCCGGCATTCCGCTCAGGCGGCCGCCGACACGCTCGGCGAGCCGGCGGTCTGCGCTCGGGAGGCGCGCAGCGCGACCACCGCCAGCACCGTCCACCAACCGCCGAAGCCGAACAGCGGTATCCAGAACGAGATGATCCCGTGGTAGGCGAACGGGCCGGTCTTGAAGAACAGCAGGATGTCACCGGGCAGCAACGCGATCGCCACCCACAGCCCGGCGAAGCCGACCCAGCGCGGGTACACCGGCCGCGAGCTCCGGTCACCGAGGACGGCCAGCCCGACCACCAACGCCTGCACCACAAACGGCACAGCGGCCAGGAACGCCATGTACCAGCCGATGTCGTGCAGCATCTGGGTGATCTCCGGCGCCCGCTCCGGCCGGAACGCGGCGGCGGCCAACAGCACTCCGAACAGCGAGAGGAACACGTAGGTGGTCGTTCCGGTGACCAGGTGCAACGCCGCGGCGGGTCCCCCGGAGTCGGGCAGCCGGCGCAGCTGCACCCACACCACCGCGATCACCGACGCCCACCCGGCGCAGCCGATGATGATCAGCAGAATGCCGAGGCGGGTCAGGAACGGGTTCTCCCGGTAGTGCGCGGCCAGCTCCTCCGGAGTGAGGCTGGCCTCCAGCGCGGGGATGTACCCGGCGAGCAGCATCCCGACGAAGAGCAGCACCAACCCGGCGAGGCCGGCCAGTGCGTAGGAACCCTGGCTGCGCGTGTTCATGCCGGGCAACCTAGCGCCCATCGCGGTTCGGGAACGGAAAGTAACGCGATCGCGTTACCGCGCGTCCGCCGGCTTCAGCGCATCCAGGCCGAGCAGCGGGCGCAGCGCCTCCGGCACGTGCACCGAACCGTCGGCGCGCTGGTGGTTCTCCAGGATGGCCACGATCCAGCGGGTGGTGGCCAGGGTGCCGTTCAGGGTCGCGGCGGTCTGGTTGCGGCCCTCGTCGTCGCGATAGCGGGTGTTCAGCCGGCGGGCCTGGAACGTGGTGCAATTCGAGGTCGAGGTGAGCTCACGGTAGCGGCCCTGGGAGGGCACCCAGGCCTCGCAGTCGAACTTGCGGGCGGCGCTGGAGCCGAGGTCGCCGGCCGCCACGTCGATCACCCGGAACGGCAATTCTACGGCGGCCAGCATGTCCTTCTCCCAGGCCAGCAGCCTGGCGTGTTCGGCCTCGGCGTCCTCGGGCCGGCAGTAGACGAACATCTCGACCTTGTCGAACTGGTGCACCCGGATGATGCCGCGGGTGTCCTTGCCGTAGCTGCCGGCCTCCCGGCGGAAGCACGACGACCAGCCGGCGTAGCGAAGCGGACCGCCGGACAGGTCGACGATCTCGTCGGCGTGGTAGCCGGCCAGCGGCACCTCGCTGGTCCCCACCAGGTACAGGTCGTCATCGCGCAGCCGGTAGACCTCGCTCGCGTGCTCGCCGAGGAACCCGGTGCCCTCCATGATCTCCGGCTTGACCAGCACCGGGGGAATCATCATGGTGAACCCGGCTTCGACGGCCTTGTTCATGGCCAGGGTGAGCAACGCCAGCTGCAGCCGCGCGCCGACCCCGGTGAGGAAGTAGAAGCGCGCGCCGGAGACCTTCGCGCCGCGCTCGGTGTCGAGCGCCTTCAGCCCCTCGCCCAGCTCCAGGTGGTCGCGCACCGGGAAGTCGAACCCGCGCGGCTGCCCGAGATGCTCGAGCACCACGAAGTCGTCCTCGCCGCCGGCCGGCACCCCGTCCACGATCAGGTTCGGCAGGGCGCGATGGGCCGCGCTGAGCTCGGCGTCGGCTTCGGCCTGCTCGGCCTCGGCCTCCTTCACCGACTGAGCCAGTTCCTTGCCAGCGACCAGCAACGCGGGCCGCTCGTCGGCGCCGGCCCGGCCGATCCGCTTGCCCAGCTGTTTCTGCTCGGCGCGCAGCGTGTCGGCCCGCCCGACCGCCGAGCGGCGCCGCTCGTCGGCGGCCAGCACCGCGTCCACCGCGGCCGGATCGGCGCCCCGGGCACGCTGGGAGGCGCGCACGTGGTCGGGCCGCTCACGCAGCACCTTCAGGTCGATCACTCTACTTACCCCGCCCCGCCGGCTCCGCCGGCTCTCCGTCCCCCGGCCTACCCCGCCCCGCCGGCTCCGCCGGCTCTCCGTCCCCCGGCTTACCACGATCTGCGGCGCGCCCACGTCGCGCCGGCGGTCAGAGGATGGCGACCGCGACCACCAGGCCGAGCGCCACGTGCGCCGCGGCCACCACCAGCGCCTCGGGGCGCAGCTTTTCCGCATGTAGGCAGGCGCCGATGTCGATGCCCATCACCCATTCCAGCACCCGCACCGCGAACACCTGCACCACGATGCCGAACAGCCCGAAGATCAGGGACGCGAGCAGTCCCTCGGCCAGCCGGCCGGACGAGCCGTAAATGGCCACCACCACGATGAACGCCATGCTCACCATGCCGGCGGCGGTGATCGCGACCGCGTTGGGCTGGCCGGCGCGGACCATGTGGTTCAGCTTGCCGGGGGTGGTCAGGTCGATGGCGTAGAAGCCGAGCAGCATCAACACCAGCCCGACCAGCGCGTAGAGCACGATGGCGCCGATGCCGCGGCCGATCACCCCGAAGAATGCGGGTTCCAGAGCCAGCACGGTGGTCGTCACGGGAGTCCTCCAGACGGGGCAGCTGATCAGCACCCTAGAGCACCGGCCCACCCGCGCGCCGGGCCGGTCAGGACTCCGGGATGCGGTGCGGGACGAAGGCCGCGCCGTCGTCGGTGACCAGCCCGGCGGTCTCCCGGATGCCCAGCCCGGCGGCGTGGTCGCCGACGATCCAGGCACCCAGCGCCGGGCGGTAGCCGTCGAACTCCGGCAGCGGGTCGAACAGCTGGTACACCCACCCGCCACCCATGCCCCCGTCGGCCGGCGCGCCGTACACCCCACCGGTCTCCACCTCGAAACCCGGCGCGACGATGGTGATGTTCGCGCCCTCCCGGCCGAGCCGGGGTTTGCGGACGTACTCGGTGAGCAGCCCGGGGTCGTCCAGGTAGGCGGGCAGCAGGTTGGGGTGGCCGGGGTAGATCTCCCAGAGCACCGCCAGCAGCGCCTTGTTGGACAGCAGCGTCTTCCACAGCGGCTCGATCCACAGCGACTCGGGCAGGCTGCGCAGCGCGTGCTTGCCGAAGTCGTCGGTGAGGATCCACTCCCACGGGTAGAGCTTCACCAGGGCGGCGACCTGATTCTCCGCCAGGTCGACGAACCGGTCCAGCGCCGCCTCCCAGCCGATGTCCTCGATGGCCAGCCCGATGGTGTCCAGGCCGGCCTCGGCGGCGGTCTCCTGCAGGTAGGCGGTGGTGACGTGGTCCTCACCGCTGGCGTCGGCCCCGGACCAGGTGAAGTGCAGCTCCGCCCCGGGCAGCCGGCCGGCGATCTCCGTCCAGCGCTCCACCAGCCGCTCGTGCAACGAGTTCCACTGGTCGTCGTCGGGGTGGGTGTCCTTGAGCCAGTGCCACTGCAGGATCGCCGCCTCGAGCAGGGAGGTGGGGGTGTCGGCGTTGTACTCCAGCAGCTTGGCCGGCCCGGAACCGTCGTAGCGCAGGTCGAACCGGCCGTAGAGGTGCGGATCGGACCGCTTCCAGGACGCGGCCACCGCCTCCCAGGACCACTCCGGCAGCGCGAAGTCCTTGAACCGCTCGGTGAGTACCACCTGGTCCACCGCGGCCAGGCACATCGAGTGCAGCACCTCGACGTCGGCCTCCAGCGACAGAATCTCGTCCATCTCGAAGACGTAGTGCACCGACTCGTCCCAGTAGGGCCGGCGCACCCCACCGGGACCCCGACCCGGGGTGCCGAAGCACAGACCCTGCTCGGCGACGGTCTTCTCCCAGTTCGGCCTGGGGGCACCGGTGGCTCTGCGCACGCTCAGCTGCCGCTGCTGGAGCCGGCCTTGGCGCCCCCGGCGGAGCCACTCGACGAGCTGACCCCGAAGCCGCCCCGCGAGATGGTCCGACCGGAGGTGGCACTGCGCACCGTGGCGTCCTTGGGCGCGACAGTGGTGCCGCCGGTGGCGGTCTGGCCGATGCCCCCGCTGCCGCCGTAGTTGTAGTGGTACTGCCGACCGCCGCCACCGAGGAAGATCGGGAAGAAGCCACCTCCGTAGTAGCCGCCGGCGCTGGCCGTGTTGCTCGCCGGCGTGACGCAGTTGCTGTCGTCGACCACCACGTTGTTCTCGTCGACGCAGCGGGCCTCGACCGGCTCGTCGTTGCCGGACACCGCGTACCCGACCGCGATCAGCGCGGCCACCCCGGCCACCGCGCCGCCGCCGATCAGCATCCGCTTGCGCTTCTTCGCCGCGGCCGCCTCGGCGGCCAGCCGAGCCTGCTCGTCCTCGATCGCCTGCTTCTGCGCCTGCTGGTGGGCCCGCTGCTCGGCCAACGTCGGCTCGCGCGGGGCGGTGTTCTCGTCCTGGTAGTTGATCCGGCCCCGGCGCCGGCCCGGCTCGTCGGGTTGGTCGGTGGGGGCAAGCCCCGCGGACGCGTCGGACGGCCACCCGGGCAGCGGCTCCGGCCCGGTCACGCCGCCCGGCTCGCGGCGCCGCGCGGCGTCGTCGCTGTCAGCTTCGCGACTCATGACTGATCACCTCTCGCGCGCACCGTACCGGCAGCCCCTACTCCTTCATACCCCCGCCGACCGCCGCGCCGCAGCCGGAGTTCGCCACCCACCCGGCCGGGCCCGCACGGTCAGCGGCCGCCCAGCCGCGACCGGCGACACCCCGGACCGACCGGTCCGCGCGTCAACCCCTTCGTTCGCAGCAGCTCAGGGACCGGACAGCGCGCGAAGGGTGCCGTAACGACTTGGTCACGGCGGCCCCGGGCATGATGGCCGGGCGATGACTTCCACCCTCCAGCCGCCGCGCGCTCCCCAGCCGCCCCCGCGCCGGCGCACCCCACAGCGGCGCACGTCCGCCGGGCCCGAGCGCCTGCCGGGCCTGCGCCGGCGGCACGCGGGCACCGTCATCGGGCTGCTGGTCGGCGCGGTGGTGATGCTGGTGACCGCGACGCTCGACGAGCTCGGCGGCGCCCGGGTCCCGGTGCTCAGCACGCTGGCCACCGCCCCGATCGGCGACTCGCCCCGGGCCATCCCCACCCGCCCCGCCCCGCCGGCCACCCCGGGCAGCTGCCTGAGCTGGCGCCGGCCGGACGCCGCCGACGCGCAGACGGTCAACTGCGACCGCGCCCACCTGTTCGAGCAGGCCGGCGCGGTGCAGCTGGCCGATTTCCCACCCGGCGCGCCGTTCCCGGACAACCAGCGCTTCCGCCAGCTGGTGAACGAGCGCTGCACTCCGCTGGTGACCAGGTACCTCGACGGCAAGTACGACCCGAACGGCGCGTTCCGGGCGGGCGCGTTGAAGCCGTCGCAGAAGAGCTGGGACAGCGGCGAGCGCGCGCTGCGCTGCGGGCTGCAGCGCTTCTCCCGCTCCGGCGCGCTCTACCCGATCATCGGCAAGGTCGCCGGCCAGGACCAGGCCGACGTGCGTGCGCCCGGCACCTGCCTGGGCATCGACGGCCGGTTCATCGGCGACCCGGTGGACTGCGCGCTGCCGCACGCGGTCGAGTCGGTCGGCGCGATCGACCTCGGCGAGAAGTTCAAGGGCAAGTTCCCGGCGGTCGGCGAGCAGGACGAGTTCCTGCAACCGGCGTGCACCAAGGCCGCCGGGGACTACGCCGGCGGCGCCAAGGTGGTCGCCGACAAGAAGCTGTCGGTGCTGTGGGACAACCTGACCCAGGAGTCCTGGAACGCCGGCACCCGCAGGGTCGCCTGCAACCTGGCCGCGCAGCTGCCCGACCGCAGCGGGTTCGCCCCGGTCACCGGCAGCGTCAAGGGACCGGTGCAGGTCGGAAACCAGGTGGCGCCACCGGCTCAGGCCGCCGCGCCGCCGGGCGCCCCGGCCGGCCCGGTGGAGATCCCCGAGGGCGAGGAGGCCGAGCCCGGCCCGCCGCTGGAGGAGGCACCGCAACCGGTGCCCGAGCCGGACGCCGAGTTCCCGGGCCCGCCGCCGGGCACGGACGAGACGAGGCCGGAGGCTCCGGAGATCGAGCTGCCCGAGGACAAGCTGCCCGACCTGCCCGTACCGGGCTCGGACAACGGGGGCGACAAGCGGCCCACGCTGCCCGGCCCGGACAACGGCCCGCCCACGCCGGGTGGACCGGCGAACCCGCTGGGCGGCTGAGCGCCGGGTTGGGTCGCGGCATGGCAGGGTGTGCCGATGGCGGTCGAGATGACCCGGGCCCGGTTCGACGAGCTGGTGTCCGACGCGCTGGACCGGGTTCCGGTGGAGCTGGCGGCGGCGATGGACAACGTGGTGGTGCTGGTCGAGGACACCCACCCGGACGACCCGGACCTGCTCGGGATCTACGAGGGGATCGCGCTCACCGAACGCGACGCGCGCTACGGCGGGGAGCTCCCGGACCGGATCACCATCTTCCGCGAGCCGATCCTGGACATGTGCGCGGACTCCGACGAGGTGGTGCACGAGGTGGTGGTCACCGTGGTGCACGAGATCGCCCACCACTTCGGCATCGACGAGGACACCCTGCACGAACTCGGGTGGGGGTAGGCGGCCTACCGGGGTTGGGGTAGGCGGCCTACTCGGGTGGGGCGCCGCCGGTGACGTCGCCGGGGATCTCGCCGGGCCCCTCCGGAGCCTCGCCAGTACGCAGCCCGGCGGCCGGGACCGGGACGTCGGCATCCTCCGGGGTGTCCCAACGCGCCAGCCGCCAGCCGCCGGGTAGCTCCGGCGCCGGCGCCAGCTCGACCCGGCCGGTGTTGGGCACGTACCGGGTGTCCACCGTGCCACCGAGCATGCCGCCGGCCGCCATCCGGATCGCGCCGCCGTGGCTGACCAGCACCACCACACCGTCCGGGCGGTCGAGGTGGCGGCGCCACAGCCGGGTGGCCGCCGGCAGGAACCGGGCCCGCACCTCCGCCGCCGACTCCCCGCCGGGCAGCCGGGGGTCGAGGTCGCCGCTGATCCAGCGCCGGTACACCTCGGCGAACGCCACCTGAGCCTCGTGGTCGGCGCGGCCTTCCAGGTCACCGCAGAAGACCTCCTGGATGTCCGGGACGATCTCGACGGTGAGGTCGTGCCGGGCGGCGATGGGGGCGGCGGTCTGCTGGGCCCGGGTGGCCAGCGAGGCGTACACCGCGACCACCCGCTGGTCGGCCAACCGGCGCGCCACCGCCTCGGCCTGGGCCAGGCCGGTGGAGTTGAGCGGCAGGCCCGGCGGGAGGCTGTCCAGCGCGTGCGCCAGGTTGGCGTCGGTCTGCCCGTGCCGGATCAGCAGCAGCCGCGGCCCGGTCTGGCCGTTCATGCCTGCCGACCCGCTCACGCCTGCCGACCCGCTCACGCCCGCCGGGCCGCTCACGCCCGCCGGGCCGCTCACGCCTGCCGACCCGCTCACGCCTGCCGGCCCGCGCGGACGTCGTCCAGCCAGGCGGCGGCGGCCACGAAACGCCCCGCGCCGTTGCCGTTCACCGGCTCCGCGCTCGCTGTGCCGACCGCGCCGCCGTCCAGCACGTCGGTGCACGGCGCGGACGCCCTGGGATAGGAGCCGAGGAACCGGACCCGCGAGCAGCGGCGGTGCAGCGCCGCCAGCGCCTCGCCCATCGCCGGCTGCGCGACGTGCCCGGTACAGTCCAGGTGGAACCAGTACTCGTTCCGCCGACCCTTGATCGGCCGGGACTCGATGCGCGTCAGGTCGATGCCACGCACGGCCAGCTCGGTGAGCACCCCGAGCAGCGCGCCAGGGCGGTTCTCCGTGGTGGCGGCCAGCGTGGTGCGGTCGGCGGCGGTCGGTGGCGGAACCGAACCGGGTGGGCGCACCAGCACGAACCGGGTGACCGCGGCCAGGTTGTCGGCGATGTCGTCGGCCGCGATCTCCAGGCCGTGCACCTCGGCGGCCACCGGGGCACTCACCGAGGCGTCCACCTCGCCGCGGGCCACCTGGGCGGCCGCCTCGGCGGTGGAGCTGGCCAGCAGCACGGTCGCGGCGGGCAGGTTGGCGGCCAGCCAGTGCCGGGTCTGCGCCTCGCCATGCGGGTGCGAGGCCACCGTGCGGACGGCGGACGGCTCGGTGCCGGGGCGGACCATCAGCGCGAACCGGACGGCCACCTGCGCCTCCCGGACGATCACCAGCGGCGGGTCGGTGACCAGCGAGTCGAGCACCGCCGGCACGCCACCCTCGACGCTGTTCTCGAACGGCACGCAGGCGGCGTCGGCCTGTCCGTCCCGGACGGCGGTCAACGCGGCGGTGACGCCGGGGCAGGGCAGCAGCTCGGCGTCCCGGGCCTCGGGCAGGGTCAGCAGGGCCTGCTCGGTAAAGGTGGCGCGGGGGCCGAGGAACGCCAGGCGGGACACCCTGCCACCCTAGTTGCGACGGGCCGGAAGACCTCGCAGCGGGTCAGCGCACGCCGTGGGCCGCTCAGAGCACGCCGTGGCGGGTCAGCTCCAGCGCGGTCTGCTCGGTGGCACCGCAACCGCAGCGGGACAGCAGACCACGCACGGCCCGCGCGTTGGTGTCGGACAGCGCGGCGATCTCGCGGACCAGCACGGCGGAGTCCCGCTCGTCCAGCGCGGCGCGCGCGTCCCCGCCGACCAACGAGCGGGCCACCGCGGCGACCATGTTCAGCAGGCCGTGCTCGGTGGCGCCGGTGGCGTCGTCCTGGCGGCGAACGGCGTTGCGCAGCCCGAGGCTGGCGGTGAACCCGGCGGGAGCGGTGTCCGCGGCGGCCAGGAAGTCGGTCACCTGCTCGGGCGTCGGCACGTCGGAGGGTCGCGGTCCGCCGCAGCGCAGCTTCGGGCTGGCGCCCTGGTCGGCGACCCGGCGCACGGCGTCCAGCCAGGCCCGGGTGTCCCCGCACAGCGGCCGGCGCGGCTCTATCACCGCCTGCACGTCCTCCGGGACGAACTCGGACACCCGTTCCAGCCAGGTGGCGTCCAGGTCGTTGGGGGCGGCGGTCTCCACCGCGCACGGGGTGAGCAGCTGTCCCCGGGCCAGCACCAGTGACAGCGCCTTGGGTACCGCCCCCAGCCCGGTGTCGACCACCAGGGCGACCTCGACCGGGGCGGGGGGAGCCGCCCGGGCCAGCTCGGTGACCAGCTCGGGCACCCGGGACACCGGACAGACCAGTTGACCGAGCAGCCCGGCGTAGTCGCCGTCCCGGGCGCTGAGGTACCCCTTGACCACCTCGGCCATCGGCGGCACTTCGGCCCGGGGGGCGAGCAGCGTGGTGTCGTCGACCAGGTGGATGAACACCGCGGGGATGGGTACGGGGCCCGAAGCTCCGGGCTCCCCCGCGCGCACGGTGGACACGGCAGCGAACCTAACGGCTGGACGGGCGAACAACCAAAACGGCAGGTCGTCGCGGTGACCGTGGGGTCAGTGTGACTGTCGACACTCCACCGGACGGGCGATCGCCGCCACGCAAGAAGTAGGTTAGGCTCACCTAATCATCAGGGGGTGAGCCAGTGGGAAGTACCCGCCTGCGCCGACCGGCCGCGCCGTCCTGCGCCGAACGCGCCCGCAGCATCACCAGCCGGGGCGGCCGGGCCGCCGTCGTCGGGCTGGACCAGACCCAGCGGGTGGTCCCGCTGCTGCATCACGTCGCCGCCGACGGGACGGCCACCCTGCTGGTACCCGAGGACCACCCGCTGATCACCTGCGTGCGCACCGGCCCGGACAGCGGTCTGCCTGCGATGCTGGAACTCGCCGACACCGCGCCGGTGGCCCTGCGCGAACCGGTGCGCGGGCTGCTCTGGATCAGCGGCTGGCTGACCGCGCCCGGGCCGACCTACGCGCGGCGGCTGGCCTGCGAGGTCGCCGAGGAACGCCCGCACCCGCACCTGCTCGATCTCGGCCACGGCGCGGGGATGCTGCGGCTGCGTCCCGGATCCGCCGTACTCGCCGACGCCGAGGGCACCGCCCCGCTGGCCCCGGCCCAGCTCGCGGCCGCCACCCCGGACCCGTTCTGCATGCTGGAGGCTGGGTGGCTACGACACCTGGAGGACGCGCACCCGGACCTGTTCTGCGCGCTGGCCCGGCACCTGCCACCCGCGCTGGCCGGCAAGGGCGGCAGCCGGATTCGCCCGCTCGGAGTGGACCGGCTGGGCCTGCGCCTGCGGGTGGAGGCCGACGATGGTGACCACGACGTGCGGCTGGCGTTCCAGACGCCGGCCGATGACCCGGAGGCGCTACGCGCTCAGGTCGGTCTGCTGGTCGGCTGCCCGATGCGGCGCGACGGATGACTCCTGCGCGACCAGCCGGGTGACCTTCCGCTCGGCCACGAACGACACGAACGGGACGGTGCCGGCCAGCGCCACCAGCACCGCGCGCACCGGCCGCCACCGGCAACGCTCGGCCAGCACCAGGGTGCACACCACGTAGCCCATGTACAGGAACCCGTGCAGCATGCCCACGATCGCGGTGGGCCGGGGAATGTCCCAGATGTACTTCAGCGGCATCGCCACGCACACCAGGACCACCAGCCCGATGCCAGTGACCCAGGCGAACGTCCGGTAAGCGATCAGCGCGACGCGTCGACCGTTCATGCTGTGACTCTCCACGACGGCCTATCCACGAGGCACTCTCCACGACGGCCTATCCATGACGGACTATCCATGACGGCCACGACGATACCGAAGCCGGTCGGGTCAACGGCGGCGAGCGTCCTGGACCTGCTCGGCCTCCCGGGCGCTGGCCTGGGCCGCGTCCTGGGCGGCCAACGCGGCAAGCATCCGGTTGTAGGCCGCGTGCTGCTCGTCCTCGTCGGAGTCGGCGGGTCGTGCCGCAGCCGCCGGGGCGGTGGGCGGGGCGAGCAGCGGGGCGTTCACCGTCGGGGCCGGGGTGGCCGCCGAAGCGTCGTCCAGCTCGTCCAGCCGGCGCGACTCCAGCCGCAGCATTCGCCACCAGCCGACCAGGAAGCACACCGAGAACAGCGGCCACTGCAGGGCGTAACCCCAGTTCTGCGCCTCAGCGGTGGTCAGCGCCCGGGTCCACTGCCAGTCGCCCAGCCACAGACAGGTGAGCGCGGCGGCCACCGCCATCAGGTGTCCGAAGACCCACTTCGGCTGGAACACGAACCGGCGCACCCGACCAGGGTAACCCTGCCGGGTAACCTCGCTCCCGTGACGGGCGGGCTGCGGGGCTGGCTGGCGCCCCCGACGGTCGGGTCCGCGCACCCGGTCGACGCCCGCGAGCGGCGGCTCATCACGATCGAGCTGATCATCGTCCTGGGCATCACCCTGGCGATGAGCGCGCTGCGCAGCGCGTTGTCGCTGCTGCAGTCGCTGCTGCGGCCCGAGCGGCTGCCCGACCAGAAGGTTGCGCTGAACGCCCCGGCGGCCACCAACCAGTTCGTCGACCTCGCGCTGCAGCTGACCCACGCCGCGCAGCTGGTCGGCTGGGGAGCGCTCGGCGGCTACCTGGTGGTGCGGGCCGGGCTGACCCTGCGCGACATCGGTCTGGACCGCGACCGGCCGGCCCGCGACGCCCTCGGGGCGGCCGGGTTGGCCGCGCTGATCGGCGTCCCCGGTCTGGGGCTGTACCTGGTGGCGCACGCGGTGGGGGCCAGCCTCACCGTGCTGCCGTCCACCCTGACCGACACCTGGTGGCGGCTGCCGGTGCTGGTGCTCGCCGCCGCCGGCAACGCGTTCGCCGAGGAGGTGCTGCTCACCGGTTACCTGCTGACCCGGCTGCGCCAGCTCGGGTGGAGCGAGAACGCCGGGCTGGCCGCGTCGGCGCTGCTGCGCGGGTGCTACCACCTGTACCAGGGCTTCGGCGGGTTCGTCGGCAACCTGGTGATGGGGGCGGTGTTCGGGCGGGTGTGGCAGCGCACCGGTCGGCTGTGGGCGCTGGTCGGCGCGCACCTGCTGCTGGACGTGGTCGCGTTCGTCGGGTTCGCCCTGCTCGCCGGCAAGGTGTCCTGGCTGCCCACCGGGCCGTGAGTGGGAAGTGCGGCTATGACCGCACTCGCCACTCACGAGCCGCGCAGCGGCAAATCTGGCGGGCCGCCGCGCTGCTGGTCGGCGTGCTGCTCGCCGCCGCGCAGGCCCTGCTGCCGGCCGCGCTCGGTGCCGCGGTCGATGCCGCGCTGGACCGAACCCACATGAACCGCACCAGCGGACGGCCCGCAGCCCGCCTCAGCAGCTCAGCGCAGGGTGACCTGCCGGCCGGCCAGCGCGTCGCGGGAGCGGCGCTCGGTGTCGGTGAGCGGCTCGGCGTCCAGCGAGGCCAGCGTTTGCTCCAGGGCCACCGCGAACGCGGCCGTCGGCTCCGACCACTCCTTGACGTGCATCTCGCGGTCGAGGTCCCACACCGGCACCAGCAGCCCGTGCGCCCGGAACGAACCCACGTAACGCGAGCCCTCGCCCAGGTCGAGCCGGCCGCCGGCCTGCAGCCTGGCCAGCGCCGCGAGCAGCCGCTCCTCCGGCTCCGGGCGCACCCAGCGCAGGTGGGCCTTGTCGCCGGCGTCGACCCAGTAGGCGGCGCGCACCCGATCGGCCACGACCTGCTCGGTCGGCTTGATCACGCTGTTGGCGTGCTCGATGGCGGCCTTCACCTCGGGCGTGTGCTGGCCGTCGGGGAACCACCAGGCGAAGTCGTGGTGCAGCGCCAACTCGAGCGCCCCGTCCGGTTCGAGCAGGTCCTGCAGCCGCACCGGGCCGCCACCCAGCGACGCCCCGGACACCGGCAGCGACTCACCGGGCTCGGCGGCCAGCGCCCAGCGCAGTGCCCGGGCGAGGTCGCCGGAGATGTCGCCGGTGCGGGTCTGCACCTGCATGCCCACCAGCACGGCGCCGTCGGGGCGAACTGCCGCGGCGGCCGCGCCGGGCAGCACGCTGGCCAGTTGCGGCTTGCGGTCACCGGCGAGCGCCCGGCCGGCGGCGGACAGCGGCAACGCGGTGACCGCCGAGGGCACGAACTCGCGCAGCGCCACCAGGTCGCACTCGCAGGCCAGGCCGGCGAACGGGCGCAGCACGATGACGTCCTCGCCGGTGCCGTGGCAGGCCTTGTACCGGCGCCCGGAGCCGCACGGGCAGGGCTGGCGAGGGTTGGGGCCGGCGTTCGCGGACGCCGCGAGGGAGGACGCGCCGTTGCCGGACGCTGGTGCGCCGGAGGAAGCGGCGGCGTTGCGGGCTCTGCTCTTCTTGCTCATCGGGGCGACACGGTACTGGCCGCCGGGGCGGACACCCGCACCACCCGCGGCAACGGCACCACCCGGGGCGGCGCGATCAGTGCGGTGAGCTCGGTGACCAGCCGGGCGGTGACCACTGCGGTGGCGGCGACCACCAGGTCGAGCAGGGCGTGCTGGACCACCCCGTCGGCCCGGGCCTGGGCGCCCTCGCGCAGCAGCCAGCCGACCGACACCAGCCCGAGCACCACGTTGGACGCCCACAGCCCCCACCACACCCGCACCAATGTGGACGGGGTGGGCCGCTGCCCGGGCGGGCGGTCGAGTGCGGCGTGCTCGATCTCGGCCATCACCGAACCGGGCACCGCGATGTTCGCCCCCGGCACCAGCCAGCCCAGCACCACGGTGCGCGCCGAGCGGGCCGGCAGCCGACCGGTGCGCGCCGCGCTGGCCCGCAACGCGCCGAGCACCCAGCGCAGAAGCAGAAACCCGACGGCCACCGTGAGCAGCACGGTGACCCAGGACGCGGCGCCGACCAGCGCGTCCGAGGCGGCCACCTCCCGGGCGTTCAGCGCCGAGGTGCGGCTGCGCAGCAGGAGCACGTAGCGCCAGCCTTCGGCAAACGCCGACAGCACGGCCAGCACCGCCAACCCGCGCAGCATGGGCACCAGCAGACCGGCCTGGCCGAGCAGCACCTCGACCGGTGGGCGGGACTCGGCCTCGGAGCCGGCCCGTTGCCAGGGCAGCGCGGGGTAGCCCCAGGTGGGTGTGTTCCGGTAGCGCGGTGGGCCGGCGTACGGCTGCCTCGGCACGGGCCGGGTGCCCGGGCGCGACGGGTCGGCCGGCGGGGGGGAGGCAACCCAGCGCATCGGCACCAGGAACTGCCCGCAGTGCGCACAGAACGGCCCGCCGGCCTCGCCCGGCTGGGCGCGCCCGCAGCGCGGGCAGGTCACCGCGCGCCGCCCGACATCAGATGATTTCCGGCGCGCCCGGGCCGGCGCTCTGCACCGGGCGGCCGGCGCGGGCCCACGCCTGCATGCCGCCGTCGACGTTCACCGCCGGATAGCCCTGGCCGGCGAGGTAGGCCACCACCCGGGCCGAGCGGCCACCGGAGCGGCAGATCACGTACAGCGGGTCCTGGTCGGCCGGCAGCTCACCGATCCGCTCGGTGAGCTGCGACATGGGGATGTGCAGCGCGGTGGGGGCGTGGCCGGCGGCCCACTCGTCCGCCTCGCGGACGTCCAGCGGGCGGGCGGTGTCCGGCACCGCGTCCACCCCGACCTGCGGTACCTGGGTGTTCACGGCGCCCATAGTGCCACCCGACCCTGTCAATCCCAGGTGAGGACGCACGGCGGGGCCGGCCCGGGATGGGACCGGCCCCGTGAGCGACCAGCTGTGCCAGAAAGCGCTCCTCGCCAACCTCAAGTGCCCGACGACTCGCCGACGCGATGCGCGACCCGCGCTGGGCGCCCCGCGGGGCTAGTGGGAGATGGCTTTCTCCGAACCTGCGCCGGTCAGGGAGCGGACCTCCATCTCGGCGAACTTCTCCCCGTTGAACTTCTCCCGGCTGCCCACGTAGGTGCCGACGATGCCGAGCAGGAACGACAGCGGGATGGACACCAGCCCCGGGTTGGCCAGCGGGAACAGTGCGAAGTCGGCGGTCTTGAGCATCGAGGTCGGGCGACCGGAAACGGCCGGCGAGAAGACGATCAGCAGCACGCAGCTGATCAACCCACCGTAGATGCTGAACAGCGCGCCCATGGTGTTGAACCGCCGCCAGAACAGCGAGTACAGGATCGTCGGCAGGTTGGCCGAGGCGGCCACCGCGAAGGCCAGCGCCACCAGGAACGCAATGTTCTGGTTGCGGGCCAGGATGCCGGCGCCGATCGCCACCACCCCGATCACGATCGCGGTCCGCCGGGCGACCTTGACCTCCTCGTCCGGAGCCGCCTCGCCCTTCTTGATCACGTTGGCGTAGACGTCGTGCGCGAACGACGCGGCCGAGGTGATCGTCAACCCGGCGACCACCGCCAGGATGGTGGCGAACGCGATCGCCGCGATGATGCCCAGCAGCAACTCGCCGCCGAGCTCGAAGGCCAGCAGCGGGGCCGCCGAGTTGGTAGACCCGGGGGCGTTGCGAATCCGATCCGGCCCGACCAGCGCGGCCGCCCCGTAACCCAGCACCAGGGTGAACAGGTAGAAGACGCCGATCAGCCAGATCGCCCACACCACCGAGCGGCGAGCTTCTTTTGCGTTGGGCACGGTGTAGAACCGCATCAGGATGTGCGGCAGGCCGGCCGTGCCGAGCACCAATGCCAGCGCCAGCGAGATAAAGTCGATCTTGGACGCGGTGCTGACGCCGTACTGCAGGCCCGGGCCGAGGATCGCCTCGCCGGTCCTCGGGCTGTTGGTGACCGCCTGGCCGAGGATGTCGGAGAAGTTGAAGCCGAACCTGCCGAGCACGAACACGGTGAGCACCGCGGCGCCGACCAGCAGCAGACCGGCCTTGATGATCTGCACCCAGGTGGTGCCCTTCATGCCGCCGATCAACACATAGATGATCATGATGGTGCCAACCGCGGCGATCACCAGGCCCTGACCCGAGGTGTTCGAGTTCGGGATGTTCAGCAGCAGCGCGATCAGCGCCCCGGCACCGGCCATCTGGGCCAGCAGGTAGAAGAACGACACCACCAGCGTGGAGCTGGCCGCCGCCGCCCGCACCGGGCGCTGGCGCATCCGGAAGCTGAGCACGTCGCCCATGGTGAACTTGCCGGTGTTCCGCAGCAGCTCCGCGACCAGCAGCAACGCCACCAGCCAGGCCACCAGGAAGCCGATCGAGTACAGGAAGCCGTCGTAGCCGTTCACCGCGATGGCCCCGGCGATACCCAGGAACGAGGCAGCCGAGAGGTAGTCACCGGCGATCGCGATGCCGTTCTGCGGGCCGGTGAACGAGCGCCCGGCGGCGTAGTAGTCCGAAGCGGTGCGGTTGGTCCGGCCGACGTAGATCACCACGGCCAGGGTCAGCACCACGAACCCGGCGAAGATGCCGATGTTGAGCGCCGGGTTACCGACGCCGCCCTGGGCCAGATAGGCGGTCACTTGCCGTCCCCCTCGATCTGCAGCCGCAACCGCTCCGCGGCGGGATCGAGCCGGTTGTTGGCGTAGCCGACGTACACGGTGGTGATGGCGAAGGTGGTGACGAACTGCAGCAGGCCGATGATCAGCCCCCAGGTGATGTTGCCGCTCACCTTGGTGGCCATGAACGCGGGCGCGAAGGAGGCGAGCAGCACGTAGGCGAGGTACCAGATGAGGAACGCCGCACTCATCGGGAAGACGAACCCGCGCAGCCGCCGCCGCAACTCGACGAACTCCGGGCTGGCCTGCACCTGCTCGTAGACGGTGCCTTCACGTGTCGAACTTCGATCCATCGCGGTCACGACCCCGTGCTCCTTAGCGGTACCTCAGATGAGAACTGGCAGGAACGATAATCAGTGCCCCCCCGGACCGGGAACCCGCCCGGCCGGGCGCGCAGGACACGCTTCGGCATCGGCTCGTTCGAACGGGGCGACCAGTGGTCGTCCGGGAACGATGGATGGTCGGGATCACCGCCGCACGACGTCACCATTGCCGCTTCCTCGCTGTCCGCGACTGAGTCGCGCCCAACTTCCCCTCGGACGAGCCATCATCCTTTCGAGTGACAAATGGCGCAACCGCTGGGTTGACCGCTGGGTTGACCGCTCAGCCGGCCTGGTCAGCCCGACCAACCGCCGACCCGGTCGCCGCCCGTCCGGTCTGACCCGGACCGGTCGGACCCCAGCCGGTCCTGCGCCAGGCCCAGCCGCTCCGGTGCGTGCAGCCGCAGCATCAACCGGGGCACGTCGGGCAGCAGCCGGTCGACGGTCAACAGGCTGACCACCACCATGGTGAGGAACGCCGCCGGCACGGTCACCGCCGCCGGGCGGGCCAGCAGCAGCCCCAGCCAGCCGCCCGGAGCCACCTCGAACAGGCTCAGCACCACCGCGGTCGCCGAGCTGACCCCGCCGACCAGCAGCCCGGCCAGCGCGCCGCGATCGGTCAGCCCGCCCCACCAGATGCCCAGCACCAGCAGCGGGCAGAAGGTGGACGCGGCCACCGCGAACGCCAGCGAGACGGTGAGCGAGAAGTCCAGCCGGGCGGCCGACAGGGCCAGGGCCAGCGGTACCAGCACGGCCAGCAGAGTTCCCCACTGGAAGTCGCGCACCCCGCCGCGGGGGAACAGCGACGGGCTGGTGGACAACACCCCGGCGATGCTCACCACCAGCCCGGACGAGGTGGACAGGAACGCCGCGAACGCACCCGCCGCGACCAGGCCGGCCAGCCCGGTGCCCAGTGCACCGCTACCCAGCACCGCCTCCGGCAGCAGCAGCACCGCCGCATCGGTATCGCCGCTGACCAGCAGTTGCGGTACGTACAACCGGGACAGCGCGCCGAGGATCGTAGGCAGCAGGTAGAACGCGCCGAGCATGGCCAGCACCAGCACGGTGGTCCACCGGGCCGTGCGGCCGTCCGGGTTGGTGTAGAACCGGCCGAGCACGTGCGGCAGACCCATGGTGCCCAGGAACGTGGCGATGATCAGCGAGTAGATCGCGAACATCTGGTGTTCGCTGTCCCCGGACAGCGGGGTCAGCCAGGTCGAGTCGCGCACCGGCGCGCCGGTCGGCACCGGCACCGACGTGCCGGCAGCGAACATCAGCGTGGCCCCGGACTCGACGGTGTGCCGACCCGGACCCCACCGGACCTGCCCGGACCGCTGCTCGCCGTCGAGCACCCCGGTCGCGGTGAACACCACCGGCTGGGTCACGTCCAGCACCACATCGGTCTTGATCGAGACGGTCGTATCGGTGGGGAACTGCGGCGGGGCCGGCCGGTTGAACGGGCGGTGATCGCCGCCGACGTGAATCAGCAGCACCATCGCGGGCACGGCCAGCGCGGTGAACTTCAGCCAGAACTGGAACGCCTGGACGAAGGTGATCGAGCGCATCCCGCCGAACACCACGGTGAGCACCACGATCAGCGCCGCCGCGGCGACCCCCACCCAGGGCGGCCAGCCCGGCGCCACCGTGGACAGGGTCAGCCCGGCGCCCTGCAGCTGCGGCAACAGGTAGAGCCAGCCGATCACGATCACGAACGCGGTGCAGGCCCGACCCAGGGCCGGGCTGCGCAGCCGGAAATCGGCGAAGTCCGGCACGGTGTAGGCCCCGGACCGGCGCAGCGGGGCGGCCACGAACAACAGCAGCCCCAGGTAGCCGGCGGTGAACCCGACCGGGTACCACAGCGCGTCCGGGCCGTCCTTGAGGATCAGCCCGGCGACCCCGAGGAACGACGCGGCGGACAGGTACTCCCCGGCGATCGCCCCGGCGTTCGCGGTGGGTCGCACCGTACGGGAGGCGACCAGGAAGTCGGAGGTGTTGCGGGCGAACCGGACGCCGAACGACCCGATCACCGTGGAGATCAGCGCGACGGCGACCATCGCGCCGAGCGCGATCACCGCCGCCAAGTCCATGCCGTGAGCTTAGATCCTCGCCATCCGCACCGGCGAGTCACGCGATCCGGGCCGGCGGGGTTCAGTTCTGGATGTGGTCGACGAAGACCTGCTCGAGGCGGTCCGCCGAGCGGGCGTGCAGGTAACCCAGCCCCAGCATGAACGGGTAGGACAGCCCGCCGAGCAGCAGCCAGGGCAGCCGCAGCCCGAACAGCTCCACCCGACCGAGTACCGGGAAGATCACGAAGATGGCCGGCAGCGAGCCCAGGGCGATCAGCGCGATACCGCCGATGCGCAGCGCCAGCGCAAGCTGCGAGCGGATCAGGCTGGTGCTCAGCGTCTCGCCGACCGGGGTCATCTCCTGCACGTCGAGCACCGTGCGCACCGGGCGCGGCGTGCCTTTGCGCTGCGAGAGCACCACCCGCACCCGCTTGCCCGGCTGTACGGGCTCGGCCGGCGCGATCCCGCCGCCCGAAGCGCCGGTGCCGCCCGAGGTGCCGGAGATACCGGTGCCGCCTGAGCTGCCGGAGATGCCGGTCCCGCCCGTGGCCGCGCCGGCCTGGGTGCCGCTGGTGACCGAGTCGGTCAGGGTGGCGCTGGACGGGGCGGGGGTCTGGGTGTCGGTCGCTCCTGGATGGGTCAGCGGGCCGGCGCGGCCGAACTCGCCGATCGCGGCCCGGCTGGCCGGCGCCCCGCCGCCCGGAAGTCCGATCGGTGACCGCGCGGCGCCCCGGCTCGGCACTCCGGGACGCGGTCCGATCGGTGACCCGGATGCTCCCCCGGTCGGCACTCCGGGAGGCCGTCCGATCGACGACGACCCGGAAGGCGGGCCGCTCGCTGACCCGACCGACGACCCGGCGGGCGGACCGGCGGGTGACCCGGGGTCGAAGAGGCTGGCCGGGCGCGCACCCGGCGCCGGCCCGTTCGGCGGGTGCCTGGCCGCGCGCGCGTCACCTCCGGGATAGCGGGACCACACGGTCGCCGCGGGACGTGGTGCCCCGCACATCCCTCCGGGCACCGAACCGCCGGGCACCCCGGGCGCCACCGGTCCGGGATCCGGCTCCCGGCGTGTGGCCTCCCTCGGTGCCGGGGCCGACCCACCGGGCGGCGGTGCCGGGGTGACGTCTTCGACAACCCGGGCGAACTGCTCGGTCGCCGCGTGCGCGGACACCGAACTCGGCCCCGGAGTGCTGACCGAGTGCCGGGGCACGTAGTTCAGCCCGGGCTGGGAGGACTCGGAGCCGTCCCGGCGGGCGTGCCGTCCGCCGACCGGTGGCCGCTGCTGGCCTTCCGGCGGGTCGACGTGGTCGGCCCGCACCCGCCGGCGGAGCTCCCGACGCAGCGCCACCGGCGACAGATCGGGCTCGACGTCGGCGTCCGGGTCCGGCTCGACCGGGAGGCTGCTCATGGCGGCCCGCCGAAACCTCTCATCGCTGGCTCCAGGCCTGCTTCGTCGCGCGGACCAGGCGGTCCTTCAGCTCACGGGTGTGCCGGCGGCTGACCGGCAGCTCGGCGGTCTCCGAGCCGGTGCCGATCCGCACCACATAGCCCGAGCCGGACAGCCGCAACTCGGTGACCAACGACAGCGACACCAGGTAGGACCGGTGGATGCGCACGAACCCGGCGTCGCGCCAGCGGTCCTCCAGCACCGACAGCGGGATCCGCACCAGGTGGCTCTTGTTGTCGTTGGTGTGCAGCCGGGCATAGTCGCCCTGCGCCTCGACGTAGCGCACCGCCGAACGGGGCACCAGCTTGGTGGTGCCGGCAAGTTCGACCGGGATCACCTCGTCGTCACCCGGGCCGTCGACTCCGGCGGCCCCGTCGGAGCCGCCGACCACCGGACGCGCGGACAGTATGCGGTCCAGCGAGTTGCGCAGCCGCTCCGAGCGCAGCGGCTTGAGCAGATAGTCGACCGCGCCGACCTCGTAGGCATCGACCGCGCGGTCGTCGTGCGCGGTCACGAACACCACCGCCGGCGGCACCGCCATGTTGGAGAACACCCGGGCCAGCTCCAGGCCGTCCAGGCCCGGCATGCGGATGTCCAGGAACACCACGTCGATGTCGGTGCTGCGGGCGATCGGGGTGCCGGTCAACGGGTGCACCGGAGGCGAGGAGTGGCCGGGCATCCCGTTCTGCGAGCCGTCGCGCGGGCGTTCGCGGGTGCTCAGCATGCGCAGCGCGTTCTCCGCATTGGACGCGGTGAGCACCGTGCCCACCCGCTGGTCCTGGCCGAGCAGGTACTCCAGCTCGTCGAGGGCTGGCTTCTCGTCGTCGACGGCCAGCACGACCAGCCCACCTGAGCCATCTGCGTTGTTCACGATCTCCTCATCCTGCCCACGTCACGCCTGTGACATCCCCGGGCACCGTCGCGCCGGCCTCGGCCACCAGGGTAATTCGAACCGAACCATGTTGGCGGTGATTCGTCCGCGGTGCCAGCGGTGGATCGAATTTCACCCGGCGCATGTTGTATCGCGTTAGAGCCCGAACCGGGCCCACGCCGCGCGGGACTCGGCTGCGGTGAGCAGTTCCTCGACCAGACCCGGACTGCGCGGCGCGGCTGTCATCCCGGCCAGACCGAGCCGGGCGAGCAGCGGCTTGCGGCCCTCGACCGGCAGCGGTTCGGCGTCCGGGAAACGCTCGGCGAGCACTTCACGCAGCGTGCCCAGCCCGTCGATCAGGCCGAACCGCAGCGCCGCAGCGCCGGTCCACACCTCCCCGGTGAACAGCTCGTCCGGGCCGCCGGTCAGTTTTTCGCCGCGCCGCTCGCGCACCCATTGCTGGAACAGGTCGTGCAGCTGCGACTGCATCCCGGTGAGCCACTCCACGTCGGCCGGCTGCTCCGGCAGGAACGGGTCGAGCCGGGACTTGCTCTGCCCGGCGGTGTGCACCCGTCGCTCGACGCCGAGCCGCTCCAGCAGCCCGACCAGGCCGAAGCCGCCGCTGATCACCCCGATCGAGCCGACCAGCGAGGTGGGATGGGCGTAGATCTCGTCGGCCGCGCAAGCCAGCCAGTAGCCGCCGGAGGCCGCCAGGTCCTCGCAGAACGCCAGGACCGGCACCTCGTGTTCCTCGGCCAGGCCGCGGATCCGGTCGGCGACCAGCGCGGACTGGGTGGCCGCCCCGCCCGGGGAGTTGATCTGCAACGCGACGGCAGCCAGCCGGTCGGTGTCGAACGCCCGCTTGAGCGTCGGTTCGACAGCGGGCAGGTTGATCACGGCCCGGGCCATCGGGCCGGTCGCCGGAGTGATCACCCCGTGCAGCCGGACCACGGCCACCACCGACCGCTCGCCGCGCTCGCCCCCGAGCCTGCCGGGCAGCCGCTCGGCCACGGTGTTCGGAAGCCTGTCCAACAGCCTGTTCGTACTCGCCATACTTGCACGCTAGCGCGTGCTCGTGAGTGCGGAGTGCGGTTATGGCCGTACTCGCCACTCACGGGCGGCGCCAGCCGCCTTACGCGCGGATGCCGGCCCGGAACTTGGGGACCCGGAGGGTGATCTTGGTGCCGGCGCCGGGGGCGGTGTCCACGACCAGGCCGAAGTCGTCGCCGAAGGCCGAGCGCATCCGGTCGTCGACGTTGCCCATCCCGACGTGCGCCCCGGACAGATGGGCGTCGGCGACGTCCTCGCGCAGCCGCTTGGGGTCCATGCCGACCCCGTCGTCCTCGACGCTGATCACGCACTCCGCGCCGGCGTTCTCCGCGGTGATGGTGATGGTGCCGCCGTTCGGCTTGCCGGCCAGACCGTGCCGGATGGCGTTCTCCACCAGCGGCTGCAACGCCAGGAACGGCAGCACGACCTGCAGCACCTCCGGGGCGATTCGCAGCTGCACGTTCAGCCGGTCACCGAAGCGGGCCTGCTCCAGCGCCACGTAGCGCTCGATGTTGGTCAGCTCGTCGCGCAGCGTCGTGTACTCCTCGGCGCCGCGGAAGGAGTAGCGGGTGAAGTCGGCGAACTCGTAGAGCAGCTCGCGGGCCCGGTCCGGGTCGGTGCGGATGAACGTGCCGATGGTGTTCAGCGCGTTGTAGATGAAGTGCGGGGAGATCTGCGCCCGCAGCGCCCGCACCTCGGCCCGGGCCAGCCGGTTGCGCGACTCGTCCAGCTCGGCCAGCTCCAGCTGGCTGGACACGTATCGGGCCACCTGACCGGTGGCCCGCAGCAGCACCGGGCCCGGGGTGGACTCGGTCACGGCGGCGAGCGTGCCGATGATCCGGGACTCGATCTCCAGCGGCGACACCACCAGCCCGCGCGCCGCACAGTCGCTCCGCCCGCAGTCGATCTCGCTGTGCGAGGCGACCTGCAACCGGCCGGTGGCCAGCGCTTTGCGGGCCAGCTCGGACACGTCCGGGGCGTGGTGGTCGCTCTCGCCGTCCCAGGCCAGCAGCTCGGCGTGCGCGTCGGTCATGGTCAGCCCGCAGGTCTCCAGCAGGGTGCGCAGATACGGAAGTGCGAACGCGGCGGACTGCTTGGACAGCCCCTCGCGCAGCGCCGGCGCGGCCAGCGAGACGGTGTGCAGGGTGGAGAAGGTGGCCCGTTCCAGCGGAGAGGCGAACTCGCGGCGCTTGGAACGCCACAGCAGCACCAAGACCACCACCAAGCTCACCACCACCGTGATCAGCAGGATCAGCAGCGCGGTGGTGGAGGACAGGAACTCGGCCACGATCAGAGCCTATTTCACCAGCCGGGACAGCCGGCGGTCCGCGAGCGGTTTGCCGCCGGTCTGGCAGGTGGGGCAGTACTGCAGCGAGCGGTCGGCGAAGGACACCTCGCGCACCGTGTCCGCGCAGATCGGGCAGGGCAGCCCGGTGCGCGCGTGCACCCGCATGCCGGAGCGCTTCTCGCCCTTGAGCTTGGCCGCCTGCTGGCCGACCGACCGGGCGACCGCGTCGGCGAGCACCCCGTGCAGCGCCGCGAACAGCGCGTCCAGCTTGTCGTCGTCCAGTCGGCCGGCCACCGCGTACGGGGAGAGCTTCGCGACGTGCAGGATCTCGTCGCTGTAGGCGTTGCCGATGCCGGCCAGCACAGACTGGTCGGTGATCAGGTTCTTGATCCGCTCGGTACGGCCCTTGAGCAACCCGGCGAGGTCGTCACGGGTCAGACCCAACGCGTCCGGGCCCAGCCGGCCGATCCCGGGGACGTCCGCCGCAGCGTGCACGACGTAGACCGCGAGCCGCTTCTGGGTGCCCGCCTCGGTGAGGTCGAACCCGGGGCCGCCGACGCTGTCCAGATGCACCCGCAGCGCGATCGGCCCCTTGCCGGTCGGTTTCGGCGGGGCGACCGAGGCAGTGTCGTGCCAGCGCAGCCAACCGGCCCGGGACAGGTGGGTGATCAGGTGCAACTGCTCGCCGGTGTCACCGCCCGGGTCGCCGCCGCAGATGAGGTCGAGGAACTTGCCGTGCCGGGCGGCGCCGGCGACCTCGCGGCCGTGCAGCGCCGACGCCGGGGGCTGGTAGGTCTTGAGCGCGCTCATGCTGGCCAGGTCCACCCGGGCCACCCGCCGCCCGAGCGCGTGCGTGCGCAGGTGCTCGGCCAGTGCTTCCACCTCGGGCAACTCCGGCATCGGGGGCGGCCTCTCCGGTCGGGACGTCTACCCGGAGCCTAGTTGCTTTCCTTCCACAGGCCTTTGGCGTCGTTCGGCTCGCCCTTCATCCGGATCCGCCGGATGCCTTTGGTGATCTCCTCCTGGGACTTGGACACCCCGCGCACGGTGGCCACCCAGTGCGCTGCGTTGCGCCGGTCGGGGTGCTCCGGGTCGTGCGCGCCCGGGGTCTGTGCGGTGATCTTCCACGGGCGCCGGCTGATCACCCGGGTCACCAGGAAGCCCACCACGATCAGCACGAAGAAAAACGCCCATCCCGGCACGTTGATGGTCAACCCGGACCAGGTGAACAGCGCCAGGTAGAACAGCGCGAGCAGGCCCAGGATGACCCACTTGCCGACGGTGCCACCGTCCACGTCGTGCTCGAAGTCCTGCCCGATGGCGGGCATCCGCAACTGCATCTGCCGGCGCACCGTCCAGGTGCGACCGTCGGTGCCCTTGACAACCTTGACCGCCATGACCCGCTTCTCCGCTGTGCCTGATGTGTCGTACGCATGCTGTGCCGTACCGATGGCCACTGTCCCACACCGGGCACCCCGAACAGGAGATCTCGAGACCACAGCGCGTCCAGGTCGTGAGTCACCCGATCAAGCGATCCTGACTCCAGTGAGGGTGTCGCTGCTGGTTCACGCTGACGCCGAGTTACGTTCGACGCCTCATCCGATCGCTCGGTCCGCGGGGAGTCACTACATGCAACGAACGTGGGTCCTCGCGCCCGCCGTCGTCCTCGGCGTACTCGCCCCGCAGCTGGGGATGCCGGCCCACGACCAGCCGCCCGACCTTTCGGCATCGCTGGCCGCGGCCACTGCGGCCGCCGCCTGGCACTGCGCCCTGCCCAGCCGCGACCGGCCCGCCCGGTTCCTCGGCACGGCACCCACCGGCACTGCACCCGCCGGTCCGCCGCCGCTGGAGGTCGCCGCCGCGCTCGAGCAGCCGGCCGCGCCGCCCGGTGCGATGTCGTCCGCCCCGCCCGCGCCGGCCGCGCCGCCCGGTGCCACGTCGTCCGTCCCGGCCGCGCCGCCCGGCGCCACGTCGTCCGCCCCGCCCGCGCCGGCCGCGGCGCCCGAGGTGCAACCGGTGCCCAAACCGATACCGGATTTCGGCAGCGGATCGGGGCAGAACGCCCGGGGCAAGCTGACCGGCGTGCTGACCCGCCCGGACAGCGCGAACGCGTTCACCTTCACCCTGCGCGCCGGCGAGGTGTTCGCCGCGACGGTGCGCGAGGCCGGGGGCCTGCTGGAACTGCGCGATCCCCGAGGCACCCTGGTGCAGGGGTCGGCGGTCGACCGCACGGGCATCTTCCCGGAGAGCTCGCCGTTGCTCGGCGGCGGCAACGCCAGCATCGACCACGTCGCCGCGGTCACCGGCCCGCACACGATCACCGTGCGACGCGCGCCCCGCCCGGCACCGGCCGCCACGCCCGGGACGCCGTCCGCTCCGGCCAAGCCCGTGACTCCCGGACCACCGGCCGCCAAGCCCGCCTCGCCGGCGGCCGAGCCCGCGCCCGGATCGGCGTCGGCGAACTCGCTGACCGAACCGGCCGCCCCGCCGAGCGCCGTCGCCCAGCCGGCTCCGGCGGCTCCAGCCGCCCAGCCGGCTCCAGCCGTCCTCGCCGCCCAGCCGAGCCCGAGTGCCGCGCCGGACCCGAGTGCCGTGCCGGACCCGAGTGCCAAGCCAGGGGCGTCCGACGGCGCCTACCGGGCCGAGATCGGGGTGTTCCGGCCCACCAGCGCCCCGGCGCAGAAGATCGTGCTGGAGTACGGCGGAGCGGCGGTGGACGTGCGCCGGTTCGGCATCGACAACGCCCAGCCCGAGGTCCAGCTCAGCCCGCTGGGCGCGTTCCTGGGCGGCTGGGGCCTGCAACCCGAGGACGAGCCGGCGCTGATCGCCCGGATCACCGCGACGGTGCGGGAGAACCTGGCCGACACCGGTGGCGGCCAGGTCGAGGTGCTGGAGGCCAGCCGGGGTGGGCGCTCCGAGTTCGGCAAGCCCGGGGTCAGCCGGGTGGTGATCGGTGGCAGCGCCCAGGAGGCCGGCATCCCGACCGTGGGCATCGCCGAGTCGGTCGACCCGGGCAACTTCGCCCGCGAGGAGACCGCCATGGTGCTGCTCGACCGGCTCGCCGGCCCGGCGGACAACGTGGTCTCGCTGAGCCACTACCTACGCACCCCGGTGGACCGGAACGCGCGGATCGACTTCGTCGGCCGGGCGCTGGGCAACATCGCCGCGCACGAGGCCGGCCACTTCCTGGGCAGCTGGCACACCGACGCCGACTCCGGCAAGCACGACCTGATGGCGCCGGGCGACGTGGTCGGCGCGTTCGGGTTCGGCGCGGACAAGCTCGGCGGCACGCCCGACGACCAGCGCGCCAGGTTCGGGCAGGACCGCTACGCCCCGGACGAGGGGTTCACCGGCACCGAGGACACCCGCAACCGCACCACGGTCGGCCTCCGCGCGACCCCGGGCCAGGGCTGAGCGATGGGTGCCATCCCGGAGATCCTCCGCTGGGTCGTCCTGGGCGGGGCAATGGTCGTGCTCGCTGTCTTCCTCGCGCAGATCGTCGGCGAGGTGCGCGCCGGTACGGCGTTGACGGACGCGCTGGACTCCTCATGGGTGGAGTCCAGGCATCTGCCGACGGCCGGCCTGCTCGCGGTGGTCGGGTATCTGACCAGCCTGGTGCTCGCGCAGGACCGTCCGATCGGGTTCGAGCCGGAACTGGTGTTCTGCGCGGCGGCGGTCGTGCTCGGTGTCCAGCTCTACCTGCTCAGCAGCCGCCTGGGTGCTCGACCGCTGGCGCTGGTGTCGTTCGTCCTGATCCTGCCGGCAGCGGCTTCGTTCCTGGTCGCCTATCCCTGAGAGGACGAGCAGGTGGACGATCCCCGGTTGTACCGGTGACGCCGCGAGCGCCGGACGGACCCGAACCGGGTCCCCGGCCAACCCGGCGACCGGCGAAGCCGCGATCCCGGACTACGTGACGCACAACGACCACGTGCTGCGCTGGCCGGACCCACCGGTCGCGGTGCTCACCGGGCAGACCACCGCCAGTGCCGGCGAGGCGGTGCTGGCCGCGTTCCTCGGACCCCCCAGCCTGCGCACCTTCGGGGAGAAGACCGCCGGGCTGGCCACCGGGAACACCCGGTGGTCCAGGCCGCGCTGGAGTGGCTGCGCGAGCAACCTTGAACGCACCGGCGTGGGCCCCCCCCCCCCGGAAACGGGGGGCCCCCCCCCCCGCGGGGCGGGGCTGAGAAGACGGAGACACTAACGAGAAACA
>JBQTKB010000079.1:0-2397 GCA_052386505.1 Pseudonocardia sp.
AACACCGCCCGACGCCACCCACGCGTCGGCCGCTGCGCCCGGGAACGCACAATCAGATCATCCGTCAGATCCGCCGCACTCCCCCCGAACTCCACCCCCGCCGGCACCACCGGACGACGCACCTCCGGCTGGTCCGACGGCGCCACACCGTGGGTCGGCGCGGCAAATCGGTACTGGTAGCGAGGCCACCAGGTGCTGGTGTCGAACGCCCCGACCGCCGGGGAACCGTCCGGGTGTCTGGGTCGCGCCGCAGCCCAGCCGTCGGCGACGGTCGGCGTCGAGCCGCGTCCGAACTCAGGGGGCTCGTCCACCGAGCGGTCGGGTCGAGCCGGATTGGTCTCCATCAGCGGGTTAGCGTAATCGCCGCCGGCCGGGCAGGCCCGTCAGTCGATCAGGTCGGTCCCGATCGGACCACGCGCGGACACCGGGTCCCGCCGCCGCCGGTGCCCCCACTGATCGCGCCCGCGCTGGACGCTCTGCAGGGTGCGGGTGAGGGTCTCCTCGAACCCGGCCATGGTGGTCTCGACGTAGCTGTCGCACTCTGCGCGCAACCGGTCGGCCTCTCGCTCGCCGGCGTCGATGATCCGACCGGACTCGACGTGCGCGGCCTGCACGACCTCGGTCTGCGCCACCAGCCGGGCCTGCTCGGCGCGGCCCTCGGTGACGAACCGGTCGTAGGACGCCCGTCCCGCCGCGGTGAGCCGCTCGGCCTCCAGCCGGCCGCGTTCCACCAGGTCCTGGTACTCGGCGCGACCATCGGCCACCGCCCGCTCGGCGTCGTGCCGGGCCTGCGCGAGGATATGCTCCGCCTCGGCCCGGGCCTCGGCGACCAGCCGGTCGGCCTCCGCCCGGGCCTGCTCGGTCAGTTCGCGCTGCTCCTCCCGCGCGGCGTCGACCAGGTCGTCGCGCTGATCCAGCACGTCCTGAGCGTCGTCCAGATCGGCCGGGACCGACTCGCGCAGATCGTCGAGCAGGTCCAGGACCTCGCCGCGCGGCACCACGCAGGTCGAGGTCATCGGTACGCCCCGAGCTTCCTCGACCACGGTGACCAGCGCGTCCAGCGCTTCGAAGACCCGGTACACGCCACCAGTCTGCCCGCCGGGATCGCCGATCCGGCGGATTCCGGGCCACGCCGCGTGTCACCCGTGCCGGCGCGAGCGGGCGGGGACCAGGCGACCGGGCGCCGCCGCTCAGCGGTCGGCGGCCGCCCGCTCGGCGAGCCTTTCGATCAGCAGCCGGTGCACCGAGGGCGGCAAAAGGTGCGCCACGTCACCACCCAACCGGGCCACCTCCTTGACCAGCGAGCTGGCCACGAAGCTGTACTCCGGGCTGGTCGACATGAACAGTGTGTCCACCCCGGAGAGCTTCTGGTTCATCTGGGCCATCTGCAGCTCGTAGTCGAAGTCGCCCGCCCGAAGACCCTTCACGATCGCGGACACCGCGTTCGCCCGGCAGAAGTCGACCAGCAGGCCGTCGAACGAGCGGATCACCACGTTCGGGTAACCCCGGGCAATCTCGGCGAGCATGGCCATGCGCTCGTCGACAGTGAACAGGCCGTGCTTCCTCTCGTTCACCAGGACCGCGACGATCACCTCGTCGAACAACCCGGCGGCCCGCCCGATGATGTCGAGATGGCCGTTGGTGGGCGGGTCGAAGGAGCCCGGGCAGACTGCGCGCCTCACTGTGACCGTCTCAATCTGAAAGCCTCTTCACACCTCGGGGACCGTACCGGACGCCGACGTGCAGCACGGTGTCGCCGTAACGGCGCTCACGTAACCCACTGAGCGGATCAGGCCAGGAGAACCCGGCACCGTCGGCCCGGGCCCCCCGTCGGACCGGTCGTTCCAGTACCACCGTGACGCGCTCCGCGAGCCACCCACCGGACTCGGCGGCGATCAACCAACCCGTCACCTCCTCGTCCGGCACGTCGTACGGCGGGTCTGCCAGCACCAGGTCGAACGGCTCGGTCGCCGGGCGGGTCAGCACCGCGGCCACGGTCACCGGCCGCACCTCCGCCACCGAGCCGAGCCCGAGATCGCGGACGTTGCCGCGCAGGGTGGCCACCGCGCGCCGGTCGGACTCCACGAACACCGCCGACCGCGCGCCCCGGGACAACGCCTCGAGTCCGAGCGCGCCAGAGCCCGCGCAGAGGTCCAGCACCCGCGCGCCGTCCAGTCCCGGATCGACCTGCAGCGCGCTGAACAGCGCCTCGCGCACCCGCTCGGAGGTCGGTCGGGTACCGGCCGGAGGCACCGCGATCCGCCGGCCGCCCACCGACCCGGCGATGATCCGGGTCATGCGGCTGCGCCACCCGTGAGTGGGGGGGGGGGGCGGGGCCCGGCCCCCCCCCCCCCCCGCGGCCACACCACCAGGCCAGGGCGGCGCCCCCCCCCCCCC
>JBQTKB010000080.1:0-6769 GCA_052386505.1 Pseudonocardia sp.
TGGCTGGAGATCCTCTGGCACTGCCTCACCAAGAACGTCCTCTACGACGAGACCGTCCACGTCGCCAACCGCAACCGAGCCCTCGGACACGCGGCCTGACCCCGGGGTTGACAGAGGGTGTCTCATCGTCGGCTCATCGGTGGCCGGGCTCCTGGGGTCGAGGCTGACGGCGGATTCGGGCTGCTGGACACGACCAGAGTGCCCTGCCGCCGGTGAAGTCCGCGTAGCTCTCCGGTCGCCCTGGCCGGAGGCCGGGCCACGAGTCGTCGCGTCCCGGATGAACCCGGTGGTTGAAATGAACTAGTGGTTGAAATGAACTAGTGGTTGAAAACGACGGCCGGCACATAGGCCGCCGAGCGGGTCGTCGGAACGACGTGGCCGGGCTCCTCCGTGACCCTGACCGGGGCCGGGCGGCTCTGCCGCGGCTCGGCGACGACCTGCAGGCGGGCATCCAGCGTGGGGGCGCTCCGCTCGATGAGCAGCTCAGCCGGCTCGGCGCCGACCACGGCGAGCGCGCCGAACGCGGCCATTCCCGCCATTCCGGTGAACAGCGCGCCGGCACCCAGCCGGACCCGCCGGTCCACCGACCCGCTGCGCCGTCGCGCTGGCGCGGGGCGCAGCACCGAGACCAGCTGCCCGTCCTCGCTAACCGCCAACCCTGTGGGCGCGGCGGGCAGCTCGGCGCGGCTGGGGATGGTGCGCAAGCTGTGCAGCAGCGACGAGGGCAGGCTGGGCCCGGCCGACGTCCGCAGGGCCAGCCGGGCCTGGGTCTGCGCCACGACCTCCGACGCACACTCCCCGCAGCCGGCCAGGTGCGACAGCGCCCGACGGCGGGCACCCGGTGACAGCTCCTCGTCGACGAAGGCCACGATCGCCTCCAGGGCCAGGTGTGCCTGACCCCAGGCCTGGGACCAGGCCGACGTCTCCCGGAACTGTCCCCGCGCACCCGTCATCCCATGGCCTCCCGTGGTGCCACGACCACACCGCCAACCGGTGGGACTCCCGACCCGCGCTCCTGTCGCTCCGCGCGCCTACGATCCAGCGATGCCCGCAGCGCTGCCCGACCCCGGTGGATCCGGCTGCGCACGGTGCCGAGCTTCACGTCCAGGGTGGCGCCGATCTCCTCGTAGGACAAGCCCTCGATGTCGCACAGCACCACGGCAGCGCGGAACTCCGGCGGGAGCTCGTCCAGCGCGTCCTGCAGCGCCGGGTCGAGGTGGGTGTCCGACCACACCTGCTCGGGATCGGGGCCGCCGCCGGGTAACCGGTCGGTGTCGTCGGGCAGACCCTCCATCCGCAGCCGGCCCCGCCGCCGGACCATGTCCAGAAACAGGTTCGTGGTGATCCGGTGCAGCCAGCCCTCAAAAGTGCCCGGTTGGTAGGAGGCCAGCGAGCGGAACACCCGGATGAAGGTCTCCTGGGTGAGGTCCTCGGCGTCGTGGCTGTTGCCGGTGAGCCGGTAGGCCAGCCGGTACACCCGGTCGGCGTGCTGACGGACGACCTCGTCCCAGCTCGGCGGCGCCCATTCGGCATCAGCGGGCAACGAGCCCGGCCGAGCGACCGGCCGGACCGGACTGTCCTGCGCTCCGGCCGGGCTTGGCTGATCGACGCCTTGCTGAACGACCATGGTCGCGGTTCGCACCTCCTGTGGCGGGCCGTGCCGAAAGTTCCAACGCTCCGGCCGCCGGATTTGTTTCCGACCGGTGGGGAGGACAGCGGCGACGACCCCGCCGCTGTCCTGCCCGGTACGGTTTCGCATCGTGGTGAGCTACCCATGAGCTTCCCCTGAGAGCGCGGTAAGAACCTGAATTGCCCGTTCGCCTGCGTGATCACACGCGAGTGGGCCAGTAGCCTCAAGCGGTGCACGGTGACGGCGGTCAGACCGCCCGGTGGGCCTCCGCGGAGACCTGGTCGGACGAGGACGAGACATTGCTCGACGCCCGGGCGGCCGCCGAGGACTTCGGGTGCGCCACGGTGACCCCGGCAGCGGGATCGGTGCTGCGCTTCCTGGCCACCGCGCTGCGGGCCCGGGCCGTGGTGGAGATCGGCACCGGAACCGGCGTCAGCGGGCTGTGGCTGCTGCGCGGGATGGCCGCGGACGGCGTGCTCACCACGATCGACGTGGAACCCGAGCACCAGCGAGCCGCGCGGGCCGCGTTCCTGGCCGAGGGATTGCCGACCGGACGGCTGCGGCTGATCAACGGGATGGCACTCGACGTGTTGCCCCGGCTCGCGGACGGTGCGTACGACCTGGTGCTGGTGGACGCGGTCATCGCCGAGTACCCGCGCTACCTGGACGAGGCGGTGCGGCTGCTGCGCCCCGGCGGCGTGGTGGCGCTGGTCGGCGTACTGGTGACCGACGCCGACCGACCTGAATCCGGCACCCGTCCCGATCCGGAGCACCACGCGGTGCGGGAGGTGCTGCGGATCTGCCGGGAGGACGACCAACTGGTGGCGCTGCCACTGCCGGTCGGCGACGGGTTGCTGCTTGCCGCCAAGGCACTGTGGCGCTGAGGGGGCACTGGGGAGGGTGCCCGTCCGGACCGCGGTGCCGACCTGCCCGCTCAGCTCGCGGTGACGCCCTTGCCCAGGACCACCACGCCGCCGGTGCTCACGGTGTAGCGGGCCCGGTCCAGGGCCAGGTCCACCCCGATCTGCGCACCGTCCGGCACGACCACGTTCTTGTCCAGGATCGCGCCGCGCACCACCGCGCCCCGGCCGATCTGCACTCCGGGCAGCAGGACCGAGTCGGACACCTCCGCGCCGGCCTCCACCCGCACCCCGGAGCTGACCACCGAACGGTGCACCGTCCCGCCGGAGATGATCGTGCCGGGCCCGACCATGGAATCCTCCGCGCGGCCCGACTGCACGAACTTGGCCGGCGGCAACGGCGGGGTGGCGGTCCGGATCGGCCAGTGCGAGTTGTAGAGGTTGAAGATCGGATGCACGGACACCAGGTCGGCGTGGGCCTCGTAGTAGGCGTCCAGCGTGCCGACGTCACGCCAGTAGCCCGCGTCGCGGTCGGTGGCGCCGGGGACCACGTTGTCCGCGAAGTCGTACACCGCGGCCTCCCCGGCCCGGACCAACCTGGGGATGATGTCCCCGCCCATGTCGTGGTCGGAGTCGCCATCCTCGGAGTCGGCCCGTAGCGCGTCGAGCAGCACGTCGGTGGAGAACAGGTAGTTGCCCATCGAGGCGAAGGTGACCTCGGGATCGTCCGGGGTGCCCGGCGGGTCGGAGGGTTTCTCCAGGAAGTCGGTGATGTGCCCGTCGGCGTCCGAGGAGATGCAGCCGAACGCCTTGGCCTCCGCCCGTGGCACCCGGATGCCGGCGACCGTCACACCGGCCCCGCTGACGATGTGCCGGGCGATCATCTGGGCCGAGTCCATCCGGTAGACGTGGTCGGCACCGAACACCGCGATGTAGTCCGGTCGCTCGTCGTGCACCAGGTTCAGGCTCTGGAAGATGGCGTCCGCCGAGCCGGTGTACCAGCGTCGGCCGAGCCGCTGCTGGGCCGGCACCGTGGTGATGTACTGCCCGAGCACACTGGACAGCCGCCAGGTGGTGGAGATGTGCTTGTCCAGCGAGTGCGACTTGTACTGGGTGAGCACGCAGATCCGGTGCAGACCCGCGTTGACCAGGTTGGACAGCACGAAGTCGATCAGCCGGTAGTTGCCGCCGAAGGGGACGGCCGGCTTGGCGCGGTCGGCGGTGAGCGGCCACAGCCGTTTGCCCTCGCCACCGGCGAGCACGATGCCCAGCACGCTGCCCGGCATGCCCACCGGGAAACGTGCGCCTGTGCTCATCGGACGAGTCCCGTCTTCCGCCGCGCGACCAACCGGTCAGCGGAGACCACCCGACGCGACGGCCTGCCCACACCCGTGCGCCGACGCCCGCCGCATCGCCAGGGCCCGCTGATCAGCACCGCGCTCATCACCTCAGCACCGCGCTCATCACCGTGCCCACTTCACGACCCTAGTGTGCGCACCCGTCAGGTTCCACTTCTGTTCGGTCAATCCGCTGGGCCGTCCGGCGGCGGGCCCGGTGCGCGGCCACCGAGGCGCGGTTGGCGCAGCCCGACCCGCAGTAGCGGCGGCGGGCGTTGCGCGAGGTGTCCGCGTACACCCGGCCGCACCCGGCGGCGGCGCACACCCCGTGCCGATCGAGGCCGTACTCGGACAGCAGCATCGCCAGGGCGAACGCGGTGGTGGCCCGCAGCCGTTCGACGACATCCGCGCCGGGGCGGCTGTAGTGCAGATGCCAGGGCCCGCCGTCGTGCGCGGTCAGGTGCGGGCCCACCTTCGCGCTGGCCAGCAGCCCGTTGACCAGCTCCGCGGCCCGGTCCAGGTCGGCCGCCGCGAACACCTCGGCGAGCCGCTCCGCCCAGGCCCACACCGCCCGGTCGCGGTCCGGATCCCACTCGACGTCGACGGTGAACCCGTCCCGCGCGAGCACCGGCGGCAGCTCCGGGCGCTCGGCCTCGCGCAGCTCGTTGACCAGGTCGACCGTGACTCCGAGCGCATCACTTCGGTAACCGATGAAATCCATTGAACTGTTACCACATCCATGGTTTACTGTAATACGTCATCAGCTCTTGCATATTACTCAGTCAGCACCGGAGGACAACGTCATGCACTGTCCGGCCTGCGGGTGGCCTCAAGCCGAGACCTACTCGGTGGTCTCGACGCACAGCACGTCCGAGGGCTGGGTGCGCTACCTGCGCTGCCCGTGCGGACGCCTGGTCGTGCAGGTGCACCCGAGATACACCCGCACCGACCGGCCCGCCGACGTGGTCGCCTCGGCCCGGCCGGCCGGGGCTCAGTGTTGATGCTTCGCCGGCGACGCTCGCTGCGCTCCTCACTCGCCGGCGCTCGCTCGATGCTCACTCGCTGCCGGCTCAGTGTTGATGCTTCGCCGGCGACGCTCGCTGCGTTCTTCCCACCCCGCCGGCTCCGCCGGCTACCGTCCCCCGGGCTCCTCACTCGCCGGCGCTCGCTCGATGCTCACTTGCTGCCGGCTCAGTCGTTCGGCGCGGCGTAGCCGCGCACCAGCTGCACCAGCGTGCGCGCGGCGAACCCGGTGGCCCCGGCCCCGACCTCCGCGTAGGCCTTGTCGCAGCGGGCCGGGCCGGCGATGTCCAGGTGCGCCCAGGGCAGGCCGGCGGTGAACTCGCGCAGGAACAGCGCCGCGCCGATGCCACCCGGCCCGGGCGGGGCCTGCCGCAGGTCGGCCAGGTCCGAACGGACCTCCTCGGCGACGTGATCGAGCAGCGGCATCCGCCACCAGGACTCGCCGACCTCTGCCCCGGCGGCCAGCAGCCGCCCGGCGAGCTCGTCGTCGGAGGCCAGCAGGCCGCCGGTGCGCATCCCGAGTGCCACCTTCATCGCCCCGGTGAGCGTGGCGACGTCGACGATCAGGTCGGGCGCCAGCTCGCGTACCGCATAGCCCAGCGCGTCGGCCAGCACCATCCGCCCCTCGGCGTCAGTGTTGACCACCTCGGTGGTGGTGCCGTCGTAGTGGCGCACCACATCGCCCGGGCGGTAGGCCGACCCGGACACGTGGTTCTCCGCCGCCGGAACCAGGCCGGTCACCCGCATGGGCAGTGCCAGCCGCCCGACGGCAAGCATCGCGCCGATCACCGCCGCGCCGCCGGACATGTCGGTGCGCATCAGGTGCATGCCCTTGGCCGGCTTGATCGAGATGCCGCCGGTGTCGAAGGTGACGCCCTTGCCCACCAGCACCAGGTGTCGGGGATCGGCCGTCCGCTCGGGCGCCCAGTCCAGCCGCAGCATCGCCGGCGGGCGCGCCGAGCCGCCACCGACGGCGAGCATCCCGCCGAAGCCCTCGGCGGCCAGCCGTTCGACCGGCCAGATCTCCGCGGTCAGCCCCGGCACCTCACCGGCCAGCCGGGCGGCGGTCTGCACCAGCCAGGTCGGCGTCTTGACGTCCGAGGGCATGCTCGCCAGGTCACGCGCCACCGCGCACGCCCGGGCCAGCTCGCCGGCGGTGACCAGAACCGCGGCCAGCCCGGCCAGCTCGGCCTCGGGCACGAGTAGATGCACCCGGCCGGGAACCGGCCGGCGGCGGCGGCTGACCCGGAACCGGTGGGAGCCCAGCAACAGGCCGGTGATCAAGGCCGAACGATGCGCGGCCGACCACCCGCCGACCTCGACCGCCAGCTCAGGAACCTGTTCAGCGGTCGGTTCCGGAGCGTCAGAACCATCGTCTGGGCCGCGCCCGGCCCGCTCCGCCCGCGCGCCCAGCGCCCGGGCCAACGCGGCGCCGGCGGCGCGGCAGGCGGGCGGCTCGCCGTCGCCGAGCCCCAGCAACCACCGCCCGTCGGGCAGCGGGTGCACCTCACCGAGCTTGCCCGTGGCCCCCACCCGCCGGACGGTGAGCTGATCCAGGCCGTCGGGCAGGGCGCCGTTCTTCCTCAGGAGGACGACCCGTCCGACCGGGTCGACGGTCCGGGCGGCCGCGACGACAGACAGCAACCGGGTGGGGATCTCGGGGGCGATCCCACCGGCAGCCGGCGGGCCGGCGGCCACGTCGGTCGGGCCGCTCAGCCCGAGGCCGCCTTCAGCGCATCACCGAGATTGCTGGCCTCCTCGGCCGACATCTCCACCACGAGCCGTCCGCCGCCCTCGAGCGGAACCCGCATCACGATGCCCCGACCCTCCTTGGTCACCTCGAGGGGACCGTCGCCGGTCCGGGGCTTCATGGCCGCCATGTCGAGCTCCCTCCATCATGATCAGGCCGCGGCAGCGCT
>JBQTKB010000081.1:0-20014 GCA_052386505.1 Pseudonocardia sp.
CACCGGGCGACCGCGCAGCACGACCAGATCGGGGTCGGCGAGCACCGCGAGGTCGGCGCGCGGGTCACCGGCGTAGACCACCAGATCGGCCGGTGCTCCCGGAGTCAGTCCCTCCCGGCCCAGCCAGGCCCGCGCCGCCCAGCTTGCCGCGCCGAGCGCCTCAGCCGGGGACATTCCGGCGGCGTGCAACGCGGCCACCTCGTCGGCGATCCGGCCGTGCGCGATGCCCCCGCCGGCATCGGTCCCGGCGTACACCGCCACGCCCGCCTCGACCGCGCGCCGCACCACATCGCGCGCGCCGGAGTGCAGCTCACGCATGTGCCCGGCGTACACCGGGTACTTGCCGGCCGCCGAGTCGGCGATGCCGGGGAAGGTGTCCACGTTGATCAGGGTGGGCACCAGGGCGGTACCCCGCCGGGCCATCTCGGCGATCAGCTCGTCGGTCAGGCCGGTGCCGTGCTCGATGCAGTCGATGCCGGCGCCGATCAGTCCGGGCAGCGCGTCGGTGCCGAACACGTGGGCGGTGACCCGGGCGCCGGCGGCATGCGCGGCTTCGATCGCGGCGACCAGTACGTCGTCCGGCCAGACCGGGGAGAGGTCGCCGGCGCCCCGGTCGATCCAGTCACCCACCAGCTTCACCCAGCCGTCGCCGGCGGCGGCCTGCCGGGCGACCTCCTCGGGCAGCAGCGCCGGATCGTCCAGCTCGACCGCCAGGCCGGGGATGTAGCGCTTGGGGCGGGCCACGTGCCGGGCTGCCCGAATGATCACCGGAAGGTCCGCGCGGGACTGCAGCGGGGTGGTGTCCAGTGGGGAGCCACAGTCCCGGATCAGCAGGGTGCCGGCGTCCCGGTCGGTCTCGGCCTGGGTGATCGCCTCGGGCAGCTCGACACGGCCGGCCGGGCCGAGACCGACGTGGCAGTGCGCATCGACCAGCCCGGGCACGATCCAGCCGCCCTCGACGAGCGTGGTGGCCCCGGGGATCGGCTCAGCCGAGATCCGGCCGTCGGTGTCGATCCAGAGCTCGGTGGGCGACTCGTCGGGCAGCAGCACGCCGCGAAACCGGTATGCGGCGTTCCCCGCCGTCATGTTCCCCGACGCCGTAGTCATCGCGGCTTGGGGAACTTGAACTTCGACGGGTCGAAACCGGGCGGCAGCTGATCCAGCCCGGCCAGCCCCGGCGGCAACTCGTTGAGCCCCTGCGGCATCGCCGACAGGTCCGGCAGGGCGGGCAGTCCCGGACGCGGGCGGGCCTGCCCGGCACCGCGGGCCCGACCCTTCGAGCCCTTCTTGCCCTTGCGGCTCTTCGAGGTGCGGCGGCCACCGAAGCCCATCTGGCCGGCCATCTGCTTCATCATCTTGCGGGCTTCGAAGAACCGGGTGACCAGGTCGTTCACCTCACTCACCGCGACGCCGGACCCCTTGGCGATGCGCAGCCGGCGAGACCCGTTGATGATTTTCGGATCGGCCCGCTCGGCGGGGGTCATGCCGCGGATGATGGCCTGCACCCGGTCCAGCTGGCGGTCGTCGACCTGGGACAGGGCCTCCTTCATCTGACCGGTGTTGGCACCGGGCAGCATGCCCAGCAGGTTGCCGATCGGCCCCATCTTGCGGATCGCGAGCATCTGGTCGAGGAAGTCCTCCAGGCTCAGCTCCCCGGAGGCGATCTTGCCGGCGTTCGCCTCGGCCTGGTCGGCGTCGAAGACCTGCTCGGCCTGCTCGATCAGCGAGAGCACGTCACCCATGCCGAGGATCCGGCTGGCCATCCGGTCAGGGTGGAAGACGTCGAAGTCCTCCAGCTTCTCCCCGGTGGAGGCGAACAGGATCGGCTGGCCGGTGACCTCGCGCACCGACAGCGCCGCACCGCCCCGTGCGTCGCCGTCGAGCTTGGTGAGCACCACTCCGGTGAAGCCGACACCGTCGCGGAAGGCCTCGGCGGTGGCCACCGCGTCCTGCCCGATCATCGCGTCGACCACGAACAGCACCTCGTCGGGGCTGGTCGCCTCCCGGATGGCCGTGGCCTGCGCCATCAGCTCGGCGTCCACGCCGAGCCGGCCGGCGGTGTCGACGATCACGATGTCGTGCTGCTTGTCCCGGGCGAAGTCGATGCCACGGCTGGCCACATCCACCGGGTCACCCACCCCGTTGCCGGGCTCCGGGGCGAACGTGGTCGCGCCGGCCCGTTCGCCGACGATCTGCAGCTGGTTGACCGCGTTCGGCCGCTGCAGGTCGCAGGCCACCAGCAGCGGCGTGTGGCCCTGGGAGGTCAGCCAGCGGGCCAGCTTGCCGGCCAGCGTCGTCTTCCCGGAACCCTGCAGGCCGGCGAGCATGATCACGCTCGGACTCTGCTTGGCCAGGTTGAGCCGACGGGTCTCACCACCGAGGACCGCGACGAGCTCCTCGTTGACGATCTTCACTACCTGCTGGGCCGGGTTCAGTGCCCCGGACACCTCGGCGCCCTTGGCCCGTTCCTTGATCTTGGCCACGAAGGTGCGCACGACCGGGAGCGCGACGTCGGCCTCCAGCAGCGCGATGCGGATCTCGCGGCAGGTGGTGTCGATGTCGGCCTCGGACAGCCGCCCCTTGCCCCGCAGGTCGCGCAGGGCGCCGGTGAGGCGCTCGGAGAGGGTGTCGAACACGGTGACTCGTCGCTCCAGGTCTGGTACGGATCACGGCTGCCGGTTCGGGTGCCGCCACGTCCCCCGAGCCTAGAGGATGGCGCGGTGCCGCACGGTGACCAGCCAACCCGCCGGGGGACGACCCGCGCGCAGCCGCCCGGCGAACGCCCTGCCCCGGCGGACGTGCCGGGCGAAACCGGCGGCGTTCACCACCCGGCCTCGGGCACACTGACCCGCGCGCGCCGACTCCGGGTCCGCCTCGACCCAGACCAGATAGCGGTGCCGCCCGGCGACGACCGCCAGCATCCCCAACCACCACCGGGTGTAGGCCCAGGTCGCGGGCAGATGCGCCACGACCATGTCGCGCCCGCCCAGCGCCGCGGCCACGATCCGGGCGCGGTGCCACAGGTGGACCAGCGGCCGATAGTGCCGATAGGCCAGGCCGGCCGGCAACCGGCTGCGCAGTCGGGCCCGCAACGGCTCGGAGTCGAGCACCGCCAGCTGCGCGCCGACCGACAGCTCCCGCAGCAGGGTGCTCTTCCCGGCCCCGGGTATGCCGGCGACCAGAACGAATGCCCGATCTCCGGGTTGCAGCCGCGGCAGCGCGGAGACCGACATGTCCCGCCCAACGGGCGTCGGGCCGGGATTGTTCCCGGGGTCGGCGTGGCGGCTCAGTGGCCGGCCGCCGCCAGCACGGCCTGTTCCAGCCGTCGACGCTGCGCCCGGGCGAGCGGTCCGGCACCGGACGGCTCGGCGACGCAGAACGCGTCGACCACCGACGAGCCCAGGGTCTCCACCCGGGCCCAGCGCACGTCCACGCCACAACTCTCCACCGCGACGGCCACCCGGTACAGCAACCCGATCCGGTCGGTGCCCCTCAGCTCGAGCACCACCGCGCCGGTCGCCTCGTCGTCGAACCAGAGCACCCGTGGCCGGACGACCTCCTCGCCGCCGGCCGGTGTGGCGTAGTCGCGCTCCTTGCTGGCCAGCGCCTCGGACAGCACGAGCGTGCCGTCCACCGCCCGGACCAGATCGGCACGCAACACCGCCGGATCGGGCAGCCGCCCGAACCGCGGCGAGACGGCGAAGGTGTCCACCGCGACACCGTGGTGCGCGGACAGCTCGGCCGCGTGCACCTCCAACGAGTGCAGAGCCAGCACCCCCGCGGCTAGGGATAGCGCGCCCGGCCGGTCCGGCAGGGCGACCAGCAACGTCGCCACCTGCCCGCCACCGGCGCCCTGCTCGGGCGCAAGAGTGACGTGCGGGCGAGCACTCGCGGCGACCTGCTCGGCCAGCTCGCGGCGCAACTCGTCCAGCGGCGCCGCCGTGGGCAGCGGCTCGCCGACCATCACCGCCCGGCACCGGACGACCAGATCTCCGATCAGGCTCCGCTTCCACTGCCCCCACACACCCGGTCCGGTACCCAGCGAGTCGGCCTCGGCCAGCGCGTGCAGCAGTTCCAACAGGACCGGGTCGCCGTCGAGGGCCTCGACGATCCGGTCGACCGTGGCGTCGTCGTCGAGGTCGCGCCGGGTCGCCGTGTGCGGCAGCAGCAGATGGTGGCGCACCATCGCGGAGAGGGTGTCGACGTCCGCCGTGGGCAGGCCGAGCCGGGTGCCCACCTGCTTGGCCAGGCCCTCCCCGACGACCGAATGGTCCTCCTCACGCCCCTTGCCGATGTCGTGCAGCAGCGCGCCCAGCAGCAGCAAGTCCGGACGCGACACCCGGGTGGTCAGCCGGGCGGCCTGCGCGGTGACCTCGACCAGGTGCCGGTCTACCGTCCAGACGTGCGCCCGGTCCCTCGGCGGGAGATCGCGCACCGCGCCCCACTCCGGAAAGATTCGCCCCCACAGCCCGCCCCGGTCCAGCGCCTCGACGACCTCGACCAGTGGCTGGCCGCAGCCCAGCAGCGACAGCAGCTCGGCCAGCGCGGCCTTGGGCCACGGGGCACGCAGCTCCGGAGCGGTGTCGGCGAGCCGGGTCAGGGTGCCGGCGGCGATCGGCAGGCCGGTACGCGCGGCGGTGGCCGCTACCCGCAGGACCAGCGCCGGGTCCTTCGCCGCCGCCGCGTCACGGGCCAGCGCCACCTCGCCGGCGTGCTCCACCACGCCTTCGTCCAGCGGCCGGCGCACCGGTGCCCGCCGCAGCGCGGCCAGTCCGCGTCGGGGCAGCGCGGACCGCGCGGCGCGCAGCCCGACCTCGACGGCGTAGGCCACCGTGCGGGCCGCCCCCGACAGCACCCGGGCCAGCTCGAACCGGTCGCCCAGGTCGAGTCCCGCCGCGATCTCGTCGGCGTCCTGGGCGCGCAGCACGTCGCGGGAGCGCCCCGCCAGGCGGTGCAGCTCGGTGCGGACGTCGAGTAGCAGCGCACGAGCCTCGGCCACGTCGGCCCCGGGCCGGTCGAGCAGCTGCGCGGCGGCCAGCGCGTCGAGCAGGTAGAGGTCGCGCAGGCCACCTCGTCCGTTCTTGAGGTCCGGCTCCACCCGGTGGGCGACGTCACCGTTCTTCTCCCACCGCGCCCGGCTGATCTCGACCAGCTCGTCGAACCGGCCGCGCATGCCGGCTCGCCAGGACTGCCGGACGGCGAGGTTGACCTTCTCGAACAGCGCCGGATCCCCGGCGAGATGGCGGGCCTCGAGCAGCCCGAGGGCGGCCCGGAGGTCGGTCGCGGCCACCTGGACCACCTGCCCCGGAGTACGCACCGCATGGTCCAGCCCGATGCCGGCATCCCACAGGGGGTACCACAGCGCCTCGGCCAGCCGATCGGCGTCGGGGTGTCGCTCGTGCACGATGACCAGGTCGAGATCGGAGTAGGGGCACAGTTCGCGACGACCGAGCGCGCCGACCGCGAGCAGGGTCGCGCCCTCCCGCAGCCCGATCGCCGCCGCCCGGCTGGCCAGCCAGAAGTCGTGCAGATCGACCAGCGCTCCGCGCAGTGCCTCCGCGCTGAGCCGCCGCTGGCCGCGCCCGGGGGTGAGCAGAACCCCCCGGGCCCGGACCAGGTCGTCGGCGATGCCCGCCGCGGTACTCATCGGTCAGTGCTCATCTAGAGCGCGTCACTGCCGCGCTCGCCGGTACGCACCCTGACCACGTTCTCCAGCGCGGTCACCCACACCTTGCCGTCACCGATCTTGCCGGTCCGCGCGGTCTCCACGATCGTGTCCACCACCCGGTCGACGGCGGTGTCGTCGACCGCCACCTCGATCCGGACCTTGGGCACGAAGTCGACCGAGTACTCCGCGCCCCGGTAGATCTCGGTGTGCCCCTTCTGCCGGCCGTAGCCGGAGACCTCGCTGACCGTCAGCCCCAGCACACCGAGCTGCTCGAGGGCGCTCTTGACGTCCTCCAGCACGAACGGCTTGATGATCGCGGTTACCAGCTTCATCAGCTCAGTCCTCCTGTCTCGCCGCGCGGCTCTGCGCGATCGAACCCGATGCTCCCGTGATGGCGCCGACCCGCCCCGTCGAACCCAGGGTGGACAGGTCGTAGCCGCTCTCCGCGTGCTCGGACTCGTCTACCCCGGACAGCTCGACCTCGGGGTCGACCCGGAAGCCGATGGTCCTGCTCACCAGCCAGGCCAACACCGCGGTCACCACGAACGCGTAACCGAGCGCGGCGCCCGAGGCGATCGCCTGCTTGCCGAGCTGGCCGAACCCGCCGCCGTAGAACAGTCCGTCGGCCCCGGCGGAGTTCACCGACGAGGTGGCCACGAACCCGAGCATCAACATCCCGAGCAACCCGCCCACGCCGTGTAGCGCTACCACGTCGAGGGAGTCGTCGTAGCCGAGCTTGTACTTGAGCTTGATCGCCAGCGCGCACACCACGCCGGCCAGCGCGCCGATCAGCAGCGCGCCGAGGGTGTCCACGTAGCCGCATGCCGGGGTGATCGCGACGAGGCCGGCGATCGCGCCGGACGCGGCACCCACGCTGGTCGGTTTGCCGTCGGCCACCTGCTCGTAGATCAACCAGGTGACGACGGCGGCCGCCGAGGCGGTCATCGTCGTGGCGAAGGTGTTGGCCGCCAGCGTCCCGGCGGCCAGCGCGGAGCCGGCGTTGAAGCCGAACCACCCGAACCAGAGCAGCCCCGCGCCGAGTAGCACGTTCGGCACGTTGTGCGGGCGCATCGGCTCCCTGGGCCAGCCGAGGCGCTTGCCCAGCACCAGGGCCAGCGCGAGGGCGGACGCCCCGGAGTTGATCTCCACGGCGGTGCCGCCGGCGAAGTCGAGGGCTTTGAGCCGGTTGGCGATCCACCCGCCGGTCTCGGCTGCGTACCCGTCGAAGGCGAACGTCCAGTGCGCCATCGGGAAGTACACGAACGTCGCCCAGAGCGCGATGAAGACCGTCCAGCTCCAGAACTTCGCCCGCTCCGGGATGGCCCCGGAGATCAGCGCGGCGGTGATCACCGCGAACATCAGCTGGAACATCGCGAACGCCATCAGCGGGATGCGGTCGGACTCCGGTCCGACCAACGCCGCCGAGTCGCGCAGCCCCACGTGCTCGAACCCGCCGAGCAGGCCACCGCCGAGGTCGTTGCCGAAGGCCAGCGAGTAGCCGTACAGCACCCACAGCATCCCGACCACGCCGAGGCTCATCACGCTCATCATCATCACGTTCAGCACGCTCCGGGAGCGCACCAGACCGCCGTAGAACAGGGCCAGCCCCGGCGTCATCAGCATCACCAGCGCGGCACTCACCAGCACCCAGGTGGTGCTTCCAGCATTGATCACTTCATTGTCGATCACATGGCCTCCCGCCATCGGAGAGACGCATGATCACACCTCTTGCCGTTCGGAGACGACGAGGAGATGACCGGCCTCACCCGTACGGGCGTGCCGGCCACCCCCTCGCCGGTATCCAGCTACCCAGCGATGCGGATGCCGCTCACACGGTCCAACACACCGCGTCGATCACACCGCGCCGATCACACGGCGCCGATCACACGGCGTCCGAGCCGCGCTCCCCGGTACGGACCCGGATGACGGCCTCGACCGGGCTCACCCAGACCTTGCCGTCACCGATCTTGCCGGTGCGCGCCGCCTCGACGACGGCCTCGACCACCTTCTCCGCGAGGGTGTCGTCGGCCACCACCTCGACCCGCACCTTCGGCACGAAGTCGACCGAGTACTCCGCGCCGCGGTAGACCTCGGTGTGGCCCTTCTGCCGCCCGTAACCCTGCACCTCGCTGACCGTCATCCCCAGCACCCCGAGCTGCTCCAGGGCGCCCTTGACGTCCTCCAGGACGAACGGCTTGACGATTGCCGTGACCAGCTTCATCTCAGCCTTCCTTTCCGGAGCGAGCCGAGGAGGTGCTCACACTGCGTGCCGGCGGCCGATCGACCCCGGCCGGCCGTTGCGCGCCCAGACCGCTGGCCCGGCTGCCGATCGTGGAGAAGTCGTAGCCCGTCTCCGCGTGCTCGGACTCGTCGACGCCCACGGCCTCGGACTCCTCGTCGATCCGGAACCCGATGGTGAACTTGACGGCCAGTCCGATGATCAGGGTCAGCACGAACGAGTAGGCCATCACCGCGCCGGCCGCGATCGCCTGCTTGCCGAGCAGACTGATATCGCCGCCGTAGAACAGGCCGTCGGCGCTCAACGAGTTGACGCTCGTGGTGCCGAAGAACCCGATGAGGAGAGTGCCGACCAGACCACCGACCAGGTGGATGCCCACCACGTCGAGCGAGTCGTCGAACTTCAGCCGGAACTTCAGCGCCACCGCGAGGGCGCAGACCGCGCCGGCGATGACGCCGATGGCGATCGCACCCAGCGGAGCGACGTAGCCCGCGCCGGGTGTGATGGCAACCAGACCGGCCACCGCGCCGGACGCGGCACCCAGGGTGGTCGGCTTGCCGTCGCGCACCTGCTCCACGATCAACCAGCCCAGGACCGCCGCCGAGGTGGCGATCATCGTGTTGGTGAACGCCACTGCGGCCAGATCGCCGGCGGTCAGCGCCGAACCGGCGTTGAAGCCGAACCAGCCGAACCACAGCAGCGCAGCGCCGAGCAGCACGAACGGCAGGTTGTGCGGCCGCATGGGCTCGCGCGGCCAGCCCTTGCGCTTGCCCAGCACCAGGGCCAGGGCCAGGCCCGCCGCGCCGGCGTTGATGTGCACCGCCGTACCACCGGCGAAGTCCAGCGCGCCGAGGCCGTGGGTGCCGTTGGCGATCCAGCCACCGACCGAGTCCGCCGAGATGAATCCGTCGAAGGAGAACACCCAGTGGGCCACCGGGAAGTACACGATGGTCGCCCAGAGCGCGACGAACACCGTCCAGCCCCAGAACTTGGCCCGATCGGCGATCGCGCCGGAGATCAGCGCCGGGGTGATCACCGCGAACATCAGCTGGAACATGCAGAACGCCAGCAACGGGATGGCGTTCGAGCCGGGCCACGGCACGGGCGAGTCGCCGGTGACCGCGAAGCCGCCGACCTGTCCGACCGTGTTGCCGAGTCCGGCGAAGTCGAAGCCGCCGAGCAGGCCGCCGCCGATGTCGTTACCGAACGCCAGCGAGAAGCCGAACAGAGCCCACAGCACCCCCACCACGGCGAGCGCGATGAAGTTCATCATCAGCATGTTGAGGACGCTCTTGCTACGGACCATGCCTCCGTAGAAGAACGCCAGACCCGGGGTCATCAGCATCACCAACGCGGCGCTGACCAGCACCCAGGCGGTATCTCCTGCGCTAATCACCTTTTCGTCCTCCTGTCAGCCAGGTTGCGCAGAAGGATCTGAGAGTCGTGTTTCCCCGAGAGTCGCGTTCTGTTTCGGACTGGTGAACGAGCCGCCAGTGGAGGTTACGGACGGGTTACCGACACCCCACGAGGCGCGAATGTGTCGCGTGAGACACATGTTTCGCATGCCGGGCTGAGAACGTTCAAGGGCGCCCCCAACAGAGCTCAGGCCAAGAGCGCGTCCACGAACGCGGCGGGCTCGAACGGCGCCAGGTCGTCCGGCCCCTCGCCCAACCCGACCAGCTTGACCGGGACCCCCAGCTCCCGCTGTACCCGGAAGACGATGCCGCCCTTGGCGGTGCCGTCGAGCTTGGTCAGCACAATGCCGGTGACGTCGATCACCTCGGAGAACACCTTTGCCTGGATCACGCCGTTCTGACCGGTGGTGGCATCCAGCACCAGCAGGACCTCGTCCACCTCGCCCTGCTTGGACACCACCCGCTTGACCTTGCCGAGCTCGTCCATCAGGCCGGTCTTCGTGTGCAGCCGCCCGGCGGTGTCCAGCAGCACCGCATCGGCCTTGTCCTCGACCGCACGGCGCACCGCCTCGAACGCCACGCTGGCCGGGTCGGCTCCCTCCGGACCGCGGACCACCGCCGCGCCGGAACGCTCACCCCACGTGACCAGCTGCTCGGCGGCGGCCGCGCGGAAGGTGTCGGCCGCGCCGAGCACCACCGTGCGACCCGCTCCGACGAGCACCCGGGCCAGCTTTCCGGTGGTGGTCGTCTTTCCGGTGCCGTTGACCCCGGCGACCAGCAACACCGCGGGTCGACCGTCGTGCGGCAATGCCCGCACAGCACGGTCCAGGTCCGGGGACAGCGCGGCGATCAGCACACTGCGCAGGAGCGCACGGGCCTGCTCGGGGCTGCGCACGCCCCGGCTGGCGACCTCGGTGCGCAGGGTCGCGATCAGCTCGCCGGTGGTCTGTGCCCCGAGGTCGGCCATGAGCAGGGTGTCCTCCACCTGCTCCCAGGAGTCCTCGTCGAGCTCGCCACCGCCGAGTAGCCCGAGCAGGCTCTGCCCGAAGGCCGAACGGCTGCCCGCCAGACGCCCCCGCAGCCGCTCGAGACGCCGCTCCGGCGATTCGATCGGCTCGATCGGCTCGTCCACCCGTGGCGCAGGCGGTGTCGGTGGCGCCGGCGGTGCCGGTGGCGCCGGCGGTGTCGGTGGCGCAGGCGGTGCCGGTGGCGCGGGCGGCGGCGCCTCGGGCATGGGTGGTGCCGGTGGTGTGGGCGGCGCCTCGGGCATGGGCGGTGCCGGGGACACATCGGACACCAGCGCCTGGTCGGACGTCGGAGTCTCGCCGGGTACTCGCGGCTCGTCGGAGGTTGGCGCAGGTGCGGGCCTGTCAGCTCCGGACGCTGGAGGAGTCGCCGTCGCCGGCCCGGCGGAGAAGCTGATCTGACCGCTGCTGCGATAGCCGGCCCGCGTCTCACCCGACTCTTCGGTGTCGGCCGGCTCGGCGTCGCGCAGGCTCACCCGCCTGCGGCGACTGATCACCAGTCCAACGACCAGCGCCACCAGCAACAACACCAGCACCGCGGCGAGCGCGATCCAGAACACGGTGCCCTGCGGCAACGACAGCTGAGCCAGCGAAGTCAAGACGGCGCTCGAATCGTCTGTCACGACCCCATCCTGGCATTGCGGCGTCGGTCGACCCGATCCGGTGGCGCCCGGAGTCACCCCGCGGCGGGCACCCCGCGCAGTCGCTGCGAGACCACCGTGGTGATCCCGTCGCCGCGCATACTCACCCCGTAGAGCGCGTCCGCGACCTCCATGGTCGGTTTCTGATGGGTGATGATGATCAGCTGCGAGGTGGTACGCAGTTCTTCGAGCAGGCCGATCAACCGGCGTAGGTTCGCATCGTCCAGCGCCGCCTCGACCTCATCCAGAACGTAGAACGGCGAGGGCCGCGCACGGAAGATCGCGACCAGCATGGCGACCGCGGTCAGCGACTTCTCCCCGCCGGAGAGCAGCGACAAGCGCTTGACCTTCTTGCCGGGCGGCCTGGCCTCGACGTCGATGCCGGTCGTCAGCATGTCGTCGGGATCGGTGAGCACCAGCCGCCCGTCGCCACCGGGGAACAGGGTGCGGAAGACGATCTCGAACTCCCGTGCCACGTCGAAGTAGGCGTTGCTGAACACCTCGAGGATCATGTCGTCGACCTCGCGCACCACGATGAGCAGGTCACGGCGGGTTGCCTTGAGGTCCTCCAGCTGGGTGGAGAGGAACTTGTAGCGCTCCTCCAGCGCGGCGAACTCCTCCAGCGCCAGCGGGTTGACCTTGCCCAGCAGGGTCAGGTCCTTCTGCGCCCGTTGCGCCCGTCGCTCCTGGGTGGCCCGGTCGTAGGGCAGCGGGGGCGGCGCCACGACGTCCTCGCCGCGCTCCCGGGCCGCCTCGTACTCGGCCAGCTCACCGGGACCCGCGGGTACCGGCTGGTCGGGGCCGTACTCGGCGACCAACTCGGGCAGGCCGATCCCGAAGTCGGTCGCGATCCGCGACTCCAGTTGCTCCACCCGCAGCCGGGACTGCGCGCGCAGCACCTCGTCGCGGTGCACCGTGTCGGTCAGCCGGTCCAGCTCACCGGCCAACTGGGAGACCCGCGCCCGCACCTCGCCAACCGCCGCCTCACCGCTGTCCCGGGCCTCGCGGGCGGTCTCCCGCTCGGCGTCCGCCGCGGCCAGCGACTCCTCGATCCGGCCCAGCGCGGTCTCTCCCGCCCGGCGGACCGCGTCGGCCACCGCCGCGCCGCGCTCCCGGGCCGCCCGCGCGGTGGCGGCCCGGGCCCGGGCGTCGCGCTCCGAGCTGGCCCGGCGGCGCAGCGACTCGGCCCGGCCGGCGATCGCCCGGGCCCGCTCCTCGGCGGTGCGTAGCGCCAGCCGGGACTCCATCTCCTCAGCCCGCGCCGCGGTCAGCGCCTCGGCCGCCGCGTCCCGGATGCCGGTGTCCGGCTCGTCCTCGGTCGGCTCGTCGCGGACCGCGTCGAGTCGTTGCTCGGCCTCGTCCAACGCGCCGAGCGCGGCGACCCGGGTGGCCTCCACCTCGTCGCGCTGCCGGCGAAGCCGCTCCGCCTCACCGGTCGCCGAGCGGACGGCCTGGTCGGCGCGCCCGAGTTGCTGCGCGAGCGCGGCCCGGCGGGCGTCGGCCGCGCTCTGCGCGTCCTGGGCGGCCTCCACGTCGGCCAACCGCGCGGCCTCCTCGGCGCGGGCGCCGTCCAGCGCGGCACGCACCCGCTCCAACCGGGTGTCAAGCCGTTCGGAGGCGTCCGTTGCCTCGTCGATGGCCGCCTGGACCTCGATCACGCTCTGGTCGCGGACCGACCCACCGATCGCCCAACCCGGCCCGAGCAGGTCGCCGTCGGCGGTCACCACCCGCACCCCCGGCAGCGTCGGGGCCAGCACTCCGAGCGTCGCCAAGCCGGAGTCCAGGTCGGGGACCAGCACCACCGCGTGCAGGGCGGCCCGGACCGAGCGGCCCACGCCACCGGACACCTCGACCAGCTCGTCGGCCCAGCGTGCCCCGGCGGGCAGTCCGGGCCGTTCGCCAGAGGTCCCGACGGACCCGGCAACTGGGACGGCCTGCACGACCACCCCGGCCCGGCCGGCGCCCTCGGACTTCAGCAGCCGCAGGGCCGCGACCGCGTCGTCCGGGCCGGCCACCGCGATCCCCTCGGCCAGACCGCCCAGCGCCGCGGCCACGGCCGCCTCCGCGCCCGGGGTCACCGTGAACAGCCCGGCCAGCGGCCCGAGCAGCCCCGGCAGCCGATCTCCGGCACCCAGCAGCGCACCGACCCCATCCTTGCGCCGTAGGCCCAGCGACAGGGCCTCCGCCCGCGAGCTCCAGTGCGCCCGGTCGCGCTCCAGCTCACGCTCGGCGGCGACCAGCTCGGCGACCCGGGTCCGGGCCTGCTCGTGCGCGTCCACGGCCGAGCGCCCGCGCTGGTCGAGCCCGGCACTGCCGTCCGGGCCGTCGTCGAGCGCGCCGAAATCAGCCTGCAGCACCGACAGCTCGGCGTCAGCCTCCTCGATCCGGCTCTGCGCCCGAGCCAGCGCACCCGAGAGCCGATCGATCTCCTCGGCGGTGGCGCTGGACTTGCTGCGCAGCGCCTCGGCCTGACCGGCCAGGGTGGCCAGCCCGGCGCGCCGGTCGGCGATCGCTCGCACCGCGGCGAGGTGCTCGCGCTCGGCGTGCGCCAGCGTCCGTTCCCGCTCGGCGAGGGTCTCCAACGTCGCGTTCAACGACCGGCGCGCGTCCGCGACGTCGGCGACCAGGGTGGCCTCGTGCTCGGCCACCGTCTCGGCCTCGGCCTCCAGCTCGTCGGGGTCGGGACCGGTCGAGCCGGCGGCCGAGATCGACCCAGCTTCGGAGAGGTGTCGACCGCGTTCGGCGGCCAGGCGCACCGTGCCCCTCAGCCGCTCCTGCAACGAGGACAGCCGGTACCAGGTCTCCTGGGCGGCGGCCAGCGCCGGCTGGGCGGCCGCGAGCTCGGCCTCCCGCTGAGCCAGCTGGGCCCTGGCGGCCGCCGACAGCTGTTCGATCTCCGCGCGCCGGGCCCGGGCCTGCGCCTCGTCCGCCTCCTCTCTGGCCAGCTCGGTGCGCAGGGAGACCAGGTCGTCGGCGGTCAGCCGCAGCCGGGCGTCGCGCAGGTCGGCCTGCACGGTCTGCGCGCGGCGGGCCACCTCGGCCTGCTTGCCCAGCGGCTTGAGCTGGCGACGCAGCTCCGCGGTGAGGTCGGTCAGCCGGGTGAGGTTGGCCTGCATCGCGTCCAGCTTCCGCAGCGCCTTCTCCTTGCGCTTGCGGTGCTTGAGGACCCCGGCGGCCTCTTCGATGAACGCCCGCCGCTCCTCCGGCTTGGCCTCCAGGATCGCGGCCAGCTGCCCCTGCCCGACCACCACGTGCATCTCCCGGCCGATCCCGGAATCGCTCAGCAACTCCTGCACGTCCAGCAACCGGCACTGGTTGCCGTTGATCTCGTACTCGCCCGCGCCGTCCCGGAACATCCGGCGGGTGATCGACACCTCGGAGTAGTCGATGGGCAGCGCACCGTCGGAGTTGTCGATGGTCAGCGTGACCTCGGCCCGGCCCAGTGGCTGCCGGTTGGCGGTGCCGGCGAAGATGACGTCCTCCATCTTGCCGCCGCGCAGCGCCTTGGCGCCCTGCTCGCCGAACACCCACTGGATGGCATCGACCACGTTCGACTTGCCGGAGCCGTTCGGGCCCACCACGCAGGTGATCCCCGGCTCCAGGCGCAGCTCGGTCGCCGAGGCGAAGGACTTGAAGCCCTTCAACGTCAGGCGTTTGAGGTGCACCGGACGAATTTAGCGTTCGACGAACGCGGTCAGCCCACCGCGGGCCTCGGCCCACAGCTCGGTGACCTGCGACACCTGCCCCGGAGTGGCCCCGGAGCGCAAGGTTGCCAGTAGGCGCTCGCAGCCGACCCTTGGGCCCTCCGCGACGACCTCCACCCGGCCGTCACCCAGGTTCGATGCACTCCCGACCAGTCCGAGTTCGAGCGCTCGACACCGCGTCCACCAGCGGAAACCCACTCCTTGTACCTCGCCATGCACCCACACGGTGAGCCGAACGGCGGTATCGGCGGCATCCAGGTCCACGCCGGCCAGTCTGCTACCTTCCCGCGCCGTGACCATCCGCGGGTATCAGCGACACGCGGCGGCGCCGATCCGGCCGCCCGGCTCGGGCCCGGCTGCCACGCTCGGTGTGCTCGGGGTGGTGATCGCGCTGGTCACGCTGGGCGCGGAATCGGCCCACCGCCCCACCGCCGTCCCGATCACCACCGCCGTGGCGCTCGTCGCCACCACGACGCCCACCGGCGCCACCCGGGCCCAGCCCCCGCCCCCGGGTACGCCCACCCCCCCGCCGGCCAGGCCGTCCGCGCCGCCCGGACGGCCCTCCGCACCGCCGGTCCCAGCACCGAGCGACCGCGCCCTGCCCGGCACCGGCCTACCCGTCACCGTCCCGCCCGTCACCGCCCTGCCCGTCACCGCCCTGCCCGTCACCGTCCCGCTGCTGCTGCCGCTGACTCTGCCGCTGACCCCCCGGCTGCTGGTGGCGCTCACCCCGCCCCGGCCCCCGACGCCGCCCCGGCCGCCCAAGCCGCCCAATCCCCCCAAGCCCCCCACGCCGAAGCCCCCCAGGCCGCTGCTCAGCGGGCCCGCCGCCCAGGTTGTCTCGATCACCAACGCCGAACGCGCAGACGCCGGCTGCCGGCCGCTCAAGATCGACCCGAGGCTGATCGTCTCCGCCCAACGGCACAGCGTGGACATGGCCACCCGGCAGTACTTCGACCATGACAGCCCGGACGGTCGCGACTTCGCCGACCGGGAACGCGCTGCCGGTTACCCGAACCCGGGTGGCGAGAACATCGCGCGCGGACAGGACACGGCCGCCGAGGTGATGGAGGGCTGGATGAACTCCCCCGGCCACCGCAAGAACATCCTGAACTGCGACTTCCGTACCATCGGCGTCGGCTACGTGGCCGCCGGAAAGTACTGGACGCAGAACTTCGGCCGCTGAAGCCCCGGTGGTCCGGCCGGTGACGGCCCGGCCCGGCTGGCCGGTGACGGCCCGGCCCGGCTGGCCGGTGACGGCCCTGCCCGGCGCCGTGACGCGTTGTCGACGGGCGCCTGAGGTCAGCCACTCGTCCGGGCGACCACCGACCGGAGACCCGGCGTACCGCCACCGCGCACCGACCGTGCGGCATGCTGGACCGGGCCCGCGCAGCGGTGAGGAAGGGGACCGCCATGTCGACGGTGGACAACGTGATCTACATCGACGGCCGACGGGCCGTACACCCGCGGTCGCTGGACCAGACATTCCACGAGCTGCGCGGCTGCCCCGACTCAGGACACAGCTTCTGCTGGATCGGCTTGCTGCGCCCCACCGCCGGTGAGGTCCAGGCGGTCGCCGAGGAGTTCGACCTGCACGACCTCGCCGTCGAGGACGCCATCCACGCCCACCAGCGGCCCAAGCTGGAGATCTACGGCCAGACGGTGTTCGTCGTGCTGCGCCCGGCCTGGTACGTCGACAAGGTCGAGGTGGTGGAGATCGGCGAGGTGCACCTGTTCCTCGGCCCGGACTTCGTGATCGCGCTGCGGCACGCCGAGCAGCCCAATCTCGCCGACGTCCGGCAACGTCTCGAGGCGAACCCGGAGCTGCTGCGGCGGGGCCCGTTCGCGGTGCTGTACGCGGTGCTGGACAAGGTAGTCGACGACTACGGGCCGGTGCTCGACGGGCTGCAGAACGACATCGACGAGATCGAGGTCCAGGTTTTCGACGGCGACCCCGGGGTGTCCCGGCGGATCTACCAGCTGACTCGCGAGGTGATCGAGTTCCAGCGGGCGGTCGAACCGTTGACCGACGTGCTCAGCGAGCTGCGCGAGATGCTGAAGGACCGGGCCGGCGAAGCCGATCTGGAGCTGCGCCGGATGCTGCGCGACGTGGCCGACCACGCCACCCGGGCGGTCGAGCGCATCGAGGCGTTCCGCCAGCTGCTGATCAACATCCTGCAGGTCAACGCCGCCCTCGTCGCGCAGCGGCAGAACGAGGAGATCACCCGGCTGACCCAGGCCAGCTACCAGCAGGGCGAGCAGGTCAAGCGGATCTCCTCGTGGGCGGCCATCCTGTTCGCCCCGACGCTGGTCGCCGGGATCTACGGGATGAACTTCGCCCACATGCCCGAGCTCGATTGGGTGCTCGGCTATCCGCTGGCGGTCGCCGGCATGGCCGTCACCAGCTTGGTGCTCTACCTGGCCTTCAAGCGCAAGGGATGGCTCTAGCCGCGGGCTGCGGCGCCGCGCGGGCGGGGCTGGCAGGTCGGGCAGGAGTAGGACGAGCGGTTCATGAACGGTTCGCGGCGGATGGGCGAGCCGCATCGCGGGCACGGGCGCTCCGCCTGTCCGTACACGTTCAGGGACCGGTCGAAGTACCCGGAGTTGCCGTTGACGTTGACGTACAGCGCGTCGAACGAGGTGCCGCCCTCGGCCAGTGCCTCGGTCATCACCTCGCTCGCCGCGCTCAGCACGCCGCGCACCGCGGCCCGGCTGAGCGTGGCGGTGGACCGGGCCCCGTGCAGCCGCGCCCGCCACAGCGCCTCGTCGGCGTAGATGTTGCCGATGCCCGAGACCAGGGTCTGGTCCAACAGGGCACGCTTGAGCTCGGTGCGCCGGCGGCGGATCGCGGACACCGCCACGTCGAGGTCGAACCCCGGATCCATCGGGTCCCGGGCGATGTGCGCGATCCGCGCCGGCAACCGGTCCGGATCACCGTGCATCGGTTCCACGCTGAGGCCGCCGAACGTACGCTGGTCGACGAACCGCAACTCCGGGCCGGCGTCGGCGAACGCCAGCCACGCACGCAGGTGCTTCTGCGCCGCGCTCTCCCGGTCGGAGACCAGCAGTTGGCCGCTCATCCCCAGATGCGCCAGCACCGCGTCCGACGAGTCGGTCTCCAGCCACAGGTACTTGCCCCGCCGGCGGGCCGCGGTCAGCGTCCGGCCGGTGAGTCGGGCGACCAGGTCGTGCGCGCCGGGCAGGTGTCTGCGGACCGCCCGCGGGTGCAGCACCGCCACCTCGGAAACCCGCCGGCCCACGACGTGTTCGGCAAGGCCTCGCCGGACCACCTCCACCTCGGGCAGCTCGGGCACGCTCAGCGCTGCTCGGAAGCGGCTGTGGCCGCGCCGGGCGCACCCCCGTCGTTCGACGTGGCGTCACCGTCGTTCGAGGTGGCGTCACCGTCGTTCGAGGCGGCGGCCCCGCTCAGAGTCCGCCACGCCAGCTGAGCCGCCTTCTGTTCGGCTTCCTTCTTCGTGCGTCCGACCCCCGAACCGAGCTCGCGGCCGGCAACCACCGCCATCGCGGTGAACGTCTTGAGGTGGTCGGGCCCGTCCTCGGTGATCCGGTACTCCGGCACCCCGAGATCGGCCGACGCGGTCAGCTCCTGCAGGCTGGTCTTCCAGTCCAGGCCTGCGCCCAGCAGCGGCGCCGCCCGCAACAGCCCGTCGAACAGCCGCTCGACCACCGTGCGGGTGATGTCGAGGCCGTGCTGCAGGTACACCGCGCCGATCAGCGCCTCGGTCGCGTCCGCGAGGATGCTCGCCTTGGCCCGCCCACCGGTCAGCTCCTCACCGCGCCCCAGGTACAGGTACCGCCCGAGGCCGTACCGGGTACCGGGGGCCTCGTCCACCTCACCGCCGGGGCAGCCCAGGCCCCGGGCCACCGAGGCCAGCGCATTCATGTTCACCACGCTGGCCCGCAGCTTGGCGAGCTGGCCCTCAGGCAGGTCGGGATGGCTGAGGTAGAGCCGCTCGGTGACGATCACCCCGAGCACCGAGTCGCCGAGGAACTCCAGCCGCTCGTTGGTCGGCAGGCCGCCGTGCTCGTAGGCGTAGGAGCGGTGGGTCAGGGCGAGGGTGAGCAGCTCGGCGTCGAGGTCGACGTCGAGCTGCTCCAGCAACGCTGAACGATCTTCGTCCGGCCCCTGGGTCGCCCGGTCCCCCACGAGCGGGTCGCCTATCGCCTGGTCAGGCCGGGGAGATGACCTGGCGGCCGTCGTACTGCCCGCAGTTCGGGCAGGCCAGGTGCGGCGGCTTCAGCTCGCGGCAGGCGCGGTTGGAGCACGGCGCGAGCGTCGGCGCGACAGCCTTCCACTGCGCGCGGCGCGAGCGCGTGTTGGACCGCGACATGCGGCGCTTGGGAACAGCCACGACGTATCTCCAGGTTCTCTTCTCGAGTGGCCGACTCGGTGACCGGCACTACTCGTCTGCGTCCGACGTGAGCCGGCCCCGCAGGGCGGCCCATCGAGCGTCCAGTGTCTCATGACCGTGGTCGGACCCGAGGTCGGCCCACCTGTCACCGCACTCCGGGCAGAGCCCGCGACAGTCCGGTCGGCACAACGGCGCCAACGGCAGGGCCAGCAGCACCGCGTCCCGGACCATGGCCTCGGTGTCCACCGTCTCGTCCACCACCCGGCTGATCTCGTCGGGGTCGGTGGTGGCCTCGGTCACGCTGTCCGGGTAGGCAAACAGCTCCCCGAGCGGCACGGTGAGCGGGTAGGCGATCGGCTCCAGGCAGCGGGCGCACTCTCCGGTGACGTCGGCGCTGGCCGAGCCGGACACGAACACCCCCTCGGAGGCCGACTCCAGCCGCAGGTCCAACTCGACGGGGAACGCCTCAGGGATGCCGATGACCTCCAGCCCGAAGCCCGCCGGCGCCGGGATGGACCGTTGGTAGGTACGCATCGAGCCGGGCCGACGGCCCACCTCGCGGGTACTGATCACCCAGGGACTCTTCGACCGCGCACGGTCGACGCGCTGGTCGCGTTGCTGATGTCTGGTCATGCCGCTGCCTGTCATGTCACCGTCCAGGGTAAGCCAGCGGGCACTCAGCCGGAGAATCGGTCGGCGATCAGTCCGCCGAGTTCGAGGAACGCGTGACGGGTCTCCGGCCTCAATGCGCCCAGATCGACCCGTCCACCCGTGGCCAGATGCGGATCGTACGGAATCTCCACCACAGCCCGCGACCGGATGCGGAAATGCGTCCGCACCCGATCCCGATCAATCTCCGGACTCACCCGGTCACACGACAACACCACCACCGCATCCGCCACCTGCTCGGCATACCCGTGCGCCACCAACCAATCAAGAGTCTTCGACG
>JBQTKB010000082.1:0-8311 GCA_052386505.1 Pseudonocardia sp.
GGCGGGCTCCCCTCCCCCCCCGGGCCCCCCCCCCCGGGCCGGGTGGGGCGGGGGCCGCGCGCCGCCCCCCCCCCCCCCGCTCCGGCCGGTTGAACTCCCGCATGGTTCCCCCGACGAATCAGACACCGTGCCCGGCGTGCCCGAACATGTACCCGTTCCGAACCCACCCCCCGGTGGGTTCGGAACGGGCGCCCCCGACCGGAGCGGACGTCCCAGCTTCCGCACACGCTCCGATCATCGGCGACTCGGTGCCCCCCTTGGAGCGGCTCGGTGCCCCCCTTGGAGCGAAGCCGCGCCGAACACCTGCCGCCTTGCCTACCCCCGGGTACCTGCCCGTTTGGCCAGGTACCCCGTTCATTCAAATGTGTCCCGGGCCTTGCTGTCAACATAGTGTCAAGGTTGTTTGACAAGATGTCCTCGGGGTGTCGATCGGGTACGGTCGCCGGCCGCCGCCCGCCGAGGCCTCGCCGTGGACTCGGCCGGTCGCTAGGGTCGGCGCCGGGAGGCTCGGTCGCCGGTGACCGTCGGGACCCGTGATTCTCGGGTCCGCAGCGTCCGCAGCCGTTAACAAGGAGGTCAGCGGTGGTTTCCACGATCAACGGGGCACGGATCGACGCGGTGTTGCACGACGCGGTGGGCCGGGCAGCGGTGCCGAACGTGGCGGCGGTCGCCGCCGATCGCGACGGTGTCGTCTACCGGGGTGCGGCCGGTCCCCGGGTGCCCGGTGGTGACGAACCGCTCACCCCGGATACCCACTTCCGCATCATGTCGATGACCAAGATGGTGGCCACGGTGGCCGCCCTGCAGCAGGTCGAGCGCGGCAGGCTCGACCTGGACGCGCCGGTTGCCGAGTACCGCCCGGAGTTCGCTCAGGTGCGGGTGCTCGACGGTTGGGACGGGGACACTCCCCGGCTGCGTGAACCGGCCAGCCAGGCCACCGTGCGCCAGCTGATGACCCACACCACCGGGTTGGGCTACTGGTTCCTCAGCGAGGACCTGATCCGTTACGAGCAGGTGACCGGTACACCGAACGTGCTCTCCGGCGCCAACGGCATTTTCGCCGCCCCGATGCTCGTCGATCCGGGCACCGAGTTCATCTACGGCATCAGCACCGACTGGCTGGGCAAAGTGGTGGAGGCGGCCTCGGGAGTGACCCTCGACGTCGCGATCAAGGACGGCGTCACCGGCCCGCTCGGCATGCACGACACGGCGTTCCAGCTCGCCGAGGGTTGGCAGGACACCACAACCCCGATCGCGTTCCGCACCCCGGACGGCTGGGTGGACAGCGGCGTCGAACTCAACCAGAGCCCGGAGTACTTCGCCGGCGGGCACGGCCTCTACTCCACCCCGGACGACTACCTCCGCTTCCAGCGCGCGCTGCTGAACGACGGCGAGGTGGACGGTGTCCGCATCCTGACCGCCGGGACCGTCGAGGAGGCGTTCCGTAACCAGATCGGCGAGCTGGACTTCCCGGCCTCGATCGTGTCGCACGACCCCAACTCCAGCTGCGACATCAACCTCGGGCCCGGGCTGAAGTGGGGCCTGGGGCTCCTGCTCAACACCCAGGACGTTCCCGGGATGCGGCGGGCGTACAGCGGCTCCTGGGCCGGGCTGGCCAACACCCACTTCTGGGTCGACCGCTCGGCCGGGATCTGCGCGGCGGTCTACAGCAACCTGCTGCCGTTTGCGCTGCCGTCGGCGATGGAGGTCTACCAGGACTTCGAAAGAGCGCTGTATGCCTCGTTGTAGCCATCCGATCGCGGTGCGTACGCGTCGTTGGGCCCGGTGGGTCGTTGGGCTGTAGTAAGCCCTCGGCGAGGAGACCAGCGGTGCACACCACGACGCACGACACCACCACGCAGGACGCGGCCGCGCCGGAGCGCGTTCGGCGTCGCCGCGGCACCCGACTGCTCTGCTGTCTCGGCGTGGTGGTCGTACTCGCGGCGCTGCCGTTCGCCGGTTCCGCCGACGCGCGCGGGCCGGTCGAGCCGGCCGCCCCTCGGTCGGGCCTTGTCCCGGGCACCCCGTGCTCCGTCGGTACGTCGGCCTGCGTGCAGCTCGGCAGCCAGGGGTTCAACGCCAGATCGTGGCTCATCCGGGACGGGCGGGTGATGCGCGGACCGATCGCCGGGGCCAGCGGCGGACCCGGCAAGGACACCCCCACCGGAACCTACCGGGTGATCCGCAAGATCGAGGACCACTACAGCTCGGAGACCACCGACGCCGAGGGGCGCCCCTCGCACATGCCGTACGCGGTGTTCTACACCAACTCGGGGTACGCCTTCCACGGCGGCGGACGGCCTTCGGACCGCACCGCCGGTTGCGTCCGGCTGCCGGACTCGGACGCCTCCTACTTCTTCCGCAACCTGAACCCCGGCGACCAGGTCCAGATCGTGGACCGGTCGGCTCGGGTCGCGGACGACCGCAGGCGCGACCGCGAGGACGACGACGAGGGCGGCCTGCTCGGCGGTCTGTAGGGCGCCTGTTTGGTGCAACGGCGGTCACGGTGAGTCCGATGGGTTGAACATCCCACCCGCCTTTGTCGAGGACGGCCATGACCCAGCCCGGGCACCACCTCAGCGCACCCGGCCGCAGCCGTCGACCGACCTGCCGCCCGACGTGATCCCGGCCCAGCGCAGCGACGCACCTCAGGTGTCCCGGCCGGGCCGCGACACCGTGCACCACCCCGACACCGTGTGGGGCGTGTCGGTCACCGCCCGGGCGGCGGCCCGGGCGGCGGAGCAGATGGCTTTGCTGACCGGCCTGGGCCCGGAGATCGTGGTGCCGGTAGCGCCGCCGTTGCTGGAGCACGGACATGACCAGGTGGCCGGCGAGGGAACGTTCCCGGTCGGCGCCGGACTGCGTCCCGGCAGCTACCGCCCCGACGGTCCGGCCGACGCGGCTGTGCCGACCTGCTACTGGGCCGCGGACGGGATCTGTCCGGTTCGCCCTCGGCCACCGTGGCGAGCGGCAGCGTCGGCGGGCCGACCACCGTCACGATCGGGCCGGCAGACGCGGCGTTCACCAGCCGCGGTTGCCGACCCTGGACCCGGATCCGCTGACCGCGTGGCGCACGCCGCCGCCCCGACGGTGCGGTGCGGCGCGCGAGCGTGCACCATCGGGTGAGGGCTGCCGACCGCTGGAGGTGCACCGATGCCCGAGGGTCCGTTCGGCCCCGGCTTCAACCCGCTGGAGGAGCTGGTTCGCGGTCTCGTCGGCGGCCTGGGGCAGACGCTCGACGACCTGCTCGACGACGAGCACGACGACCGGCGGGAGCGTGCCCGGGAGAACGGTGCACCCTCTCGACCGGCCGGGCAGCCGCCGCGGGCCCGCCCGGCCCGCCCGACGCCGAAGCTGAACCGCTACGGCCGCGACCTGACCGCTGACGCCCGGGCCGGCCGGCTCGACCCGGTGATCGGCCGGGACGATGAGATCGGCCAGGTACTCGAGGTGCTGGCCCGCCGGGGCAAGAACAACCCGGTGCTACTCGGCGATCCCGGGGTGGGCAAGACCGCGATCGTCGAGGGCATCGCCGCCCGGCTGGTGTCCGACACCGCAGCGGGTGCCGTGCCCGAGTCGTTGCGCGGGCGGCGGGTGGTGTCGCTGGACCTGGCCGGGATGGTCGCCGGCACCAAGTACCGCGGCGAGTTCGAGCAGCGGCTCACCGACGTGATCGACGAGGTGCTGGCCGGCGACCGCGAGGTGATGCTGTTCCTCGACGAGCTGCACACGGTGATCGGCGCGGGCGCCGCCGAAGGTGCCCCGATGGACGCCGCCAGCATGCTCAAGCCGGCGCTGGCCCGCGGCGGCCTGCAGGTGATCGGGGCGACCACGCTGGAGGAGTACCGGCGCTACATCGAGCGCGACGCCGCCCTGGAGCGGCGGTTCGAGCCGATCACGGTCGCCGAGCCGTCGGTGGCCGACACCGTGGCGATCCTGCTCGGGCTGCGCGGGAATTACCAGGAACACCATCGGGTGACCATCACCGACGAGGCGTGCGTGGCGGCCGCCGAGCTGTCCGACCGCTACCTCACCGACCGGTTCCTCCCGGACAAGGCGATCGACCTGGTCGACCGGGCCAGCGCCCGGGTCCGCATGCGTCCCGAGCCGGAGCCGGGGCCGGGGTCCGGGTCGGGCGCGGGGTCCGGTCCGGGTGCCGGGCCGGGCGGCGTCCGTGCCGCGACGCTGCCCGAGGTGGACGCGGACGTGATCGCCGAGGTGGTCGCCGCCGTCACCGGCATCCCGGTGGCCCGGCTCACCGAGCTGGACCGGTCCCGGCTGCTCAACCTGGAACAGGCGCTGCGGGCCAGGGTGGTGGGTCAGGACGACGCGGTCGAGTCGGTGAGCGACGCGGTGCGGGCCGGCCGCGCCGGGTTGGCCCACCCGGGCCGCCCGGTGGGCTCTTTCCTGTTCGTCGGGCCGACCGGGGTCGGTAAGACCGAGCTGGCCCGGGCGCTGGCCGAGGCACTGTACGGCGCGACCGACCGGCTGGTCCGGTTCGACATGGGCGAGTTCAGCGAGCGACACTCGGTGTCCCGGTTGGTCGGCGCCCCGCCGGGGTACGTCGGGCACGACGATCCGGGCCAGCTGACCGAGGCGGTGCGCCGCACGCCCTACACGGTGCTGCTGCTCGACGAGATCGAGAAGGCTCACCCCGAGGTGCTGAACGTGCTGCTCGGCGTGCTCGACGCCGGGCGCCTGACCGACGCGCGCGGGCGCACGGTGAACTTCACCAACACCGTGATCATCATGACCAGCAACCTGGGCGCGTCCGAGCTGCTCGCCGCGGCGGCGGCCGGCCGGTCGGTGGCCGACGTGCGCGAGCCGCTGATGGCGGTGGTGCGCGGGTTCTTCCGGCCGGAGTTCCTCAACCGGCTCGACGAGGTGGTGCTGTTCTCCGGGCTGGGGGTCGCCGAACTGCGTGAGGTGACCTCGCTGCTGCTGGCCGACACCCGGTCCCGGCTGACCGCGCAGGGGGTGACGCTGCGGGTGGACCCGGCCGCCGTGGACTGGCTGGCCGCCCGGGGTCACCAGCCGGAGTTCGGTGCCCGCCCGTTGCGTCGGGCCATCGGCCGCGAGCTGGAACGGCGGCTGTCGCGGATGCTGCTGGCCGGCGAGCTGCGCTCTGGGCAGACCGTGCGAGCACACGTCGAAGGAGTCGAGCTCGCGCTTGCCGTCGAGGTGTGAGACCGTGCGGCCGGCTCGGTCAGGCGACGCGATCGAGCATCGCCCGGGTAACCGTGCCCGAGGACCTCGACAGTGTGACTCGGGGCTACGCGGCGGGGTTGGCGGCGTCGGCGCGGGCGCAGGTGTCCAGGATGGTGCGGGCGACCAGGGCCGGGTCGTCGACCATCGGAACGTGACCGCAGCCGGGAAGTACGACGTGGTGCGCGGCGGGCAGCTTCCGGGCGGCGGTCCGGGCCTGGCGGACCGGGAGGATCTTGTCCAGCTCGGCCCACGCGACGGTCAGCGGCACCGTCGGTTGCGGACCGGACCAGGCGAAGTCGCGCCCGGTGCGCAGGGTCGGGTCGAACGCCGTCGCCGCCCGCAGGGCCGCCATGTCGCCGCGCGCGGACCGCACGTCGATCCGTTCCGGGTGGGCGTAGAGCACCCTGAGCGAGGCTTTGCGTAGCAGCCGGCTGCCGGTCAGGGCGACGCCGAGCGGGCGTGGGGCGACCGCGCCGGCCCGCAACAGCCGGAGGGTGGTGAGGGCCCGGGCCCGGTCCAGGCCGCCGTCCCAGAATCCGGCGGGGGAGAGTGCGGTCGCCGAGGACACGAGGCCTCGGGAAGCCGCCTCGACGGTGATCAGCCCGCCCAGCGAGTTGCCGGCCACATGCGGCGCGCGGATCCCGAGCTCGGCGAAGATCTGCTCCAGCGCGGTCATGGTGGACGGCAGGTCGTGCTGCGCGCCGGGCGGCATCGGTGCCGAGCGGCCGAACCCGGGCAGGTCGATCGCGACCACGTCGTGCCGCTCGGCGAGCAGGTCGAGGACGGGGTTCCAGGCCTGCCAGCGGTGCCCGATGCCGTGCAGCAGGACCAGCGGGCTGCCGGCGCCCCGTCGTTCGTAGTTGATGCCGAGCTTGCGGGTGATCATGAACCCACCTTCTGCGGTCGTGGGCGCGCCGGGGTGCGCGCCTGGTAGTCCTCCGGTCGATGTCCGCGCACACCACCCGCGAGCCGAGCTCGGCGGCCGTGGCCGGCCCGATCCCCGTGCCCGGCGCCGGTGATCACCGACATTCCGGGACCTCCGGCAGTCCTACCACTCCGACCACCTCGTCGCGCGTGTCGCCCGGCACCGTTGCCGCGCCGGTCGGAATGTAACAGTGTTCAATGGCACATAGGAAAAGATAGGCTGGGCTCAGAGCCGGCCGGGGCGAGCGGGGAAACCCCCTGGTCGAGCGGGCCAGTGGCTGGGCGAGCGGAGCGGGTCGATGGCTGAGTACCGGATCGACGAGCTGGCCAGGATCGCCGGCACCACCAGCCGCAACGTCCGCGCATACCAGGAGCGTGGGCTGTTGCCGGCGCCGCTGAAGCGCGGTCGGGTGGGCATCTACACCGACGTCCACCTGGCCCGGTTGCGGCTGATCACCTCGCTGCACGACCGTGGCTACGCCTCGGCGCAGATCGCCGAGCTGCTGGAGGGCTGGCAGGCCGGGCGCAACCTGGCCGAGGTGCTCGGCTTCGAGCAGGCGGTCAGCAGCCCGTGGACCGACGAGATCCCGATCTACCTGCCGACGGCGACGATCCGGGCCTCGCTACCGGCCGACGACCCAGGGGTGTTCGACCGACTCGTGCGGCTGCGGGTGCTCAAGCCCGAGGGTGAGCAGTGCCTGGTGCCCAGTCCGCAGCTGCTCAACGTGTTCGTAGAGCTGGTCGGGCACGGCTTCCGGGTCACCGACGTGCTTGCGCTGCACGAGGCGATAGCGCCGGCCATCGACCACATCGCCCGGCGGATGGTGGAGGCCGGCGCCGCCCGGCTGATCGGGGAGAACGGCGAGTCATGGCTGCCCCGCGCCGACCAGGTGGGCGACGCGACCGAGCTGCTGCAGCGGTTACGCCAGCTGGCGATGAGCTCGGTGCAGGGCATCCTGGCGCACTCGATGCAGCACCACGTGGCCGATGTGCTCGGTGAGCACCTCGCCCGGGTGGCCAAGTAGGACGGGACCTGAGCGCGCTCAGGACCCGGTCGGCAGCAGCAGCTCGTCCAGCACGCCAACCTTGACGTCGGAGACGAGGTCGCGCAGCTGCTCCATGCTCATCTGGATTCGCTGCCCGAAGTCGTCGGTGATCACGATCCGACGCTCGGTGCCGGCCGACTCGTCGACGAACAGCTCCGGGCATCCGCAGTTGCAGCTGCCGCAGAAGGTGGCGACATGACGGTAGCCGGTCGGGATGGACATCGGGGACGCTCCTCAGCTGCTCGGGCGGACCGCGGTTCGGGTCCACCACCCGAGTTCACCACAAGTCCAGTCTGGAATCGTCCGCACCCGATGAACTGATCACCGGATCACCCGGTCGGGCAGGCCGGTGCCAATGGTTCGCCGCCGACGCTCGCTGCGCTCGCTGGCGGCTCGGTGCCAATGGTTCGCCGCCGACGCTCGCTGCGCTCGCTGACTCGCGGGCGGTGTCGGGTACTCTGCGCCATGCTTATCGCCGCCGGTGCCGCCATGGTGGCGATCGCGGCGGTGACCCTGCTGGTGCTCCTGCTGGAGTCGGACCGCTGACCACGCCAACCGGATGATCCTCGCTCCGAGATGATCTAGGTCGGTCGCCCGCTGTGGTAGCGTGATCGGCGTTGCAGTCGTGTTTTCCTCGATCGTTGCAAAGCGTCCGTGGAGCGTGACACCGGGCTTCGTGCTTCCCTCGCCTGGCGAAGAACGCGGTGGCCTACCGCAACACCGGGCCGGCGCGGTGCTGGCCCGGCACCGGACGTGATTCAGGAGAGACATGGCTCAGGGCACTGTGAAATGGTTCAACGCCGAAAAGGGCTACGGATTCATTTCCACCGATGACAACGGCCCGGACGTCTTCGTCCACTACTCGGCGATCCAGGGTGACGGCTACCGCAGCCTCGAAGAGAACCAGCGGGTGTCGTTCGAGGCGAGCCAGGGGGCCAAGGGCCCGCAGGCCGACTCGGTCCAGGTCATCTGAGAAGGACCAGCTGGCGACCAACCCGTCGAACGGCCCCGGATCCGCCGCGGATACGGGGCCGTTCGGCGTCTGCGGGGCGGGCCCACCCGCGCCCTGCCATACCTATACGACACCAATCCCACGAACCGACTCTCGGCGGATAGGTAAGCACGAGCGGCCC
>JBQTKB010000083.1:0-21253 GCA_052386505.1 Pseudonocardia sp.
GCTGGAGATCCTCTGGCACTGCCTCACCAAGAACGTCCTCTACGACGAGACCGTCCACGTCGCCAACCGCAACCGAGCCCTCGGACACGCGGCCTGACCCCGGGGTTGACAGAGGGTGTCTCATCGCTCACCGCGCTCACGTGCGTCCCGCATGTCCCGGGCGATACCGGCGCCGAGCGAGCGCGTCAGGTCTGCGATCACGCCCACCACCAGCAGGTACACCCCGACATCGAGGAACAGGCTGCTCTGGGTCTCCAGGTCACCGAGCAGCGGCAGGTGCACGGCCAGCTTGGAGCTGGACAGCGCGGGGTCACCGGAGGCGATCGGGACGAGACCGGTGACCACTGCCACGGTCAGCCCGATCCCGATCAGGACCGGGGGCCGGACCGGCAGCGCCCCGCCACCCCGAGCCTGTGCCGGATCCGGCCGTACCGAGTGCGACCGGTCGGCCGCCACATACCGCAGCACCAGTGCCAGCCCCGCCACCAGTCCGCCGGTGAACCCGCCGCCCGGCGCGTAGTGCCCGACCAGCAGCAGGTACACCGAGAAGACCAGCATCGTGGGCACCACAGCTCTGGCGGTGACCTCCAGCAGCACGTCGCGCTCATCGTCGGGCCGGTCTGGTCCGCTCATCCCAGGACGTCCTGCTCGTGCCTCGGGCTGTTCTGCCCGTCGGCCTCCGGTCCGGCCCCACGGTCGTACCGGGTGGCCAGCACGAGGCTGGCCACCCCCGCGGCGGCGACGAACAACACGCTGATCTCACCCACGGTGTCCAGCGCCCGGAAATCGACCAGGATCGCGTTCACCACGTTGTCCGCGCCGGCCTCCGGAGCCAGCGCCACGAAGGCGCCGCTGGCGGACGGCGGCGCCTGCCGGGCCGCGCTGAGCAGTACCGCGAGCCCGGCGACGACCGCGCCGCCGGTCGCCGCCAGCAGTACCTTGGGCACCTGGACCCGCCGTGGTGAGGCGGCCTCGGTGAAGTGCGCGGGCAGCCTGCGCAGCACGAACACGAAGGCGACCAGCGACAGCGTTTCGACCATGAACTGGGCCAGCGCCAGGTCGGGAGCGCCCTGCACGATGAACAGCCCGCCCACCCCGTAGCCGATCACCCCGACCAGCAGCACCGCGGTGAAGCGCCGCCGCGCCCTCGGCAGGGCCAGCGCCGCGACCAGAACGATCACCGCCAGCGGCACCTGCATGGGTTCGTGGTAGAGCTGTTGCCCGTCGGGCCACCGTCCGGCGGTCAGCATCGCGGCGCCGGTGAGGACCACGAAGGTCGCCAGGATGGTGCCGAGATAGGCGGGCAGCGAACCCACCTGAAGCCGGCCGGTGACCACCACCGCGCACCGTTCCAGAGCGCGCAGGACCACCTCGTAGCCGTGCTGGGCGTCCAGCGCCGCCGGGGTGTGGCAGGCCAGCCGCCGCACCCCCGCGCGAGCCCGGTGCACCGCGAGCCCGCCCACCACGGCCAGCCCGGAGAACAACAGCGGCAACCCCCTCCCGTGCCACAACGCAAGGTGGTATTCGGCCGCCTCGGCATCGGGCGCGGGCAACGTGGCGGCATAGCTTCCGGCCAGCGCATCGACCAGCGGGTAGCCGACGCCCAGGGCGAGCCCGGCCGCCGCGCATACCCAGATCGGTCCGCTCAACCACCCACCCGGGCGGCGCGCGGGAGTCGGCCGGCAGCCCGGCTTGCCGGCGAACGCGCCCCACAGGAACCGGGCGCTGTAGGCGACGGTGAGCACCGAGCCGGCGAGCAGCCCGGTCGCCACCAGCCAGCCGCTCGTCCCGCCGGCATGCAGAAAGCCCTCGAACGCGGCCTCCTTGCCGACGAAGCCGAGCAGCGGGGGCAGCCCGGCCATGGAGGCGACGGCCAGCGTTGCCGCGGCCGCCGTCGCGGGCAGGGCGCGACCCAGCTGCGAGAGCCGGCGCAGGTCACGGGTGCCGGTGAGGTGATCGATCGCGCCGACCGCCAGGAACAGCGGAGCCTTGAACAACCCGTGCGCGAGAAGCATCGCGACACCGGCGGTGGCCGCGATGGTGCCGAACCGCCCGCCCGCGCCGAACAGCGCCATCAGCAGCCCCAGCTGGCTGACGGTGCCGAACGCGAGCAGCCGCTTGAGGTCGGTCTCGGTCAACGCCCGCCAGCCCCCGACCAGCATGGTCAACACCCCGACTCCCACCACCGGGACCCAGAACACGGCCAGCTCACCGAAACCGGGAGCCAGCCGGGCGACCAGGTAGACCCCGGCTTTCACCATCGCGGCGGCGTGCAGGTACGCGCTCACCGGCGTGGGCGCCACCATCGCGGCCGGCAACCACGGGTGGAACGGCAGCTGAGCCGACTTGGTGAACACGCCCAGCAGGATCAACACCATCGAGGCGCTCACCATGGTGCCGCGCGGCGGCTCCGCCAGGATCTCCGAGATCCGGTAGGTCCCGGCCGCCTCGCCGAGCAGCACGAATCCGAGCAGCATGGCCAGCCCGCCCAGCACCGTCACCAACAGCGCCTGCACCGCGGCCCGGCGTTCGGCGCGTTCCGCACCGGACTGGCCGACCAGCAGGAACGAGGCCACCGAGGTGAGTTCCCAGAACACGTACAGGGTGAGCAGGTCATCGGCGAGCACCAACCCGAGCATCGCCCCGGCGAACGCCAGCAACAGCGCCGCGGTCCGTGGCGACTCGGGAGACGCCGACCCGAAGTACCCCACGCAGTACCCGAGCACCAGCGCGCCGACCCCGGAGACCAGCACGACCATCGCCAGCGCCAAGGCGTCCAGCCGGAAGCTCAGGGACAGCTCCAGCGCCGGAGCCCAGTCCAGCGAGCTGACCACCCCGGGCCCGAGCGCCTCGGACAGGTGCGCCAGCGCCCAGACCAGCGCGGCCGTCGGCGCCACGGCCGCAACCGCGAACCCAGCCCGGCCGCTGCGGGCCGAGAGCAGCGGCAGCAGCCCGGCCAGCACGAGGTGGGCCAGTACGAGCGGGAACACAACGCCCCTGTTCCCCGGCCGGGACCGGACTAGTCACGCCGGATCGGGCAGGGCGCGCGCAGCGGATGGGCAGGCGGACGGCCGCGATCGGGCGGGTGCCCGGGCCGAATCCGCCGTACCCTCGACTGCGGCCGGGTGAACGGTCGGTCGGAGGTGACCGTGATGCTGGACGACATCGCTCGACGTGGCTTCGACCGTGCGCTCGGCCCGGAGAACGTGATCAGCGACCCGGCCAGGCTGCGCAGCTACGAGTGCGACGGGCTCACCGGCTACCGGGTGGTGCCGGCGCTCGTGCTGCTGCCGCACACCGCCGAGCAGGTCGCCGCCGCCGTGCGGGTGTGCGCCGAGCACCGGGTGCCGTTCGTCGCCCGCGGCGCCGGCACCGGGCTGTCGGGCGGGGCGCTGCCGGTGGCCGACGGGGTGGTGATCAGCCTGCAGCGGCTGCGCCGGGTGCTGGAGGTCGACCCGGTCGACCGGATCGCGGTGCTGGAGCCGGGAGTGACCAACCTGGACGTCACCCGGGCGGCCGCTCCACACGGGCTGTACTACGCGCCCGACCCGTCCAGCCAGCAGGTGTGCACGATCGGCGGCAACGTCGCGGAGAACTCCGGCGGCGCCCACTGCCTGAAGTACGGCTTCACCACCAACCACGTGCTGGCGCTGGAGGTGGTGCTGGCCGATGGATCACTGGTCACTCTCGGCGGGGCCACCGGTGAGCAGCTCGGACCCGACCTGCGCGGGGTCTTCCTCGGCTCCGAGGGCACCCTGGGCATCACCACGAAGGTCACCGTGCGGCTGCTGCGCACCCCGGAGACCGTGCGCACGCTGCTCGCCGACTTCGGGTCGGTGGCCGCCGCCGGCGACGTGGTGAGCGACATCGTGGCCGGCGGGATCGTGCCGGCCGCGGTGGAGATGATGGACACCCTGGCCATCGAGGCCGCCGAGGCCGCGGTGCACGCCGGCTACACCCTGGGCGCCCCGGCCGCGCTGGTGGTAGAGCTGGACGGCCCGGCCGAGGAGTGCGAGACCCAGTTCGAGCAGGTCACCGCGATTTGCGAGCGGCACGGCTGCACCCGGCTGCACATCGCTGCCGACGCCGAGGAACGCGCCGCGATCTGGCGGGGCCGCAAGTCGGCGTTCGCCGCGGTCGGCCGGATCAGCCCGGACTACTTCGTGCAGGACGGCGTCGTGCCCCGCACCCGGCTGGCGGAGGCGCTGGGCCGGATCGGCCGGATGGGCGAGGAGGTCGGCCTGCGGGTGGCGAACGTGTTCCATGCCGGCGACGGCAACCTGCACCCGCTGGTGCTCTACGACGCCGCCGCCGGTGAGACCTCCCGGGCCGAATCGCTGTCCGGCCGGATCGCCGAGCTGTGTGTGGAACTGGGCGGCTCGCTGTCCGGCGAGCACGGGATCGGCACCGACAAGGCCTGCTCCATGCCCAAGATGTTCTCCGAGCACGACCTGGCGGTGATGGACCGGGTGCGCCGCGGGTTCGATCCGGCCGGCCTGTGCAATCCGGGGAAGCTGCTGCCGACGCCCCGGCTGTGCGGGGAGCAGCCGGGCAGGTACCGCGCGCACCCGCTCGAGGAAGCCGGGGTGATCGAACGGCTATGACCACGTCCTCGCCCACCGTGCTCCGGCCGGCCGACCTGGCCGGGGCCGCCGCCGCGCTGGCCGACTCCGCCGGCCAGGTTCAGATCCGGGGGGCGGGCACCGCCGCCGACTGGGCCGGCGCGCCCGAACCCGCCGACGTCGTGCTGGACACCACCGCGCTCACCGGGGTGCTCACCCACAATCCCGGCGACATGACCGTGTCGGTCCGGGCCGGCACCCCGCTCCGGATGCTGAACGCGGAGCTGGCCCGGCACGGTCAGCAAGTCGCGCTGGACGCCGCCCGGGTCGGTTCCGGCGCCACCGTCGGCGGGTTGCTGGCCACCGCGGATTCCGGGCCCTCGGCCCTGGCGCACGGCTCGCTGCGAGATCTGGTGATCGGAGCGACGGTGGTCCTCGCGGACGGCACCCCGGCCCGCTCGGGCGGACACGTGATCAAGAACGTGGCCGGCTACGACCTGGCGAAGCTGATGCACGGCTGCCACGGCACGATGGCGCTGATCGCCGAGGTGGTGCTGCGGCTGCATCCGCTCCCGGCGGCCGAGACCACGGTGGCGCTGCCGGGCACCCTGGCCGACGCCGCGCGAACCACCGCCCTGGTGCTGGCCAGCCCGCTGGAACCGGTGGCCGTGGAGTGGAGCGACGAGCACTTGCTGGTACGGCTATCCGGGAGCGCCGCCGCCCTGCCCGCCCGGGCCGACCGGCTGGCCAGCCTGCTCGGCCCGGCCGCGCGGCCGTTGGGGGCCGATGCGCAGCAGCAGGCCTGGTCCCGGCACGCGGAGCTGGTCACCGGGCCCACCGACGCGGACACCGCCGTCCTCCGGGTCGGCGCTCGTCCTTCCCGGCTGCCCCGGCTGATCACCGCGCTGGCCGGCGAGGCCGGCGCCACCGCCGTCACCGCCGGCCTCGCCACCGGGATCGGCACCGTGCGGATACCGGCCGATCCGCGGACCGTCGAGCACGCGCACCACCTGGTCCACCGCGCGGGCGGCAGCTCGATGCTGCGCTCGCGACCCTCCGGGTCGCGCGCCGCGGCCTGGGGCCCGGCCCCGTCCGCCGTCGCGGTGCTGCGCCGGATCCGCGCCGAGCTCGACCCCACCGGCCGGTTCGGCGCCGGCCGCTTCGCCCCCTGGATGTGAACCCACGCCAGGCTCCGCGCCCGAGTACCCCGGAAGAACCCGTGGAAGGAGTCCCCACGTGACCACGACGTCCGGCGGAGCCGCCGAGTCCAAGCTGCCCGGAGAAGGGCCCGGCTCGTTCGACGCGCACCGCCCGCCGGCCCGGGAGCTGCTCGACGACTGCGTGCACTGCGGGTTCTGCCTGCCCACCTGCCCGACCTACCAGCTCTGGGGCGAGGAGATGGACTCCCCGCGCGGCCGGATCTACCTGATGGACCTCGCGGAGAAGGGTGAGATCGGGCTGGACGGGGCACTGCGCGAGCACATCGACGCCTGCCTGGGGTGCATGGCCTGTGTCAGCTCCTGCCCGTCCGGGGTGCGCTACGACCGGCTGCTGGAGTCGGTGCGGCCCCAGTTGGAGCGCAACGTGCCCCGTGACCGGTCCGACCGGCTGTTCCGCTCGGCGATCTTCGCACTGTTCCCGTACCGGAGCCGGCTGCGCGCGGCCGCCGTGCCCGGCGCGCTCTACCAGCGGATTCGCCGGGCGCCGGCGGTGTCCCGGGTGGCGGCCCGGCTGCCGGTGCGGCTGCCGGCGCGGCTCGCCGCGGTGATTCCGGCGCGGCTCGCCGCGGTGGAGGCGCTGATGCCGCCCGTGCGACTGCGCGACGCTTTCGCCCGGCTGCCCGTGCGGGTGCCCGCCGACGGCGCCACCCGGCGGCGGGTCGCCCTGCTCAGCGGGTGTGTCCAGGACGTGTTCTTCCACCAGGTCAACGTGGCTACCGCGCGGGTGCTCGCGGCGGAGGGCTGCGAGGTGCTGGTGCCCCGGGGCCAGCGCTGCTGCGGGGCGCTGGAGCTGCACGCCGGGCGGGAGCCCTCCGCTTTGGCCCGCGCCCGACGCACCATCGCGGTGTTCGAGCGGCTCGACGTCGACACCGTCGTCACCAACGTCGCCGGCTGCGGTTCGTCGATGAAGGAGTACGGCCAGCTGCTGGCCGACGATCCGGCGTGGGCCGCCCGGGCGGCCGCGTTCAGCCAACGGGTCCAGGACGTGCACGAGGTGCTCGCCGAGCTGCCACCGCGGGCGCCCCGGCACCCGATCCGGGCCCGGGTCGGCTACCACGACGCCTGCCACCTGGGGCACGCCCAGGGGGTGCGCGCCCAACCGCGCGCGGTGCTGCGCACAGTTCCCGGACTGGAGCTGGTCGAGCTGCCCGAGCCGGAGCTGTGCTGCGGCTCGGCCGGCATCCACAACCTGGTGGCTCCGGAGGCCGCGGCCGAGCTCGGCGCGCGGAAGGCGGCCGGAATCCGGTCGGCGGCACCGGACCTGCTGGTCACCGCGAACCCGGGCTGCCTGTTGCAGCTGCGCCGGCACCTCGGCTCGGCCGACGGCCCGCCACTGCCGCTGATGCACCCGGTACAGCTGCTGGACGCCTCGATCCGCGGCGTGCCGCCGGGGGCTACGCCCTGATCGACCGTACCTGGACCGGCAGCCGTACCGCCAACCACGCGGAGTCGGCCGTCAACGCGGTCCCGCCCCGGCGGGCCGCCAGCGCCAGGCAGGCCCGATCACCGAAGGACAACCCGGCCGCGCGGGTCAGCGCGAACAGCTCGGCCGCGGCATAGCCGTCCCCGGCTCCGAACGGCTCGACGGCCACCTGCGCGGCCAGTGCCGGCAGAATCGGCCGCACCGGGCGGCCGCGGCGGACCAGCAGCGCGGCCACCTCGGAAAGGTTCACCGTGGAGATCGCCGCCGACCCGGTGGCGATCTGCTCCGCCACCGCCGCGGCGCCCGGTTCATCGAAGAGCAGGGCCGCGACGGCGCTGGCGTCGAGCACCGCGCCGGAGCTCACGCGTCCGAACCGAGGTCGTCGTCCAGATCCCGCCGGCGCTCGCGCAACAGGTCGCTGACCGCCCCACCGTCATGGTCGTCGCCGGCCGCCGCCCCCAACAGCGCGAACGCGGCGGCACGCCGGGACACCAGGCGCAGCCCGGGCCCGTCCACCTCGGCGAGCAACTCGTCGCCGGCGACCAGCCCGAGCTGACGACGCAGACCGGCCGGCAGCACGATTCGACCACGGTCGTCGACGCGTACGGGTTCGGCCATTCCCACAGTTTATCATCTGGCCCACGTTAGCCATTCCGTGGGAAGCGCCGGACCGACCGCCAACTCCGCCATGTCGGCGAACGTCAACAACACCCTTCAGCCCCGGCAGACCTCGGCGAAGGCCTCCAGCTCGCGGGGCACGTCCGGGCCGGCCGGTTGGTAGGCGACGGCGGTGGCCCCGGCCTCCTCGAGCTGGGCCAGCCGGTCCTTCCATCCCGGCCGGTCCAGGGCGAGGCCGCTGGCGGCCAGCACCTCGCCGGTGACGAACGGCCGGTCCCGGTCGTTCACCGCGACCAGGTGACCGTCGTGCAGCGCCAGGTGCCGCTCCGCAGCCGGCAGGTCGTCGTAGGCCGCCGCCCAGGCCGCGCCGCCGGGCACCAGCTCCAGCTGACCGAACTCGACCGCCCAGTGCAGCATCACCGAGGCGGCGTGCCCGGCGGCGGCGACCGCCCGCGCCGAGCCGGGGTCCTCGCCGTCGGCCAGCACGGTGCCGAAAGTCAGCGCGGTGCTCCAGGCGAACCCGCCGACCGGCAGCGGGGCACCGAACACGCCGTCCGCCAGCTCCTGGGCCACCGCGATGCCCTTCGGCCCGGCCGCGCCGACCACCCACCGCACCTCGATCGGGCGGGGGGCGCCGAACCCTGGCGGGTGCATCATCTGCATCAGCCCGCCGTCCCACTCGACCCGCTCACCGCGCAGCAACGCCTGCACCGTCCGCACGTAGTCGGCCACGTAGGCCCAGCGCAGCGGACGCCGGCCCATCGTCAGCCGCCCGGTGAACCCGGAACCCACCGCGACCGCCACCCGGTCCGGTCCGGCCAGGTCGACGAGCTGGCCGATCGCCGCCGCGGTGGCCATCGGGTGGCGCATCGACGGGATCATCACGCCCGGGCCGAGGCCGATCCGCCCGGTGCGCTCGGCCGCCCGGCACAGCTGGACCCAGACGTCGCAGTAGAGCGCGGGTGAGTCGTAGAACCAGGCCTGCCGGTAACCGAGTTCCTCGGCGATCCTTGCGTGCTCGTGGCTCTCGGACGAGGTGTTGAAGGCGCAGGCCAGCTCCAAGGACATGGCTCCAGCCTGTCGGATGCCGCGGCGGTGCGACCGGTCGGGCACTCACCGATCACCCGATGGAGCGATCACCGACCGACCCGGCGGACCGGCGAAGTGGTCCCAGCCCGCGACGCCGCCGTCGGGGAGCCCGTCCACGCTCACCCCGGCGCCGGTCCGCACGGCGCCGATCGGGCGCCAGCCCGGCGGGAGTGCGGTGTCTGGCGGGAACGTGGCCACCAGCGCGTGGTCCTCGCCGCCGGTGAGCAGCCAGCGCACCGGGTCGGCACCGAGCAGCCCGGCCACCTCGGCCAGCGCATCCGGCACCGGCAACGCGGCGGACCGCACGTCCACCGCGACCCCGGACGCCGCCGCCAGGTGTCCGACGTCGGCCAGCAACCCGTCCGAGACGTCGATCATCGCGGTGGCCCCGGCGACCGCCGCGGCCGGCCCGGCGAGGTACGGAGGAGTGGGCACCCGGTGCGCGTCCAGCACCGCGCCGAGCGCGCCGGCCGGCGAGCCGTGCACCGACCGGCCGCCGTGCCCAGCGGCCAGCACGGCCAGGCCGGCGGCCGACCAGCCCAACCGGCCGGCGATCGCCAGCACGTCCCCCGGCCGGGCCCCGGACCGGGTGACCGGCGCACCACCCCGCAGCGACCCCAGCACGGTCACCGAGAGCAGCACCACCGGCGCGGACACCACGTCACCGCCGACCAGCCCGGTCCCGGCCGCGCTCGCCTCGGTCCACACTCCCGCGGCCAGCCCCTCGGCGACCGCGGCCGGGGTGTCCGGCGGGCAGCCCAACCCGACCAACAGACCGGTGGGCACCGCGCCCATCGCCGCGACGTCGGCCAGGTTGACCGCGGCCGCCTTGCGTCCGACCTGCACTGGGGACGACCAGTCCAGCCGGAAGTGCACACCCTCCACGAGCACGTCGGTGCTGGCCACCACCCGGCCGTCCGGCGCGGCCAGCAGCGCCGCGTCGTCGCCCGGGCCGAGCAGGGTGCCCGGCGGCTGGACGCGCCCCCGGGTCACTCGCGCGATCAGGCCGAACTCCCCCAGCTCGGCCACCGTCTCCTCGGCCACGTCCGCGACTCCCCTCGGTCCCGATCACGCCTCACCGTCCGGGTGTACGTTCTCCTGGCCGCCGTTCCTACCGGAGAACCCGGCGCCGAGCACGGAAAGGGGTCCGCCGTGATCCAGGCCTACATCCTGATCCAGACCGAGGTCGGCAAGGCCTCAGCGGTCGCGTCCGCCACCGCCGACATCCCGGGCGTCATCTCGGCCGAGGACGTCACCGGACCGTACGACGTCATCGTGCGCGCCGAGGCGGACTCGGTGGACAACCTCGGCCGGCTGGTCGTGGCGCAGGTGCAGAGCGTCCCGGGGATCACCCGGACTCTCACCTGCCCGGTGGTACACCTCACCTAGGCAGCCGTGGCCACCCGGAGTCCGACGCGGATCCTGCTGTTCGCGCTACCCCTGCTGCTCGTCGTCGCCGCCGGCGTGCTCGGGCTGCTGGCGCGGACCGGCGACGGGCCGGACAGTGGCAGCCACGACGGCGAGAGCCCCACGCGACCACTGGCTCTGCCTCCGGTCGAGGCCCCGGACGCCGACGGACCGGACTGCGCCCGGCTGGTCGCCGCCCTGCCTGCCGAGCTGTCCGCCGCCCCGGGGCCGCTGCCTCGCGTGTCTCTCGCCGACCCAGCACCGCCCGGCGCCCTCGCCTGGTCGGGCGACCGCGCCGGCAGCCCGGTGGTGCTGCGCTGCGGGTTGCCCCGGCCGGCCGAGCTGGTTCCCGGCGCCGCGTTGCTGCAAGTGGACGGGGTCGCATGGCTGACCCTGTCCCAGCCCGACCGGGACACGTTCATCAGCGTCGACCGGGCGGTGTACGTGGCGCTGACGGTGCCGCGCGGCCTGGGCAGCGGCCCGCTGCAGACCGTGTCGCAAAACCTGCGCGCCGCCCTGCCCGCCGGCTGACGGCCGCGCCCCGGGCCGCGACGTCAGCGCAGCCCGGGGCCCCGGGCCAGGGCGGTGTCCACCAGGGTGGCCAGCAGCGCCGGGTAGTCCACCCCGGTCACCGCCCACATCCGGGGGAACATCGAAATCGGGGTGAACCCGGGCATCGTGTTCACCTCGTTCACCACGATGGCGCCGTCCGGGGCGACGAAGAAGTCGACCCGGGCCAGGCCCTGGCAGTCCAGCGCGCTGAAGGCGGCGACCGCCATCTCACGGACCCGCTCGGCCAGCCGGTCGTCGAGCTTCGCCGGAATGTCGAACTCGCAGACGTCATCGAGGTACTTGGCCTCGAAGTCGTAGAAATCCGGCACCGCACCGGACGCTCCGGCCCCGACCAACCTGATCTCGGCGGGCAGGCTGGCGTGCACCGAGCCGTCGGGATGTTCGAGCACCCCGCACTCGATCTCCCGGCCGACCACCGCAGCCTCGACCAGCACCTTCGGGTCGTGCTCCCGCGCCACCCCGATCGCCGCGTCGAGATCCGGCCACCCGGTGACCCGGGTGATGCCGACCGAGGACCCGGCCCGCGCCGGCTTGACGAACACCGGCAGTCCCAGCTCCTCGCGCTGCGCGGGGAAGAGGGTGGTGGTGCCCGGCCGCAGCACCACCGCCCGGCCCACCGGCAGCCCGTCGGCGGCCAGCAGCTTCTTGGTGAACTCCTTGTCCATCCCGGCGGCGCTGGCCAGTACCCCGGCTCCGATGTAGGGCACCCCGGCCAGCTCCAGCAGCCCCTGGATCGTGCCGTCCTCGCCGAACGGACCGTGCAGCACGGGGAACACCACGTCCACCGCGCTGAGCAACTCACCGGCCCGGTCCGGACCCAGCCGGACCAGCCCGCCGACCGTGGGATCACCTGGCAGCGCCAGGGGCGCGCCGCCGTCATCCACCGCCGGCAGCCTCCGCCCACTGATCCTCAAGCCCGCCGGGTCGTCGGCGCCGAGCACCCAGGCGCCCGCTTCGGTGATGCCGACCGGCAGCACCTCGAAACGCTCGCGGTCCAGATGGGCCAGCACGCTGCCGGCGGACACGCAGGAGATCGCGTGCTCGCTGCTGCGCCCACCGAACACGACCGCGACTCTGATCCGGCCCGATCCGCCCCGTTCCATGGCCGGCGAGCGTAGCCGCAACGCCGAGGCACCGGACGCCACGCCCAGCCCCAGGACGTGCGACGACACCGGATGGTGACCTGGACCGCCCGATCAGCACACTTCGCACTCGATACGCCATTCCGGTGACACTCGTCGGTGATGCATCACCACTTTCGAGTGGCACCGTTGAACCGGCTGTCCGGGACGCACGGCGGGCCCCATCCGCCGGAATCCCAGCCAGAGACCCGAGTCGGACGCCGGACCCCGAAATCCGCGTCGCTCACCCATCCCCGAAGGAGTGACCTGAATGTTTGCCAAGGCCGGAGTTGTCGTCACCGCAACCGTCGCCGCCCTGCTCGCCGTGAGCCCGCTCGCGTTCGCCGGCGGTGGGGACTACGACAACGACAACGACCGCGACCACCACAGCAACTGGGACGACAACGACGACGACGACGACGACGACGACCGCGATGGTGACAGCACCAACTGCGAGCAGGACATCAGCTCCGAGCGCGACGGTCGCGGCGGTGGCGGCCTGGTCAACGTCTCCGACCTGAACGTCCAGGTGCCGGTGCAGCTGTGCGACGTCGACATCCTGAGCGGCGTGCTGGGCGTCCTGTCGAAGGACCTGCGCAACAACTGATCCGCACCGTCACACCCGATCCACCCGCGGCTCGACCGCTTGCCGGAACCTCCTCCTCCCGGCGCCAGGGGCACACGGACCTCACGCATCGCGTGCGGACCGTGTGCCCTTGGTCGCGAGCCGGCCGAGCAGGTCAACCGCCGGGCGCAGAGCCGCCTGGTCCGCCCCGGCATACCCGACCAGCAACCCGTGCGTCCGCGCCGGACCCCGGAGACAGGCCCCGCCCCGTCGTGCGGCCATGTGACAATGCCACTTGGGCCCCGCAGGATGCCACCATGGACACCGTCTCACGCACCCGGCGGCAGGCCGGCGCGCCCCTGTCCGACGCTCCTTTGTCCGGCACCCCACGCAGCACGCTGGGCCGGCACCGCGAGCGGGCGCGCATCGACCGCGCCGAGCTGTACTCCGTGCTCGACGAGGGACTGATCTGCCACCTCGGGGTACTGCTCGACGGCGCACCGGTGGTGCTGCCGACCTGTTACGGCCGACTGGAGGACACCCTCTACCTGCACGGATCCACCGGCGCGAGCAGCATGCAAGCCGGCCCCGGACAGCCGGTGTGCGTGACGGTGACCCTGCTCGACGGCCTGGTCTACTCCCGCGCGGTCTTCTCCCACTCGGCCAACTTCCGATCCGCGGTGGTGCACGGGGTGCCTCGCCCGGTCACCGACGAGGCGGGGAAGCTACGCGGGCTGCGGGCGATCGTGGACCACACCACTCCGGGCTCCTGGGACCACGCCCGTCGGCCCGACCGCCGCGAGCTGGCCGCGACCGCGGTGCTCGCGCTGGACCTCGCCGAAGCGAGCGTGAAGGTGCGCGGCGGGCCACCGGGCGACGCAGATGCCGACCTGGGCAGCGGAGCGGCGTGGGCCGGGGTCCTGCCGGTGCGCACCGTGTTCGGCACGCCCGAGCCGTGCCCCCTGCTGCCCGCCACCACTGTCGTCCCGGCGCACGTGGCCGGACGGGACGCGGCTACTCCGGCTTCAGCTCGCGGGTGATCAGCTCCTTGGCCATCGCGGCGGCCGACAGCCCCTCATGACACACCCGACGTACGCCATCCGCGATGGGTACCTGCACGCCGTGCCGGGCGCCCAGCTCGCAGATCGACAAGCAGGACTTCACTCCCTCAGCGACCTGTCCGTGGTTGGCCGACTCGGCCTCGGCCAACGTCGCGCCCCGGCCCAGATGCTCACCGAACGTCCGGTTGCGCGACAGCCGCGACGAGCAGGTTGCCACCAGGTCGCCGAGTCCGGCCAGCCCGGCAAAGGTCAACGGGTCCGCGCCGAGCGCCACGCCCAGCCGGGCGGTCTCGGCCAGCCCGCGAGTGATCAGCGAGGCTCGCGTGTTGTCGCCGAAACCCATCCCGGCCGCGATACCGCAGGCCAGTGCGATGACGTTCTTGCCCGCACCACCCAGCTCGGAGCCCACCACGTCGGTGTTGGTGTACACCCGGAAGTACCCGGTGGTGCACGCCCGCTGCAGGGCCACCGCGCGCTCGGCGTCGGCGCAGGCCACCACCGCCGCGGTGGGTTGGCCCTCGGCGATCTCCCGGGCCAGGTTGGGCCCGGTGAGCACCGCGATCCGGTCCGGCGACGCACCGGACACCTCGGTGATGACCTCGCTCATCCGCATCCAGGTGCCCAGCTCGACACCCTTGGCTAGGCTCACCAGGGTGGCGTCGGTCGGGAGCGCGTCCCGCCAGGTCACCAGGTTGGGTCGCAGCGTCTGCGACGGCACGGCGAACACCACGGCGTCCGAACCGGCCATCGCCTCGTCGGCCCGAACGGTCGCCCGCAGGTTCGGAGGCAGGGTGATGCCGGGCAGGTAGCTTGGGTTGCCGTGGCCGCCGTTCACCGCGTCCGCCACCTCGGGCCGACGGGCCCACAGGATGACCTCGCGGCCCGAGTCGGCGAGCACCTTGGCGAAGGTTGTGCCCCACGAGCCCGCGCCGAGCACCGCGACCCGCTGCACCGGTCGAACCGTCACCCCGCGGCTCCGCGCCTGGATTGCGCACGCCCACTCACGGGGCCGGGTTTCCCTCCACCGGCCCGCCGGTCTCCGCCGGGTCGTCGGCCGCCCGGGCCCGTCGGTAGAAGCCCGAGGGCGCCGGCTCACCCCGCACCTCGGCCAGCAACTCGCGGACGGCCGCCATCAGGTGGTCGGTGACCTGCCGCAGCAGCGCGGTGTCCACCTCCCGACCGCGGAAGGCGGACAGGTCGATCGGGTCGCCGACCCGGACCACGACCTCCTTGCGCGGCAGCGGTCGAAACCTCTTGCCGTAGCGGTCGTAGACCTCCCGGGTACCCCAGTGCACCATCGGGAGCACCGGGGCCTCACTGCCCAGCGCAAGCCGGGCCACCCCGGTGCGGGCGTGCATCGGCCAGCCGTCCGGATCTCGGGTGATCGTGCCCTCGGGGTAGATCACCACCACCTTGTCGTCGGCCAACGCCTCGATTCCGGCGCGCAGGCTGCGCTGGGCGTCCATCGACTCCCGGTACACCGGAATCTGCCCGCTGCCACGCAGCACGTTGCCGAAGACCGGCACTTTCCACAGGGTGTGCTTGGCCAGGAACCGGGGCACCCGGCGCGCCCGGTGCACGAACACCATGGAGAACACCGGGTCGAGGTAGGAGATGTGGTTGGCGACGATGAGCGCCGGGCCGGTGGCCGGCACGTGGTCCATGCCTTGCACCCGCCACCGCCCGAGCAGCCAGGTCGCCGGGTAGACGACAGCCGCCGTCAGCCAGACCCAGAAGCCACTCTTCTCGCGCGCCACTCGACCTCCTCGATCATCAGCCGCTCCGGTCCGGGGCACGGGTTCCCCACGATCCGGAGCCCGAGTCTCCCGGACCAGAGGCACGCCGGTCCAGCCACCGCAGTGTGGCGAATGCGACCATGGTCGGGTGACGTCCGCTGTGCCCGGGACAAGGACGACCGGCTCCGGGACCCTCGTCCCGGAGCCCGCCGTCGACCTGATCGTGCCGGTGAAGTCCCTGACCCGGGCGAAGTCGAGGCTCCGCGGAGCGGCCGACGACGGGCTGGGCGACCCGGCGGCGCACTCCCGGCTGACCCTCGCGCTGGCCCGCGACACCGTGGCGGCGGCCGTTGCCGCCGAACAGGTGGCCCGGGTGCTGGTGATCAGCTCCGATGCTCAGGTCGCCGAGGCGCTCGCCCGGGACGGCGCGGTCGTGCTGCCCGAGGGGCCCGAGCGCGGCCTCAACCCGGCGCTGCGCCGGGCCGCCCGGCTGGTGCGCCACGCGGGGTCGGCCGGGCCGATCGGCGCGCTGCAGGCCGACCTGCCCGCGCTGCGCCCCGAGGAGCTCGACGCCGCCCTCGCCGACGCGCTGATGGCGTTCGCCACCGGGCGGGCGCACCACGCCTACTGCGCCGACACCTTCGGTATCGGCACCACGCTGCTGGTCTGCGCCGCACGCACCGAGCTGCGACCCCGGTTCGGCGAGCGATCGGCCGCCGCGCACGCCGCCACCGGCGCCGCCCCGTTGGACGGTCCGTGGCCCGGGCTGCGCCGCGACGTCGACACCGTCGAGGACCTGCGGCACGCAGCCGCGATCGGCATCGGACCGGCGACCCGGGCGGCCCTGGGCACCACCGGCACCTTGGCTCCGGTCCGTCCATGAGCGCGCGCCGCGGCACGCCGCCATCCGGGGGAAACCCTACGGTCTTGACCTGCTGTTCATCTGCTTCCTGGGCCACGGTGCGCTTTCCGGGCCGCGCGTGCGGAAGAATGGCCGGGTGGCTTCCGAGGGACAGAACGGCAGACGTGCCCGCGCCAACCCTGCCCGGACCGCACCCCCGCCGCGCACGGCGTCCGCCGCCCGCGCGGTGTTGGCTCCGCACGCCACGGGCCGTCGCTCGGGTGCCGGCCGCGCCACCACCACGGGCGCCCCAGCCGTTGCGGACACCGCGCCGACGGACAACGCACCCAGCGACACCACAGTCAGGCGCAACGCGCCCAGCACCCCGGCCGCCACCACACCCATGGACGCTGCCCCGGTGAGCTCGGCCGGGGTCGTACCGCCGAGTCCGACGACCTCACCCGAGACCGCCGCCGGTGCACGGGCCGCCCGGGCACCGGTGCCGCCGGTCACCGACCCGGTGGCCCCGCCGGCGCCAACCCCGGACGAGACACCTACCGATCTACCGGACGACCGCTACCTCAACCGGGAGCTGTCCTGGCTCGACTTCAACGCCCGGGTGCTGGCGCTGGCGGAGGACACCAGCCAGCCGCTGATGGAGCGGGCCAAGTTCCTGGCGATCTTCGCCTCCAACCTCGACGAGTTCTTCATGGTCCGGGTGGCCGGGCTGAAACGGCGTGACGACACCGGGTTGGCGGTGCGTTCGGCGGATGGGCTGACCCCGCGCGAGCAGCTGGCTCGGATCTCCGAGCGCTGCCAGGTCCTGGCCGATCGGCACGCCAGGGTGTTCCAGGACTCGGTGATGCCGGAGCTGGTCGAGCACGGAATTCGCGTCCTGCGCTGGTCGGACCTGACCGGCGAGCAGCGCGACCAGGTGACTGGCTACTTCTACGACCAGGTGTTCCCGGTGCTCACCCCGCTCGCGGTCGACCCGGCGCACCCGTTCCCCTACATCTCCGGGCTGTCCCTGAACCTGGCCGTGACGGTGCGCGATCCAGAGGCGCACACCGAGCGGTTCGCCCGGGTGAAGGTGCCCAACAACGTGCCCCGGCTGGTGCCGATCGTCACCGGCGTCGCCGAGACCGAGGCGGTGTTCCTGCCGGTCGAAGACCTGATCGCGGCGCACCTCGGCGAGCTGTTCACCGGCATGGAGGTGGCCGAGCACCACGCGTTCCGGGTCACCCGCAACGCCGACCTGGACGTCGAGGAGGACCGCGACGAAGACCTGCTGCAGGCGCTGGAGCGCGAGCTGGCGCGGCGCCGGTTCGGCCCTCCGGTGCGCCTGGAAGTCACCGACTCGATGTCCGAGCACGTGCTGGAGCTGCTGCTGCGCGAGCTCGACGTCGACCCGCACGACGTGATGGTGGTGCCCGGGCTGCTCGATCTGACCATGCTGTGGCGGATCTACGGGGTGGACCGGCCCGAACTGAAAGATGCCCCGTTCGTTCCGGCGACGCACCCGGCATTCGCCGAGGGCGAGACGCCGAAGAGCGTGTTCGCCACACTGCGCCAGGGCGACGTGCTGGTGCACCACCCCTACGACTCGTTCTCCACCAGCGTGCAGCGGTTCATCGAGCAGGCCGCCGCCGACCCGTCGGTGCTGGCCATCAAGCAGACGCTCTACCGCACCTCCGGTGACTCGCCGATCGTAGACGCCCTGGTGAGCGCGGCCGAAGCAGGCAAGCAGGTGGTCGCGCTGGTGGAACTGAAGGCTCGGTTCGACGAGAAGGCGAACATCCGGTGGGCGCGCGAGCTGGAGAAGGCCGGCGTGCACGTGGTGTACGGCCTGGTGGGCCTCAAGACGCACTGCAAGACCTCCCTCGTGGTCCGCCAGGAGGGATCCCGGATCCGCCGCTACTGCCACGTCGGCACCGGCAACTACAACCCGAAGACCGCGCGGCTCTACGAGGACCTCGGCGTGCTCACCGCCGACCCGGAGATCGGCGCGGATGTGGCCGACCTGTTCAACACCCTCACCGGGTACGCCCGCAAGAACAGCTACCGCAGCCTGTTGGTCGCCCCGCACGGGGTTCGGCGGGGCCTGCTGCAGCGCATCGAGGACGAGATCGAGCACCGTCGGGCCGGTCGCCCGGCCGGTGTGCGGTTCAAGATGAACTCGCTGGTCGACGAGCAGGTGATCGACGGGCTGTACCGGGCCTCGCAGGCCGGGGTGCCGGTGCAGATCGTGGTCCGCGGCATCTGCGCGCTCACCCCCGGGCGGCCGGGGCTGAGCGAGAACATCGAGGTCCGGTCGATCCTCGGTCGGTTCCTGGAGCACTCCCGGATCTTCCACTTCGTCGGCGCCGACGAGTACTGGATCGGTAGCGCCGACATCATGCATCGCAACCTCGACCGTCGCGTCGAGGTGCTGCTGCGGGTGAACCCCTCGCTGTGCGCCCAGCTCGGCCACCTGTTCGACTCCGCGCTCGACGGGTCGACCCGGTGCTGGGTGCTCGGACCGGACGGTCTGTGGTCGCCGTCGCCGGCCCCGGACGCGCAGGTCGACGCGGTGCGCGACCACCAGGCCGCCTCGCTGCCCCGGTTCGTGTCGTCGGAGTAAGGCGGCGGTGGAACGCACGACACCGCGGGGGTGCCGATCGTGAACGGCTCGGACGAGCCGGTGCCCGACGTGGTCGCGGCCGGTGCGGTGCTATGGCGCCCGGGTCCGGATGGCCGTCCGGAGGTCGCCGTCGCCCACCGACCGCGCTACGACGACTGGTCTCTGCCGAAGGGCAAACTGGACCGGAACGAGTCCCCGCCGGCCGCCGCGGTGCGCGAGCTGGCCGAGGAGACGGGGTTCGTCGCCCGGTTGGGTCTGCGGCTGGGCGAGGTGCACTACCGGGTGCCTGAGGGCCGGAAGGTGGTGCACTACTGGTCCGCCCGGGCCGGGGAGGGTGTGTTCACCCCCGGCGACGAGGTCGACCGGTTGCGCTGGCTCGAGCCCGGCGAGGCGCACTCGCTGGTCAGCTACCCGCACGACCGTGAGGTGCTGGAGCGGTTCGTCCGGCTCACCGTCGAACCGGTGCCGTTACTGCTGGTGCGGCACGCCAAGGCCGGCAGCCGGCAGGGCTGGTCCGGAGACGACGACCAGCGTCCGCTCAGCGAGCGGGGCTGGGCGCAGGCCGAACGACTGGCCGCGTTCCTGGCGCTGTTCGGGCCGCGCCGGGTCTACGCCGCCCCGCCACTGCGGTGCGTGCAGACCGTCGAGCCGCTGGCGCGCCGGCTCGGCGTCCCGGTGCTGGTCGAGCCGCTGCTCGGAGATGACCGCTACCCCACCGACCCCCGCGCTGCACTGGCCCGGCTGCTCGAGCTGACCAAAGATCCCGACGTGGCGGTGGTGTGCTCCCAGGGCGCGGTGATCCCCGACCTGGTGCGCCGGCTCACTTGTGCCGAGCAGGCGGCCGCACCCAAGGCCAGCACCTGGGTACTGGGGCTGGTCGGCGAGCGGGCGCTCAGCGCCGACCACTACCCACCGCCGGTCTGAGCCGCTACTTCTTGACCTTCTTCTTCCCCGCCATGGCGGCCGCCTCGGCCTTGACCGGTGCCGGCTTGGCCGGGGGCTTGGTGCCCTTGACCGCCTTCGCCGGCTTCCCGTCCTTGGCCTTCGCAGGCTTGACCATCTCGTCCTTGGCCTTCGCGGGCTTGGCCATCTCGTCCTTGGCCTGCGCGGGCTTGGCCATCTCGTCCTTGGCCTTCGCAAACTTAGCCGGCTTCTCGTCCTTCGCAGGCTTCGCGGGCCGGGCCGCCTTGGCCACCTTGGCCGGCTTCGCGGCGGGCGCGAAGTCGGCGGGCGCGGCGTCGGCGGGCGTGGTCTCGGTAGCCGCCACGGGTGCGGTGGCCGCAGCCACGCTGACCGGCCGGGCCCGACCGCGCCCGGCGGCCGACCGGGGGGCGCTCACGGTGCCGTTGACCGCGTTGCGGAACCCGGCGCCGGGACGGAATGCCGGCAGTGCGGCCGCCGCCACCTCGATCGGTTCCCCGGTGCGCGGGTTGCGGGCCGTGCGCGCCGCGCGCTGCCGCTGCTCGAAAACGCCGAACCCGAGGATGGAGACCGATTCCCCGGCCCGAACCGTGCCGACCACGATCTCGAGCAGTCCGTCCACCGCAGTGCTCGCGACCCGTCGGTCACCATCCAGCCGCTCGGCGAGCGCGGTGATCAGCTCTGCCTTGTTCATCCGGAGTCTCCTCTGTTCCGCGAGGAGCCCTACCGTAGAGGTCTGTGCTGGTCAGCCGCCAGCGGCCACGCCGGGAGAGATCACCGGCCGGTCACCGTGGTGGGCAGCCGGGCTGGGCGGGCGGCTTCGAACCGGTCGATCAGCTCGGCGCTGCGTAGGGTCAGGCCGATGTCGTCGAGCCCTTCGAGCAGTCGCCAGCGGGTGTAGTCGTCGATGTCGAACGCCACCGTGAGGTCCTTCGCGGTGACCGTCTTCGCGGTGAGGTCGACGGTGAGCTGGGTGCCCGGCTCGTTCTCCAGCAGCTTCCACAGCAGCTCGACGTCCGGTTGGGCCACCTGCGCGGCCAGCAGCCCCTGCTTGGCAGAGTTGCCGCGGAAGATGTCGGCGAACCGCGCGGAGATCACCACCCGGAACCCGTAGTCGGACAGCGCCCACACGGCGTGCTCGCGGGACGACCCGGTGCCGAAGTCCGGCCCGGCGACCAGCACCGTGCCCCGGTCGAACGGCGGCTTGTTGAGGATGAAGCTCTCGTCGGACCGCCAGGCGGAGAACAGCCCGTCCTCGAAGCCGGTGCGGGTGACCCGCTTGAGGTAGACCGCCGGGATGATCTGGTCGGTGTCGACGTTGGAGCGGCGCAGCGGGACGCCGATGCCGGTGTGCGTGCTGAACGGTTCCATCTTGCCTCGCTTCGCTCGGCCTGTGAGTGGCGGGGGGGGGGGGTTGCCGCCCCCCCCCCCCCCCCGGAGAGTGGCCCAAGTAAGGGGGGGGGGGCGGGGGGCGCCCCCCCGGGGGGGGGGGGGCC
>JBQTKB010000084.1:0-9615 GCA_052386505.1 Pseudonocardia sp.
CAGCCCAAGATCCGACCGGCCCCATTCATCGGAACGAGCCCACCGCTCACCGACCCATGAACCGCCGACGCCAACGCGCGCCCGTGCCGCGTCCCCGTCCACTACGCCGCTGGACCGGCGCGCGCCCGGCCGTGCGCCATCGATGCGGTGGGCAGGGCCGGCGATGGAGTCACCGTCACTTCGACGCGTGCGTCCCACCCGTGCAATCGGCAGCTGATCAGCCGCGCTTCCATCCGTAGTGCGACGCGCTCGGCGTAGGCACAGGCAGCCGACTCGCCGTCGACCGCATGCGCGGCGGCGGCCAGCGCACCGAGATCCGCGGCTGCCTCCGCCCGATGTCGACCACTCGTCGCGGCCGCGAGCTGGGCGACGAGCGCCAGCAGTGTGACCAACGCCAGGACAGCGCCGGCGGCCCAGACAGTGGCGAACCCGCCGTCCACCCGGTCCGCCGGCAGCGGCACCCGGTCCACGGGAGGTGGCGACCGGTCCACGGGAGGTGGCAACCAATCCACGGGAGGTGGCAACCGGTCCACGGGCGACGTGGTCGAGGTGGGCGACGAAGCGGTCACGGGGGACCTCCGGCGCGCAGGGAGTCGATCGCGTCCGAGGGGTCTGCGCCCGACTCCGCCGGGTATCTGCCCGCCGCGTCCCGCACAGCGGGAACAGTGACCGAGGTCACCGCCGCCGGCTCCAACACGCCGACCGCGTCTGCCGACAGCGACAGCAGCGGCAGACCCGGCACGGCTGCCGCGGACACCCGCACCTCGACCTCGTCGGCGCGCAGCCGGATGTCGACCACCGCTCCCCTGGGCGCGATCGACTCGGCGACCTGACGCGCCCGGTCCGGCTCACCACGAGCGACCAGGCGGGCAGCCTCCCGGGCCGCGTCGAGACAGCGCAGGTGGGCCGCACCGGCAGCCACCGACGACAACACCAGCAGCATGACCGCGACGAGCGAGCACAGCGCCAACGCGGCCTCTACGGTGACCGCGCCGCGATCACCGTGCACCAACCGCAGGTCCGGCACGGCTAGAAGGTGACCGAGAGGGCTCGCTGCACGATCGACGTGAGCGCGCCGACCACGCTGTCACCGGTCACCACGGCGTAGAGCACCGCGGCGAACGCGGCCGCCGCGATGGTGCCGATCGCGTACTCGGCGGTGCTCATCCCGTCGTCACCGCCCAGCGCCGTGCTCACCGCACCGGTCCAGGTCTGTCGAATCGCTGACATGTGGACTCCTTTGTTCGTTGTGTTCGGACCGCGTCTCGCCCACGAGACGCGGTAGGACCCGCGCGGGCGCGGGACCGTAGAGGACACGCGGAGGCCGGCTCACCAGGTCCGCGCCAGGCCGGAGGCCAGCCCGATGACCACAGGAGCCACCCCCAGCACGAGGAACGCGGGCAGGAAGCACAGCCCGAGCGGCCCGGTGATCAGGACGGCTGCACGCTGACCACGGGCGGCGGCCAGCTCCCGGGCGGTGGCACGGACGTCGGTCGACGCCGCGACGGCGACCTCGGCCAGCGCCGCGCCGCTGTGCGCGGACCGCCGGGCGGCCCTGGCCACCCGGTGCAAGGGCGAGCCCTCGGGCACCTCCCACGCCACGTGCGGCGCCGCGCCGAGCGCCAACCGGTCGGCGACCGAGCGCAGTTCGCCGCCCGCCGGCCCAGGCAGCCGCTCCGCCACCGCGCGGACGGAGTCCGCGACCGGGAGACCGGCGTGCAGGCAGGCGGCCATCAGATCCCACGCGGCCGCCATGGACAGCGGGTCGGGCGCGGCGGGACGGCCGGCGACAGCAACCAGTCGGCGGCACCCCCAGGCGACCAGCACCGCGCAGGGGCCGGCCAGGATGATCCCGGCCCAGCCGCCGATCAGGGTGGCAGTCAGCAGCCCCGCCGCCAAGCCGGCCAGCGCGGGCAACCACCGGGCGGGCGACGTGCCGTCCGGCTCGCCGGGTGGGTGCGCCCGAGCTGGGACGAGCAGGGCGAGCCGGGCCCGGCCCGATCGCGGTGGCGGCACGGTCAGCAGTGCGAGTGCCAGCAGCAGCGGGATCACGGCCGCGCCACCCCGGCCAGAATGCGTTCGCTCCAGAGGACGCCGGCGCAGGCCAACGCGGTACCCACCACCAGCAGTATCTGGCCGACGCCGGTGCCGGTCAGCACGCCCACCGGCCCGGCCCCCACACCTTCGCCGAGCGCGACCCCGAGTACCGGCAGCCCGGCCAGGACCAGCGCCGTGGCGCGTGGACCGGCCAACTGGGCGTGCAGCTCGGCGCCCATCCGTTGCCGCGCCTCGAGGTCGGCGCGAACCGCCTCCACGAGATCAGCCAGCGCGACCCCGTGCGCCTCGGCCAATGCCCAGGCCGACGCCAGGCGCCGCAGACAGTCACCGATCGCCACGCGGGAGCTTGCCTGCCGCTCGAGCAGGCGCGGCACCGGAGCCCCCAACCGGGCACCGGCGGCGACCGCGGCCAGCACCCGATGGGCGTCCTCGTTCCCGGAGCTTGCGGCGGCGGCCGCGGCGGCCGCCGGATGGGCGCCCACCCGCAGATCCGAAACCAGCAGGCCGATCGCGTCGAGCAGCGCGGTGACCTGTGCCGCGTCGCGACGGCGGGAGCTGGTGGCTCGGTACCGACGCAACCCGAACCCGACCGTCGCGCCGACCGCCACGCCCGCTCCCGCTCCCCAGACCGACCAGGCCAGCACGGCGGCGACCACGACGGTGAGCGGCCCCACCGGCAATCGACCCGAGGTGAGCCGCCAGGGCCGCCTCGCGCCCACCGGAGCCGGTGGGGACAGCGCCCGCAGCCGCGGCCGGGCCGGCGACCCGGGCCAGCACAGCAGCGCGATCGCCGACACCAGCGCCGCACCCGCTTGCGCTGGTCCAGCGAGAGCGGTCACCACGGCGGGGCAACCTCACGTGCGCGAAGCTCGGTTCCCAACAGATCTCGCTGCGAGGTCCAGCCGGTGCCGTGGCGCCACACCGGGCGGGCCACCACCTCGCCGGCGCTCCGCTGCAGGACCGAGACCTCGGCGAGCAGCCGCCGCCCACCGGAGGCCCGGGCGACCTGCATCACGACCCGCACCGCGGCGGCAAGCTGGCTGTGCAGTGCCGCCCGGGCCATCCCGCCCAACGCGGCCAACGCCTCCATCCGGGTGGGGACCTCCTGGGTGGAGTTGGCGTGCACGGTGCCCGCGCCGCCTTCGTGCCCGGTGTTCAACGCCGCCAACAGGTCGCAGACCTCGGCGCCCCTGACCTCACCGACCACCAACCGGTCGGGTCGCATCCGCAGGGCCTGCCGCAGCAGGTCGCGCAGAATCACCGCACCCGCGCCCTCGATGTTCGGCGGGCGGGCCACCAACCGGACCACGTGCGGATGCGCGGGGCGCAGCTCCTCCGCGTCCTCGACGCACACCACCCGCTCGTCATGGGGCACGCAGCCGATCAAGGCGGACAACAGCGTGGTCTTGCCTGACGAGGTGCCACCGGCGATCAGGAACGCCAGCCGTGCCTGCACCACCGCGCGCAGCAGCCGCCAGCCGTCGTCATCGACCATGCCGAGCCCGCGCAGGGCGGCGAGGTCGTGCGCGGCGGGACGCAGCACACGCAACGAAAGGCAGGTTCCGTCCGCCGCGATCGGCGGGAGCACCGCGTGCAGCCGGACGGTCCCGCCGGGCAGCAACGCATCGACGTACGGGCTCGCGTCGTCCAACCGGCGCCCGGCGGCCAGCGCGAGCCGCTGCGCGAGGCGCCGCACCGCGTCTTCGTCGGGGAAACACACGTCGGCCCGGCTCAGCCCGGCGCCATGATCGACCCACACCGCATCCGGTGCCGTGACCAGGACGTCGGTAGTGCGCGGGTCACGCAGATGCTCCTCAAGGGCACCCGCGCCGGTGAACTCCCGCTGCAGCGACCGCAGCGCGGCCAGTACATCGCGGTCGGAGATGACGCCACCGGCCTCGGCCCGCACCGCACCGGCGACCGTCGACGGGGTGATCTCGCCCCCGGCGCCGACCAGCCGGTCGCGGACCCGGTCGACGAGCGCCGCGTGCCCGGCGACACCCGGCCCGGGCCGGGTGTGGCCCCACGAGGATGTCATGCCGGCAGCTCACCGTGACCCGGGGCACGCACGGCTTCGTTCGCGCTGTTGTCGAGCTTGTCGAGCACCGCCCGGGCGGCGTCGGCGAGCGGGCCGCGGCGCCGGCCGGGTGCGCCGCCCTTGTCCAGCGCGCCGGCCAGTCCGGGCTGCGGCCGCATGGCGTGCAGCAGCGGCAGGCCCAGTGCGGCAGCCACGTCCCGACCGGTCAGCCCGCCCGGGGACGGTCCCCGCACGACCAACCCGAGGGAGCCGCCCCGCTGGCGCAGCACCCCCAGCACCCGGGCCGCGGCCGCGGTGGAGCGCACTTCGGCGGGTACCACTAGCACGGTCAGGTCGGCCGCGTCGATGGCGGCCAGGGCCGCGTCGGTCGGGTACCGGGGCAGGTCGCAGACCACCGTCTCGCCCGCGCGTCGGCCCGCGTCGAGCACCGAGACGACCGCGCCCGGCCGGGGGCCCGGGCCGGCCCGGTCGCACGACAACACGGTCAGACCCCCACCGCCGGACACGGGGGTCGGCAGCGCGGCCCGCAATGACGCGGCCGGGATCCGGCCCTCGGACAACCCGAGATCCGGCCACCGGACGCCCTGGGTCTGTTCCGCGCCCAGCAGCAGGTCCAGCCCGCCACCGAGCGGGTCGCAGTCGACGAGCATCGCCCGGTCGCCGTCGACCGAGGCGGCCAGCGCCACCGCGGCGGCCAGCACCGACGCCCCGGCACCACCGCGCCCGCCCACCACAGCCAGCACCCGCCCCGACCGCTCCGGGCCCTCTGCGGCATCGGCCAAGGCGGCCACCAGCCACGACTCGCCCTCGGGCAGCGCGATGACATGCTCCGCCCCGACCGTCACCGCGTGCTGCCACAGCCCGCCCGGCGGCTCTCCCCGGCTGAGCACGACCACCCGCCTGCGCCGACCGAGACCGGAGCGGGCACAGCCGGCCGCCGCCGCCTCGTCGAGCAGCACCAGCGGCGCGGCCGACCAGGACGACCGGGCGGCGGCGACATCGGGCACGCGCTCCAGCTCGCAGCCCGCCGCGGCGGCCAGCCGCAGCAGGTCGTCGAGCAGTTCGTGGTCACTGACCAGCACCAGCGGCCGGGACCGTTCCATCCTCGCGCTCCCCTCGTCCGGGACGGGTGGCGGGCTGATCGCCTCCGCCGTCACCACCCTCGCCCGGCGCACGCCGGGGCGGAACCGGACCCGCGCCGGCTGTGGACGGCTATCGCGGATGTGGACAACCGGGGGCGCAGCGGCCCGGACCGTCGGACTGGCGAGCAGAATGAAGCTCGTGGGCGTCACCCGCGCGCGCGAACTCGACACCGCCCCCCCACCGCACCGCTCGACCGGGTGAACGCACCGAGAACAACCGATGTCGAAGCGGCGCGTGAACGTGCGGTCCGAACCAGGTTCGCGCATGATCGAAGCTAGCCGGACCCTGCGCATGGGACGACCCCCGCCGGGGGGGTAGGCGGGGGTCGTCCGTGCGGTTCAGCCCCGGGGGGTCGGGCTGAACCTGCCCGACCGAAGCCGGACATCACCACTGTACTGCCATTTCGGCCCCCGCGCCCAGATCCTGTTTGCCGGGGAGACCGTCCGCCGGCGCAGGAGCCCCACCATTCGTCGCCGCCGACTCGTCCCTTCACCCGCCGCCCGGCCGTTCGACGCTTCCATCCGCGCCGACCGGCGGATGGAGCCCGCCGCCCGGCCTGCCGGCAACGCTCGTCGGCAGGGTCCGCCCCGGCAGCGACCTATGCTTGCCGGTGTGGAGTCCCACACGGTGGCGGCCTTCTTCGACCTGGACAAGACGATCGTCGCCGGGTCCAGCACGTTGGCGTTCAGCGGCCCTATGCGGGCCCGCGGACTGATCGGCCGCCGCGCCATGCTGCGCAGCGGCTACGCCCAACTGATGTTGATGGTCGCCGGCGCGGATGCGGCGTTCATGGACCGGATGCGCGAGCGGATCAGCGCGCTGTGCACCGGGTGGGACGCCGAGTTGGTCCGCGAGGTCATTGCGGAGGCACTGCCCGAGGTGCTCGCCCCGATGGTCTACCCGGAAGCCGTCGAGCTGGTCGATCGGCACCGGGCCGCCGGGCACCGGCTGGCGGTCGTGTCGGCCTCCGGCGCGGAGATGGTCGAACCGGTCGCGGCGGCGTTGGGCGTCGAGCACTGCGTGGCGACCCGGATGGTGGTGCGCGAGGGCCGCTACACGGGCGAGATCGAGTTCTACTGCTACGGCGAGGGCAAGGCGGTGGCCGCCCGCCGGCTGGCCGCCGAGCACGGCTACCGGCTCGAGCACAGCTACGCCTACTCGGACTCGATCACCGACCTGCCGCTCCTGGAAGCCGTCGGCCATCCGAGGGCGGTGAACCCGGACCGCGCGCTGCGCCGGCTCGCCATCAGCCGCGGCTGGCCGGTGCTCGACTTCGCTGCCCCGGTGCCGCTGCGTGCCCGGGTCGGCGCGCGGGTCTGCACCCTGGTCCCGCTGCCGGCCCAGGGCGCGGTGTGGGGCGCGGGCGGGCTGGCCGCGTTGCTGATGCTCTCGATGGCCTGGCGTGGGCGCTGCCGGGGGCAACCCGGCGCCCCGGTCCGCGCCGTGGCGGCCGCCGTCCTCCCCTCGACCGACGCAACCCGGATGCCCAGCACGGCATGAACCCTGGGTCACCGGTCGTCGGCAAGCCGCTGAACGGGTCCCTACTCGCCGGTTCGAGCGGCGCATCCGAGTACAGAGTGTGTCTGAAACGGTGCACCTCCCGGCCGCCCTTGATGTGACCGTGGCCACGTACTAGAAATTGAGTACGGACCTCTGGCAGGCCCGGGGCGATGCGAAGAGGAGCACCGTCCACCCCCGCCAGGGCTCCGGGTGTGAGAACCGGGCAAGCCACGCACAGCACGCCGCGGGAGGCATGTCGTCGTGGGCCTGCGTACCGGGACGCCGGACGCCGAGGCCACAATCACGACACGTAGTGCACGCCTGGACCCCCGGACTCTCATGCGACTCGGGCGGTGCTTCCGGTCCACGGAGGCACCGCCCGACTCATGTTCGGGTCCGGATCCGCTACGGCACCGCCCGGCTCGAACCGATGGTCGGGCTCAGATCGGACGCCCACCCGGCACCGCCCGACTCATGTTCGGGTCCGGATCCGCTAGAGCACCACCCGGCACCGCCCGGCTCATGCGCGGATCCGGCTCAGCCGGCCGCGGCGGCGATCGACTCCGCCTCCCGGGCACCCAGCTCCCAGGCCCAGCAGGCGTGGCGCAGCCAGCGGGCCAAGCCGTCCGGGGTGCCGGCGGCGAACCCGGCGGCCGCCGCGCGGTACTCCTCCGCCCGGCGCAGGTGGCCGACCTCGGGAACCGCCAGACCCTTCGGGTCGAGCCCGCTGGCCAGGGCGGTCAGCCGGGCCGCCGCCCGGGCCACCACGCCGTCGGCCGTGCCGAACGCCCGCAGCGCGAGCAGCTCGCCGTGCACCACCGCGACGAGCACCGGAGCCGCCACCGTCGACCCGCCGCCGACCAGCCCGGCCAGCAGGTCCAGCCGGGCGGCTACCCCGGGCACCGAGCGGGGCCGGCCCAGCTGGTCGGGATCATCGGCGAGGTCGGCGGCGGCCAGCACGTGCAACCGGGCCAGCGCCTGCAGCGGAGCCCGCCGCCACACCGGCAGCAACCGGCCGAGCTCCTCGGCCACCCGCAGCGCTCCGGCCAGCACCGGGTCGGTGACCAGCCCGTCCGCCGGCGCGGACACCGCGCCACCGTCCAGCGCGGCCGAGGACCTCGCCGCCCGCACGCCGGCCTCGGCCGCGCTCGCCGGCCAGCCCCGGCGGTTGGCCGGGTGGGCGTGCGCCCGGTCGACCGCCTCGCGGGCGGCGCGCACCGCGTCGACCACCCCCGGCAACGACAGCAGCGGGGCCAGCGGGTCGGCGGAGACGGTCACCGGGCCATCCTGCCAGCCCTCGGCCACCTGCCCGTTCGGCCAGGTCCAACCCGGGCGCCCGGTGTGCCGGCGCGCACCATGACCACTAGGTTCGCGAGCTGGGTACAGCGGATCACGCATCGCCCGGCGGTGCCCGCGCCGACCGGGTCGGGGGATCCGCGGCAGCACCACTACGGCACCACTACGGCACCACTACAGCACCACTACAGCACCGACAGACGACGGCACGGAACCGGCACCAGGAGGTCATCGGATGACCGAGTCCAACACCTTGAGCAACCTCTCCACGGAGAGCCGCAGCTTTCCGCCGAGCGAGGAGTTCGCCGCGCAGGCCAACGCGAAGGCGGAGCTCTACGACCACGCCGAAGCCGACCGGGAGGGTTTCTGGGCCGAACAGGCGGACCGGCTGGACTGGGACCAGCGTTGGCACAGCGTGCTGGACTGGCAGCCGCCGTTCGCGAAGTGGTTCGTCGGGGGCACGCTGAACGTGGCCTACAACTGCGTCGACCGGCACGTCGAGGCCGGCCACGGCGACCAGGTGGCCTACCACTGGGAGGGTGAGCCGGGCGACTCCCGCACCATCACCTATGCCGACCTGCGGCATGAGGTGTGCAAGGCGGCGAACGCGCTGGCCGAGCTGGGGGTCGGCAAGGGCGACCGGGTGGCCATCCAGATGCCGATGATCCCCGAGGCGGTGTTCGCCATGCTGGCCTGTGCGCGGCTGGGCGCGCTGCACAGCGTGGTGTTCGGTGGCTTCTCCCCGGGCGCGCTGAAGGCCCGCATCCTGGACGCCGAGTGCAAGCTGCTGATCACCACGGACGGCCAGTGGCGGCGTGGTGCGAAGGCGCCGATGAAGGAGAACACCGACCAGGCGGTCGCGGACACTCCGAGCATCGAGCACGTGCTGGTGGTCCGGCGCACCGAGACCGAGGTGCCCTGGACCGAGGGCCGGGACCTGTGGTGGCATGACGTCGTCGACAAGCAGAGCGACGAGCACACCCCCGAGGCATTCGACGCCGAGCACCCGCTGTTCATCCTCTACACCTCGGGCACCACCGGGCGACCCAAGGGCATCCTGCACACCTCCGGCGGCTATCTCACCCAGTGCGCCTACACCCACCACGTGGTGTTCGACCACAAGCCCGGCGAGAGCGTCTACTGGTGCACCGCCGACATCGGCTGGGTCACCGGGCACAGCTACATCGTCTACGGCCCGCTGGCCAACCGAGCCACCTCGGTGCTCTACGAGGGCACCCCGAACACCCCGCACGAGGGCCGGCACTGGGAGATCGTGCAGAAGTACGGGGTGACGATCTACTACACCGCCCCGACGCTCATCCGCACGTTCATGAAGTGGGGCAAGGAGATCCCGGACAAGTTCGACCTGACGTCGCTGAAGGTGCTCGGCAGCGTCGGTGAGCCGATCAACCCCGAGGCGTGGATGTGGTACCGGGAGAACGTCGGGCACGACCGCTGCCCGATCGAGGACACCTGGTGGCAGACCGAGACCGGCGCCATCATGATCGCCCCGCTGCCCGGGGTCACCGCCGCCAAGCCCGGCTCCGCGATGCGCCCGCTGCCGGGCATCTCGGCGACCG
>JBQTKB010000085.1:0-53629 GCA_052386505.1 Pseudonocardia sp.
TGGACGCAACTGGACGTGACCACCTTGCCCAGGCAAGCCATGAGCAAGGCGAGGTCCCGAGCGACCTCACCTGGTGGTTCCTGATCGGCACGGCGTGGCGTGATCGTCGCAGGGTCTGCAGCTGGCACGGTCGCCGATCATGGGCGAGGGTGTGGTGGTGCGGCCGGATCAGGTGTCGCTGGGGGTGCTGATCAATGCTGTGCCCCGGGATGCGGTTGATGAGGCGGTCGCGGTGTGCCGGGCGCGGGAGAAGCGCTCGGACGGCAAGTTGCCCGCGCATGTGATCAAGTATCTGACGTTGGGGTTGGCTCTGTTCCCCGAGGACGACTACACCGAGGTCGCTACCAAGGTCACCGGGTCGCTGGACCGGTGGAGCTGCTGGGACGCCGGCTGGTCGGTGCCGACCGCCTCGGCGATCACTCAGGCCCGCAAACGGTTGGGCCGGGCCGTGTTCCCGGAGCTGTTCGAACGCACCTGCGGCCCGGTCGCCGGCGCGCCCGGTCTGACCGCCCAGAACGTGGCGTTGGGCACCGCGCGCGTGTCGTTCCTGCGTCGGTGGCGGCTGTTGGCCATCGACGGGTTCGAACTCGATCTGCCCGACAGCAAAGCCAACGCCGCCGAGTTCGGCTACGCCGGTTCCGGCGAGAACCGCTCGGCGTTCCCCAAGGGTGCCGGTTGCGCCGGCTTCGGTTCGCCGATCGACGTACTCAATCTAGTGAGGAAATCTGCCTGCCATGACCGCGTTCGCCGATCGTGATCCTTCGGCTTGGACGAACCCCCATGCCAGGTAGGTCGGGTGGTTGGACTCGGCTGTTACTCGACCGCCGTGTCGAGCGGGCTCGTCCTCGCCGACGAGTCGACGACGATCGAGGCAATGCTCGGCGACTGCCCTGACCTCGAGCGTGAGGACGTGCTCGCGGCGCTGGAGTTCGGTGCGCTCGCCGCGGGCCGCAGCCGGACGGTCCCGCTCGGCGCCGCGTGAAACCCATGGTTGCCGCCAGGCGGCCGCACCGCACGCGTGGTGTCGGAGGTCGTCAGGGAAGCAGAGTCAACGTTGACACGTGGCGGGGCCGGACAATGGAGAAGTGGCGGTGGTCGAGGGTGGCCACAGCGCCGAGGCCGAGGCGTTCGGTGAGGGCGATCACCGAAGCGTCGACGCTGCCCAGAGGGAGATCGGCATAGGTCTCCACGAGTTCGGCGATCCGGTCGAGGTCTGCGGAGGTGGAGTCGAGAAGGGTGAACAGCCCGTTGCGAATGTCGGTGAGGAACGCCAGCTCGGCACGGGTGCCGCGTCGTCGCTCGGCGAGTAGACAGACCTCGGTGAATACGGTGGTCGGTACCAACAGAGGCCCGGGGTGGGTGGCGAGGAAGTCGCGGCAGCGGGCGTGATGGTCGTCGCGGTCGTTGAGCAGCGCCACGATGGGACCCGTGTCGACGACGATCACGGACGCGTGTCTTGCCCCTCGCTGAGGATCTGCTCGGAGCGTTCGGCGAGGTCCGGCTCGGCGATCAGCGCACCCGCGCTGGCGAACCGGCGCGGAAGGCGCGGCACCGGGGCGGTGATACTGGCTCGCAGGACCTGCTCGACCACGGGTAGCCGCGCCTCGGGCACGGCGTCCACCAAGCGGTGCACGTCCTCGCGGCTAGTCATGACCTCAGTATCGCACGAGGTCCAGGTCGCGACGATTGACCCGGACACGTCCAGCGCACTGTTCGGACTCTCCCGCGTGGGATCATTCGTGGGGCGAAACCACGTCTACCAAGGTGCAAATAGTCGCACCACGAGGCCGGACAAGTTGCCATAGTCGCAGGTAGAGGCCGTTCGCGACGGTGTACGGCCCTCTTTTAATCCGCGGGTTCGGGGTTCGATCCCCCGGGGGCCCACCCATTGACCTGGTGAAACGCCGTCGACTGACTTTGATCTTCAACTTCTATCACTCTGATCAACGCCGTATCGCCCCACGCATGATCTCACACGCTGGTCCTCGAACGCTGCCGATGGGGAAGGCGTTGATGGATGTTGTGCATATTGCTGATGAGATCGGGGGCCCCACTCGCCGTTTGGCGTCCCGCGCACGCCGGAGCCATTGGACTTAGCTATGAGCACGCCGCCGCCCACGCTTCGCGGACGCCGGTGAGTGCTTCCGCAGCGGTGATGGCGAGGCGGAGTTGGCCGCTGAGGTCGCGTTGCCATCGGTCCTCGGATGGTGGATTGCGGAACACGCTGGGTGAGGGCGGCCGGTTGGTCGGGCCATGGCGGGCGAACAGCTGGGCTGCCTCGGTCGTGATGTGGCCGTGCTCGGCGAGCGCCCACAAGTCGTACAGGTCGCGGTAGGCGGCGCGGTCGTACCAGGCGGTGGTTTTCGACGCGGTGAACGCCGGTGCGGTGGGCACCCATAGCGTGGCCGGTGGCGCGTCGATGTAGCGCTGGACCAGCTCGGTGAACGCGGTCGGCCATGGTGGGTAGCCGATCGGGCTGAGTAGTTGCAGGCTGACGGTGAGACCGTCCGGGGTGCGGAACATCGCCGGCGCCGGGTCGGTCACCTCGGACAGCGCCGGGTCCTATGTGGAGCCGGGGAACTCCCGGCGCAGGGCACGGGGCAGGGTGTCGTCGAGCAGGGCGGCCACGTCTCGCCGGGAGCGCCGGGCGATCAGGTCGATGTCCTCGGAGAGCCGGTTGCCCGGGAGCAAGGTTCGGGCCAGCGCTGTTCCGCCGAAGAAGGTGACCTCATCGGCGGCGTGCGTGCTGATGGCCGCGAGCAGCTGCGAGATGAGGTGATCGCGCGCGACCTGTCCGGCGGGCACACCGAACTGCTCGGCGACCGCGCGAGCTTGCGACACCTCGAGCATGTCAGCCCGCCGGCGTGGTCAGGAGCCGGCGCAGGGAGGCTTCCTTGCGCTGGGTGCGGGCGAGTTCGCGCAGCAGTTCGGTGTCGCAGCGCGGCAGTAGAGCGCCGATCGCCTCCCGGGTCGCGTCGGGCACCCCGCCGAGGTCGGGTCGGGCGGCCAGGTCGAGCGCGGTCTGCTCGGGGGTGGTGACCCACCCGCTGCCGAGTTCGGTGCGGTGACGTTGCAGGTCCAGCCGGGCCACGTCCCGGCGAACGAAGTGGACCTGAGCCGGGCGGTCGGTCAGCTCGAGCGTGCCCCGGTGACGGTTGGCGGCGACCACCGCGACGTTGAGTGCGCGGGGGAGCGCGTCGTGGGCTCGTGCGGCGCTGATGCCCATCAAGGCTGCCCCGTCGAGGTGGCCGCCGGCGGTGGCGACGCCCAGCGCGACGGCGTCGAGCGCGGGTAGCCAGTGCTGGCCGACCTGGTCGTCGGGCACTACCGCGTAGTAGCCGTCGGCCAGCCGGTGCAGGGCGCCGGAGCGTTCGAGGCGGGCGAACTCCGGGCGAGGGTGGGCGTAGATTCCCTCGGCGTCACGGGGTCGCAGCACACGGCCACGGCGGACCAGCGCTGCGGGAACCCGTGCGGCCGTCCTTACGGTCATTGCTGTCACCTCCGTAGGGTTCAAGCCTGCAGTAATGCCGTCGTGTCGCAGCCGAGGTCTTCCAAGCGCCGGCGTCATCGGGAAGGTCATCTGCCGGCGGCGCCGGAGTTCGATGCCTTCGCCGCCAACGGCCAGAGTCTGACGGCGCGGCCGCAACGCCGTCGTTTCGCGCCTCCCGGGTGGGATCATTCGTGGGGCGAAACCATGCCTACCAAAGTGTGTTATGTCGGTCAGTCGTGACCGTGGGCGCTCGTGAGTCTTGACCGCACCGCCGTGTCGGCGTAGGTCGATGTCTGCGAGTTGTGACCACACCCGCGAGCGGGAGCCCGGTTGACTGCGGTGCGCTCGAGGTTTCACCCGGCCGGGTACGCAGTGACGCCCGACGGCGGATGGGCGGTTCGGCCTGTGGTGGGAAGATCGAATGCTCTGCTCGCGCGAGGGAGCGTCGATGCCGACGCCTTGCGCACCCCGCACAGGCTCGCGCACCCCGTTCGGCGTTGCGGCCGACCAGCGCGACCCCCGGACTCCGGCTTCGGCGAAGCGGCGCGCGGTGGGCCCGGCCGACCCCCGAGGTGACCCGGTGATCAGCACCGCCTCGTCGGTGAGTTGCTGGCCATGTCGATCCTTCCCGCGTGGGCCGCCGTGACCGCGCAGCTCGAACACGACCGTACCTCCCGGGCGGCACCGACCGATGACGCGTGGTAGCGGGAAGGAGCGCGGAGCCACCTGCCCGGCCGGACCTAGAGGAAGGGGCTCACCATCGCCGACGGCCGCCTCAGCGCAACGGCAACAGTGGTGCGAGGTCCATGTAGCCCTCGTCCCGGCAGAGCAGACCCTCCCGAATGTGGATGATCTCGATGCCGGGGACCGTGACGGTCGGGCCGGTACCGTCGCGGCGGCGGACCCGGGCGAGCCACAGGCACACCTGTGCGTCGGCGCCGGCGAGCCGTCGGTTCTCGGTCACGTCGAAGCGCATGTCCCAGGCCCGCAGGAACGCGCCCACGTACCGACGCAGGTCGGCCTTCCCCAGGATCGGCCGCTCCAGTGCCGGGTCGCGGTAGACCACGTCGTCGCTGTAGGTGCTGAGGATGGCTTCCGCATCGCCGTCGTTCCAGGCGGCGATGCAGCGCTCGGTCAACGCGAAGATCTCACCGTCACCGAGCAGGCCGCCTCCGGCGAGCGGGTCGGATGCGAGGTGGTTGTGGATCATGACAGCTCCCGTCCGGCCGGTCCGGCTCGCACGGTTGCCGCGGACGGTGGCCACGTCGGATGCTCGCACGGGCGGGCCGCTTGTGCCAACGTGGCGGCGCGGGTCATCGAGGATCGCGATGGGAATGCTGAGGATGCCGTCAGGTACCGCAACGGCGCTCGCCCCGGCGCAATCGGTCGCCTGCGGTGATTTCGACGAGGGCGCAGGCCATCGGCGGCTCGGTGTACTTCCCTCATCGGCTGACCTGCGAGGGTGAGCGGTCGGAGTTGGCGATGTGCCTGCGGATTCTGCGGCTCGGACCGCTGATGGCCGGGGTGCTCAGTTACGACGTCGAGTGCAGATCGAGACCACCCGGGAACTCGACAACGCTTACCAGGTCAACATGCCGGCGGCCGGCGACCTCGACTGCTGGGTCGGTGGCCGGCACATCGTCGGCAGCCCGCACCGTGCCGTGGTGAACGGGCTGAGAGATCCAGGCTGATGGGTGCCGGCTCGGCTTTGCATAAGGTCAGGCTTCGCACGCAAACCCTAGGAAACGTGCTGGCGGTGGTGCTCGTCGACGAGCTGAATGTACTCGGGGTGCTTTCGGATGTATCCGGATATGTACGAACACTGAGGGGTGACCTGCAGCCCCCGGTCCCGGGCTGCGTCGAGCGCGGTGCGGACGAGTTGTCCGGCGAGGCCGCGCCCCCGGAGGTCGTCGTCGATTTCGGTGTGGGTGAGCACGATGCGTCCGGGGAGCAGGCGGTACTCGGCGAACCCGGCGAGCCGGCCGTCGACCATGATTTCGAAGCGGGAGCGGTCGGGTATGTCGCTCACTTGGATACCGTCGCTGCTGGTCATGCGTGCTCCTTTGCTTAGCGGGTGCGGACGTGGGGGTTGAGGCGGGTGGTGGGCCGCGGCGGCGCGGCAAGCCGTGTGCCTTGACAGTCACCGACGGGTGGGAACCGTTGCCCGTCGGCCCGGTCCTGGCGGGCATCGGCGATCTCCTCGCCGCTGGCTGCGACGAAGTTCCACCACATGACTATCTGCTCTCGAACGGCTGCCCGCCGAGTAGCGGCAGCCGCGCGTCGCCGTCGCTGCGCAGGCGCAGTGCGCGGCGGTCGGTACCGAGGTAGCGCAGGTCTCCAGGGATGACGGTGGTGTCGGCGATCTCGGCGCCTGGCCAGCAGGGGAACTGGGCGATGGCCTTGCGCGGGCCTGCTTGAATCGGGGGTCATCTGGCCTCCACTGGTGAGTGTCGTTGGGCGAGGGCAACGAGCGCACCGAGGCTCAGCAATGCCACCGAGAGGGCCAGGCCGGCCCGTACGCCGCCGGCGTCGGACAGCAGACCGGCCATCACCGGGCCGGCGGTCTGCCCGAGCGCGAAGGCGACGGTCAGCCCGCCGATCGCGGCGGCCAACTCCGCTGGGGGCAGCGTCCGTCGGGCAATGGCGGTGACGGCGCCCACGACCGGCATGAACGAGGCGCCGGCCAGCATCCCGGATACGTATGCCGCTGGGGTGCTGTCGGCCACCAGGGGCAGGCCGGCGGCTACCGTACCCAGGACCAGCAGCAGCGCCAGACCACGACCGCCTGTGGCCCGGCCGAGAATCGGACCCCACGCGACTGTCGCGACAGCGGCGGCCGAACCCAGGACGGTCCAGAACCCGATGATCGCCACGGCTGAGGCCCCAGCGGCGGACAGCAGCGCGACGATGAACGTCATGTAGGCGATGTAGCCGGCCCCGAACAGCCCGTAGCTCAGCGTCGTCGCGCCGAGACGGCGATGTTGCCTGCGGCGCTGGCTGTCCTGCTCGCTCGACGGCGGCGCCGGTGGTATGCGTCGGCTCGCGGCATGCGCTGGCCAGAGGGCGAGGACTGCCATCATCCCGAGGACAAGCCACCCCCAGCGCCAGCCGATGTCGGCCGACAGTTGGCCGAGCAGGGGCCCGACGGTGACCCCGGAGAGGACGATCCCGGTACCGGCGCCGGACATGCTCAGGCCGACCAGGACCGCTGCCTGAGCCGGCGTACGCCGGGCGCCCACAGCGGCGGCCAGGCCCGTCGCGGCCACGAACACGACCGCACCCGAGACGCCGGCCAGGGCCCGCAGGGCCAGGAGTGCGGCGAAGTGCCCGGTCGTGGCGCAAGCGAGCAGGGCGAGCGCGGTGGCCAGCAGACCGCCGAGCAGCGCGACGCGTCCCCCGAAGCGATGGATGACCCAGATCGACACCAGAGCGCCGAGGAGGTAGCCCAGCGCGTTGGCGGTGTTCATCGCCCCGGCCTGGGCGTAGGACCATTCGAGATCCGCGCGCATCGGGGGGAGCAACAGCCCGTACGCGAACCTGGCCAGTCCGACGCCGGCCAGCGGACCAGCGGCCAGGCCCGCCGCGAGGAGCAGGTCGCGTCGCAACGACGTTGAAACCGGAATGTGTGCGCGCGGCACCTCGCTGACCACTATCGATGTGTACGTCGTTCAGGGCGGTTCGGCCACAGATTTCGTCTCACACGTCAGGCTGGCGTCGGCACCACCGCGCCGAGGTCGAGGAACAGCTCGGCTCGGCGACCGTCCGAGGCTGAGCCGCTGCCGGTGAGTGGGCATCTGGTCGAATCGCTGGTGAAGCCGGGTCAGAGTCGGGGGATCAGCCCACCGGAGCCGTCGTGTCGGTTGTCACCACGACGGTCCCGGGGTGCGTGTTCCGACCTTGCCGCAGGCGGGGACGTCTTTCGGGTCCGGGCAGGGGTGGACAGTTGATCGTCGTGACCGATGCCGTCGCGGACTGGCTCGCGGGTCGCCGGAGCGGGTATACCTGATCGGGCCGGACCCGGCGTGCTCGCTTCCTCGCGGGCATCTGCTCGACCGCCGCCGCGGACTTCTCGTGCGGTGTCGCCGCGGCGATGGGTGCGCTGCGGCACCCCGCCGACCTCCGTGCGCACGGGCCGGCCCGACTGCCGTGTCGCCGGTGCTGCGTCCTTGGCCGCGGACGTCGGCGCTGTGTCCTTGGGTGCGGAGATCGGCGCTGGTCGCGGCGCCGCTTCCTGTACCGCCTTCACCGTCGGCGCTGCCGGGCGGGAACGTTGGCGCGGCCCCTGCGTGCAGGCCACGATCGCGATCACCAGACCCGCCACGACCAGAATCCCGATGGCCACCGCCAGTGGAGGGTCGAGGCGGCGGCTCCGTCGAAGGTCGCGGTTCGGAGCAGTCGTTGCGGCGTCGGCAGCCGGATCAGACGTGCTGTGGCGGTCGATGAGATCGGCGACGGTGATCACGACGGGTCAACCGCTCGCGCCGGGCGCATGGCGGTCATGCGCACATCCGGACCGTGCGCATCCGCGTTCGACCCAGTCGCCGCAGGTCGCGGGTCGGGCAGCCGCGGCGCCAGGAACGCAACGGGCGGTGTCGGCCTGCCCCGGCCACCCGGACCGGGCCGCCTCGACCAGCGCGGCTCGGCTCGGTGCCGCGGCTGCCGCGGATAGGGCAGGAAACGTGCCTGGGCGGGACGAGCCGAGCGCCGGCGCGGATGCCGGAGTCGCTCGGCCTCCTGTGCGATGCGCCGTAGGTCGCACGGCCACGGCACCCCTGCGCATTCACCGCAACGGCCGTGCCCGTCTTCGACGTGACTGTCCAGGATGCGCTGGCACAGATCCGGCATGCCCGCCAGCAGTGTGGTCATCAACATGACGTGTGGTCTCCGTGTGGTTCATAGGGCGGGAGGTGCTCGTGTGGGCAACGCTCGACGAGTTATTGAAGTGACGATTGGACACGCACGTTGGGTAGTCGAAGCGGTCATCGGCTGTCCTTGAGAGACGAACGGTCACTCGACTGACGGTTAGCTCCGTCGACGATCACTCACTGTGAGTGATCAGCACGGTAGGTAACGGGTCGCTCGGTCTCGGAGCCCTCCCCGCGACCGCCGCGCGTCGACGGACCATTCATCGAGAATGGTCGACCCCGCGGAGCGGCATCGTCTGCTGACCTCGTAACCATCAATGCTGTTGCTGCCCTGAATGGCTTCGGCCAGCAGGTTGCGTCGCAGCTGCGCGGACGTGCTGGCGGGGACTCGGGGCTACCGCGACCCGTTCCTGGGCGCCGACCGCCGCCCCACCTACGACCAGGCCGCCGAGCTGTGCGCCGTCGCGGTCACCCTGCACGAGATGGCCAGCCTGGAGCTGCCGGCCTGGGGCGATGACGGTACCGATGCCCAGTTCGTCGACGAGGTTACGATCGCCTCGGACCTGTTCGACTCGGGCCTGCGCGAGCCGCTCACCCGGTTCTTCCGCACCGCGCTGCACCGCGACGTCGACCAGCGGTCCCCCACCGCCGGGGCGATACGCCAGGCCTGGGGGAAGCTGTTCACCGCGGTGGACGCCCAACCCCCGGCGAGCACGTCGTACTTCGCCTCCGAGGACCCGCAGGAGCACCGGGACGCCGCCGCCGAAGCGGGCCACCGCCTCGACCGCGCTGGACGCCGCCGGATTGTCTTTGCGAGCGGTCGCGGTGGCCCAGCGGCTGGGCGCGGAAACCGTCGGCGAGCTGGTGCAGATCCCCACCCGGACGCTGTGGCGGCCCGGGGTCTGTCCCGGACGACCCGGATGGAGCTGGTCAACCGGGCCAGCACCTGGTGGCGGAAGCTCCCGCTGGCCCAGGGCGCCCCGGCGAGCGGACCGGCCGTGTCGAGCCCGGCTGCCCTGGGTGCACCAGTGGCACGCCGAGATCGACCCGGTGTTCGGCGCCGCGCCCGGCGCCCCCAGAAGCACCGGCATACCCGCCCGGCGCCGCCGCGCCCGCGCGGCACCCGACCACACCCACCTCGGCACCCACCTCGGCACCCACCTCGGCACCCATCTCGACGCCGTCCTGCACGCCGCCGCCGGGCCACTGTCCAACGAGCAGATCCGCGAGCTCACCGGTCTCGACGCCGCCGGCGCCCGCGTCGTCGCCCGGCACCTGGTCGCCGCAGGCCGGCTGACCACCACCGGCCAGCGCCGAGGTATGGGCTACCAGCTGCCGGGCTGACCGAGCCGACCGCAGCTCGCCCGGGTCGTATTGTTGGACGCAGGTCAGCGGCCGAGCGGCGCAGGGCGCTGGAAACTGTCGGTGCTCGAACGTATGTTCTATTCCATGCGGCGCACCGAGATTCCCGACGGCCTGGCGGTCCTCCCGCCAGGCCCGGGTCTGGCCGCCGCGCTCGCCGCTGTCGAGCTCACCGCCGTGCCCAACGAGCGGATCCTGGACGTGCTGCGGGCGCAGTACCGGCAGCTGTGCCACGAGCAGGCGCGCACCGCGGCGGCGCTGGCCGAGGTGGGCCGGTGTGCCGGGTTCCCCGAGCCGGGTGAGATACGCCGGCTGCCCGAGCCCGATCGGTTCGCTCCCGACGAGATCCGCGCGGCACTGTGCTGGACGCGGCGCGCCGCCGATGACGAACACGAGCTGGCGGAAGCAGTGGTGAGCCGGTGGCCGGCGGTGTTCGCGGCCTGGCTGGCCGGCGATATCGACCGGCCTCGGGTGCGGGTGTTCGATCGCTACCTCACCGGCCTCAGCGATGAGCAGGCCGCGGGTATCTGCCGGGTGGCGGTGCCCCGCGCGGGCCGGCTGACCACCGGCCAGCTCGGCGTCCTGCTGCGTCGAATGGTGATCGCGGTCGACCCCGAGGCCGCCGGCGGTTGGTACCGCGAGGCCGTCGCCCAGCGCAATGTCATCGCCTACCCCGCGCCCGATGGCACGATCACCCTGGCCGCGAACGGGCTGCCGGCGGACGAGGCCGAGGCCGCCTGCATCCGTCTGCAAGAGTTGGCGTCCGCGGCGAAACGGGCCGGCCACCCGGGCCGCATCGGCCAGATCCGGTCGGACCTGTTCCTCGGCCTGCTCGACGGTCGGTTCCACCAGCTGAGCGCCGAGCAGGTCATCGCCGCCCTGCTCGCCGATCACCGAGCCGCCGACCAGGCTCGCAGCACGCAGGACACCGACGAGACCGCTCGCTCCGAACAGGCCGACGAGCCTGTCCAGCCCGGCGAGCCTGTCCAGCCCGGCGAGCCCGGCGGTGACGTTGCGACGTCCAGGTCCGCCCCGTCAGACACCGCGGCCGCCGGGCCCATCGAGCCGCACAGCCCAACCCGTCCCGATCCCGACGCCGTCTCGGCCCGGGACGAACGGGTCGGCATCGAGATCCGGGTCGGGCTGTCCACCCTGCTCGGGCTCGACGAACACCCCGCCGAGATACCTGGCCTCGGGCTGCTCCTGGCGCCCGAGGCCCGTCGCCGCGTCAGCCTCCAGCGCCGGGCGCAATGGCGGTTCGCGCTCACCGACACCCAGGGCCGGCTGGTGTTCGATGGCATCACCCGCCGCCGCCCGCGCCACACCCGGCGCGACGGCCCACCCGGCGGCATCGTGGAGCTGCACGTTCCGCTGACGCTGCTCGCCGACCTGCTCCACGGCCGAGGCGCACTCGCCATCGGCGACTGGGCTTCCGTGGTCGCCGACATCGCCGGCCAACACGATCACGCCGACGTCCAACGCCTCGGCCTCGACGCCCACCCCAACGCCCGATACCCCGGCGCGGCGCTGCGTCGACACACCGAGATCCGGGATCGCACCTGCGTCTTCGCCACCTGCCGCCGCCGAGCCCACACCGCCGAACAAGACCACACCCACGACTACCACCGCGGCGGAACCACCACCCAGATCAACATCGGGCCCCTGTGCCCGCACGATCACCAGGTCAAACACGTCGGCGGGTGGCGGGTCCAGCAGCCCGAACCCGGCACGTTCGTCTGGCATAGCCCCCTCGGTGGCGAGTACCGCACCTTCGGCGAGCCGTTTCTGCCGCCCATGCCCGATCCTGTACCCGCCGCTCGGGTAACCGGCCACCTCGATCCCGACACGTGCGGACCCGGGCCCGACACACCCACCGGGCCGCCGGACTCCCCGATCCTGAGCCGCCCGATTCCGGTGTCCCAGGTGGAGAAGCAGCCCGGCCGTCCTCCACCCCGAGGCGACCCTGACGACCCACCCCCGTTGTGATGCCAAGCGTCGCTCGGCGGCTGGTGCCGCGGAGTTGTACCACTTTGAGGCGGTTTACCCCGAATGTCGATCACGGCGAGCGAGGCGCGGCGCAATCTATTCCCCTTGATCGCCGGCCGGGGCCTGCGTGACGCCGACGTGGCCGAACTCGAGGCGCTGGTAGAGCAGGCGTGAGGAAGCTCGTCTTCCACCCGCCGGGCTGGGACGACTTCACCTACTGGCTGAACAACGATCGCGGTACGACCACACGGATTCTTCGGCTGATCAACGAGGTGCTCCGCGACCCGCCCGTTCGCCGGGATCGGAAAGCCGGAGCCGCTGAAACACTCCCTCCCCGGGGCGTGGTCACGTCGCATTCACGCACGCCCCGAGCGGGCCGCCGCTGCTGCGCGAGCTCATCGACATCCCCGAGCGGGCGCACCAGGGCGACTTCGTCCTGCGGCTCACCGAAGGCGTCCGGGACGCCACGTCGACGCTCGACACCTACGTCATCACGCCACAGCTGCGGGTCGCGTTCGACGAGGCTCTCGGGCTGATCGGGTCGGCCCTGGCGGACGGCCGCTCGAAGGCCAGCTACCTGCACGGCTCGTTCGGCTCCGGCAAGAGCCACGTCATGGCGGTGCTGCACGCGCTGCCGCGCGGCGACCTGGCGGCGGGTCACTGTCCGCGCGGAAGGTGCCTTGCGAGGTCGGCGCGGCAAGCGATGCCGAGCTTCGCGTAGATGTGGTTCAGGTGGTTGCCCACGGTGCGGGGCGAGACGACGAGGCGTTCGGCAATGTCTCGGTTGGACAGCCCCCTGCCGGCCAACTCGGCTGCCTCACGCTCCCTGGCGGTAAGCGAGGCGACGGTGGGGGCCTGACCGGCCCGGGCGAGTACCGGCCTCGTCCTGGTTCCCGCACTGCGCCGCGCTCCGCGCGAGCACGGCCAGGAACAGCGGGAGCACACCAAGCAGGTCGTGCTCGCGCAGCAGGGCGGTCGCCTCTCGTAACCGAGCGCACGCGGAAACCGGCAACCCCTGGCCGAGCAGGGCCCGACCCCATTGCCCGGCGATCAGGCCGCGCAGGTCGTGCGCTTCCCGCGTGACGGTGAGGTCGTGCAGCGCCGCCGCGGCAGCGGCCATCTCCGGGTACCGACCCGCTTGCCAGTAGGCGTTGAGTTGTGCGGCGGCGATCATGTCGACGAGCAGCGGGCGTTCGCTGCGCTCGCACCCGGAGCCGTTCACCAGGTCGCCAGCGGGCGTCGCGGCCTGTGCACGCACGAGTACGGCGTCGGCCGCCTTCGGGTCGCCCTGCCCCCAGTACGCGTTGCTCGCCGCGACGAGCGCGAACCGGCCGCGACGGTGAGCAGGTTGGCATCGAGCGGGCCGTCCCCCTCGATCTGCCAGGTGGCGAGTCGCAGTACGTCTGCCGCGCTTGCGTCGGCGGCGCAGGCCACCGCGAGCCGGCGGCACAGGGACCGGCGGCGCAAGGGCCGCAACCCGGCGCGCAGGGCTTCGGCGTAGAGCGGGTGCACCACCCGCGCGACGGCGCGCGAACCGTCCCCGGTGACCGCGACCAGATCGGCAGCCTCGAGCGCGTGCGCGGCGTCTGGGAGTAGCCATGGTCCGCAGCCGGGATAATGTGGGTCGCGTCACCGCAAGCGGGAGAAGGAGCACCGGCATGTCCAGCGCGGAACGGAACCAGGCACACCAGGCCGGCACGAACGCGGTAGGAGCGGCGACCGGCGAGTTCGATGCGGTGGTGGTGGGCGCCGGTTTCTCGGGGATGTACATGCTGCACCGGCTACGGGACACGCTGGGCCTCTCGGCGCGCGCGTTCGAGGCGGGTGACGACGTCGGCGGTACCTGGTACTGGAACCGCTACCCGGGGGCCCGGTGCGACTCGGAGAGCTACTTCTACAGCTTCTCGGATCGCTTGTCGGAAGACCTGCTGCAGGAATGGACCTGGAGTGAGCGTTTTGCCGCCCAGCCGGAGATTCTCACCTATTTGGGCCACGTCGCCGACCGGTACGACCTGCGCAAGGACATCCGGTTCAACACCCGGGTCATCGGAGCGGAGTACGACGAGGCGACCGGCCGCTGGGCTGTCCGCACCGACGACGGCGACCAGGTCACAGCCAGATTCCTGATCAGTGCGGTCGGCTGCCTGTCGACCACCAACCTGCCCGACTTCCCCGGTCGGGACGGCTTCGGCGGCGACTGGTACCACACCGGCGCCTGGCCGCACGACGGCGTCGACTTCACCGGCAAGCGAGTCGCCGTCATCGGTACCGGGGCGACCGCGGTGCAGGCCGTCCCGGAGATCGCCGAGCAGGCGACGAGGCTGTACGTGTTCCAGCGCACCGCGAACTTCGACATCGCGGGCGGGAACCGACCCATGGACGCCGAGGACGGGAAGAGGATCAAGAGCCACTACCGGGAGATCTGGCAGACGACCCGGGAGACGGGCTTCGGCTTCCCGTACGACACCCCCGGCCGCACCGCACGGTCGGTGTCCGACCAGGAGCGGCAGCGGATCTTCGTCGAGGCTTGGGAGCGTGGTGGTTTCCGGCTCGGGACGACGTTCAGCGACCTGCTCCTCGACATCGAGGCGAACGACACCGCCGCGCAGTTCGTTCGCGCCCGGATCAGAGAGCAGGTGCAGGACCCGGAGGTCGCCGAGCTGCTCTCGCCGAAGGACCACCCGTTCTTCACCAAACGCCCCCCGCTGGAGAACGGCTATTACCAGACGTTCAACCGGGAGAACGTGACCTTGGTGGACGTCCGGAAAGCCCCGATCCAGGAGATCACAGCGACCGGGATCCGCACCGAGGACGCCGAGTACGAGGTCGACACCATCGTCTATGCCACCGGCTTCGACGCGATGACCGGAACCTTGTTCAAGCTCGGTATTCGTGGGCGGCAGGGACTCGACCTCGCGGAGAAGTGGGCTGAGGGACCGCGCTCCTACCTCGGCATCGCCACGCACGGGTTCCCGAACCTGTTCATGATCACCGGACCGCAGAGCCCGTCGGTGATGAGCAACATGCCGGTGTCCATCGAGCAGCACGTGGACTGGATCACCGACTGTCTGCGTCACCTGCGCAGCAAGGGGCTCGACACGATCGAGCCGTTGCTCGCGGCTGAGGACGACTGGGTCGACCACCACAACGAGGTCGGCGCGGCGACCCTGCTGCCGATGGCCAACTCCTGGTGGGTCGGCGCCAACATTCCGGGCAAGCCGCGTCACATCTACCCGTACATGGGTGGGGTCGGCACCTACCGGCGGATCTGCGACGAGGTCGCCGCCAGGGACTACGACGGGTTCGGGTTGGGCTCGGGTGGCTCGACGTCGTCCGGCGAGTTCGCCGGGGTCGCGCGCGCCAAGCACGCGGCCATCACGGCGGAGGTCGCCGCCGGCGTGGCGAAGGCCGAGCATGCCGAGATAGCCGCGAAGGTCGCCGGCAGCGTCGCCGCCGGGTAACGCGTGAGACGTACTTCGCAACGGACGCGTCGGCGGCGCGCCGCAGTGGGCAAGGCCACGAACGCGGTGGCGGGTCGGGGCCCGGTGCGGGCTGGGTTCCGGTGGTGGGTCGGGTTCCGGTGGTGGGACAGGGCCTGGTTCACTCCTCCGGTGCTGTACACCACCAGGGAGCCCGACCCGGCGCACATCGGCTTCCTCGACGACCTGGCCGGGTCCGACATCGGCCAGGGTTACAAGCGCCGCGCCTTGGCCGCGCTCGATCTACGGCCCGGGCTGACCGTGCTCGACGTCGGCTGCGGCCCCGGTAGCGACCTGCCAGCCCTGGCCGAGCGGGTCACCGACCGCGGCCGGATCGTCGGGGTCGATCTCTGGGAGGGGATGGTCGACGAGGCCAGGGCACGCACCGCGCACCTGCCCTGGGTGGAGGTCCAGGTCGGTGACGCGCAGCAGCTCCCGCTGCCCGACGCCGCCGTCGACCGGGCGCGCGCCGACCGCGTCGTGCAGCACGTGGCCGAACCGACGGCGGTGTTCGCCGAGCTGCGCCGGGTGTTGCGTCCGGGTGGCCGGGCGGTGATCGTCGAGCCCGACCGGGACAGCCTGGTCATCGACGGGAACCCGGCGGCCAACCTGGCCTACAACCGGTTCGTGTGCGAGCGACGGGTGCGCAACCCGCGGATCGGCCGGGAGCTGGGCCGGCTCGCTGAGGATGCGGGCCTGCGGGTCGAGACGGTGCTGGCCGATGCGCCGGTGATCCGGGACTTCGACGCGGCCGACCGGTTGCTCAACCTACGACGCACGTTGCGGCGTGCCGTGCGCGACGGGTACCTCGACGAGGCCGCCGCCGACCGCTGGCTGACCGAGCTGCGCACGGGCCGGTTCCTCGCGTCCAGCATCCTGTTCATCGCCGTGCTGACCCGACCGTAGCGGGCCACAGCGCAGGCGTGGATCAGGCCGGTGTGCCCAGCACGGCCTTGACTTCGGTGAACTCCTCCAGCCCGAGCTCGCCCCACTCGCGGCCGTTTGCCGGTACGGAGAGGTGCAGACGTGAGCCGAATCGATGACCTTCTCGCCGACGAGGGCGCGACAGCGGAGCGCAACCCCACGCCCGAGCGGCTTCCCGAGCATGTCTCGCTGGACCGGCCGAACCCGGGCAAGCCGACGGTGGTGTCGGTTCGCCTGTCCGCCGAGGAGCACGGGCAAACTGCAGGCCGCCGCCGAGAAGGCCGGCCTCCGGTGTCCACGCTGATGAGGATCTGGGCGATGGACCGGCTGCGGGCCGAACGCGAGGGCGCCGACGGATCCGTGGCCGAGCGCCTCGCCCGGCTGGAGCGTGCGGTGTTCCGACGCTCCGCGTGATCACGGCCGCAGATGGACGTTGAGTCAGCCGACGGGTCCGACGGTCTCGATCCCGCTGACGGTGAACTCGCGCTCCGCCGCCCGCAGGTGACACCACGAACGCAACCAGCGGCCGTAGAGCTCCTCGGGCCGGATCTCCCGGACCGTGCGGTTGCCGGCCTTGTTGCGGTAGGTGATGCGGACATCGCGGCCATGGTCGAGGGCGTCGGCGAGCAGCGCCACCTCGGCGTCGTCGAGCCGCGGAGCGAGCGCGGCCAGCTGACCGTGGGTGGCCGAGGATGTCGTGGGTTCCCCGGCCAGCAGGCGGGCGGCCAACTCCGCCGCCGGCACCCGAGGCCGCGCGGCCGGCGCCCGAGTTCGGGGCGTCGCCGGCGCCGGGGCGGCGGCGACGACAAGGCAGCCGTCGGCGTCCTCGGGCATCGGGGCGAAGCCGGCCTTGCGGAGGGCGGCCAGGAGCTTGTCCGGCTCGGCACGACTGGTCAACACGGTCGGGGCGACACGACTCAGGTGCACCGCGCGCAGTGACCGGGTGGCCAGCATCTCGGCGGCCTCGGCCTCGGGCGCGGTGATGACGCACCGGGTCTGGCGCACCCGGATGCTGCCGTGCCGGCGGGCCACATCACCGATCAGGTAGTCCAGCGGTTGGGGCAGCGGGCGTCCGGAAATGGTGGTGAGCTCCGCGCGCAGGTCGTGCGCCTGATAGCCGCTGTCCAGGGCCGCGCGAATGCTGGCGGGGCTGAAGCGCCAGATCCTTGCCGCCCCGACCGCCTCGGTGATCGCCGAGGCGGCGAGTATCCGCGCGGCGGCGGCATCGGGCTGGCCGGACACCACCGCGGTCAGGTCGGACTGCAACACCACCGTGCCGCGAGTGACCGGCAACAGGTCCGCGGCTCGACCGCCCAGCTCCGCAACTGCGTCCGCCCCGTCGGCCGCGGCCACGAGCAGCTCACCCAGGGTGGTCAGCCGGTCGCCGGTGACGACCCCGACCGCCCGGGCTTCGGCCAACGCCGCGTCGACCTTGCGGGCCCGCCCGGCCTGGTCGTAATGATGCAGTGGGCAGTACCAGTCGAGGTGCTCGGTGGCCGAGGCGAGGGAGCGGCCACCGGCGGCGGCCCGCAGCAGCGCCCGTCGGATCAGGCCGGCCGCGGACTCCAGGGGCAGCGGTGGGGCGACCTCGGTGTCGTCGTCGATCTCCCGGCTGGTCGGAGCGACCTCGAGGCTGAACCAACTCAGCGCGAGCCGGGCCCAACGCGGACCCGGATCCGCTTCGCGCCAGCTGTCGTAGTCCGCGCTCGCCCGGTACCGGTCGCCGCCGGCGGCCAGCAGGCCGGTCGCGTGGGCCACGTCGATCGCCAACGCCGGTTCGCCCACCCCGACCCGGCCGGCCAGGCGGGCGCGCTCCCGGGCTCCGATCCCACCCTTCTTCAATGCCGCCAGCCCCGCGTCGCGGGCCTCGTCGAGCAGGCTGGTCAACGCCTGCAGCAGCTGCTCGGCCGCACCCCGGCCGCTGTCCTGGACGGCGTCCGAGACGGAGACGGTGGGCGCCCCGGTGATGGGATCGGCCACGCTCGACAGCAGGCTCCGGGCGCACTCGCGGGGCAGCTCGGCCGAGTGATAGGGGCCGCCGATCAACAGCCCGGCCGCCGTCAACTCGCGAACGCCCGCTCCGCCACCGCCGCCGAACCGGAGATAGCCGCCGCCAGAGCCCAGCAGCAGGCCAAGATGATTTCGTGCCGCCGGGCTCAGGGCCGCCACAGTCTTTGCGACGGCCTCCGGATCAGCCACCACCGTCGCCAGGGTCTGCACCAGGTCGTCCTTGCGCAGCCCGGCCGGGTTGGCGTTCCACGCGGCCACCGCCGCCCGCAGCTCGTCCACCCGCGCCTGCGCGGCGATCACGCGCAGCGGCCGGAACCCGGCGAGGTCCGCGGCGAGGTGCTCGGACAGCCGATGCGGCAACCCGACCCGCCCGTTCGAGCGCCACGCCAGACCACGTCCGGCCAAGCCGTCGACGATGCCGGCGACAGTCTGCTGGGGGACACCGAGCCGGTCGGCCAGCTCCGGCAACGCGGGTTCGTCGTGCAGTGCGATGCCGCGGGCGACGGCCAGCTCGTCCCGGTTCATCCTCGGCAGCACCCTGGCCAGCGAGTCCACCCCACCGAGGCGCTGCGCCAGCTCGGCGACGCCGCGCGGTACCGGTTCGAGCAGGACCTCGGGGCGGTGCTGGAGAATGCTGCCCAACTCGTCGGCATCAAGGGCGGCCAGGTACGCCTCGAACGACATGCGCCCCATACCACCACGGCGGGCCGGCCAGCAGACACCGGGGTAAGCCGCCGAGCTCCGCTGGCTGGCCCCTATCCGCACTTCCGACACTGCCGGGTCCGGTCGTGACGAGCGGACGGCAGCGGCACCCGGAGGAACCCGCTCGGGCGACGGGCCGCCAGCGGGATCGTTCGCGGCGGGCCGGGCCAGGGGTGGCTCAGTGGATGGCGCGGTCCGCGTTCGTCCCCGGTGACGTGCCGGCCGAGCTGGGGAACAGCTGCGGCGCGTCGGCGTCGAACGACCGGGCCAGCAGGTAGCCGAGCGACCCGACCGCTCCCAGGGTCATCGTCACCACGATCCATCCCCACGGGTTGCGGTCGCGGCGGCGGGCGTCGAGGTAGATGGCGACGCTGATCAGGACCAACTCGACGAGCAGGTCGGTGACGATGAGGCTGCCTGAGACGCTGTCGGTAAACGGGCGGGTGAAGAACCCGAGGCCGTCGGCCAGCAGCGCCACCACGGTGTAGGCCGCCATCGCCACTACGACCACGGCGAGGAGGGCACGACGAACGGTGAGCGACATGGAGTCGTCCTTCCGGTGTAGGTCGGACCGGATCAGCCGGGCACGACGATGATGTGCATGGAGCAGGTGCTCACGGAGTGAGCGCCCCGGCCGGGATGGTGACCTGGCCGTCGACCACCGTCACCGGGTAGGTGCGCAGCGGTTCGGCGCAGGGGAACGCGGTGGCCTCGCCGGTCCGGATGTCGAAGCGGCCGCCGTGCACCGCGCACTCGATCTCGTCGTCCTCCTGGAACCCCTCGGAGAGCAGCGAGTAGCTGTGCGTGCACACGTTGCTGGTCGCCAGGATCTCGTCGCCGACCTGGTACACCGCGATCGGCGGCAACCCGTCCCGGTCGATGCCCAGCGGCTGGTCGGGGTCGAGCTCGTCAACCCGGCAGAGCACCACCACATCCCCTGGCACCGGTTCACCCCCAGCAGGTCGAGACGGTCACAGGAACACGTTGAGGTTCTTGCTGGGCAGCACCGACCAGGTGGGGCGTGATCACCCGTTTGGCCAGGACCAGCCGCCCGTCCGGCTCGCGTCGCCACAGGTCCTCCCGGCTGCCGACCAGTACGTCCTCGTCGCGCTCGTTGCGGTTGCGGTAGGAGTAGAAGTTCGAGAACACCCGGTAGACCTCCGGCTGACGGTCAGAAGCTGTCCATGCCGAACTCCCAGCCGTGTCCGTTCGCGCTGGCATGGTGGGAGTTGACGTTGTCGATGTCGGGGAAGCCCGCGCCGCCGGTGGTCGCCTTCGCCCCCGAGTCGTGGGTCCAGCCGGCGTGGTAGGCGTCGCCGATGAAGTTCTCCACGGCGATCTTCCAGTTCGCGTTGATCTCCGACCGGATGCACCCGCCGACGAACTCGGTGCCGCCCTCGTCGTTGTCCAGCAGCATGTCCAGGTACCAGCGGTAGTTGCCCAGCCAGTCGTACAACGACGGCGTGTCGGGGTCGAAGGTGGCGAACACCAGGCCCTTGTAGCTCTCCACCTTGGCCACCGGCTGGAGCGCGGTCTGCTCGCGGTCGATGTCCTTCTCGTCGTAGGCGTACTCGGCGTGCATCCCCAGCAGCGCGCCGGCGGTGTTGAACGCCCAGCCGTGGTAGTTGCAGGTGAATCTCCGGGTGTTGCCGGCGTCGGCGAAGCACACCCGGTTGCCCCGGTGCGGGCAGGAGTTCATGAACACCCGGATGGTGTTGTCCCGGTGCCGGGACACGATCACCGCGTCCTCGCCCATGTAGGTGGTGAGGAAGTCCCCCACCCTCGGCAGCTGGCTCTCGTGGGCCACGAAGTTCCAGGACCGGGCGAAGATCTGGCGCAGCTCCGCCCGGTAGATCTCCTCGTCGTGGAAGATGGCCCGGTCGATCCAGCCCTCGTCCAGGTTGAGGTACCCGGAGTAGTCCTGGCGGCCGTTCTGGGTAAGCATCGCTGCTCCTTCTGACTTCGCTGGCAGAGGTGGTGTGCTTTGCCGAACACCCGACGGCTTGCGCACAGTCAAGCGGGCGACCGGCCGCGGGTCATCCGGTAAAGGTACGGATCGGGGTGGCGCAGGATCCGGCCGTCGACGGGCTCATTCCAGGAGCTCGTCGATGGTCTTGACGATCAGGTAGGCGGTGCGGAGCGTGGGCACGTCGATGCCGTACTGCTTGGCGGCCTCCAGGTACGGCGGCAGCATGTAGTCGACCTCGGTCCGCCGGCGCCGCACCACGTCCTCGTACATCGACGGCCGGCCCACCGAGTATCGGGCGAGCTGTCGGCCCTGCTCCCGCATCATCTCGACCGCCTCGTCGAACCCGAGACGGTCCATCTCCTGGAGCTTGGAGATGGGCGCGTAGAAGTTCTGGGGGGTATAGCCCATGGCCCGGTAGACGCTGAGGATCTCCTTGGCGAGGGTGACCCAGTACTGCGCGCCGGTGGCGGTGGCCAGGCCTTCGGCGAACGAGCGTTCCGGTAGGGCTCCCACCGCGGTGACCGACCAGGAGGCGGCGAGCCCGATCTGGGCCAGTTTCTCCCACTGCACCTGGTGGATGTTCGAAACGGCGGCGGTGGACAGCCCGGCGGTGTTGAACGCCTCGACGAGCGCGGTCAGTCTGGGTGTGGTGGTGCCGTCAGGTTCGCCGAGATGGGCGGTGACGGTGGTGGTGACGTGGTTGTTCACCAGGCCGGGTTCGACCAGGTGGCCGCCCTCGATGGTGGAGGCGCCCAGGACCCGGTCCGGGCCCAGCCATTCGGCCAGCCGCTGGTCCTTCTCGACGGTGTTCTGCACCGACAGCGCGACCGCCACCGAGTCCCGGATCGGGGCGGCGTCGGCCAGCGCCCGCGCGGAGTCCTTGGCCTTGACCGCGAGGATCAGGTAGTCGAACTCGCCGGACGCGTCCGCCGGGTCGCTCACCGCGCGCAGGTGGTCGCGCACGTGGAACTTGCCGCGCCGGCCGGTGATGCGCAACCCGTGGCGGTTGATCGCCTCGACGTGCGCGGGCCGCCCGACCAGGGTGACCTCGACCCCGGTGTCGGCGAGATATCCGCCGATCACCGAGCCGAGCCCGCCCGCGCCCAGCACCACGACCCGCATCAGCCCACACCCGCATCAGCGCACACCCGCATCAGGTCACCGCGCATCGGGTCACCGGGCATCGGGTCACCGGGCATCGGGGCATGCCCGGACCGGGGTGCCGGTGGCATCAGATGACACCGGCGTCGGCGAGCTGGCCCTGCATCTCGTCCAGCTCCGCCGCCGGCAACCGGGCCGGGATCGGCGGGCGCACCGGACCCGCCTTGAGGCCGACCAGTTCGAACCACGCCTTGAGGTAGGTGATCGAGGAGGCGTAGGAGGTGGACTTCACGATCTGGCCCATCAGCACCCGCTCGTAGATGTCACGTGCGGGGTTGAGGGTCTCGGACAGCGCGATCGCCTTGGTCAGGTCACCGTCGCGCGCCAGTTGGGCGTACTGGTGGATGGTGTCGCGGACCTTGCCGTAAAGCATCAGCGACAGCTCCCCGAAGATCACCTGGCCGCCGTGGTGGGCCAGGTCGTAGACCCAGGTCCGCTCCATCGGCTCGGAGATGACCATCCGGTCGCCGACCAGCCGGCGCAGCCCGAGGCTGTCCGACCAGCTCAGCGTGCCGTTCTTCATCCCGCAGACGGTCGGGATGTCGGCGATGCGGTCCACCGCCGCATGGCTGTAGACGAACCCGGAGACCGGCGTCCGGTAGAGCACGATGGCCAGGTCGGTGGCCTGGCAGATGTACTCGAAGTAGGTGACCACGTCGTCGTCGGTCTTCAGCTGGACCGGCGGGTTCATCACCTCGGCGCCGAGGTAGCCGACGGACTCGAGGAACTTCAGCTTCTCCACCGCCTGGGCGGGGGAGTAGTCCAGGATGATGCTGAACAGCGGCAACCGGCCGGCGACCGCGTCGTAGGTCACCTCGTGGTAGCGCTTCCACTCGTCGAGGGTCATGTTCCAGCCCTCGGCCAGGAACCCGCCCATCACCAACCCGGAACAGCCCATGTCGACCAGGGCGTCCACGTTGTACCGCAGGCCGGGTACGTCGAGCTGGTAGTCCTCGGTGAACGGGGTGACCGGGCAGGTGAAGAAGTCCGTGAGGTTCTCCCGCGCCCAGGCCTTCGCCTCGCTGCCCAGTCTGGTCGGTTGTGCCATGTCCGCTGCCCTCTTCCCGCCGGTTGGAATGTCGTGCCTGGTCTGGTCGGAATGTGGTCTCGTTGGGTCCGATCTTCACTGGGTGGGTCGGGTGCCCGCAAGCGCCGCGCCGGGTCAGGCCAGGAACTTCTCCAGTGCGGTGATGGTCTGCTCGAGCTGCTCGACCTGGGGGACGTGACCGCAGTCGTCCACCAGGACGATCTGGGCGTCCGGCAGCTCCCTGGCCCACTCCTCGGCGTACCCGGCGGGCACCAGCCGGTCCTGGCGGCCCCACAGCAGCAGCACCGGGGCGTTGAGCCGGTGCAGACGCCGGCGCAGGCCCCGGTCCGGGACCGGGAACATGAACTTGCCGGTCGCGCCCAGCGACCAGACCAGGGCGGCGGTGGCGGCGGCGGCGACATCGGGGTCGTCGGGCATCGCCAGCATCGAGCGGGCGCCCGGACTGTCCGGGTCGTGGAACAGCAGCGCGGGCAGGTCCTGCGGCGCGGTGGCCAGCCAGTTGGCGATCGGCAGGTCGTCGCGGTAGAGCCCGATCGGACCGAGCAGGACCACCTTCGCCGCCAGGCCCGGGAAGGTCGAGGCCAGCTCGGCCGCGAGCATGCCGCCGAAGGACTGCCCGACGATGGTCGGCTTGGTCAGTCCCAGGTTGCGCACGAGCTCCTCGTAGGCCAGGACCACATCGCCGAGGTGGTCGATGGCGTGGATGGCGTACGGGTCACCGACGCTGGTGCCGGGGAACTCGGGGGCGTAGACGGTGTAGGAGCGGGCCAGGTGGGACAGGAAGGGATCCCAGGCCAGCCCGGCGGCCGGGTGCAGGTAGAGCAGCGGCGGGCCGGCGCCGGCGACCTTCACCTTGATGGTGAGCCGGCCGTTCCAGACCGGCACGGACTGCTGGGTGATCTCCCGGCCGGGTTCCGGCGCGGTCATCGGGTGCTCACCGTCATCGGCCGGGCCGGATCGGTGGCCGGAACGCCCCCGGTGGTCGGGACACCCCCGGTCGTCCGGACACCCCCGGTCGTCGGGACGCCCCCGGTCGTCGGGACGCCCTCGGTGGCCGACGCCCCAGGGGTGACCGCCGTCGGGTCACCCCCCAGCCGTTCGGGCCACCAGTGGTTGCTGTGCTCGGTGTCGCTCCACATCCGTCGCAGCGACGGGGCGACCTCCTCGGCGAACAGTGCGATGTTCTTCAGCGTCAGGTCGCGGGGCAGGGAACCGAATTGGAGCATCGCGTGCAGGACGCCGATGCCGTAGTTCTCGCAGAACTGCTGCAGCTGGTCGCGCACCGTCGCCGGGCTGCCGCAGATCACCACGCCGGACTCGACGAGGTCGGCGAAGGTGGCCGTCTTCATCTGGTGGTACAGCCCGAAGTCGCCCGGGTCCTTGGCCAGCGCCTGCACGCCGCGGATGTCGATGCCGCCGGGCATGCCCAGCAGCTCCGGCGGGATCCCACCCAGGCCCTTGCGGAAGCCGTACTCCAGGTGCCGGGCGTACTCCCGCTCGGCCCGCTCGTCGGTCTCGGCCACCGCGATGGTCTGCAAAAACCCCAACCGGTACGGGTTGCGCGGCACCCCGACCTGGTCGGCCAGCTCCCAGAACCGTTCGAAGATGCGCGGGCCGGTCAGCTTGGCGCCGAACCAGGAGAGGTAGTTGAACCCGAAGTTGCGCTCCAGGCACATCTGCATGGTCCGCGGGTTGCCGATCCCGGTGATCCATACCGGTAGCTGCGGCTGCAGCGGGCGCGGCCAGATGTTGACCATCGAGTGCTGGCTGAACCGGCCGTTGTGCACGAACGGCTCCGGTTCCCGCCAGGCCCGCAGGATCAGTTCCAGGTTCTCGTCGAACCGGGGCCGGATCTCGATCGGCGGCACGCCGTTGTTCATGCTGGCGTCGTAGTGCAGGCCGATGGGGAAACCCGCGACCAGCCGGCCACCGGACATCACGTCGATGGTGGCGTACTCCTCGGCGACCCGGACGGGCTCCCGGGTCTTACCGAGTGACCGGCCCATCGGGAAGATCGCCACGTCCAGGCCCTCGGTCTCGGTCTGGTAGGCCAGCGCGCTGGCGATCAGGTCCGGGTTGGGCACCATGTCGTAGCTGGACTGGCCGTGCTCGGTGAGCGCGACGCCGTCGAAACCGCTGCGCGCCCCGGCCATCAGCTCGTCGATGAAGTCCCGGATCGACGAGTAGACGCCGTCGCGGGTCGTGTGCGAGTAGGACGTGCTGCACACCGAGAGGTTGTGCTGCTCGAAGTCGTCGGGCAGGTACCGGTAGGGAGCCTGCTCGAACAGGGTGATCTTCATGGATCCTCCGTGATCCGGGAGGGTGCGGCGGGAGCGGGCCGGCCCGCCACCCGACGGGCGTCAGTGCTCGGGCAGGGCGTGCAGCCGGTGCGCGGCGCCCACCCAGCCGGGTCGGGGCGGGCCGTCGAAGCTGTAGATCAGCGGACCGTCGAGGATGGGTAGACCGGTGGAGACGAACCGCCCGTCCCCGAACACCAGGGGATCGCCACCCCGCAGCTCGAAGTCGGTGATCTCGCCCAGGTGCAGCACGTGGTCACCACCGTCGTAGTTCCGCCAGGGCCGGCACCGGAACACCGCGACCGCCCCGGTCAGCACCGGCGGGTCCTCGGCGCCGCGCGGCGGGTCCCAGGCGATGGTGAGGCCCGGCCGGGGCCGTCCGGCGAACTGCCACGCCACGTCCATCTGGTCCGAGCGCAGCACGTTGACCGTGAACCGGGCGTCCGGCAGCGCGGTACAGGCCTGGCTGGACCGGGCGAGCGCGACCAGCAGCAGCGGCGGGTCGACCGACACCGAGGTGAACGAGTTCACCGTCGCGCCCCGAACCTGGTCGCCGACCCGGTAGCTGAGCACCGTGACGCCGGTGGTGAACTGCCCGAAGCAGCGGCGCAGGGCGCGCGGATCGGGGGTCGTGACGGGATCCACCGGACCGGTCGGGTTCGGTTGACGAGCCGGCATCGCCCACATCCTTCGCCGTGATCACCCCACCTTGGCAGACGAGCCAATAGTCTGTGAAAGACTGGTTGGGGATCAGTTAAGCCTCCAGAGGTCTGGATCGGGGGTCGATGTGGAGCTCCGGCACCTCCGTTACTTCGCGGCCGTCGTCGAGGAGCGCAACTTCACCCGCGCCGCCGGCCGGCTCAACATCGCGCAGTCGCCGCTGTCCCGGCAGATCCGCCAGTTGGAGAAGGAGATCGGGGTCCGGCTGCTCACCCGCACGACCCGCGCGGTCGCCCTCACCTATGCGGGCGAGGTCTTCTACGAGCGGGCCTGCCGGCTGCTCGAGTCGACCGCCGAGGCCGCCGAGGCCGCCCGCCAGGCCGATCGGGGCGAGATCGGGACGCTGATCGTCGGCTTCACCGGTTCGGCCACCTACGAACTGTTGCCGACGCTGGTCCGAGCCTACGGCGACCGGTACCCCGAGGTCGCGCTGCACATCCGCAGCGACCTGGTGACCTCCCAGCAGACCGAACTGCTGCTCGACGGCCGGCTGCACGTCGGCGTGCTGCGCCCACCGGTCGCCGTCCCGGGTATCGCGGTGGAGGTCATCCGTCGCGAGCCCGTGATGGTGGCGCTGGCCAGCCGCCACCCGGCCGCCGTGCACCGCGAGATCGACCTGGTCGACCTGCGGGACGACCCGTTCATCGCCCCGCTGGCCGCGCCGCCGTCGGTCATGCACTCGGTCCTGCGCGAGGCGTGTGCCACCGCCGGGTTCACCCCGCAGATCCGGCAGGTCGTCGCCGGCAGTGCCGCGTTGGTGGCCCTGGTCGCCGCCGGCACGGGCGTCGCCCTGGTGCCCGCCTCGCTGCGCCACCTGCGGATCAACGGCGCCACGTTCCGCCCGTTGCGCAGCCCCCGGGTCACCACGGGTCTCGCGCTCGCCTACCCGGAGAGCGGGGTCAGTCCCCTGGTTCAGCGCTTCCTCGACACCGCCCGCGCCGTGGTGCACAGCCGGGAGCCCGTCGAGCCGCCCGCCGTCGCCCCGGGCGCCGACGACGACCGGGCGTTCATCGAGTTCTGACCGGAAGGCCGGTGGGCCGCCCGGTCGGTCGCCCGGTCGGTCGCCCGGTGGATCGCCGACCGGATTAAGGCGCTCGAGGTCCTAATGCGTCCAGATCTGGTCTTGGACGGCCTGGTCGTCGCTCGATACCGTCCCCGATGGGTGGCTCGCCGGACTGGTGTGACGCGCATCCGGGTCATCGGTCTCGGTAACCGAACGGGGAGGGCAGCGATGCCGGCTGGAAGTGCGCTCACCGCGCAGGACGTCCGGGGCGCGTGGGCCATCATCCCCACGCCCGCGACCGCCGACGCGGCCGACCCGGCGGCGCGGGACACCGTCGACCTGGACGAGACCGCGCGGGCGGTGGACGCCCTCGTCGAGTCCGGGGTGGACGGCATCCTCAGCCTGGGCACGCTCGGCGAGTGCGCGGCGCTGAGCTGGGCGGAGAAGCGGTCGTTCATCGCGGCCATGGTGGACAGCGCCCGGGGCCGGGTACCGATCTTCGCCGGGACCACCACGCTGAGCACCCGCGAGACGATCGAGCAGACCCGGGTCGCGGTCGACCTGGGGGCCACCGGCACCATGGTCGGCCCGCCGATGTGGAACACGCCGGACGTGGCCACGGCGGCCGGGTTCTACCGTGATCTCGCCGACGCGGTGCCCCGGGCGGCGATCTGCGTGTACGCCAACCCGGGGGTGTTCAAGTTCGACTTCCCGCCGCCGTTCTGGGCCCGGGTGTCCCAGATCCCGCAGGTCGTCATGGCCAAGACCATCTTCGCGGGCACCTATCTGCGCGACCTGAAGGCCGGCTCCGGCCGGATCCGGCTGCTGCCGCTGGACTCGGAGTACTACGCCGCCGCGCGGATGGACCCGGACAGCGCGGTGGCCTTCTGGTCCAGCGGCGCCGCCTGCGGCCCGGCCCCGGTGATCGCCCTGCGCGACCTGGTCGAGGCCGCGAAGCGGACCGGCGACTGGTCGGCCGCGAAGGAGCTCTCCGACAAGATCAACGAGGCGTTGCTGCCGATCATCGCCGGCGGCGACATGGCCCAGTTCCACATCCACAACGTGACCCTGGAGAAGGTGCGGATGGACGCGGCCGGGTGGATGGTGGCGGGCCCCAACCGGCCGCCGCACCAGCACGCGCCGGAGCACATCCGGGACTTCGCGCGCGCCGGCGGCGAGGCGTGGGCGCGGCTGCAGCGGGAGTACGACCGGGTGGGCACGTCCCTCGGCTGAGGGGTCGAATCATCGGGAACGAGCCCGGTGGGGAGGAGCGCGACGATGAGCACGACGATCGACCGGCTGGAGCCCGGACCCGGCGTGCTCGGGGGTGAGACCCATCCCGCCCCGGCCTTCGACTGGCCCGCCGAGGACAACCGCATACCGCGCGAGGCGTACCTCGACGAGGCGCTGTACGAGCAGGAGATGCGACGGCTGTTCGGCGGGCCGTACTGGGTCCTGGTCGGGCACGCCGCGGAGATCCCGGACCCGGGCGACTACAAGACCGCGCACGTCGGCGACGTTCCGCTGATCATCGTTCGGGACCTGGAGGGCCAGGTGCACGCCCTGGTGAACTCCTGCGCGCACCGGGGCACCGCGCTGGTGCGGGAGAGCCACGGCAACCTCGCCGCCCGCAAGTGCCTGACCTGCATCTACCACAACTGGCGCTACGACCTGACCGGCCGGCTCATCTCGGCGGCGCTGAAGGAGGACTTCCCGGAGGACTTCGTCCGGGAGGACTACGGGCTCGTGGCCGCCCGCCTGGAGTCCTACCGGGGCGCGCTGTTCGTGTCGCTGTCCGACGACGCGCCGCCGCTGCGTGACTACCTCGGCGGGACGGCGGCCGGGCTCGACCTGGCGCTCGGCGACGGCGACCTGATCTACCTCGGGTCGCAGAAGGTCATCTACGAGTGCAACTGGAAGATCGCCGCCGAGAACATCTACGACGGCTACCACACGGTGTCGCTGCACAAGGCGTTTCAGATGCTCAAGCTGCGGCCCGCCGACGGCGAGCAGCGGATGGCCGACTGGGAGTCCTACGGACACGCCTGGCAGGAGTACCGGATCGGCAAGCCCGAGCAGACCGATCTGCTGCGGGACACCTCGATCCTGGCCCTGCGCAGCAAGGCCGAACCGGCCAACCGAATCCTCAACATCTTCCCGGTGGGCATCGTCTCCGACCAGCTGGACACCCTGTCGGTCCGGCTGGCCATCCCGCGCGGGGTGTCCCAGACCGAGATGCAGTTCCTGGTGTTCGCCCGGCGCGGCGAGAGCGAGGAGCTCATGCACCACCGCGTGCGGCAGGCGTCGAACCTGTTCGGTCCGGAGGGCTTCATCTCCCTGGAGGACCAGACCGCGCTGGCCCGGGTGCACGACGGGGCGCCCGGCCGCGGCGACAACGTCGTGCTGAAGGGAACGCTGAAACGGTTCCCGCCGTACCGGATCCTGGACGAGGCGGGGATCCGGCACTTCTACGACTCCTACCGGCGCGCCCTCGGCTTCGGGTCGGACCGGCCCACCGGACCGGCGGAGTAGGAGGCCCGCATGACCAGCACGGTGCAGGTGTGCTCCGGCACGCCCGAGCAACACGACCTGGAACGGCGGGTGCGCGCTCTGCAGCGACGCTACGTCGCTGCGGTGGACGGCAAGCGACTCGACGAGTGGGTCTCGCTGTTCGCGCCCGAGTGCTCCTACGTGGTGATCACCCGGGAGAACGTCGAGCGCGGGTTGCCGGTCGCGCTGGTGTACGACGACTCGACCGATCGGGTCCACGACCGGGTCGTCTACGTCGAGAAGGTCTGGCAGGGCCACGTCAACGAGTACCGGCAGCGGCACATCCTCTCCGAACCCGACATCGACGTCGACCGAGACGGTGTGCGGGTCCGGCAGGGCTTCGCGGTCTACATCAGCGAACCGACCGTGGCCGGCTCGCGGCTGCTGTGCACCGGGGAGTACGAGGACCAGGTGGTCTTCGTCGACGGTGAACCGAGGTTCCGCGCCAAGCGCGTGATCCTCGACGCCGACGTGCTGCCCCGCTACTTCGTCCAGCCCCTGTGACCGGCCTCCGCTTGCCGCGGATCGCCGCGCGGAGGCGGGCGTGAGCCTCACCGGGGTGGCGAAGAGCCGGCCCGAGTCCGGCGGGATGGACCTGCACCGGCGACCGGCACCCGAACCGGGACCGTCCGAGGTGCTGATCGACGTGCACGCCGGTGGGCTGTGCGGCACGGACCTGGAGATCTGGATGTGGCCGGACTGGCTGGCCGGCCGGATGTCGAAGCGGTTGCCGGTCATCATCGGGCACGAGTTCGCCGGGCACGTGCGGCAGGTGGGCGCGGACGTGGCCGGCTTCGCGCCCGGTGACCTGGTGGCGGTGGAGAGCCACATCAGCTGCGGCACCTGCCGCACCTGCTCGTCCGGGCGGGCACACATCTGCGAGCGGCTGAGCTACGTCGGCATCGACATCGACGGCGGGCTGGCCGCCCAGGCGGTGCTGCCAGCCGGCGTGCTGCACCCGGTGCCGCCGGACACCCCACCGGACGCCGCCGCGATGCTCGAGCCGTTCGGGCTCGCGGTGCGGGCGGTGCTCACCGACGGGGGGGTCGACCAGCGCTCGGTGCTGGTCACCGGGCTCGGCCCGCTCGGGCTGATGACGCTCGCGGTGGCCGCCCAGCTCGGCGCGAGCCAGGTGATCGGGGTCGAGTCGAACGCCGAGCGGCTGCGCTTCGCCCGCGGCTACGCCGAGCGGATCCCCGGCGCGGTGATCCTGGACGCGACCGGTTCCGGGCTCGGGGCCGAGCTCGGCCGCCGCACCGCCGGCACGGGCATCGAGGTGTGGGTCGACTACTCCGGGGCCGACGCGGCGATCGCATTCGGCATCGAGCAGGCGGCCGTCGGGGCGTCGGCCCGGCTGCTGGGCACCGCGTTCGGCCCGGTGGCGTTCGACATCTCCCCGGCGGTGATGAAGGAGATCAGCTTCCGGACCCTGCACGGGCGCGACGACGAGGCGTGGTCGGTGGCCATCGCGCTGCTGGCCCAGCGACGGATCGACCTGGCCGGTCTGGTCAGCCACCGGCTGCCACTGGGGCGATACGACGAGGCGTTCCGGCTGCTGTTCGAGGGCCGGGCCTGCAAGGTACTGATCGATGTCAACGGTGAGGGACGGTGAACGCGTGATGGCCGACTTCGACGAGTGGATGCGCAAGGTCCACGAGATGAAGGACTACGACCCGGAACGGCACATCCCCGAGAGCCTGGTCACCAGCCCGGACTCGGCGTGCTGGCTCGACCCGGAGATCACCGGGAACCCGAGCCGGATCGGGGTGCTGGTGGACGTGCCGGCCACCTCGATGGAGTTCTACCTGCAGGAGATCCCGCCGCACAGCGCCACCGACCTGCAACGGCACGTCCACGAGTCGGTGCACTACGTCACCGAGGGCAGCGGCTACTCGGAGATCGGCCCGCAGACGCTGCGCTGGACCAAGGGTGATCTGGTCTACACCCCGACCATGGTGTGGCACCGGCACTACAACGACGGTGACGAGCCCGTCCGCATGTTCCTGGTGGAGAACTCCAAGCTGCTCGACGCCATGGACCTCAACCAGCGGATCAGCGCCGGGAACATCACCTACAAGGAACTCGACCAGAGTTGAAACACCTGCCGATCCGACCTGGGCCGAGAGGAGTGCGGTGACCGCAACCACCGTGACCGGACGCACGGAGTCCGGGGTGCCGAGCTTCGGTCTGGACCTGCACGCCGAGGACATGCTCGTCGACCCGTACCCGACCTACGCCCGGTTCCGGGAGGCCGGCGGGATCATCTGGCTGGAGCGTCACGGGATGTTCGCCGCGACCCGCTACGCCGAGGTCTCGGAGATCCTGGGGAACTGGCGGGCCTTCATCTGTGGCGAGGGCGTCGGGATGAACGACTTCGTGGCCGCCGTCGCCCGGACCACGTTGCAGACCGACCCGCCGGTGCACGACACCTACCGCCGGCTCGAGGGCCGGCCGCTGCTGCCGAACGCGGTCCGGGAGCTCGAACCGGAGCTGCGCGACCTGGCCAACCGGACGGTGGCCGAGCTCAAGGGCCGCGAGCGCTTCGACGGCGTGGCCGACCTGGCCCAGGTGCTGCCGCTGGGCATCGTGGCCCGGCGGGTCGGGCTGCCGGACGAGGGCCGCGAACAGATGCTGGCCTGGGCCGCGGCCGGGTTCGACTCGTTCGGGATGCTCGACAACCCACGCACCCAGCGCGGGCTGGAGACGATGCGGGAGGCGGCGGCGTACCTGGCCACGGTGCCGGGTCGGCTGGTTCCGGGCAGCTGGGCCGACCAGCTGATGGGGGCCGTGGACCGGGGCGAGCTGGATCTCGACACCGTCCTGGTGCTGGTCAGCGACTACCTCTATCCGAGCCTGGACACCACGATCCACGCAATCAGCGCCGGGCTCAAGCTGTTCGCCGACCACCCCGACCAGTGGGATCTGCTGCGCGGGGACCGGTCCTTGCTGGCCGGCGCGGTGAGCGAGGTGGTGCGGCTGGGCACCCCGATCCAGTGGTTCACCCGGAAGGTCGCCCGGGAGCACCGGTTCGGCGACGCGGTGCTGCCCGACGGGTCGCGGGTGGTGGTGCTCTACGGCTCGGCCAACCGCGACGAACGGCGGTTCCCGGATCCGGACCGCTTCGACATCACCCGGCCCCCGAACGACCAGCTCGGGTTCGGCCGGGGCAAGCACGTCTGCATGGGGATGCCGCTGGCCCGACTGGAGATGCAGGTGCTGTTCGACGTCATGGCCGACTCCGTGGCCCGCATCGAGACCGGCCACTCGGAACGCGCGCTGAACAACGTGCTGCACGGCTTCAGCCGGCTCGAGGTGACGTTCCGATGAGGCCGTACGGAGCGAATGACCGGAGGCTCCCCGCGACCAGTTTTGCGTGACACCATCCGCTCTGGAGGCGCTGAAGGCGCCGCCAGCCGAGATCGAGGAGTGAGCACATGGTACGAGTGACCGAACTGGGGTACATGGGCCTGGCGGTGTCCGACCCGGCGGCGTGGCACGAGTTCGGCGGCGCCATCGTCGGGATGGAGGTCGTCGACGACGGCGAACCCGACCGCACCTATCTGCGGATGGACAACTGGCACCACCGGATCGTGCTGCACGAGGGCACCGTCGACGGCATCAGCGATGACCTGCTCTACCTCGGGTGGCGGGTGCCCGGCCCGGTGGAGCTGGAGCAGATGGCCGCACAGCTGGGCGCCGCCGGCATCGCCTTCGAGGAGGGCAGCGACGCCGAGGCCGCCGAGCGGCGGGTGCTCGGGCTGCTGAAGCTCACCGACCCGGGCGGCATCCCGACCGAGGTCTTCTACAGCCCCCAGGTGGACACCTACAAGCCGTTCCACCCCGGGCGACCGATGTACGGCCGGTTCCTCACCGGTGACCAGGGAATGGGCCATGTCGTGCTGCGCGAGGACGACCCGGTGGCCGCCATCCGCTTCTACCAGGCCCTAGGGCTCGACGGGGCGTCGGAGTACAAGCTGGCCATGGGCGACATGGTGGCCATGCCCACCTTCATGCACTGCAACGCCCGCCAGCACTCGATCGCCTTCGGCTTCGGCCCCATGGAGCGTCGGGTCAACCACCTCATGATCGAGTACACCGAGCTGGACGACCTGGGCCTGACCCACGACCAGATCCGCGCCCGCAAGGTCGACGTCACCATGCAGCTGGGCAAGCATTCCAACGACCAGGCCCTGACGTTCTACTGCGCCAACCCGTCGGGCTGGCTGTGGGAGCCGGGTTGGGGCGCGCGCCGCACCCCCACCCAGCAGGAGCACTACCTGCGCGACATCTTCGGACACGACAACGAGGTGCCCGGCTACGGCTTGGACATTCCCTTGAAGTGATCCCCGGGCCGGGGTCCGGCCGCCGCGTCCCGAGCCGGCGGCCGGACCCATTCGCCCCACCCGCGGGGGGAAGGGGGAGCAGCGCAGCCGCTCGACCATGTTCACCAGGTTGCTCGGGGGTCATCTCCGGCGCCGCCGTGGCGCGGATGTCCGGCGGGTCGCGGCCGGTCGTGGGCCGCCCGGCGGGCATACCTTCTCGCTGACCGGGTAGCCAGCGGTGCCAAACCCATCGATCAGGAGGTTTCGATGACCCAGGCCGGCGCCATGCTGGAGACCTACCCCGCCGATCTCGGCGGGATCGACCGTCAGAAGCTGACCGAGTGCATCGAGGCGTGCTTCGAGTGTGCGCAGACCTGCACCGCATGCGCGGACGCCTGCTTGTCCGAGCAGAACGCCGCCGACCTGGTGAAGTGCATCCGCTCCAACCTCGACTGCGCCGACGTCTGCGAGAGCACCGGGCGCGTACTGTCCCGGCACACCGAGTACGACGCCCGGCTCACCCGGGCCGTGCTGGAGGCGTGCGCTGTGGCCTGCCAGGTGTGCGGCGACGAGTGCGCCCGGCACGGCAAGATGGGCATGCGGCACTGCGACGTCTGCGCCGGCGCCTGTCGCCGCTGCGAGCAGGCCTGCCGCGAGCTGATCGCCTCGCTCGGCTAGGCACGACCGGCCGCCGAGCGTCTGGCTGGGGCAACCGTGGGCCCGGCCGGATCGCTCGGCCGCGGGCCAGCACACCTACTCCGCGCGTGATGTCAGTCGTCGGCCAGGCCAGGACGTCCACCTGTCCTTGGCGGCGGCGGTGGCTCGGGGACAGGCCGCAGCGGTGGCTCGGGGAGGGGCTGCGGTGGCTCGGGGAGGGGCGGCCCTGGCGTGGGCGGCTCCGGGCTCGGGCGCGGCTCCGGGCTCGGGGGTGTCGGGCCGGGCGGTACCGGCGGCGGGGTCGGCTCGGGTAACGGGTTCGGGCCCGGCGGCACCGGGCGACGGTTCCGACTCATCGCGTTGCTCCCGTTTGCGGGTCGACGGCGCGGCAGCGTTCACACGTCGGCTCGCGCCCGTCGTTGAACACCTCGAAGACCGCGGCGCCGCACAGTGTCCGCAGGGCCGACGGATCTACCAGGTCGACCGGCGCGGCGACCGCGAGATGGACCCGGTCGTCCTGATCGTTGCGCGCCGGGTGCGACAAGCCCGGTTCGTGAGGGGCCCGGTCCTTGGTCAGGTTCCGCCCGAGCTGTTCGGTTTGCGGCTCGCCGCCGCTCGGCGTGCGTCGCGAGGTCGACATAGCGATTACCTCCAAAGCGAAGTCGGCGTCCGACTCCTACGGATACCCCGTATCCGCGAAGCCACTCCGCACGCATCTATGACCGGCCAGCCGGTCAACCCGGCCGGTACTCGTCCTCGTCGAAGCCGGCATCCCGGTTCTGGTCGGTTGCGTCGGCGGGGTCGACCTCGGCGGAGTGAAGCTCCGGTTCCGGAGTTTCGTCGTCCTCCGGGCGTACTGGCTGCGATTGTTCGGTGGTGTCAGCTTCCGGACGCTCAGCGCTGCTCATGTATCTCCTGCTTCCACAGTAGTGTTGGCGCGGCCTCCGCGGCTACGGTCGCGGCGGTGGCCCAGCCGAGAACCGTCAGCCACGCGAGCGGCCCGAGCGGGCGGCAGCCGAAGAACTGGCTGAGCCCGGGGGTCTGCACGACCGTCACCAGGGTGGCGAGGGAGCCGGCCACGGTACCCAGGACGAGCGGGCTGCGTCGGCCGGTCACTGCGGTCTGCCCGAGCTGGGTGGTGATCAGCGCGGCGAGACCGATGGTTCCGGCCCGGGTGCGGGTGCCGGTGAACCGGCCGACGGTCCAGGCCCCGGTCGCTCCGGCGGCGGTGGCGGCTCCGCGTACCAGCACCATGCGGCGCAGGGAGTCGGTGAAGCCGGTGTAGGGGCCGGCGAGCAGGGGGCCGCGCATCGGGTGTGCGCCGAGGGCGTCGGTCGTCTGCCCGTCCTGGTCGGGTTGATGACGGGGGTTGACCACCGCCACCGCCATGGCCGGGAACATGTCGGTGAGCAGGTTCACCAGGAGCAGTTGTCGGGTGCCGATCGGGGCACGGCCGCCGAGCGCGGTACCCGCCGCGGTGAAGGCGACCTCGCCGGCGTTGCCGCCGACGAGTATCGCCACCGCGTCCCGGACCCGCGACCACATCGCCCGACCCTCGCCGAGGGCGTCGACCAGCTGGGTCACGTCGGGTTCGGTCAGCACCAGGTCGGCCGCGCCGCGCGCGGCGGGCGACTGCGCGCCGGCGATGCCGATACCGACGTCGGCGAGCCGGATCGCCGCGGCGTCGTTGACGCCGTCTCCGGTCATCGCCACGGTGGCGCCGGCCCGGTGCAGCGCGGTGATCACGGAGACCTTCTGCTCGGGGGAGAGCCGGGCAAAGACGGCCACCTCCTGGACCAGCCGGGTGCGCTCGGTCTCGGTGGCGCGGGCGAACTCCGCGCCGGTGATCACCTGGTCGGCGCCGGGCACGCCGACCTCGGCGGCGATGGCACTGGCCGTCTCGGGGTGGTCGCCGGTGACCACGAGCACCCGGACCCCGGAGGCGCGAAGCTGCTCCACCGCGGTGGCGGCGGAGGGCCTGATCGTGTCGGCCAGCCCGACGAAGCCGCGTAGTCGCAGCTCGTGCGCGGCGTCGTCGAGATCGGCGGGCCCGTCATGCGTTCGCTCGGCGACGGCGAGCACCCGCAGACCCTGGCTGGTGAGCCCGCGGACGGTCCGGCGGTGTCGGCCGTTTCCCGTGCAGCGCCGCAAGACCTCCTCCGGGGCCCCCTTGACCAGCAGCCGCCCGTCCCGCACAGCGGCGGAGAAGCCTCGGTCACTGGCGAAGGGCAGCGTGGCCTCGGCGTCGCCGTCCGGCAACAGCCCCCGCTGCCGGGCTGCGTCGTGGATCGCCCGGTCGGTCTCGTGCGACCGGTCGTCCTGCGCGCCGGCCGCGGCCACGGCGAGGCTTAGCAGCTGGTCCCGGGCGCGCTTGCTCCGGCTGTCGCCGACGGGCAGCAGACGGACCACGCTGAGCCGGTTCTCGGTGATCGTGCCGGTCTTGTCGAAGCAGACGGTGTCCACCCGGCCCAGCGCCTCCAGCACGCGCGCGCTGCGGACCACGGCGCCGCGCCGGGACAGCCGCCGGGCCGCCGCCAGCTGGGCCACCGTCGCCACCAGCGGCAACCCCTCCGGTACCGCCGCGACCGCCACCGCGACACCGGACGCGACCGCTTCCCGCAGCGGACGACGCCAGAGCACGCCCAACGCGCCGACCACGGCCCCTCCGGCGAGGGTGAACGGCAGCACCTCGCGGGTGAGCTCGGCCAACCGGGCCTGCATGCCCGCCACCGGCGCGGCCCCGCCGGCGGCGGCCGCCGCCCGACCCGCCTGCGTCGCGGGCCCGGTGGCCACGACGATCGCCCGGCCCGACCCCGCCGTCACGGCCGTGCCATCGAACACCATGCAGCGACGGTCGGCGAGCTCCGCGCCCGGAGTCGCGGGCAGCTCCTTGCGCACGGATGCCGACTCACCGGTGAGGCTGGACTCGTCGACCTCCAGATCGGACACCGCGAGCAGCCGCGCGTCGGCGGGCACGATGTCGCCCGACTCCAGCAGCACGGCGTCGCCCACCCGCAGCCGGGCCGCCGGAACGGTCTGGGGCCTGCCGCCGGTCTCCCGGCGCGCCGCGACCTCCTGCTCGATCAGCAGCGACTCCAGCGTCGTCTCCGCCCGTAGCCGCTGAAACCCGCTGAGTACGGCGTTGCCCAGCATCGCCACGCTGACCAGGGCGGCGTCCAAGGGTTCGCCCAGGATGGCGGTCGCGGCGGCCCCGGTGGCCAGCACCGGGCTGAGCGGATCGGACAGCTCCACCGCCACGGTACGCAGGAAGCGCGCCGGCAGCCGCGGCCGGCGTGGGCGCTCGGCCGGGCGGGGGAGCCGGTCACCGCGTTCCGGATCGGACCGCGACCGGGCCCGACGATGGTCGAGCCGCCGGAGCACCTGTTCGGGCTCCAGCGCGTGCCAGGGGGTGTGCACGGTCTCGGGCGGTACGGGCGCGCGGTCGATGCTCAGCGCTTCCCGGATCCCGAGCGCCATGGCCGTCGCGGTGGCCGTCTTGCCCGGCGTCATCGCCTTGCGCTGCCCGCGGCGGGAGCCGCCGACCGCGGCCAGCAGCCCCCCGAGCACGTTGCCGGCCAGCGACGTGCGGGTCACCGTCCGGGACAGCTCGCGCGCCCGGGCGGTGGCGCCGATGATCCGCCATGCTCCGTCCAGGCCCGGCCTGGTGATCAGGTCCGCGCCCCAGGCGGGTGCCCGATCGGGGTGGGACGGGGCGACGCCGACGTCCGCGGCGACCAGCCCGGTGCTGTCCGTCGAGGACACCGCCAGGACCGCGTGGCCCTCGGTCTGCAGCCGGCGCACCGTCTGTTCCAGCGCTTCGCCGGGAGGGGCGATCTCCGCTGCCCGTCCGGCGATCTCTTGGGTGCCGGCGTGTTCGCTCACGACCAGCCGGAGCCCGGCGGCATGGCAGGCGTCCAGCAGCGCGTCGGCCAACGGGTCCAGCTCTTCGGCGACGGTGACGGCGCCGACCACCTCGTCCCGGTGGACCAGGTCCCATGCCTCGCCCCCGGGCGGGTCGCCACGCCCTCCCCGGACCAGCCGCAGCTCGCCGTCGCGGTCCTCGTCGTCCAGTAGCCGGGTCGCCGACGACCACACGCGGGCGTCGTCCCACCCGGGCGCGCTGCCGGTGGCCTCGACCAGCACCGGCGACCCGGTGCACAGCACGTGCCCGTCGACGACCGCCGCGTCGATCCGGTCCAGCCGGCGATAGGCCGACCCGTCCATCGGCACCACCCCGCGCCGGCACTGCAGCACGTCCAGCACTGCGGCGAACGCCTCCCGCCCCTGCTGCGCCGCTCGGCCCGAGACCGCCTTGAGGGCGTCCGCGGAGCGGGACGGGCGCCGGGTGAGGGGTAGCAGGCCGACCGAGGTGGCGAGGGCGGCCGGCGCCACCCGCCCCGCGTAGGACTCGACAGGGCCGGCGGGCAGCGGGGCCGGACGCTGCCCCGGCGGGGCGCAGGAGTCGGCCGGGATGTCCTCGACCAGACGGCACAGCTCGGGTTCCCGCTGTCGCCACACCGCCCGGCGCGCGCTCACCTCCACCACCCGCAGACCCGCCGCGGCGGCGTTGAGCGCGGGCACCGTCGGGCTCTGGGTGATCGAGTGCAGCAGGGCGCTCAGGCCGGTGAAGGTGAGGTCGGTGCCGAACGGGCCGATGCGCGAGCTGATCGAGCGCGCGAACCGCGGGTGCGCGTCCAGCAGAGGCAGCAGCACGGTGGCGTGCCGGGTGACGGCCGGGATGGGCAGGATCTTGGCCGCGAACGCCACCCCCACCGCGGTGGAGTGGACCGCCAGGCTGACCGTGGCCGCGATCAACGGCTCGAGATCGCCCGGATGCTCCTGCCGCTGGGGAAGGTGTCGGGGGCCGCCCCGGGCCTGCTCGATCGACGCGATCAACCCGACGAGATCGTCGACCCCGACCCGTCGATCATCGAACGCGACCAGCACCCGGCCGACGACATCGTTGACCGCCACCCAGTCGACCCCGTCGAGCCGCTGGAGGTGCCGGCGCAGCGCGGCCCGCTGCGCCGGTGCGTCCCGCGCGGTCGGTGCCGCCAGCTCCACGTGCGCATGCCGGCCGAGGGTCGAGACCCGCCTGGTCCGGCGCGCGGTGTCGGGCTCGAACATCCCTCGGGTAGCCGCCGTCAGCTGCCCCACCCCGTCGGGACCGAGCGGGTCGGCGCCGAGTAGCGCCGTTCCGGTGGTGCTCACCGCCGCCCTCGTGGAACCGAGCAGGGCCTTCCCGGTCACGGTAGCCGCCGCCCGGGCCGACCGGCCGCCGAGTCGAGCCGTCCCCGCGATCAGCGAGACACCCGTTCCCGCGATCAGCGAGACGCCGGTCCCCGCGGCCGCCACCGACAAACCTGCGGCGGCCACCGACAGACCCGCGGCGCTCGCCGACAGACCCGCGGCGCTCGCCGACAGACTCGCGGCGCTCGCCGACACCGAGATCGACGCGGCGGCCGTGGCCCGCAGCAGCCGGAACGAGCCGGACAGCACCTTCCCCGCACCGAACACTCCCACAGGGAGTCACTACCCGACCGCACTCCCATCAATCCGGGCCCGCGTCATCAATTGCCACGCTCTCCGACGGCCGGTGATCACCAGAGCGGGAGCCGCCCCGTCCCGGATCGGTCCGAACTCGCCCGTCCCGCGCTGGCCAGGCCGGACGGCACGGCGCTAGGCGATCAGCTCCCGGATGTCGTCGGCGGTCAGGCTGGACCCGAACACGTTGCCGTCGTCCATCACGCCGGCGAACAGCGCGGCCTTGCGGTTCTGCAGCGCCCGTACCTTCTCCTCGATGGTGTCCTTGGCGATCATCCGGTACACCATCACGTTGCGGTGCTGGCCGATCCGGTGCGTGCGGTCCACCGCCTGGGCTTCGGTGGCCGGGTTCCACCACGGGTCGAGCAGGAAGCAGTAGTCGGCCTCGGTGAGGTTGAGCCCGAAGCCGCCGGCCTTGAGGCTGATCAGGAACACCGGCGCCGCTCCGTCCTTGAACTTGGCCACCACCGCGTCCCGGCGCCGGGTCTTGCCGTCGAGGTAGGTGTAGGCGACGCCGGCCTCGTCCAGCCGTTCCCGGACCCGGGTGAGGAAGCCGGTGAACTGGCTGAAGACCAGCGCGCGGTGGCCGCCGCGGACCACCTCCTGAACCTGGTCCAGCAGCGTGTCGATCTTCGCACTGGGCAGGTCGTGGTGCGCCTCGTCGACCAGCCCGGCGTGCAGGCTGAGCTGGCGCAACAGGGTGAGCGAGCGCAGCACGGTGAACCGGTTGCGGTTCAGGTCGCCGACCAGGCCGAGCACCTTCTGCCGTTCCCGCTGCAGGTGGCGCTGGTAGATCGTGCGGTGCTTGGGGCTCAGCTCCACCTCCAGGACCTGCTCCTGCTTGGCCGGCAGATCGGCGGCGACCAGCTCCTTGGTGCGGCGCTTGACCAGCGGCTTGATCCGGCGGCGGAACCGGGCCAGCAGCTCGGCGTCGGCCTGCTTCTCGATCGGCTGGGCGTAGTGCTCGCGGAACTTCGCCGGGTTCGGGAACAGGCCGGGTGCGGTGATCGACAGCAGCGACCACAGCTCCATCAGGTTGTTCTCCATCGGCGTGCCGGTGATCGCCAGCTTGAACGGCGCCGGGAGCCGGCGCACGCACTGGTAGATCTTCGACTGGTAGTTCTTGGCGCACTGGGCCTCGTCCAGCACCAGCCCGGACCACTCGGCCGCCGCGTAGGACTCGGTGTCGAGCCGGAACCGGGTGTAGGAGGTGACCACCACGTCCGCGCCGGCGATGACCTCGTCGAGGTCCTGGCCGCGCCGGCGCAGGGTGTCCTGGACCGCCGTCACCCGCAGATCCGGAGCAAACCGCGCGGCCTCGCTCGCCCAGTTGCCGACCACGCTGGTCGGCGCCAGGATGAGGAACGGCGCGAGGCTCGAACCGGCCGGCTCGGCCTGCTTCGCGTGGCAGATCAGCGCGAGCGTCTGCAGCGTCTTGCCCAGGCCCATGTCGTCGGCCAGGATGCCGCCCAGCCGCGATTCCCACAGGAACGTGAGCCAGCCGAAGCCGTCACGCTGGTAGGGGCGCAGCTGTGCCCGCAGCGTGGCGGGCGGTTCCGGCGCGGGCGCCGAGCCCAGGGCGAGCAGGCCGCCGACCTGACGCTGCCAGGCCGCCGCCTGCCGGTCGACCACACCCAGCGTGGTCAGCTCGTCCCACAGGTCGGCCTGGAACCGGCTGATCCGCAACTCGCCTTCGGGGCCGTCGCACAGCGCCCGGGCCTCCTCGATGAGCCGGCGCAGCGTCTGCAGCTCGGGCTTGAGCAGCGAGAAGTAGGCGCCGTCGGCCAGCAACAGGTGCTCTTCGCCCGAGGCCAACGCGGTGAACACCGGGGCGAACGGGACCGTCCGGCCCTCGACGGTGATGCTGACCCCGAGGTCGAACCAGTCGGTCTGGCCGGCGAGCTCGTCGGTCGACAGCCCGATCCGCAGCGAGTCTCCGGCCTCCCGGTACTCGGCCGCCGCTCCGCTGGTCTCGATCTGGATCCCGGGCGAGTCGGCCAGCAGCGGCAGTACCTCGGTGGTGAAGCGCATGGTGTCCAGCCCGCGCAGGTCCACCCGCCCGCGTTCGAGGTCCGCGCCGAACCGCTCGAACGGCGTCACCAGCCCGCTCAGCAAGGCACGTTCCTTCGCCGGGTCGCGGTAGCCCTGCTCGCTCGCGGGCGGGCCCAGCGGTGCGCGTAGCTGGGCCGGCCCGACCTGGTAGGCCCATTCCCAGCTGAGGTTGAGCTCGTGGTCGGCTCCGTAGGAGGTGTGCAGCAGCAACGTGGGGTCGGAGATCGCCGGCGGGACGAACGAGTCGTCGGAGGAGACGACGCGGGCCTGATGGCGCAACCGCGGGTAGAACTCGTCACGGAACCGGTCGTGCTCGCTGGCCGGGATCTCCCAGCGCTCGCCGGCCAGGGCCATCCGTTGCAGCGCCGGCGGGACCGGTGTGGCCAGCCGGGCCAGCCCCAGCCGCCAGCTCGCCGGATCGGTACCTATCGCGGCCGCGGCGACGTGCACCACACCATGTCCGCCGGCATCTCCGCCGGCGCCGATGAAGCCGACCGGCACCCGAGCTTCGTCGGTACCGTCGACTCGCAGCACCGGCGAGACCATCGACGATCCGGGCAGCGCCGCCGCCGGGAGGTCCGCGCCTGCCGTGATGTCCAGGCACAGCTCGGCGCGGCCGGGGCGGTCCAGGTCGCCGAGCGCCTTGCGCGGGTGCACCAGCCGCAGGCCGATCGAGTCGGCCTCGTCCAGCATCGGCCACAGCTGCCGGCTGCCGAACGCGGCGAGGTCGATTGTCTTTTCCTCATGGTAGCCGTGGTAGTAGCTCTGCTGGGCGCGGGCGGACCGGCACAGGGCGTACAGCTCGCGCAGCAGCCGCAGGTGTGACTCGCGGTGGCCCTGGTGGTGCAGGGAGGCCAGCCCGCTCCAGCTCATCCCGCCGCCCACCCAGCCGGTCTTGCCCTGGCGCACCACCCGGGCCAGCAGCCGGGGTGTGGTGGGCTCACCCCCCGATGCCGAGAATCCGGGCGCCGGGCGGGTGGGTGTGCTGGCCAGGGTCAGCTCGATGGCCAGGGGAGTGCCCTCGGATGCGCCGCCGGCGCCACCACCCGGGAGCTCGAACAGCGTGGCCAGCGACCGTTCCCAGCTCGGCGTCGGGCGGCTCGGGTGGGCGCCGGCCCGGCCCGCGGCAGCCGGGGGACCGGCGGCGGTCAGCGCCACCGCCACGGCGTGCTCGCAGTCCATCTCGACCGGGCAGCTGCACTCGCCCACGTTGAAGTGCAGGGCCCCGTCAGAGTCCAGGTCGAAGTAGACCGACGCGTGGTAGACCTTTCTGCTGCTGCCCCGCACCAGGCCGGACAGCGACTGCTCCTCGTCGTCCCACTCCATGTGCAGTACTGCCTGCTGCTGTGCATACCGGGCACCCTTGGCGTAGGCGCCGGGCACGACCGCCCGCTCGACGGCGACGACGTCGATCCCGGTCACGGTCAACCGTCGCATCAGGCCTCCCAGCATGTTTCGTGACCTCGGGTTGCGAGCTTGGGGTCACGGTAACGAGACGCACCGACAGAACCGGGTCTCGCCATGCCGACGGCGCCCTCCGGATGCCTTCGACCGCGCGCCAGGTACGCGCTGGGATCAACCGCGCTGGGCGCAACCGTGCTGGCGACTCGCGCGGAGGTCGTCGAGCAGGTCGTCCAGCACGCGTTCCTCCTCGACGGCATGCCCGCCGCGGACCATCGCCGTGGTGAGCTCGGGATCCCAGGAGCACGCGGACGGCTCGCCGCGCAGCGGGGCCGGCACCCCGGATGGCGGGACGGCCCGATAGGCGACGGCGTCGAACCGCCATGGTGTCATCGGCAGCCGGGAGAACAGCAGGTTGCCGATCCGCACGCCCGGCCAGTCGAAGTCGCCGTGGTAGCGCAACGTGGCTCCCGCACCCGCCAGCGCGCGCAGCACCGCCATCGCGGCCGCTCCAGGTTGTCCGTTGACGCAGACCAGTGGGGCGGCGGCCGGGCCCAGCCGCTCGGCGGCCTCGGCGACCACCACCGGGTTCTCGCACACCGACACCGTGACCCCGGCCAGTTGCCAGTCCGGCACCGCGCGCAGCTGGCGCAGGGTCAGCACGGCGGGTTCGCCGGCTTCGGCCAACGCGGCGAGCATGCGACCCAGAGCAGCGCCGGGAGCCGCAGGCAGGCTGAGGGTCAGCACGGTGCTGGACAACTCGTCGCGGAGCAGCCCGACCGAGGCCCACACCGCGCGCTGCCACGCCGCGCCGGAACCGTCCGGAGCACCGCCCAGCACCCGGGCCGCGCCGAGGACCAGGCCGCTCAGCGGCCGGTCCGGGTCCAGTGCGTGGGCCGAACCCAGGACCCGCTCGGCGAACCGCCCGACCGGCTCGGGTTCGGCGGGCAGCCGCTGCAGTACCCGGGCCAGCTGGTCGACCAACGCGGCCGCCGGCTCGGGATCCCGGGTCAGCCGACGGACCGTGCCGGCCGAGCGGACGCCGCCGACCCAGTCGGCCAGCTCCGGCCGGCGGGCCGCGACGGCGTCCAGCGGGGCGTAGGCGGCGTCCCAGGCCGCGGCCTGCCGGGCGGCCTCGGCGGCCTGGTCGACCACCGGCCCGGTCAACGTGATCACCGCGTCGGCCAGGCCGGCGGGGTGGGCGCCCGAGGCGCGCAGCACGGCGTCCACGTCCTCCAGCCGCACGGTGATCCCGGTCGCCGCCCGGGGGCGCCGTCCGAGCAGCCGTTCCACCGCGTCGCGTTGTTCCCGGCTGGCGTGGCTCAGGCTGACCGGGCCGGTCAGCGGCCGGCCGCTTTCCATGCGGCGCCGGACTCGGGCGACCAGCCACGCGGTGTCCGCACCACCGAGCAGCCGCCGCAACCGGAGCCCGGCGGCGGATGTCCCGGCCGGTCGGGTGCCGGTCAGAACAGACCCTCCTCATCGGTGGCCGGCGGATCGGCGCCGGACCTGGGCGGCGCGGGCAGCGCCGAGGGACGAGGTTGGCGGGTGCGGACCGTGCCGTCCCACCGCCAGTTGGTGACCAGGACCGCGGCCACCCCGTCGGTGCGGGCCAACTGGGCGATGGCCAGGCCGGGCACCTCCGGGTAGCAGCCCCACTCCCGCTCGCTGGTCATCACCACGTCCAGGTCGAACGCGGCGAGCAGCCCGAGGTACTTGGCCCGGGCGTTGTCGTCCACCCCGGCGAACGCCTCGTCCAGGGTGACCAACCGCGGCGCGTGCGGGTTGCTCGCCGAGGCGTAGTGCGACGAGGCCGCGGCGAACAGCGGGACGCTGGCGGCCAGCACCCGCTCGCCGCCCGAGGCCGGGCCGGTGGCCGGGCGCCACTGGCCGTTCTGGTGACGCTCGATGACGAACCGGTGCCAGCTCCGGTAGTCGAGCGCGGCGGTCAGGTGCCCCAGCCAGGTGCCGGTCTCGTCGCGGGCCCGGATGTCCGCGATCCGGTCCTGCAGGAACCCGCCCACCGCGGCGCGATCGTCGGCCGACCAGGCGTCCGAGCTCTGCCGCAGCAGCCTGCGTCGGGCCTCGGCCAGCCCGGGCGGGCCGTCCTCGCGCGGCCGCCACTCCAGCCGCAGCCGCATGCCGGTGCTCGTGGGCCGCTCGTCGAGTTCGGAGTTCATCAGCCGGACCTGGCGTTCGGCCTCGCCGATCAGCTCCTGCAGCGTGCTGGCCACCTCGTTGACCAGGTGGTTCTCCAGGATCTCCCGTTCGCGCTCGTCGAGCAGCCGGGTGCGGTCGGCGACCTCCGTGCCCAGCGCCTCGGCAAGCTCGGGCACGGTCGCCGGGCGGCCGCGGAAGACCACCTCGACGACGATCCCGTCCTCCAGCAACTGCGCCGAAGCCCGGTTGCCCTGCCGGGCGAGGGTGTCGGTGAGCGTCTTGAGCTCCTCGGTGACCCGCCGCACGGCACGGTCGGCGGCGGCGTCGTCGACCGGCACCGACTCCAGCTCCTGGTCTATCTGCCGAGCCAGCCGCACGGTCGGCTCCGGCGCCCAGGTGGCATCGGGCGAGGGAAGCTCCAGCTGCGGCAATGCGACGGCGATCAGGCCGGTGGCGGCGAAGCGGGACAGCGACCTGGCGGCGGCGGCCCGTTCCTCGGCGGCCCGAGCCAGGCCGTCGACGGCCGCCCGGTGCTCGCCTTGGGCCTGCCCCAGCGCCAGGATCGCCGCATCCTGGCGGCTCCGGGCGGTCCGCTGGGCGCGTTCGTTGGCGTCTCGTTCGGCGGACACCGCATCGAGGCGGGCTTGCAGCTCCTGGACCGCCGCGCCGACGGTGTCGCGCAGCGTGCGGTACTCCTCGGCGCTGGCCCGGGCGGCGCGGTCGGCGTCGGCGGCCCGCTCGGCGGCGGTGGTGAGCTGGTCGAGGGCCAGGTCCCGGTCGGCGGTCGCCTCGGCGAGTGTCGATCGGGCCCGGTCCAGCGACTGGGCGGCGGGCCACAGGCCGGCCAGCACCTCGCGGTAGCCGACCAATGCCTCGCGGACCTCGGCCAACCCGCCGCGGTCGGCCGGCAGATCGAGGTCGCCGGCACCCGCCCGCAGGGCCTCGGCGGCTGCCTCGGCCGAGGTGCGTGCCCTACCCAAGGCCGCCTCGGCCTCGCCGCGCCGCCCGGCCAGCCGGGCCTGCTCGGCGGCCAACGCGGTGATCATCGCGTGGGACTCGCGCAGCGCGGTGTCCCGGGGAACGCCGTCCAGCTCCGCGTGCAGTGTGCGCTGCCGCTGCGCCAGCCGGTCCTGGTCGGCCCGGATCCGGGCCTGCTCGATGGCCAGCTTGTCGGCCTCGGCACGGCGCTGCGCCAGACGGGCCCGCCGGGACGCCTCGCGGGCGCCCCGGCCGAGGTACTCGGCGGCCGGCTTGCGCCACGACCCGGTGACCACCCCGAGCCGGAACCGGCCGGTACCGTCCACCCAGCTACCCGGCTGCTCACCCCACCCGATCGAAGCCAGCGCGGAGTCGACAGCGGCAGCCGACACCGCGGCGGCCAGGTCGTCGGCCGGGTCGCTGGCCGCAACCAGCACGGAGGCCAGCGAACGGTGGGCGCGGTGGCTGTCGGAGGCCGGCTCGTCCGCCCGGCGGTGAGTTTCGGGGGCGAGCAGCAGGTCGCCGTCGACGTCGAGCAGCACCCCGGCCGGGTCCAGCCAGGCGTCCAGGATCCCCGACGCCTCCAGCGCCGCTTCGAGCCCGGCCCGCTCCGCGTCCGGCACCGTTTCGGCGAAGTCGACCAGCCGCCAGAACGGGGCGCCGGGCCGGCCCGCGCGAGCCTCGGGACGGCGGGTGTGCGGCACCGGTGGTTCGCTGTGCTCGCCGGACTCCAACCGGCGGATCTCCTCGGCCAGCTCGGCGGCCCGGGCCTGCGCAGCGGCCGCCTCCCGGGCCGACCCGGCCGCCAGATGCGCCAGCGCCGACCCGGCCGCGCGGCCGGTGGCGTCGATCGCGGAGCGTGCCGGGTCGGGGCCGTCCAGGGTGGACACCCAGACCGCGAGCTCGGCCAGCACCGATTCGGGGTCCGGCACGGCCAGCTCCACGGCCTCCTCGAGGTGTGCGCGGACGGCTCCGACCAGCGCTTTGCCGTGCGCTTCGACGGCGCTGAGTGCCTCGAACCGGCGTTCGGCCAGGGCTTGCCCGGCGGCGTCGAGCTGGTCGAGCTCGCGGGCGGCGGTGGCGAGCTGCCGGGCGGCGTCGGCGTCGGCGTCGAGCAGCCCGCCGACGTGGCGGACCGCGCGTTCCTGCCGGGCGACCAGGTCAGCCGCCCGGTCCCGCAACGTCGACCACCGCTGTGACTGCGCGGCGGTGGAGTCGAAGCCGGCGTCGACCTCGTGCGGGTGTGCGCCGACCCGGGCGGCCGCCGCGGCCTCGAGACCGTCCCGACGGCGTGCGGCGAGGTCGTTCGCGGCGGCCTCGGCGTCGTCGGTCGCGCCCGAGAGCCGACGCCTCCGTTCGTCGAGCTGAGCGGACGCGCGTTGCCGGTCGGTGGCCGCCCGCTCGGCTTCGGTCTCTCGCCGGCGCGTCTCCGCCGCGCGGCGATCCAGCTCCTCGGCGCTGCGCATCTCCGGGCTGGCCCGGAGCGCGGCGTCCTGGCTGCGCAACGTCTCGGCTCGCTCGGCGAAGCTCCCCAGCTCGGCCCGCGCGGCGCTCACCGCTGCGTCCGCGTCGGCCTGCGCCTGCTCGGCGGTGGCCAGCGTGTCGCGGGCGGTGCGGTAGGTGCCCTCGGCCCTGCGCGGCCGCTCGGCCCGGCGGCGGGTGGCGATCGAGGCGTAGCGGCGGTAGTGCGCGAGGAAACCTCGCGCGCAGTCGTGCGCCTCGGCCATCGCGGTCAGCTCGTCGCGGTCCTCTTCCAGGCTGCGGAACGCCTCGGCGACGTCGGCCACCACGGCCTGGTCGAGCGGGGGCAGCGACTCGGTGAGCGCGTCGGACAGCGCCCGCTCGCTGGGTTTCTTGGACAGCTGCGGTTGGCGCAGCTGCACCAGCAGGTCGACCAGGGCGCCGTAGCGCTGTTCGCCCAGCCCGAACAGCGCCTCGTCCACCGCCCGCCGGTAGTCCCGGGCCCGGTCGTACACCGCGCCGCGCCCGGCGACGGTCTCGGCGAGGCGCTCCCGGGTCAGCGCGTGCCGGGTGGCGTCGAGCAGGTGCAGCTCGGCGCCGACCCGCTGGTCGGTGAGCAGGTACCAGTGCTTGGCGATGCCCCGGCCGGCCACCGCCTTGAGCCCGCAGCCCAGGGTGCGGAACTCCGGGCCGTGCTCGCCGAGCCGGCCGAACTCCAGCCAGGTGTAGCCGAGCCGCTCGGGGTGCGGGTGCTCCCCGCCGAGCAGCAGGTTCCACTCCATCCGCTTCTTGGCGTCGGCGTCGGGCTCGACCCGGTGCGGGGACAGGTCGCCGTCGAGCAGGAACGGCAGCAGCAGCGCCAGCACCTTCGACTTGCCGGTGCCGTTGTTGCCGCGCAGCAGCAGCCGCCCGTCGTGGAACCGGAACTCTTCCGCGTCGTAGTAGAAGAGGTCGACCAACCCGGCCCGCAGCGGCTGCCACCGCTCCCGGGTGGGGATCGGCAGGTCATGGGGCCGCTCGATCGTCGACGCGCTCATCGGCGGGCCTCGGTTCGGCGGGCCTCGCGTTGCTGGGTTGCGGTTTGCTGGGTTCTGGTTCGCCGAGCCTCGCTTGGCTGGCTTCCGGTGACGATCGGGGTGCCCACGGCGTAGCGGGCCAGCGCCGGCAGCGGGTGCACCATCTCCCCGTGCCGGGCCACCAACCGCAGCGCCACCAGCCGGGCGAGGGCGTGCTCGGCCAGCTCGACCTCCGCGCCCGGCGCCCGGGAGTCCTTGCGCCAGTAGCTCGCGTGCTCGCCGGCCAGGGTGCGCAGGCGCTCCCGGATGGCCGACATCGGCAGCGGACCGGACGCGGTGAGGTGCTCGGCCAGCAGCAGTGTGGCGTGGCCCTCGGTGCCGGTCTCCGGCATCCGCACGTCGGTCAGGTCGTCCTGCGGGTCGACCATGGCGATGCCCTCGGCGCGCACCTCGGCGACCAGGCCGGTGAGCTCGGTGATCCGGGAGGTGATGGCGTGCCGTTGCGAGGCGAGATAGGCGAGCTCGGCGTCGGTGAGCTCGTCGTGGTACAGCACCGGTTCGTCGAGCAGCCGGCGGGTGAGCGAGCGGCGGATCTGGGCGTTGCGCAGATCGTCGGTGGTGGCCGGCAGCTCCTCGGTGAGCGCGGCCAGGCGGCGCTCGTGGTCGGTCTCGGCGACGGTGGACGGACCGCGCGGGCTGGCCAGCAGGGTGGCCAGCACCCGCCGCTCCACGTCGTAGAGCGCGTCACCTTCGGCGCGGACGAACGAGTCCTCGTCACCGGCCACCCGGGCCAGCACCCCCAGCTCCAGCAGCAGCCGCACCACCGAGACCAGATCGGTCCGCTCCTCGCGGCGCTGCAGGGTGAACACCACGCCGGCCGCGACCAGGTCCGGGTCGGCGGCGGCCAGCACCACCTGCTCGGCCAGCCGGCCCAGGGTGATCTGCGCGTCGGCCCGGTCGAGCACGGCCAGCGCCAGACAGACCAGCACGTAGCGGCGGCGGGTGAACGGCGTGCGGCTGCGCGGGTCCCGTGCGGGGAAGCTGGCGTCCCGGGCGTCGACGGTCTTGACCAGACGAGCCACCTCGCTGTCCACCACCAGCCGCCAGCCGGTGTTGCGGTCGAACCAGTCGCGCAGCGCGGTCGCGTGCCGCCGCACCAGCACCACGTTCTCCGCGTCCGGCCCGTGCGCGCGCAGCACCGGGCGGCGCAGCAACGCTCGCGCGGCCCGGGTGTACTCGGTGCGCCGGGCGGCGCCGACCGCGTCCAGCGGGGTGCTCACGCGGACATCTCGGCCGTGGCCGGGGCGGTGAGGTCGACGATGTGCACCAGGTGGTCCGGCCCGGAGAACACACCGTCCGGGGTGTGCAGCCGCATCTCCGGTGCGCCGTCCAGCACGGTCAGCCGCACCGCCATCGTGCCGTCGGAGGTGGTGGTGCGCACTTCCCGGGCGCCGGGCGCGCGGGCGGTCAGCGCGTCCCCGAGCAGGCCCAGGAACAGCCGGAACGCCCCCGGGTCGAGCACCCCGAGCTGCGACAGCCGGACCGGGTGGGTGGTGGCCAGCGCCTCCCGGGCCCGGGCCAGCTCGGCCGACTCCCGGGCGGCCAGCTCGGCGAGGTGCCGTCGCTGCTCGGCCCGGTCCACGACCTGGTTCGACCGGCCGCGCCGCTCGTAGCTGCCGGTGCGGCGCAGCCGGGGGCTGATCTCCAGCGGTGGCGCCTCGGCCCACGGCGTGCCCGCCGGCACCGGGGTCTGTTCCCGCGCGGCGAGGGTGTCGGCGTCGATGGTGAGGTGCCGGGCCGGGGACAGGCCGAACGCACCGCGCCACAGCCGGTGCTGGCCGGCCTCGTCCGGGGCCTGGGCGAACCACAACGCCAGGGCGCGGAAGTCGGCGGCCCGGTCCGACCGGCCGGTGCGCCGTTCGTTGAGTGCGGCAACCACGGCCAGCAGCTGCGGGATGGCCGCCCGGGCCTGCGCGCGCAGCAACTTGGCCTGGCTGGGATGGCGGGAAGCGCTGACGAACCAGCCGCGGAACCCGGCCCAGCGATCGCGCCAGAGCGCCGCCCGCCGGGCGAACTCCACCTCGCGCGGATCGTCCCCGCCGCCGGGATCGCCGCCGGGATCGCCGCCCGGGGCGGCGTCGGCGGCCTCACGGCGGGCGGCCACGTCGAGCAGTGGCGCTATGCCCAGGCCCTCCAGCTCGGCGATCAGCGAGGCGATCTCCGCGCCGGTGGCCACCAGGTCGGTGATGAACCGCTGCAGGTAGTCGATCAGCCGGTCCTTGTAGGCGCGGAACGCCTCAGCGTCGACGTCGTGCAGGTCGATCGAGCGTTGCAGGGAGCCCATGAAGGCCTGCGCGTTGGCGGCCAGGTCGGTGAACCGGTCGACCAGCGCCCGCAGCGACAAGTGCACCTTGGCCGGATCGGGGTCGGGCTCGCCCGCGAGGGTGAGCAGGGCGCGCAGCTGGGTGGCGATGTCGGCCAGCGCCACCGCCTGCAATGCGCCACGCCGGCCCAGCGCCTCGTCGTAGGCGGCCAGCGCCTCCTCGGCGGCCTCGCCCTCGCGGGTGAGCTGGTAGAGGTAGCGGGCGCGATGGAAGTCCTCCACCGTGGTGACCCGGCTGGTGTCCGGATCGGACCGCAGGTTGCCCCAGTCCTGCAGCGCGGCCAACGCGTCCGCGACGGTGGACAGCTCCACGGCCGCGCCCTCGAACACCGAGCCGAGTGCCTCGTGCACGTCCTCGGGCCGCAGGTGCACGGTGAACCGCCGCTTGGCGGCGACGAAGACGAGCATGACCTGCCGGTACAGCTCCGCTCGCCCCGCCGTCAGGTAGCTGAACACACTGTGCATCCGGACACACCCCCTCCTGGCAGACAGGGTAGGAGAGGTGCCCGACAACTCCGGCCACCGCCCCCGATCGGTCACCGGGTGAACCATCAGGTGATGTGCCAGAGCTCAGTGGTGGTACTGGTGCACCACGGCGTGACCCCGGCCCCGGCGGATCAGTGCCCGGTTGACCGGTACGGTGACCACGAACGCGACGGCCAGCGCGACCGCGAGAGCCCCCCAGAACACCCCCGAGGTGAGCCCGGCGTCCATCGCGCCCGGGACGGCCAGCATGATCGCGTTGTCCACGATCTCCATCACGGTGATCGAGACCGTGTCGGCGGCCAGCGCGACCCCGATCGCCGCGCGCAGGGCCAGACCGGAGCGCAGCACGGGCACGATGGTGAACGCGTAGCCGAACAGGAAGGCCAGCGCGACGGCCAGCACGATCGTGGGGCCGTTGCCCCAGCCCAGGGCGGTGCCGATCACCAGGCCCAGGATCTCGCCGATGGCGCAGCCGGTCAGGCAGTGCGCCGTCGCGCTGATCGCGAGGCGGTTGAGCTCGCGACGGCCGCGGTCGCCGTCGGTTCCGGTGTCGGTTCCGGTCCGCCGGGGTGCGTGGTGCTCGGTCATGATGCAGAACCCTTCGGTGTCTCGGTCATGACGGTGACCCCTTCGGTGTCGACGAGGGTCCGCCGGCCGGCTGGTCGGCGTGCGAGGTGAACCGGCGTAGCCGCAGGCTGTTGCCGACGACGAACACCGAGCTGAACGCCATGGCGGCACCGGCGAGCATGGGGTTGAGCAGCCCGGCGGCGGCCAGCGGCAGCGCGGCGACGTTGTAGGCGAACGCCCAGAACAGGTTGCCCTTGATGGTGCCCAGGGTGCGCCGGGCCAGCCGGATGGCGTCGGCGGCCGCGCGGAGGTCGCCCCGGACGAGGGTGAGGTCGCTGGCCTCGATGGCCACGTCGGTGCCGGTGCCCATGGCTAGTCCGAGGTCGGCCTGGGCGAGCGCGGCGGCGTCGTTGACCCCGTCGCCGATCATGGCCACGACCTTGCCCTCGCCTTGCAGGCGCTTGATGACGTCGAGTTTCTCGGCGGGCAGCACCTCGGCGATGACGGTGTCGGGTCCGGGGTCGATGCCGACCTGCGCGGCGACGGCGCGGGCGGCGGCGGTGTTGTCGCCGGTGAGCAGCACCGGAGTCAGCCCGAGCTCACGCAGCTGGGCGACGGCCTGGGCCGAGGTGGGTTTGACGGTGTCGGCGACGACCAGCACGGCCCGGGCGGCGCCGTCCCAGGCCACCGCGATCGGGGTCCGACCTTGCCGTTCGGCTTTCGCCTTGGCCTCGGCGAGGGCCGGGGTGAGCGGCTGGCTCCAATCGTCGAGCAGCCGCGGCCGCCCGGCGAGCACGGCGTGCCCGTCCACGACGCCCCGGACGCCGAGTCCTTCGAGGTTGGTGAAGTCCTGCACGTCGGGCAGGGTGTCGAGCTTGTCGCGGGCGGCGCGGGCGATGGCGGCGGCGATCGGGTGCTCGGAGGCGTTCTCCAGGGCGCCGGCCAACCGCAGCACGTCGTCGTCGGTGACACCGTCGGCGGTGTGCACCTCGAGCAGGGACATCTGGCCGGTGGTGACGGTGCCGGTCTTGTCCAG
>JBQTKB010000086.1:0-7634 GCA_052386505.1 Pseudonocardia sp.
GGATCACGCTGGTGACCAGCCGCTCGCGCAGCGTCCGGGTCGGATCGGGCTCGCCCTCGACGGCGTCGGCGTCGTCCGGTTCCGCGGTTCGGGGCAGCGTGGCGGTGTAACCGGCCGCCTCGACCTGAGCCATCAGCTCGGCCGGGTCGACGCCGCCCGGGGCGTTGACCTTCGCCTTCTCGGTGGCGTAGTTCACGGTCGCGGTGACGCCGTCCAGCTTGTTGAGTTTGCGCTCGATCCGGTGTGCGCAGGAAGCGCAAGTCATTCCGCCGATGGAGAGCTCGATGTCGGTGACCGCAGCGGCGGATGGTGGTGAGGTGATGCTCATGGTCAGGCCTCCTTGGCGATCAGTGGCCGTGGCCGGCTTCATGGGCGCCGGCGGGTGCGGGGGTGGCCGGTGCGGCGGGCGCGGCCGGCTGAGGCGCGGGCCCGGTCGAGACGGTGAACTCGGTGGTGCGTACGACCCCGTTGTGCTGGAAGTCCAGGAACAGCCGGTAGGTGCCCTCAGTGGGTACCTCGGCGACGAACCCGATACCGGGACCCGCTTGGGTGCGCCCGTCGACGGGGGAGCCCTCGGGGTGCACGTGCAGGTAGGCCAGGTCTCCGGCGCGCAACGCCACCAGGTGGCCGTAGGCGGCTAGGTAGGGCTGCAGGTCGGTGACCGGCACTCCGTCCTTGCTCACCGTCAACTCGACCGGTGAGCCGGTACCGGGCACCAGGTCGCCGGACAGCTCGACGGTGTAGCCGTCCACGGTGGCGGTGCGGCTGGCCGGGTGTCCGACCGGCTCGAAAACGCCCGCCACGAACAGGTCGGTGCCCAGCGTCATCGCTTCGCCGCCGGTGGGGGTGAAGTCGGCGAATGCCCGGTACGAGCCCGCCGAAGCCAGCGTCATCGGCACGCTCCAGGTGCCATCCGGAGCAATCTCCGGGTGGATGTGCTGAAATCCGGTGGTGTCGCGACGCACGACGATCAAATGCATGCGCTTGTCGTGCTCGATATCGAACCCGGTGACCGGCGCGCCGTCCGGGCCGGTGACGTGGAAGGAGAAGTTCTCAGTCGTTCCCGGGGTGAGCGTCGAGACGGTGGGCGTGAGGGTGTAGCCGCCCCTGCTCGATGCCAGCCCGGCGGGCTGATCGGTCGCGGTGTTGTCTGCTCGCTGCGCAAGCTCCGCTTCGGCCTCCGCGACGGTGCCGCTGTGGGCGTCCCCGTGTCCGGCGCTCCCAGCGCCCGACAGCCCGCTCTGCCCGGAGGCGGCGGTGGAGAAGGGACCGACAGCGGTTCCAATGGCGTACCCGGCCCCGACAATCAGGGCGAGCGCCACACCGTAGGCGGAGAGCTTCGTTGCAGTGTTCATATCTGTCCTTTGTTGTGGAGCGTGCGCTCCGATGGCGCCGGGGTCAGTCGGCGAACTGGTAGCCGGCCTCTTCGACCGCGGTGCGGACCCGCGCGTCCTCGATCGGACGGTCGGCGCTGACGGTGACGGCGCCGGTCAGTAGGTCAACCTCGACCTCGGTCACGCCGTCGATCTCGCTGATCTCCTCGGTGACCGAGGCGACGCAGTGCCCGCACGTCATCCCGACCACGGTGTAGGTGTTCTGGCTCATTTCCGGTTCCTTTCGGTGGTGCTCAGGTGGTTTCTATGGTGGTGCTGGTGGCGGTCACGACCTGACGAGGCGGGCGATTGCCGCGCTGGCCTCGGCGACCTTCTGGTCGGCCACCGCCCCGCCCTCAGCCGCGGCCTGGGTGACGCAGTGCCTGAGGTGCTCATCCAGCAGGCCCAGCGCCACGGCTTCCAACGCCTTGGTGGCGGCCGAGACCTGGGTCAGCACGTCAATGCAGTACTTGTCTTCGTCGATCATCTTGGCGATGCCCCGGACCTGCCCCTCGATGCGGCGCATCCGCTTGAGGTAGGCGTCTTTCTCCTGCGCGTATCCGTTCACGAGCCCTCCTGTCTGCGATGAAACCAATATACCATAGGGGGGTAATGTAGCTGTAGCGCGAACTCCTGCAGGCACGACCGCGGCCGTCGGCGGGGCCTATTCACTTCCCGCTGTCTCGGCTGGCGGCGCTTGCCCGCCGTCGTGGAAGACTGTCCACGCCATTGCGGCCGCCGGGGGCGATGAGTAGCAGCGTCAGCTGGACCGCTCGGCGTAGCTGACGGCTACCTGCAGGAGCCCGACGAGCGGGTACAGCAGCCCGCCGATCCCGGCGGTGACACCCGAACAGGAGGCCAGACTCGACAGCGGCCCGAGCTGGTGCCGCGTCTGGGCCGGCGAGCACGAGCAGCGGAACGCCGGCCTGTAGAAGCGCGCCAGTCGCGATCAGTGCGGCCAGGTAACCCGGTGAGCCTGGTGGCATTGCGAGCGGGATCAGAGCCGGACCCGGCGCCAGCAGCAGGCTTCCGACCAGGACCTTGCGTCGGCCGATGCGAGTAGCGAGCGCGACCGAGACACAGCCACCGGCGGCCGCGCCAGCGAACAGCAGCGCCGGCGAGTGCGCCATCGCGCGGACCATCGGCCCGGCCTCGCCATGACGATCGATGACGCCGGACAGCAGGTCACAGGCGGTAGACGGTGCCTGATCCGGGGTTGAGCGCGTCGAAGCGTCGCATCACAGTCCCTCCCGAGATCGCGTTACCACCTACGGGTTAGGCGTATCGATGCGGACGTTACCACTGCTTAGAATGTCGGGCAGCACGTTCACCCCGTTTCCGCCTGTACGGGGCGCGGGTATATATACTGTCTCGGGCTGCTCAGACGGTTGGAAGTCTCCGGCTCGGTTTCGCTGTGGCTGCGGCTAGGTCGACCGATGCCACCTGCCGACCGCGGTGGCGCTACGCCGACCAGCGAACCGGCCTTGGCGTGTGTGTGCCACGGGCTCGTACGGCATCGGCCCGCTGGCGGTAGGGTTCGAACTCGCGGGATTTGCAGTCCGTTTACCTGCACTGTTGGACACTGTGCTCCGCGTGGTGGAGCGAGATCAGGAATGTCTGTGAGAGACAGCGCATCGACGGTGCCGTACCGCGTCGTCCTCGGCATCGGACTGTCGACTCTCGCGTTGGTGGCGAGCTGCAGCTCCGGGTCAGCCCCGCCGAGCCAATCGATCCCCACGCCGGGTGGTGGCGGCGCGTTGGCGACAGCGGGCAGCGGGGTCAGCGTGGACCGGGCCGTTGTCCACCTGGAGGCGTTGCAGAGGATCGCTGACGAGAGCGGGGGGAATCGCGCGTCGGGCACTCGCGGGTATGACGCGAGCGTGGACTACGCCGTCGGCGTGCTGCGTCAGGCCAACCTGGAGGTCAGCACTCCGACGTACGAACTGTCGGCCGATGATCGGGAGGACGGCGGGGGCCCGGCGCGGCCGCGCAACGTCATCGCACAAACCCGGGGCGGCGACCCAGAGCACGTGGTGATGATCGGCGCGCACCTCGACTCGGTCGCGGAGGGCCCGGGGATCGTGGACGACGGTTCCGGGGTCGCCGCCGTCCTGGAGATCGCCGCCCGCCTCGCCGCCGCCCCGCCCGGAGGCAACACGGTGCGCTTCGCGCTCTTCGGCTCCGAGGAGACCGGTCTGCAGGGGTCATCGAGCTACGTCGAGAGCCTGTCCGCGGCGGAGCGCGAGAAGATCATGCTGTACCTGAACGTGGACATGATCGCCTCGCCCAACGCCGGCTACCTCGTCCAGGGCGGGGCGGGTGAAGGGCTCGAGGAGACCGGCCCTCCCGGTTCCGCCGAGGTCGCCCAGGTATTGATCGACAACCTGGTTAGGACCGGGGTCACGCCCGAGCGGATCGCGTTCGTCGGAGACGACGAGGCGCCGTTCGTCGAGGCCGGGATTCCCTCGGCCGGCGCGGAAAACGGTGACGACGAACGGAAAACGGCCGAACAGGCGCGAGCATGGGGTGGCGAGGCAGGGAAGGTCTACGACCCCTGCTACCACGAGGCCTGCGACCGGGTGGACAACGTCAACCGTGTCGTGTTCGACCGTTACCTGCGCGCCGTCGCCGACACGGTCGCCCACTACGCGGCGCCACAGAACACCCTGGCCCGCTGAACACTGCCGAAGTCGCCGTGGAAGCTTCGGTGCCTGTCGTAATGCCTAGCTGGATTGCGTCCTGTGACCGCTCAGCTTCGACGGCGGTCAGCGTCTGTGGCCGTCGAGCTGTGGTTGGCCCCCCGGGTGGAGCGTCGAGCTGGCTTCCTGAGTTTCTGGCCGAACGTGGCGGCGGGTGGGTGAGGGGATGCGTGGTATGGGTTGGGTGAGACCGCAGTCCTCGCGCCACTGGTTGGGATAACCCCGGTCGGAGGTGGCGTGAGCCGGGGTGGGCGTCACACCGGCAGACCGTCGGGAATCAGCGAGGACATCGACTCCGCGATCCGAATTGGCTGCGCTTTCCGTCGCCACTGACGAGGGCACACGATTGCCCCGAGACCGGGATGCGGCACGGTGTCGTCCGCGCATGCGCGCAAGCTCCGGTTCCGCCGGAAGCAGCCCCCGGGCCCGCATGGCACGCATCGCCAGCGCGCAGGCGACTCCGAGGCCGATCATGGCCAGCCACGGCACTACCGCCGCCCCGCTGTCGCGAGCCAGGCCGAGCGCCCACCCGGTGCCGAGGTTTCCGAGGAGAATGCCGACACCACAGATCGTGTTGTACATGCCGTAGTGGGTGGCCACCAACCGGCCGCCGGACAGCGAGCTGATCGTGTCCATCTCGAAGGGAAAGACCACCGCTGTGCCCAGGGCGAGGACGGCCGCGGCGACGACCAGCGCGGCGATTCCTACCGTCGTGGCGGCCACGCTGTCCGGGGCGACGGGTAGCAACTCCGCGCCCAGCAGCGGGAGAAATGCCGCACCCAGCAGCGCGAGGCCCGCCGTCATGGAGCGACCGGCGCCCCACCGAGAGCGGCACCACCCGGTGATCCGTAACTGTCCGAAGATCGTGACCAAGGCGGATACCGCGAACACCGCTGCCACCGCCGCGGTCGCGCCGAACTCCGATCGCGCCACCAGGCGAGCGTGCAGCGGCAGGGCCAGATATACCTGGAATGACAGCACGTAGGAGCCGATCATCGCCACCGAGAACAGCAGGAACGGGCGGTTGGAGGCGATGCTTCGCCACTGGGTGAGCACTGACTCACGGTCGTCGCGTCCGGACCCGCCCCGCTGGGGCAGTGCTTTGAGCTGCAGCACGGTGAGCAGCGCGAATACCCCCGCCGCCACGAGGCAGGTCAGGGAGAACGAGACACCGGTGAGCGCCAGCCCGATCAGCGGACCGAGCAGGATACCGGCCTGATAGAAGACGCTGAACAGAGCGAATGCCTCCACCCGACGTTCACCCGCGTCCTGGCCCAGGTATGCCCGTACCGCGGGGTTGAACAGTGCGCCGGCGAACCCGGTAGCTGCCGAGGCGGCGATCAGCGCTGGCACCGAGTCGACCACACCGAGTAGCGCGAATCCGAGGGTGCGTAACAAGCAGCCCGCCACGATGAGCGGCTTGTACCCGAAGCGGTCGGCGAGGCTGCCTCCCACTAGGAACATCCCTTGCTGCGAGAAGTTGCGTACCCCGAGGATCAACCCGACCATCCAGGTGGCCAGACCGAGCCCCTCGGACAGATGCGCCGCCAGATACGGGATCAACATGTAGAAGCCGAGATTGATCGTCAGTTGATTGAGCAGCAGTAGCCGTACTGGGCGAGGGAAAGAGCGATACTGCGCGAGGGTGCGCATCACGTGCTCGGTCCCCGGGGTGGCATCACGCCTGCTGATCCCAGGGGGTTGATCACGCTCGCGCATCGGGTCCAGCGATCCACGTCGCGTTCGCTGGGATGGCTGATCTCGTCGGGTTCGTCGGATGGTGGTTGGCCGAGCAGGCCTCTGGGTAGGCAGAACTCGTCGTTGTAGACGGTGTCGAAGTAGCGCAGTGGGCCGTCGGGGAACACCGCGACGATCCGGTGGCTGCGTGGCGAGTTGCGCGCTACCCAGCCGGCGACCAAGCCCACTGCCCCGACGCTCCAGCCGCCGCTGGCGTAACTGCTGGTCGCCAGCGCCCGACAGGCCGCAACGGCCTCTCCCGGCGCCACCCAATGCACCTCGTCGAATGCCGAGTAGTCGACGTTGCGCGGGTAGATGCTCGAACCCAGGCCACGCATCAACCGGGTGCGCGCCCGTTGGCCGAAGATCGTCGATCCCACTGTGTCCACTCCCACCAACCGCAAATCCGGGCGGTGAGCGCGCAGCACCGAGGAGATTCCCGCCGAGTGCCCCCCGGTGCCGACCGAGCAGACCAGCACATCGATCTCGCCGAGCTGTTCGAGCAGCTCGTACGCCAACGGAGCGTAGGAGGCCACGTTGTCCGGATTGTGGTACTGGTCAGGGCAGTAGCCTTCAGGATCGTCGGCGAGCAATGCCTGCACCCGTCGTCGGCGGGCCTCCTGCCAGCCACCCTCCTTGCACGGTTGCCGCACCGTGTCGACGTGGGCGCCGAAGGCTGTCAACATGCGATACATCAGCGGCTCCATTCCGGGATCGCTGACCAGGGTTAACGGATGGTTGTAGGCCATGGCCGCCAACGCGAGTCCCAAGCCCAGCGTGCCGCTGGTGGACTCCACGATCCGTGCGCCGAGGCGCAGATCACCGCGCTCTCGAGCACGCTTGACCATGTGCAGGGCCGGGCGGTCTTTGATGCCGCCAGGATTGGCGCCCTCGAGCTTGGCCCAAAAGCCTCGCCCGTCGTCAGTGAAGGGTCGATCGACCCACAGGACGGGGGTGTTTCCGACTGCGGGAAGGCGAGGTGGGCCGTCGGCGGTCCGAGGTCGAGGGGCGACATGACTTGTCGATGCAAAAGGCATGAGGTGACGTTCCTTGCTGGGAGCGCGGCCTATCGGCCGCTCGAACGATGAACTGACGTCCGTGATGTCCACCTACCTGGAATATGTGCACCAGGCGAGATGGGCAGGTCGTCGAGTTCAGCTCCGCGAAACACCCAATGCAATGAGCTTATGATTCCCGGAGCAGACCGCGCCGGAAGCCGAGCTACCCGGCCTGAGATCCGGGACTGCAGCATCGCTGCTGAGGGACTGCGGGCCGAAATCGGGCAATATCGGGGGACTTACTGCACGATGATTATTCGGCTTGGATGAGGCGGTCGTAGTGAGTTCAGCAGCGTGGCCGTGGCAGTGCGCGTCGTGGCCAGTCGAGGTGAGCTCGGCCGCGGTGTCCGCAGACTTAGCCGGCTGGGAGACGGTGGCGAGAGAGGCGCTCGTCGTAGGCGGGCACGAACCCAGATGAACGGCGAGCAACCCGAAGATTAGCAACGCCGGAACCAGCCAGAAACGTCGGACCATGCGACGGCTGGGGTCAGAGTGGTTCCTGCTCACAGTAGAGACCACCGTATCAGAGACGTTACTGCCTCTTCCAACGGGTCGAGCGGTGCTCGGATACCTTGAGCCAGGTCGATGGCTCAACCGGACGGGTAAGCGCCGCCACATCGTGGTGACTCCTCGGCCGGTCCACTTCGGAGGGCGGCTTCGACCCAGCGGCGGTCACGTCTGGACGCATATCGTGTGTGGCCCTACGCGCCGATCGGGCGACGGCAACCACGAGGCGCTGAGCTGGCGGAGCGACGCCGGCGCCTCGT
>JBQTKB010000087.1:0-23769 GCA_052386505.1 Pseudonocardia sp.
GGTCGTTGGCGCCCGCCGACCACGGTGACAACACCCCCCAGATCATCAACGACAGGGGCAACAAGTCATGCCGTGGCCGGTGGCCTGCAAGCCCTCATCAGGCTTGATCAAGAAGGTAACGGGGTGATTCCGGGCATCGCCCGGTGCAGCTCGCCGAAGCGGTGGGTGCGGCCGAGCAGGTTGCGCAGGATCACCAGCTTCCATTTGCCACCCAGGACCTCGGTGGCGGCCTCGACCGTGCACTCCGGTGCAAGGTCCGTCACCCGGGGCGGGCGGTCAGCGCCGGCGGGACGATCTACGTTTCTGGCCAGGCCGGGATCGACGAGCACGGTCGAACGGTCAGCCAGGACTGCGAGGTCCAGGCCAGACAGGACTGTCAGAACCTCGCCACGGCGCTCGGCGCGGCCGGCGCGAGCCTCGCGGACGTGGTCAAGGTGACGATCATGGTCACCGACATGAGCCACCTCGACACGATCGTCTCGCTGCGCGGGGAGTTCTTCGGTGAGCCGTACCCGGCGGACACCCTGCTCCAGGTGGCCGGCTTGGCCCAGCCGGACTGGCAGGTCGAGATCGACGCCATCGCGATGATCCAGGCGAGCGACGCCCGACGGTCGACCGCCGGCAGCTGAGCGCTATCCCCCCGATTCTCGGATTGCGTCGGCCCACCGTCGCCGGGACCCTGGGGTGGACCCGTACCCGGTGGCGGAAGAGGTGTCAGATGTCCGGCGATCCCGAGGACCTCCACGAGGACGACCTGCTGCGCGAGTTGGAGCACCTGCACCGAACCCGCAACGACACGTTCCTGCACGGGTCCCCGCACGCGCTGCGCGAGCACTCCATGCGCACCGGTGATCTCGAACAGGAGTACCTGCGGCGCCACCCCGAGCGCGACGTCGACCCCGCGCGGACCCGGGCGGGCGCGCGGGGTGAGACCGGGGACTGAGACGGGCGGGGCTTCCAGGCCCGACGGAGCGGCCGCCGCGCGGGTGCGGCCGGGCGCTCAGGCGGGGACCGATGGGTGCAGGTCGGACAGCCGGGCCGATCGCCTGGCGTGCGCCACCGCGTCCACCGTGAAGATGACCAGCGCAGCCCATACCAGTCCGAACCCGATCAGCCGGGCCGGTGGCATCGGCTCGCGCAGCACCAGCACCCCGATCAGCAGTTGCAGGGTGGGGGCCAGGTACTGGGTGATGCCGAGCACGGTCAGCGACACCCGGTTCGCCGCGCCGGCGAACAGCAGCAGTGGCACCGCGGTGATCACCCCGCAGCCCACCAGCAGCGCGGTGTTCACCGCCGACACCTGGCCGAACGCCGCCCGCCCGGACAGCTCCGCCCAGCCCAGGTACGCCGCCGCCGGCAGGAACAGCACCGCCGTCTCGATCGTCATGCCCTCCACGGCGGGCGCCCCGACCAGCTTCTTGATCAGCCCGTAGAGCCCGAAGCTGAACGCCAGTACCAGCGCCAGCCAGGGCAGCCGGCCGTAGTCGGCGGTGAGCACGCCGACCGCGACCGCGCCCACCCCGAGCGCGGTCCACTGACCGGGGCGCAGCCGCTCGCGCAGGATGGCCACACCGAGCAGTACCGAGACCAGCGGGTTGATGAAGTAGCCCAGCGACACCTCGACCACCCGGGCGGTGGTGGCACCGTAGATGTAGACGATCCAGTTCGTCGCGATCAGCAGCGCGGCGAGCGTCAGCCCGCCGAGCACCCTCGGCCGCCGCCACACCGCGCGCGGCCACACCGCCCGGCCCCGTCCCTGGCGCAACACCGCCAGCACCCCGACCAGCAACAGGAACGACCAGATGATCCGGTGGGTGAGGATCTCCAGCGGGCCGGCCGGGGCCAGCGCGAGCAGGTACAACGGGAGCAGGCCCCACAGCCCGTAGGCGGCGACCGCGTACCAGGTACCTCGGCGCTGATCGGTCACCCGGCCGACGCTACCCGCCGCCCCCCGGCCGGGCGCGAGAGAATTGTCGCTGGTCAGCCGGGAATAGCGCCGGACACCCGGGCGGCTCGCAGCGCCACCCCAGGTCGCCGATCGACTCCCCACCATCCCGGCGGCGGGTCGCGATCGTACGGAGGCACACCAGGCTTACTGGGCCCTCGGCGTCACGACGACCAGCAGTACGAGTCGGACGAGGCGTCGCCGCCCTGCAGCCTGATCTGGTGCGCCCGCAGGCCGCGGAAGTCGTCGCCGCGCGGGAAGAACCGCTCGTCCAGGGCCATGCCACCATCCGGGGAGGCGTCCACCTTGACCGCCCACGCGCCCACACCGTCGGGGTAGAACTGGTCGTCCCACGAGCCGTAGAGCGAGTTCGTCAGGTAGACCCGCCGGCCGTCCCGGCTGACCTCGACCATCTGCGGGCCGCCGGCCAGCCGCTCGTCCGGCGCGGCCGGGTGCGCGGCCCGGCGCACGATGCCGCCCAGGTGCAGCGAGCCGACCTCCTTGGGATCCGCCGGGTCGGACACGTCGTACTGCTTGAGCTCGCCGGTACCCCAGCAGGAGACGTACAGCCGCTGGTCGTCGACCGACAGCGCGATGTCGGTGACCAGTGGCGGCACCGCCCCGAACGGCTTGAGCGCCGGGGGCAGGTCGTCCTCGGCGGCGGGCTCGGCCGGGATCGTGATCACCTTCTCGACGGCCCACGAGCTGTCGTCGGCCCGGTACCAGCGCCACACCGAGGCACTCAGGTCGGCCGTGGACACCACCACGCCGACGAGACCCCAGCTGGCCTCCGGGTCGTGCGCCGGCCGCAGCTCCAGCGCCATCTGGTGCTCCGCCCCGAGATCGACCGCCTGGAGGTGCTTGCCGGCGGCCAGGTCCCAGAAGTGCACGCGGTGCCCGTACTTGTTGGCCAGCAGCAGCTCCGGGACGATCCCGTCCTCGATCATCGACGGGGTGCCCCACTCGCTGGTCACCAGCGTGTTCTGCCGAAGGTGCCACCATGCGTCGTAGGCCAGGTACTGCGGGCCGCGGTCGGTCTCCCAGGCGCGCAGCACGTCGAAGGTGGTGTGGTCGAGCAGCGCGATCCCGCCGGGGCCCTCCGCCCCGTCGGCACCGCCGAGGCACGACAGGAAGATCCCGTCCGGCCCGCAGTGCAGGGTGTGCGGCCGGGAGTAACCGGCCTTCTCGGCCAACTCCTCGGCGGTGATCGTCTTGACCAGCGTCGGGCTCGTCGGATCCGGCTGGGTGTCGTAGACGTGGACGTTGGAGCTGCGCAGCCCGGGCAGCAGCAGATACCGCCTGGCCAGGCCGCTCATGTCGTGACCCTCGTGCAGGAACGCGCTGGAGCAGGCGTTCCAGCCGAAGTGGTGCAGCTCGTCGCCGGTCGTGGGCAGGTCCGACCAGCCGCGATCTGGCCGTAGCTCGCGGAGGACGGGTCGGTGTCCAGCACGGTGAGGGCGTCGGGCCGCTGACCGGCGCGATCGAATGCGACCAGGTAGGCGAGCTTCTCGGCCGGAGCCTCGGCGGCCGCCGCGGGCGTCCGGTAGAAGGTCGGGTCGGTGATGGTCATGGCGTTCCCCCTGTGGCGGCCGACCGGTCGCGGCCGGTTCCAGCCAAGCAGCTACCCGTCCGGGTGACAACCCCAGCTGACCGGCGACCGCTGGCGCCGATCGCTGCCCCGGGCGCCGGCAACCGTATGCCGGTTTGGCCCAGCGTTGCCCCGGCACCGTGGCGAGGGCGCCGGGCCCCGTCGTACCCGGGGCCTGGGTCAGATGTCCGCGGTTTCCAGCTTCGCGGCCTGGCCGCGGATCGGCAGGGTCTCGAAGATCGCCGGCGGCTCCCGCCACGGGTCGGTCGGCCCCCCGGCGGCGGCCGCACCGGGCCCGGCCGCGGCGGCCGCACCGGGCCCGGCCGCGGCGGCCGCACCGGGCCCGGCCGCGGCGGCCGCATCGGGCCCGGCCGGGGCGGCCGCCTGGATCGCCCGCCACACCCGCTGCGGGGTGCACGGCATGTCGACGTGCCGGACCCCGAGGTGCGCCAGCGCGTCGACCACCGCGTTCTGCACCGCCGGGGTGGCGCCGATGGTGGCCGCCTCGCCGATGCCCTTGGCGCCGAGCTCGTTCAGCGGGGTCGGGGTCTCGGTGCTGGCCACCTCGTAGGGCGGCAGGTCGGCGGCGGTGGGGATGGTGTAGTCGGCCAGCGTGCCGGTGGTCGGGTTGCCGTCGGCGTCGAAGGTGTAGTGCTCCCACAGCGCCTGCGCGATGCCCTGGGCGATGCCGCCGTGCTGCTGGCCGCGCACGATCAGTGGGTTGAGCACCCGGCCGCAGTCGTCCACCGCGACGTGTCGCACCGGGCGCACGTACCCGGTTTCGGTATCCACCTCGACCACCGCGAGATGGCTGCCGAACGGGAACGTCGCACCGTCCTGCGCGACGTCGAGCGCCGAGGCCAGCGGGCTGCCCCGCTCGGCGCCGGCGGCGGCCAGCCGGGCCCAGCTGATCGTCCGGTCCGGTACCCCGGCCACCCCCAGCCCGGCGCCTGTGCCGTCGTCGCCGACCACCTCGATGTCGTCCACCGAGGCTTCCAGCAGCTCGGCGGCCAGCTCCCGGGCCTGCTCGAGGACCTTCTCGGCCGCCGCGTACACCGCGCTGCCCCCGAGCTGCAGCGACCGGGAGCCGCCGGTGCCCCCGCCACGCGGCACCACGGCGGTGTCGGCCTGCACGAACTTGATCGACTCCATCGGGATGCCCAGCTTGTCCGACACCAGCATGGCGAACGACGTGGGGTGGCCCTGGCCGTGCCCCGAGGTGCCGACCGACGCGGTGGCGGTGCCGTCGTCGTGCACGGTGACCGAGCCCCATTCACTCGCCCCGCCACCCGCGGTGATCTCCACGTAGGAGGCCAGCCCGACACCGAGCTGCAGCCGATCGCCGGACTCGCGCCGGCGGGCCTGCTCGGCGCGCAGCCCGGCGTAGTCGGCCAGTTCCAGCACCTTGTCCAGCGGCGCGGTGTAGTCGCCGCTGTCGTAGGTGGTACCGACCACGGTCTTGAACGGGAACTGGTCGGAGGTCAGGAAGTTGCGCCGGCGGATCTCCGCCGGATCGATGTCCAGCTCCACCGCCGCGAGATCGATCACCCGCTCCAGCAGCGCGGACGCCTCGGGCCGGCCGGCGCCGCGGAACGCACCGACCGGGGTGGTGTTGGTCAGTGCCACCGCCACGTCGAAACCGATCTTCGGGATGCGGTAGACGCCCTGGGCCATCGAGTAGCTCGGCCCCATCGCCAGCGCGCCGCCGAACCCGGCGTACGCCCCGGCATCGCCGATCAGCCGCACCCGCAGGCCGGTGATCGTGCCGTCGCGGCGCAGCCCCAGCTCGGCGTACTGCACCTGGGCCCGCCCGTGCGGCATGCCGATCAGGTTCTCCGAGCGGGTCTCCGACCACTTCACCGGCTGGCCCAGAGCCCGGGCCGTCGCCACCGCGATCGAGTGCTCGGCCACGACGCCGGCCTTGCCGCCGAATCCGCCGCCGACGTGCGGGGCGACCACCCGGATCGACTTCGAGTGCAGCCCGAACAGCTTCGCCGTCATGCGGCGCCAGGCGTGCGGCATCTGGGTCGACACGTACACGGTCAGCTGGTGCTCGTCGCCGTCCGCGCCCGGGAGTACGGCGATCGCGTTGCCTTCCATCGGGACCACGGCCAACCGCTGGTTCTCGATCCGGGCGCGGACCACGACCTCGGCGTCGGCCAGCGGGTCGTCGTGCGGGTCGGACCGGATGCCGGCGGCCAGGTTGGTGCCCAGTTCGTCGAACTGGACGGGCGCACCGGGCTCCAACGCCGTCTCCGGGTCGACCGCGACCGGCAGCGGGTCGTAGTCGACCTCGACCAGCTCGACGGCGTCCACCGCCTGCGCCCTGGACTCGGCGACCACCACGGCCACGATGTCGCCGACGAAGCGCACCTTGCCCACGGCCAGCGGCGGCCGGGCACACGCCTTGTTGACCGCCATGAACGAGTGGTGCGCGGGGATGCCGAGATCGTCGGCGGTGTACACCGCGACCACGCCCGGCGACTTGCGGGCCGGGTCGGCGTCGATCCCGGTGATCGTGGCGTGTGCCAGCGGCGAGCGGACGAACGCCAGGTGCAGCAGGCCGGCACCGAGGTCGAGATTGTCGACGAAGGTGCCCTCGCCGCGCATCAGCTCGGGGTCCTCGAGCCGACGAACTTCGGTACCGAGCAGAGATCCAGGCATGCCCGAAGGCTAGCCGTGATCGCCGACGGTTTCTCGCGAACGGCCCCACGGTGATCGGCGGGCGCTCTATCGTGACGCCCATGTCCACCCAGCCCGCCGGCGGCGGTGACGTCATGCAGGTGACCCCGGAGAACGTGTTGCAGGCCCGCGCCGTCCTGCTCACCGAAGCCGAGAGCTTCCAGGGTTTCATCCGGGACAACTTCTCCGGCAACCGCCGTCTGGTCGGGTTATGTGGCGGTGACCCGATCTCCCAGGACGCCCAGGAGTTGTTCTCCGAGAAGATTCAGGAAAACGCCGTGCGACCGGCCCAGCAGTATGTCCAGCGGCTGCTCGACCTGGCCGACCAGCTGGCCGTCACCGCGCGGTCGTTCGGCATTACCGAGCAACGGATCGCGGACTCGTTCCGGCCCGACGCCGACCCGGGGCACCGGGCATGATCCGCACTTTGGGGCTCAGCCTCGTCGCGCTCGGGTTGTTCGGCGGTCTCACCGCATGTGGCCTACTTCCCCGGCCCACGCCGGAGGCGCGCTCGACTGGCGCATCCGCCGACCCGCTGCCACCCCGCCCCCGGGAGATCCGCATGGACGATCTGGACCCGTGCACGCTTGCCTCGTCCGAGGTGCTGAAGCAGGCGCGAGTGCCGGCCACACCCCGGACTGTTCCGGCCACAGCGCCGGGCATTAAGGACTGCGTGTGGGAACGCTCCGTTCTGGACCGACCGAGCGGCTCACTGGGCGTGACTGCGGCGACGGCGCAAGACGTCCGGAACATCCTGTGGGTATCGGGCGCGAAGGTGACCACGATCGGCGGCTTCGGCGCTGTCCAGAGTCCGGATCTGATGGCCGGCGAGCGGTTCTCGTGCGAGTTGCGGATCGATGTTGCGCCGAGCCAGGGGCTGTGGGTTTCGTACTACAACACCCTCGCCGACGAACCCGGCGCGACGCACGAGCTGATGTGCCAGCGGGCGCGGACCGCCGCCGAGGGCATCATGCGCAACCTGCTGGCCAGCACGAGGTAGTCGAGCCATGAGCGACGACGCCTGCTATGCCGACGACATCGGCGACTACCGCTGGGAGGGGTTCCCGCTCGCGCAGAAGTTCGGCTGGATGCAGACCGGTCAGGGCGCGGGGGCCGTGCAGCCCGCGGTGGACGCGCTGCGTGGCCTGAGCGCCCGCTACACCGAGTCCCACCGCGCGGTACACGCCCAGCTCGCCCGGCTCGGGGTCAGCTGGCGGGGCGCGTCGGCCGACGCGGCGGCGGCGGCCACCACTCGCCTCGCCGACTGGGTCTCCGGTGCCGGGCAGACCGTCACCGGTGGCGGCGGCAGCATGGAGTCCTACGGCGCGTCGTTCACCGCGCTGAAGCCGAACATCCCGCCGCCGCCCGACGTCGGCGCGCAGTCAAGTGCCGGCCATGCGCTGGACTCGGCGACCGGTGGCTACGGCGCGCTGGTCGGCCTGCAGTCCGACCACAGCCGACGGCTCGCGGCGGCCGCCGCGCTGGACGCCCAGGCCAACGCCGCGCTCACCGAGCACCAGCAGGCCACCCGGGCGGCGCTGCAATCCTTCCCGCCGGCCGCCGAACCACCGGTGCTGGCCGCCGGCACGGGTCCGGCGGGCGGCGGAGTGCCCGGCGGGGGGTCCGGGGTGAGCGCACCCGGCGGTGCCGGCGCGGCCCCGGGCTCCGGAGCGTCCCCGGGCGCCGGCGCACCCACGCCGTCGGAAGGCAGCACCGGACCCGGCGGCGCAGGTGCCGGCGGCACCGGACCCGGCGGCACCGGACCCGGCGCGGGCGCCGGCACGGAAGGGGCTGCCGCGCCGACCGTCAACGCCGGCTGGACGCCGCTGACCCCGCCGGCCGGCCAACCGGGTGGCGCATCATCGGGCCCGCTGCCCGGCTCCCACGGTGGCCCGATAGCCGCGCCGCCGCCGTACCGACCGTCCGCCACCCCCGGCGCGCACGGTGGCCGGATCGGCGGGTCCGCGGCAGCGGGCGGCTACGGCGGCGGGCGCCCCGGCGGGTTCGGACCTGCACCGCCGGCCCGCGGCGGGCCACCACCCGGGTCACCGTCCGGCCCGTCCGGCGGCGCCGACCCCGGTGCCTCCCGGGCCGCGGCGGGACGCGGTCCCGGCATGGGTGGGCTCGCCGGGATGCCGCCACTAGGGATGGGCGGCGGGGTCGGTGGCCAGGAGCGCTCGCACCGCAACCAGACGTTCATCCCGAGCGACGAGCCGTTCCAGGTGGAGCACTTCGACATCAGTCCGCCGGTGCTCGGCGTGCGCCGCGAGGAGGACGACTGGTGAACCACCCCGCGGGCCTGCGCCGGCCGCACCCGGCGGGGGCGCCGGACACCCCGGGTCGGCCGCGCGAACTGCGGCTGAGCGAGGTCGAGTTCGACGCCTGCTGGGAGCTGCTCGGGCTCGGCGAGCGGCCCGGCGGCTGGATCCTGCCCAGCCCCGGGCGCACGCACACCGAGCGGCGGCGGGTGCTGGACGGGGTACTGGACGGGCTGCGTCGCCGGGACCTGGCCCGGGACCGTCCGCACCCGATGGTGGCTGACCTGCTCGAGGTGCTGGCCAGGCCGCGCCAGGAGATCGACCTGCTGCTCGGCGGCGGACGCAGCGCCCGGGCCGCGATCGCCGGCGGACGCGCCGTGGTGGCCGCGCGACATGGCGGCCAGGTGTGGACGGTGCGGATGCGCCCGGCGGAGGTGGTGCCCAGGCTGGTCGCGCTGGTCGGCCCGATGACGCCGGGCGTGGTGCGGCCGGTGAACATCCCGGCCGGCGTGCTGGACGAGGCGTTGCGGGCGGCCGGTCCACGCCGGTCGGTGTGGGCGGTGGCCGACGAGCTGGCCAGCCGCGGGGTGCCGAAGGCGGATGCCACCGGCCTGGCCCGGGCGTTCGGCGAGGTGCACGACATCGGGCAGCTCGGGGTCTCCGGGATCGTCGAGGGCCGCCGCCACCCCGGCCCGTGGGCGATCGGGTTCCACCGGGCCGACTCCGGCTGGATCGGCACGGTGCGCCGCCCGGAACCCGGCGGCCACGACGGCGGTGGCTCGGTGTCGGTGTTCCCGCTGGACGCCCCGCGCCTGGCCACCCGGCTCGACCAGCTGCTGGGGGCGTCCAGATGAGGCGAAACCAACACCGTTGAGTGCTCGGCAGATCCCGGGCGGCGTGGTTGGCTACGCCGGTGGACAGGGCGTGCGGGTGAACGCCATCCGGCCCGGGCTGTTCCGCACGGCCATGACGGAGTACGGGCCGAGCGAAGCGAGGCGGAAATGCGAACCTTCAGCAGCGTCGAGGACCTCAAGGCGGCCGTCGGCACCCACATCGGCACCGGTGACTGGCTGACCGTCGACCAGAAGCAGATCGACACGTTCGCCGAGGCCACCGGCGACCACCAGTGGATCCACGTCGACCCGGAGAAGGCCAAGGACGGCCCGTTCGGCACCACCATCGCGCACGGCTTCCTGACGCTGTCGCTCAACCCGGTACTGAGCAAGACCGCCTACCAGGTCGACAACGTCAAGATGGGCGTCAACTACGGCCTGAACAAGGTCCGGTTCACCGCACCGGTCCCGGTGGGCAGCAAGGTCCGGGGCAGCTACGAGCTCCTCGAGATCGCCGACGTGGCCGGCGGCGGCGTGCAACTGGTGGTGCGGGCGACGATCGAGATCGAGGGCAGCGAGCGGCCGGCCGCCGTCGCCGAGACGCTCGTCCGGTACTACTTCTGATGGCGGGCACGATCGGCACGGCGGTCGTCTGCGAGCCGCTGCGCAGCCCGGTCGGCGGCTTCGGCGGGTCCTTCAAGGACCTGCCGGCGCACGCCCTGGGCGCGGCGGTGGCGCGGGCGTTGATCGAGCGCACCGGGCTGCCGGTGGACGCGGTCGACGACGTGATCATGGGCAACTGCTACCCGACGATGGACGCCCCGGCGTTCGGCCGGGTGGTGGCGCTGGACGCCGGGCTGCCGGTGTCGGTGACCGGGCTGCAGCTGGACCGCCGCTGCGGCTCCGGGCTGCAGGCCGTCCTGCTCGGCGCCATGCAGGTGCAGACCGGGGTCGCCGAGCTGGTGTTCGCCGGTGGCGCGGAGTCGATGAGCAACGCGCCGTTCTACTCCACCTCGATGCGCTGGGGGATCAAGGGCGCACCGTCCGTGGCGCTGCACGACGCGCTGGCCCGGGGCCGGGTCACCGCCGGCGGGGTGAACTTCCCGGTACCCGGCGGAATGATCGAGACGGCGGAGAACTTGCGCAAGGAGTACTCGATCCCGCGCGACGAGCAGGACGAGCTGGCCGCCGCCAGCCACCGCAAGGCCACCGCGGCCGCCGCGTCCGGGAAGTTCGCCGAGGAGATCGTCCCGATCACCGTGCCCGGCCGGACGCGCGCCGCCGGAAACATCGCCGCCGGAAACCTCACAGTGGACTCCGACGAGCACATCCGCCCGGGCACCTCGATGGAGACCCTGGCCAAGCTCCGGCCGATCATGGGCAAGACCGATCCGGAGTCCACGGTGACCGCCGGCAACGCGTCCGGGCAGAACGACGGCGCCGCCCTGTGCATCGTCACCACCCCGGAGAAGGCCGCCGAACACGGGTTGCGGCCGCTGGCCCGGCTGGTGTCCTGGGCGGTGGCCGGGGTGCCGCCGAAGACCATGGGCATCGGTCCGGTGCCGTCGTCGGCGAAGGCGCTGGAACGCGCGGGGCTGTCGATGAACGACATGGACCTGATCGAGCTGAACGAGGCGTTCGCCGCCCAGGTGCTGGCCTGCACCCGCGAGTGGAAGCTGGACCCGGCCAGCGACGAGCGGTTCAACGTCAACGGCTCCGGCATCTCCCTCGGCCACCCGGTCGGCGCCACCGGCGGGCGGATCCTGGCCACCATGCTGCGCGAGCTGGACCGCCGCGAGGCGCGGTACGGGCTGGAGACCATGTGCATCGGCGGCGGGCAGGGCCTCACCGCGATCTTCGAGCGGCTCTCATAACGTGGGAACGAACCCGGTGAGCTGAAACACCACCGGCCGCGGTGCCGATCATCCCGGTAGAGATCAACCGAGGAGGTCGGGATGACCGAGTCGACCGGCACACGTCGCAGATCGGACCCGCGTCACGGATCGGACCCGCGTCACGGATCGGGCCCGGCGGCCGTTTCGTCGAACCAGACGAGGCGATCGTCGGGTGCCGCTGGCCACACTGACCCCCTGCCCGTCCGAGGGGAGATCCAGATGTCCGAGGTCACCGACAGACCGGTGTGCGGACGCGACGTGGCGTTGCTGCGCGCGGTCGCCGCCGGCCGCTGCGAACTGCTGCCCGGTTCGCTGCCGGTGCTCTGGGTGGACGGCCGGGTGTTCTGCGACACCGGGGCTGCGCTGCGGCTGCTGCAGGCCGGTCTGCTGGCCGTTCCGACGCCCGGCGCCGGCCGCGCACCCGCCCGGTTGACCCCGGCCGGCCGCGCCGAGTTCGACCGCGGCTGACCGGCGTGGCCGCCGGTGGCGGCTAAGGTCCGGTTCGTGAGCTACGAGACACTCGAGATCGAGCGCGGTGGCGAGGTCCCGGTCGGCGTCCAACTGGTCCGGTTGAACCGGCCGGAGCGGCTCAACGCCTACACCCGGCAGATGTACGACGACCTCACCCGGATGTACGACCAGGCGGACGCGGACAACGACGTGCGGGCGCTGGTGGTCACCGGTGCCGGGCGGGCCTTCTGTGCCGGGGCCGATCTGGCCGCGGCCGGCAACACGTTCGCCCTGGACGACCCGGACCACCAGGACCTCGGCGGCGCGCTCAACCTGCGCACCTTCGAGTGCGGCAAACCGGTGATCGCCGCGATCAACGGCCCGGCGGTCGGCATCGGCGCGTCCATGACCCTGCCGATGGACATCCGGTTGATCGCGGACACCGCGACGATGGGCTTCGTGTTCGCCCGGCGCGGCATCACCGCCGAGGGCTGCTCGAGCTGGTTCCTGCCCCGGATCGTGGGCATCTCCCGGGCGCTGGAGTGGACGATGACCGGCCGGCTGTTCGGCGCGGCCGAGGCGTTGGAGGCCCGCCTGGTCCGCTCGGTCCACCCGGCCGAGGAGCTGCTGGCCGCCGCACTGGAGCTGGCCCGGGAGATCGCCGAGGCCGCCCCGGTGTCGGTGACGGTGAACAAACAGCTGATGTGGCGGATGCTCGGCGCCGACCACCCGATCGAGGCCAACCGGGTGGAGTCGCGCGCACTGACCCAGGTGGGCCACGGCCCGGACGCGCGCGAGGGCGTGGAGTCGTTCCTGCAGAAGCGCCCGCCCGCCTATCCGGGCCGGGTGCCCGCCGACCTGCCGGACGTCTACCCCTGGTGGCCCGACCGCCCGTTCACCCCGCTGCCGTAGCCCGCCCGGAACTGTCGGGGTCCTCTGGAAGGTTGGCCCTGACCAGGAAGGCGGGCACCATGGCGGGCATGACGGCGACAACCGGTTCGCACGGCATTGCGCACGGGCGCCCCTTCACGGTGGCCGACCTGGAGGCGATGCCGGACGACGGGAACCGCTATGAGCTCATCGACGGGATGCTGTTCGTGAGCCCCGCGCCGCTGATCCGACACCAGAAGATGCTGATGCAGCTCGCCGTCCGGCTCGACGCGGCGTGCCCCGAGGGACTGCACGTGCTGCCCGCGCCGCTGTCGTTCCGGCCCTCGGACAGCACCGAGCTGCAGCCGGACGTGCTGGTGGCCCGGGAGAAAGACTTCACCGAGAAGCTGCTGCCGGTCGCCCCGCTGCTGGCGGTCGAGGTGCTCTCGCCCAGCACCACGCTGTACGACCTGAACACCAAGAAGGCCGTCTACGAGCGTCTCGGGGTGGCCAGCTACTGGGTGCTCGACCCGAAGGAGCCGGGCCTGGTCGCGTTCGAGCTCGACGGCGACGGCCGGTACGACCTGCTCGCCGAGGTGAAGGGCGACGACACCTTCCACGCCGTCCGTCCGTTCCCGGTCCAGATCGTGCCGGTCGCGCTGCTCGGCAGCCTGGCCGGGTAGGCCGCGCCCCGACGGCGGCTCCTCGGTGCGGCGGTCGCTCCGACCCGGTGCCGGCCTACAGCTTGCCCAGGACGCCGCGAGCGATGATCACCTGCTGGATCTGGCTGGTGCCCTCGTAGATCCGGAACAGCCGGGCGTCCCGGTAGAACCGCTCGACCGCGACGCCACGCATGTAGCCGGCGCCGCCGTGGATCTGCACGGCGCGGTCGGCGACCCGGCCGACCATTTCGGAGGCGAAGTACTTCGCGCTGGACGGCCCGACGACGGTGTCGCTGCCGTCGTCGAACGCCGCGGCGGCCGCCTGGACCAGCGCCCGGCCGGCCCGATAGTCGGTCACCGAGTCCGCGACCAGGCCCTGAACCAACTGGTACTCGCCGATCTTCCGGCCGCCCTGCTCACGTTCCCGGGCGAACGTCACCGACTCGTCGACCAGCCGTTCGGCCATCCCGACGCACATCGCGGCGATGTGCGCGCGGCCGTGCGCCAGGCAACGCATCGCGGTGACGAAGCCGCGGTGCAGGCCGTCCTCGCCACCGATCAGCGCGCCGGCGCCGACGGTCACGTCGTCGAGGTGAACGTCGGCGGTCCAAGCGCCGAACTGGCCCATCTTGTGGTCCCGGGGACCGACGCTCAGCCCCGGTGCACCCCGGGGCACCAGGAACGCGGAGATCCCGCGCTGCGCGGGGCCGTCGGGGTCGGTGCGGGCGAACACCATGAACACCTCGGCCAGCGGCGCGTTGGTGATGTAGCGCTTCGACCCGTTGAGCACCCAGCGGTCACCCTCCCGGCGCGCGGTGGTGGCCAAACCGGACGGGTCGGAGCCGGCGTCGTCCTCGGTGAGCGCGAACGAGGCGGTGAGCTCGCCGCTGGCCAGTTTCGGCAGCCACTCCTTCTTCTGCGCCTCGGTGCCGCCTTCGAGCAGCACGTGCCCGGCGATCCCGTTGTTGGTGCCGAACATCGAGCGCAGCGCCGGCGTGGTGTAACCGAGCTCGAAGACCAGCCGCACCTCCTGGCTCAGCGGCAGCCCGAGCCCGCCGTACTGCTCGGGGATGGCGAACCCGTAGAGGCCCATCGACTTGCAGGCGTCCCGGATCGGCTCCGGGATCTCGTCCTTCTCCTCGATCTCAGCCTCGATCGGCACCACCCGCTCGCGGACGAACCGCCGCACCGACGCCAGCACGTCCCGAAAATCCGACTCGTCCATGCCGGGCAGCCTAATGAGCTCACTGGTGCCACTAACGGGAGATGTCGGCGGCGATCTCGTCGTCGTTGTACCCGAGGTGCCATCAGGCCACCGCCCTCGCTTCACCTGCCAGGACGAAGTCGACTGGCTCACCCCGTCCCGGCTGGGCACCTGGCTGCGCTCGGTCAGCTACACCGGCCGCAAGGACCCCGCCGCGCTGCAGGCCCACCTCACCCGCGACAGCACCGGGCGCGAACGGCGCGGCCGGCGCCGCCTGGTGAAGATCATCAGAGTCCGCCGCTCCGATCAGGAACGCAGGATCGGCGACAGCGGCGGGCCCTCGACGGGCAGCACGCGGTAGCGCGCGGAGAGCGCGTGCAGCGCCGGGATATCGGGCTCTCCGGTCAGGGTGGCGAAATAGGCCGACTGCTCGGCGAACATGCCCTCCAGCCCGGAGGGGGTGATGACGCCGAAGGTGCGGACCGGCTCGTCGGAGAGGTTGGCGAACACGTGGGGCACCTGCCGCGGCATCCACACCAGCGTCTGCGGGCCGGCGTCGAAACGGCGGTCGCCGATGCAGAAGCTGAGCACCCCGGAGATCACGTAGACGGCCTCGTCCTCGTGGGTGTGCACGTGCCGCCCGGGTCCGAGCGATGCCCGGCAGGAGAAGGCCGCGCGGACCCGGAAGCGGATGCTCGACGCGGCGTACGCGCTGTTCTGCGAGCGCGGGCACCGGGCGACGATGCAGGACATCGCCGACCGAGCGGGAGTCGCGGTGCAGACCACGTACTTCAGCTTCCGCACGGCCTGCCGCCGCAACGCCAGTCCTGGTACGTGCGGGCGGTCGCCGCGCCGGTCATCGACGACGCCGTCGCTACCCTGGCCGCGGGGGTGGCGGAAATCCTGGCCCGGGTCGCGCCGATGCTGCCGGTGTTCGAGTCGGTTTCAGCCGATCCTGCCGGTGCGGTCTACCGCCGTGGCGAGGAGCTGCGCCGGGACGGCTTCAGCGAGCTGATCACGCTGCTGGCGCGCACCGCCCCGCTGCGACCGGGGATAAGCCACGTTCACGCCGTCGACCTGCTGTTCGTCCTGCTGGACCCGCCTCTCTACCGGTCGCTGGTGATCGAGAGCAACTGGCCCGAGCACGAGTGGGCAGCATGGGTAACCACGACGCTGCTGCGCGATCTCTTCGGCCGTGCGGTGCCCCCTTCCTGGGCGGCCGCATCGGGCCGGCACTCCTACCTGGGTACCGCGCCGAGTGCCGCCATCACAGGCCGGCTCGGGCGGCACCTCGCGGACGGCCTGGACGGCGACTTGCCGCCCCACTGGGCACTGGTTTGACACAGGGCAGCTGAGGCTGGCGGGAATACCTCGACCACATGCATGCTTGTGACGAGCAAGTGGTTGTATGCGACAAGCAAACCGATGGGCCGCGGCAAGAGGTCGGGCCCGACGTGGACGGGAGATGGTCGCCGGTGGACACCGTGCAGGCAACGACCGACGCGGCGTCCGACCGGGTCGCCGCGCCGGCCGCCGCGAGCGGCGGGTGCGCGCGGCCACTGAGCGGGCCGGAGGCCGAGTACGACCAGCTCGGCGGCGAGCTGATCCGGCTCACCAGGCTGTTCGACCGCGCGCACGCCCGCTACGTCGCGCAACAGGGCGACGGGGTGGAGCGCGCGGCGTACCTGCTGCTGGTCACCCTGGTCAAGGGCGGGCCGCGGCGGCTGAGCGCGCTGGCCGACGCCGTGCACTCCGACATCTCCACGGTCAGCCGGCAGGCCACCCAGCTGGTGCGGCTGGGCCTCGTGGCCCGCCAGCCCGACCCCAGCGACGGCCGAGCCAGCCTGCTCGCGGCCACCGAGCTGGGCGTGCGCACCTTCGAGGACAAGCGCCGCCGCCGCAACCAGCACTTCGCCGAGCTCCTCGCGCACTGGCCGGAGGCCGACCGCCGCGCGCTGTGCGAGCTGGTCGGCCGGTTCAACGACGACTTCGAGCGGTACCACCTGGGGGGCACCCAGAAATGACCACCAGCAGGACCGGGTCGACGACCCCCGCACCCGAGCAGGCACCGGAGCAGCCACCGCTGCTGAGCCACCGCCAGATCCTGGCCATCTTCGCCGGGCTGATGGCCGGCATGTTCCTGGCCGCGCTGGACCAGACCATCGTGGCCACCTCGGTGCGCACCATCGCCGACGACCTCAACGGGCTGAGCCTGCAGGCCTCGGTGACCACCGCCTACCTGATCACCTCGACGGTGACCACCCCGCTGTACGGCAAGCTGTCCGACATCTACGGGCGCAAGCCGCTGTTCCTTCTCGCCATCTCGCTGTTCATGGTCGGCTCGCTGGCCTGCATGTTCGCCCAGTCGATGTACCAGCTGGCGGCCTTCCGCGGGTTGCAGGGGCTCGGCGCCGGCGGGCTGTTCTCGCTGGCGCTGACCATCATCGGCGACGTCGTGGCGCCCCGGGAGCGGGCCAGGTACCAGGGCTACTTCGTCGCGGTGTTCGGCATCTCCAGCGTGATCGGACCGCTGGTCGGCGGCTTCCTGGCCGGCCAGGACGAGATCCTGGGCATCACCGGGTGGCGCTGGGTGTTCGGCATCAACCTGCCGGTGGGCGTGATCGCACTGCTGATCGTGATGCGGGTGCTGAACATCCCGCACCGGAAGCGGCCGCACCGGATCGACTGGCCGGGTGCGCTCGCCCTGGTCACCGGCGTGGTCCCGCTGCTGCTGGTCGCCGAGCAGGGCCGGGCCTGGGGCTGGACCTCCCCGGCGGCCCAGGTCTGCTACCTGATCGGGGCGCTGGGCCTGCTGCTGTTCGTGTTCATCGAGCGGCGGTACGGCGACGACGCGCTGCTGCCGCCGCGGTTCTTCCGGGTCCGGGTGTTCGGGCTGGGCACGCTGACCTCGGTGATCGTCGGCATGGGCATGTTCGGCACGATCGCCGCGCTGCCGCTGTACCTGCAGATCGTCAAGGGCGCGTCGCCGACCCAGGCCGGGCTGCTGACCCTGCCGCTGATGTTCGGCATCATGTCGATGTCGATCTCCTCCGGGCAGATCATCTCGCGCACCGGCCGGTTGTGGCGCTGGCCGCTGCTCGGCGTGACCCTGATGGTGGTGGGGCTGCTGCTGCTGTCCCGGATCGGCGTAGACACCCCGTTCTGGCAGGCCGCGCTGTACATGCTGGTCTTCGGCTGGGGGCTGGGCTGCAGCATGCAGCCGCTGACCCTGGCGATCCAGAGCGCTATGCCGCCCAGCGACATGGGGGTGGCCACCGCGTCGGCCACGTTCTTCCGGCAACTGGGCGGCACGCTGGGCACGGCGGTGTTCCTGTCGCTGCTGTTCGGCACGGTCGGCGAGAAGATCTCCTCGGCGTTCCGCGCGGCGGCCGGCACACCCGAGTTCGCCGCGGCGCTGACCGACCCGGCGGTGCGGGCCAACCCGGACGACGCCCGGGTGATCGACGCGCTGTCCGGCACCGGCCCCGGCTCGATCTCGCTGGACGACTCGTCGTTCATCCAGCGCCTGGACCCGCGGCTGGCCCGGCCGTTCCTGGAGGGCTTCGCCGACTCGATGTCGCTGGTGTTCCTGGTCGGCGCGGCGGTCCTGGCGCTCGGCTTCGTGGCGCTGGCGTTTATGCCCGAGCAGCGGCTGCGGCAGGTCTCCGGCCTGGAGGCCCAACGTTCCGGTCCCCCCGGCGCGCCGGGCGCCGTCCCCCCGGTGGCCGAGCCGATCGTCCCTGCGGGCGCGGCGGCGGTTGCCGGCGCGGCGGCGGTTGCCGGCACGGCGGCGGTTTCCGGCACGGCGGCGGTTTCCGGCACGGCGGACGGTCGACGCAACGGGCACCCCGCGCGTTCAGCTGAACGCGCGGTGGGTGACCTGGTGCCCGGCGGTGCCTGGTCGGACAACGGAGCGCGTGCAGCTGAACGCTCGGACGTGCTCGATCACGCCGAACCCGACGACCGCGTGCGTTCAGCTGAACGCGCGGCGGACGCCGTGCTGCGCGAGCGGCTGGTCGCCCAGCTGGTGCCCGACCTGGACGCCACGCTGGCAGTACTGCGCACGGCGGCGCGGGCCCGCGACGACGTGCGACGGTCCCGCCAGGAGCTGAACCTGCACACCGCGACCCTGCTGGCCGCCCGCCGCGAGCTGTCCCACCGCGGTCTGGACGACCGGCAGATCGACCGGCTGCTGGACCTCTCGCCGGCCGAGGTCGACCGCGCGGCATCCGCCCGGATCGCCAGCACGCCCAACTGAGGTCAGGTTCGCGGGCCGAAGATCCGCCGGCTGAGCTGATCCGCGGCTTCGCGGCCCGCCAGCTACCGGAACCCTCAGTCAGCTGCTCGGCGTCGGGTTGGCCGAGCGCACGGGTTTGAAAGAATGACCATCGACGTGCATGCCCTGTTCGCCGCTCAGAACGCCGCCGACGCCGCGTCGAGCGGCGAGCAGCTCACCGCGTTCCTAGCCCGACTCGTCGCCGAGCCGCGCGCCGAACCCGGCCCCGACCTGCTCAGCGAGCTCGTGACGGCCACCGACCAGCACGGCACCCCGCTCACCGAATCAGCGGTGTACGGGTTGACGTTCAGCGGGCTTGGTGCCCCCGGCCCAACTGGAGATCGGCCTGGGCACCCTGCTGGCCCGGCTACCCACCCTCGCCGCCGACGTCGCCGCGTTGGACTGGCAACGCGGCCATGCTCGACGCCCGCGACCTCGCGGCCCTGCCGGTCACCTGGTAGCGGGTGCGGCTCCTCAGTGGATCCGTTTGCGGAGGCCGCTGCTGTTCTGCTGACTATGCTGCTATTGTCGCTGCATGGGTGTGGCTGTCACGGTTCGAGACGTGCCGGAGAAGGTGAGGGACGAGCTCGCGGCCCGGGCCGCGCGCGCCGGGAAGTCCTTGCAGGAGTACCTGCGCGGCATGCTCGTCGAGAGCGCGTCCCGACCCTCTGTCGACGACGTCATCGCCCGGGCTCGCGCGCGCGTCGATGCCACCGGCGTGCGAGTCGACGCCAAGTCGATCCTCGCTGCTAGAGACGCCGATCGCCGGTGAGGAAGGGCCTCGTCTGTGACGCTTCGGCGGTGGTCGCCGCTCTGCTGGATGCAGGACCCGATGGACGCTGGGCCGCAGACACTTTCGCCGGAGCCCACCTCGCCGCTCCCAGCCTGTTGCCCTTCGATGCGGCCAACATCATCCGTCGTCACGAGCTTGCCGAGCTCATCACCGCTGACCAGGCCGCCCAGGCCCACGCCGACCTGCTCGAACTCGCGATCGAGCAATGGCCGTACGAGCTGTTGGCAACGAGAGCCTGGGAGTTTCGCGGAAACCTCACCAGCTACGACGCCAGCTACATCGCCCTCGCCGAGCTCCTGGACGTGGCGCTGGTGACACTCGACCGCCGCATCGGCCGTTCGCCCGGCCTGCGCTGCGCAGTCGCCACCCCCGTAGGCGAACCGTCAGCGATACACCGACGTCTCCCGTAGAGCAAGATCACCTGCTCTCAGTGGTCCGGGTCCGCCTTGGCGCGGTCCCAGGAGCGCTGGATCTCCTGCTCGGCCTCGCGGCGGCCCACCCACACCGAGCCTTCGACGCTCTTGCCCGGCTCCAGGTCCTTGTAGACCTGGAAGAAGTGCTCGATCTCCAGCCGGTAGAACTCGTCGAGATGGCGGATGTCCTGCAAGTGCTCCTGCCGGGGATCCGCGGCGGGCACGCAGAGCACCTTGTCGTCGCCGCCGGCCTCGTCGCGCATCCGGAACATCCCGATCGCCCTGGCCCGGATCAAGCAGCCCGGGAACGTCGGCTCCTGGACCAGGACCAGCGCGTCCAGCGGGTCGCCGTCCTCGCCGAGGCTGTGGTCCACGAACCCGTAGTCGGCCGGGTACTGCATCGCGGTGAACAGGGTGCGGTCGAGCTTGATCCGGCCGGTCTTGTGGTCCATCTCGTACTTGTTGCGGACCCCTTTCGGGATCTCGATCGTGACGTCGAACTCCACCCGCCGGTCCTCCCGCTGTCTCTTGGCTGCCGTCCGGTCGCCTGCCGTCGAGCTGTCTACAGCCGCGGCAAGCACGGTCCGGCCTCATCGCCGGGCACGCTCTAGTCTGGTCCACCGGGCCACGACACGGGTGAGGGAGGGTGGGTGGGCGGACACCGTCGCGCTGAGGAGTCCCGCGCGTCCCGCCGGATGCCGCGCCCGGCGCTGGTCGCGGGTCTCGCGTTGCTGGTCGTGCTCGTGCTGGGTGCCGGGGCGGCGGTGGCCTTTCCGGAGCTGGCGGCGCGGGTCGGGCTGCCCGCACCGGCGTCGGTCGAGACCGGGCCGACCCCGCCGACGCTGCTGATCCGTCCGCTGGCCCCGGACGCGCCGGCGCCCACCGCGACCGGGCTGTCCCGGAAGCTGGACGGGCTGGCCGGCGTCGCGCAGCTGGGCACCCTGACCGGCGTGGTGCTGGATCCCGCCACCGGGGCGACGCTGTGGTCACGAGCCCCCGAGCGGGCGATGGTGCCCGGGTCCACCGGCAAGGTGCTCACCGCCGCCGCCGCGCTGCTCGCGCTCGACCCGGCCGCCCGGCTGACCACCCGCGTGGTGGCCGGAGCGGGCGACGGTGAGGTGGTGCTGGTCGGCGGCGGCGATCCGACGCTGTCGTCGCTGCCGGCGGGCGAGGACTCGATCTACCCCGGGGCGGCGAAGCTGGATGCGCTGGCCGGGCAGGTCCGCGCCGCGCACCCCGGCCGGATCCGCACGGTCACCGTGGACCTCGGCCGCTACCGCGGCGCCGGAATGGCGCCCGGGTGGCTGACCGAGGACGTGGCGGCCGGTTACATCACCCCGATCGGGGCGGCGATCCTGGACGGCGGCCGCGGCAAGCCCGCCGAGCTCGACACCCCGCGCACCGACACCCCCGGTCTGGACGCCGGCCGAGCGCTGGCCCGCCGGTTGGGCGCGGACCCGGCACGGGTCACCATGGGCGACGCGCCCCCGACGACGGGCGGGGCATCGGGCGCGGGCCCGTCGGCCGCACCCGGAACGCCGGCCGCACCCGGAACGCCGGCCGCACCCGGGACCTCGGCGGCACCCGGAACGCGGGCCGTACCCGGGACCTCGGCCGGCCCGGACCGCTCACCGAGCGCGGGTGCGGAGGCCCGGCCGGTTGCGGCGGTCGCCCCCGGACAGGTGCTCGGTGAGGTCGGCTCGCCGCCGGTCGTCGATCTGGTGCAGACCGCGTTGCGAATCTCGGACAACGTGCTCGCCGAGACGCTGGCCCGCGAGGTCGCGCTGGCCCGCGGCGGCGAGCCGACCTTCGCCGGGGGCGCGCGGGCGGTACTGGCCACGCTCACCGAGGCCGGCTTTGACGTCGACGGCGCTACGATCGCCGACGGCAGCGGGTTGTCCACCGACGACCGGGTGCCGGCCCGGCTGCTCGGCGAGGTGATGGCCGCCGCCGCGGCGCCCGGGTCGACAACCGCCGCGCCCTCGCCATCCTCGTCCCCCGCGTCCATGGGCTCGCTGCCGGACAGTCCACCGGACTCCACGGCCGACCGGACCGCCCGGCTGCGGCCCCTGCTCGGTGGGCTGCCGGTGGCCGGCGGTGACGGCACGCTGGGCGCCCGGTTCGCCGAGGGCGCGTCCGAGCCCGGACGCGGGTACGTGCGGGCCAAGACCGGCACCCTGACCGGGGTGAGCAGCCTCGTCGGCCTGGTCACCGACGTCGACGGCCGGCTGCTGGTGTTCGCGCTGATGTCCAACGGCGCCTCGCCGGCCAGCTCCCGCCCGAGGTTGGACGCGATCGCGGCGGCCCTGCGCTCATGCGGCTGCCGGTGACCGGCCTGGCCGGCCGGACCGGCCCGGCCGGGCGGCTCGCGAAACGGGCCGGCGGGCGCGGCCACGCCGGCTGGGCCAAGCCGGTCAGCCGCCGCCATCCGCCGGATCGGCGTTCGTGCCGATGCTTCGCCGCCGACGCTCGCTGCGCTCCTCGCTCGCTGACGCTCGCTGCGATGCTCACTCGCTGGCGGCTCAGCGCCGATGCTTCGCCGCCGCCACCCGCCGGATCGGCGTTCGTGCCGATGCTTCGCCGCCGACGCTCGCTCCGCTCCTCACTCGCTGACGCTCGCTGCGATGCTCACTCGCTGGCGGCTCAGTGACGTACCGTGGTCGGGTGCCGTACCTCACCGATAACCCGGGCCCGTCCGGCCAACCGCCCACCGGTTTGCCGGTGGACTGGTCGCTGGCCGCCCGGACCGCCGCCCACCTGATGTCCAGCGGCCCGGCGGTCAGCCCGGTCGAGGCCCGGCGCGCGGTGGAGATGCTGCGCGCCGACGCGGCCACCGCCGAGGGGCACGTCCGGGAGCTGACCGGGATGGGCGCCGGGCTACCGCTGCTGCCGGCCGACGTGGTGGACCGCCCGGCCTGGGCCGCCGCGGCCACCTCCGGGTTGGCGGCGCTGACCGGCCAGGCCACGCTGCCCGGCCTGCACGGCAGCGGGTCGGCCACCGCCCGGGCGCTGACCGCGAAGACGGCCGGGTTGCAGGCCGGCGCGATGCTGTCGTACCTGGGCAGCCGGGTGCTCGGCCAGTACGACCCGTTCGGCGGCGACGACTCGCGGGGGCGGCTACTGCTGGTCGCGCCGAACATCGTGGCCGCGCAACGCGCGCTGGACGTCTCGCTCGGCGAGTTCAGCCTGTGGGTGTGCCTGCACGAAGCCACCCACCGGCTGCAGTTCACCGCCGTGCCGTGGCTGCGCTCCTACTTCGCCGACCAGGTGACGGAATTCCTCGGCGCGTCGGAGACCAGCGCGGCCGGGCTGCTGGAGCGGCTCCCGGCGGCGTTCGCGTCGGTCCGCGGCAGCGCGCGGGATCAGGAACACCGCGACGGGCTGGGCCTGCTGGAGCTGCTGCAGACACCCGAGCAGCGAGCCGTGCTGGACCGGTTGCTGGCGCTGACCACGCTGCTGGAGGGGCACGCCGACCACGTGATGGACGCGGTCGGGCCGGCGGTGGTGCCCTCGGTGGAGACCATCCGCACTCGGTTCACCGAGCGTCGCCGCGGCGGTGGGCTGTTCGACCGGCTGCTGCGGGCGCTGCTCGGGGTGGAGGCGAAGATGCGGCAGTACGCGGTGGGCGCGGCGTTCACCCGGCACACGGTGCACGCGGTGGGGATGGCTGGCTTCAACACCGTGTGGACCTCACCGGAGAACCTGCCCACCCGCGCCGAGCTGAGCGACCCCGCCCGCTGGGTGACCCGGGTGGCACCGGCCCGCGGCTAAGGCGTTCAGCTGAACGCGGTCCGGCCCGGGCGGGCGACCGGCGCGGTCAGCAGAACGCGGGCCGGCCCCCGCGGGGCCCCGGCGCCGGCCGCGGCGCCCCCGCCCCCCGCGGGGGGGCGGGGCGCCCCC
>JBQTKB010000088.1:0-61315 GCA_052386505.1 Pseudonocardia sp.
CTCGTAATGCGTAGGTCTGGGGTTCGACTCCCCAAGGCGGCTCCACCGGCTCAGGCGGAGATGGGCAGCGGCTTTTCGAAGTTGAGCTGGCGGAGCGCGGGCGCGACCTCCTTGGCGAACAGCCGCATGGAACGCTCCGCGTCCTCGCCCGACATGCCCCCGAAGCGGAAGTTGCCGACGAAGGTGTTCGACCCGGTCATCTCGCAGAACGCCTTGATCTTTTCGACCACCTGCTCCGGGGTGCCCCACGGCTGCAGACCGATGTAGAAGTCGGTCATCCGCTGCAGCCCGTTGGGCGCGTTGAGCCGGTCGTACATCAGCGAGTGGAACTCATAACCCGGGGTGGACTTCAGGTGCGGCTTGTCGAACTCGTAGTGATCGACCACCGAGCGCCAGTAACCGCCGATGTGCTGGCGGGCCAGCTCCTCGGCGCGACCGGCGTCCTCATCGACGAACGTCCAGCCGGCGCAGACCGGCGGCGGCGGTTCCTCGCCGATGGCCTCGCGATAGGTTTGGGTATAGGTGACACAGTCCTGCTGCGTTTGCGGCCACGGTTTCTGCGGCACGATCAGGATGCCGGTGCCCAGGCCGGCCATGATCTCCGCCGACTCCGGCGAGATGGTTGCCGAGTAGGTGCGGCCTCGGAAACTCTTGAAGGGACCGGGACGCAGAGCCGTCCTTGGCTGCTTGATGAACTGGCCGTCATACTCGATGTAACCAGTCTCCAGCGCCTCCAAGATCGCTTCGGCGGACTCCTTGAATCGCTGCCGGGCCTCGCCCATGTCGACACGCAGGCCGTCGAACTCGACGACTCCGGTGCCTCGGCCCATGCCGAGTAACACCCGCCCGTTGGACATGTTGTCCAACATGATGATCTGCTCGGCCAACCGCACCGGGTCATGCCAGGGAAGCACTGCCACCATGGAGCCCAGTCCCACTCGCGTCGTGCGGCCGGCCATGTAGGTCAGAAACTGTAGGACGTCGGGGCACATCGTGTAGTTTGTGAAGTGGTGCTCGACGCCCCAGATCGAGTCGAAACCGAGTGGCTCGGCAAGGTCGGCGAGTGCCAAATCGGTTTCATACACCTGCTTGTCGTTCAGGTTTCCCTCGAAGCCCTGAAAGATGATTGCGGCTCCTACCTGCATTACACGCTCCCGTCCTGGAATGTTTCATTCATGTCAAGGCGCCCCACTGCTGTGCGGCACCGGTGTGATAGGGGCAGTCCGCCTCGTCGCAGCCGATCCAGATCGTGGCCGGTGGAGCAATTTCCACGAGCCGGGAGAGCTCTGCGATGAGCTCACTCGGGTCGACGGAGGCTTGCGGCTCACTGAGGATGGCCCCGGCGACATGTCTCGTGAGCGACCCGGCGTAGGCGCGGGCGGGCTCGGATACCTTGGCCAGCGCCTCGCCGAACAACTCCTCCATGGCCTGGGAAGAGGCCACCACACCGTCGAGCCGCTTGTTGCGGATGCTTTGGACGTAGTACTCCATCCACAACAGGCCCATCCCCGAGTGCATACCCCAGGGGGTCACGTACAGCATGACGGTGCGCCACAGCGCATCCACCGGGTCGGCGGCTCGACTGGCCTGTTCGCGGATGTGGTCGTAGTAGCCGTGGGCGAGCCGGAGGAAGCCAAGGTCGACCAGCTCTGACGCGTCCTTGAAGTAGTAGTTGACCGCGCCTTTGCTGATTCCCGCCTCGTCGGCGATGGCCCGAACGGTGCACGCGCCAAGGCCCTTCGTCCGGAGCAGCCGAGTGGTGGCTTCGACGATCTCGCTCCGGCGGAACTCCTGATTCGGCGAGAGCTCCCGGTCGCCAAAGGTGCGCGCGGCCATGCGACCCTCCCTCGCCAGCTGCTACGCCTGTCCAGCAATCAAGATAAAGCGATCGTAAGCCTGGACAAACGTCCAGACAAGTTGGAAATGCGTCCAGACTTTGCTCGGCGATGACAGCGTTTGCTCGTGCACGGGACATGCGTGCTCTGCGGGAGTCCAAGCTGGCTCCGGCGCCATGATCACGTTGTCCGTCGCGCGGTGTGGTGGAGGTGGCTTGCTCCGCATTCCCACAGCTCAACCACCCGATTCACCTCGAAGGTGGCGCCCATCCTGGTGAGGTCTTGCAGGATCGGTCGGGAGGTCGGATTGACATCCAAGCTGACGGTGTCCGCGGTCTGCCGTCCGGCCACCATCGCGGCGGCGACAGGGAAGTCACGCAACCCGGGTTGGCCGAGGACCCGATCACCACCTGGCTGACCGGCGTACCGGCCACCTCACGCACCGGCACGACGTTCCCCGAGGAGGAGGGCTGGGCGATCAGCGGCTCCAGGGCGCTCAGGTCGATCTTGCCGGCGACGTCGTACCCAGCGTAGTCCCCGGCGAGCAGCGCGGAAACCCGGCCGGGGCTCTCTCACGACGGCGAGGCGATCGGCTGTCGCTGAAGCCACCCCAAGCGCTCGCAGCTCAAGACCGGGGACACGGCTTCAGCGACGCTGTTCGTCGGCCCGGAGAGTCCCCGGGCCCTTCCCAGGTACCCTGACGGCATGGGCAAGTCACCGATTCACGCCCTGCTGATGGACGGGCCCCGGGCTGGCGAAGTCATCGAACTCTCGCCCCGGCCGGACGGCAAACCTCCCGAGCAGATCATCATCGCGGACCCGCTCGCCAGCACGACCGAGTCGAGCGAGGCCACCGATCGATCGCTGAGGCAGGCCAGCACGTACCACCTCGCCGAGACGGGCGATGAGTCCTGTTCGTACGTCTACCTCGCCGGCCAGGTGGACTGACCGCTCACGACGGGGCCGCTCAGCGCAATTCTGCTTCCCCCTGGGATCGCAGTCCTCGGCGTAGTCCGGCTCAGCCTCGGTGCGTTCGGCATCCGCGCTCGGCCCCGCTGGTCCCGACGTCCGGTGCGTCCTGACCCAGCCACCCGCCGACGAACTCTCCGGACTCAGTGTGTCGGTGGTGCTGTGCTTGTCCCGTTCGCCGTCCGGCTGGCGGTCGCCGGTCTCTCGCGAGGTGGCGACGTGCTCGTCGGTGGGGACGTTTCACTCGGCGGGACCCATCTCGGGGGCTCCCTCTCGCACACTGCGCGTCGCCGGCTACCCAGCCGCCGCTGTCCCGAACCCATCTGCGGCGCCGGCAGGGTCACGCCGACAGCGTTTCCGCGCGCACGTGCCGGGAACACAGGGAGCATGCAACGGGGAAGTGACAAGCACGGACCGAGGACCGACGAAGCGCTACAGAAGGAGCTCGCGGGGCAGCTCGGCCAGGCTGGTGGTCACCGCGAGGAGTGGGCCGACCCGGAGCCACCCGCCGACGACGACCCGCCGATCTCCTCCCGACCCGAAAAGAGCGACGCCGAACCGGGTCGGTCATGAAGCGCTGACACGGTCTCGGTGTCGACGGCAGCCGACACCGGTCGAAATCCCATAGCCCGAGCCTCCATCAGGCCCAGTGCGGTTCACCATCACCGGGCCCGGGCTCGGCGCCGGTCTGCGATCTGGTTGGTGGCGTCGGGGCCCGGTAGAACGGCCGACACGCGTGAGACCGCAGATTCGCGGTTACTCGGTGCGGACGGCAATCATTCGCTTCTCGGGAGGGAAGATGACCGACCATCGGGAGTACGACGTCGTCGTACTGGGCGGCGGGTCCACCGGCGAGAATGCGGCCGGGTATGCGCGCCATCACGGTATGACCGCTGTGGTGGTGGAGAGCGAGCTCGTCGGCGGCGAGTGCTCCTACTGGGCGTGCATGCCGAGCAAGGCGCTGCTGCGGCCCGGCGAGGTGCTCGCGACGGCCCGACGGGTTCCGGCCGCCGCCGCGGCTATCACCGGCAGCGTGGATGTCGAGAAGACGCTGGCGAGCCGGGACGCCTTCAGCGGCGGCTGGGACGACTCGTCACAGGCGGACTGGTTGGCCGGCGTCGGCGTGGACCTGGTGCGTGGGTACGGCCGGCTCGCCGGCGAACGCCGGGTCGCGGTTGACACCGCCGACGGGCCGGTCATCCTGTCCGCGCGGCGGGCGGTCGTCATCGCCACCGGTTCGTCCGCCGTCACCCCACCGGTCGAGGGCTTGCGCGATGTCGCGATCTGGGACAACCGCGACGTGACCGCCGCGAAGCAGGTGCCGGCCAGGTTGCTCGTGCTCGGCGGTGGGGTGGTCGGCGTCGAGATGGCCCAGGCCTACCGCTGGTTGGGTGCCGAGGAGGTGACGATCGTCGAGCAGGCCGACCGCCTGCTGCCCACCGAGGAGCCTTTCGTCGGCGCGGAGCTGGCCGATGCGTTCGCCGAGGTCGGGATCACTGTCCGTACCGGCATCGGTGCGGTCCACGTCTCCCGGCCCGCGCCGGACGGGCCGGTCACCCTGACTCTCGACGACGGCGGCGAGGTCACCGGCGACGAGCTACTGGTCGCGGTGGGCCGCCGCCCGAACACGACTGACGTCGGGCTGGAGACGGTCGGGATCGAGCCCGGCGCCTCCCTGGAGACCGACGACCAGCTGCGGGTTCGCGGCGTCGACGGCGACTGGCTCTACTCCGCCGGCGACGTCACCGGGCGAGCCCTGCTCACCCACCAGGGCAAGTACCAGGCCCGGCTGATCGGCCAGATCCTCTCCGGCGGCGCGGTCGAGGCACTGGCCGACCGCATCGCTGTTCCTCGGGTCACCTTCACCGACCCACAGGTGGCCGCCGTCGGCAGGACCGAACAGCAAGCCCGCGACGCGGGTATCGACGTTCGGACCGTGCGTCACGATATCGGTTCCCTCGCGGCCGGCGCCCTGGCCGGGAAGGGAGTACACGGAACCGCCCAGCTGGTGCTCGACCGTTCGCGACGCGTGATCATCGGAGCCACCTTCGTGGGCCCGGGTGTCGGGGAGTTGCTGCACGCCGCCACCGTCGCCATCGTCGGCGAGGTCGACCTCGACACACTGTGGCATGCAGTGCCGGCGTTCCCCACCCTCAGCGAGGTGTGGCTACGGCTGCTGGAAGCCGAACGCGGAGTTTCCTGAGCACCGGTAACCCCGAACCGGCCGGGCCACCCGCGCCGAATGCGCTGATCGGCAGTTCTCGGCACCGAGCCCACCACGACCGAGCCCCTCCACCACCGAGCATCGGAGCACCGCTCTATGACCGAGACAGCCCCGCGCCCCGCCGCCGAGGCACCGCCGCGCAAGGTCGACCGAGACGAAGTGTTCGTCGAGTTCACCAAGAGCATCTGCCCGGTCTGCAAGGTGGTGGTGGACGCCCAGGTCAACATCCGGGACAGCAAGGTCTATCTGCGCAAGCGTTGCCGTGAGCACGGCCCGTTCGAGGCGCTGGTCTACGGCGACGCGCAGGCGTACCTCGGGTCGATGCGGTTCAACAAGCCGGGCACCATCCCGCTGTCCTTCCAGACCGAGGTCAAGGACGGCTGCCCGTCGGACTGCGGGCTGTGTCCCGAGCACAAGCAGCACGCGTGCCTGGGCCTGATCGAGGTCAACACCAACTGCAACCTGGACTGCCCGATCTGTTTCGCCGACTCCGGCCATCAGCCGGACGGGTACTCGATCACCCTCGAGCAGTGCGAGCGGATGCTCGACGTGTTCGTCGAGGCGGAGGGTGAGCCGGAGGTGGTGATGTTCTCCGGCGGGGAGCCCACCATCCACAAGCACATTCTGGACTTCGTCGATGCCGCGCAGGCCAGGCCGGTCAAGTCGATCACGATCAACACCAACGGCATCCGGTTGGCCTCGGACCGGCGGTTCGTCGCCGCGCTGGCCGAACGCAACCTGCGCCACGGCAAGCCGCTGAACATCTACCTGCAGTTCGACGGGTTCGACGAACGGACCCACCGGGAGATCCGGGGCAAGGACCTGCGCGAGATCAAGCGCCGGGCGCTGGACAACTGCGCGAAGGTCGGCCTCGGGGTCACCCTGGTCGCCGCGGTCGAACGCGGGCTCAACGAGCACGAGGTCGGCGACATCATCCGGTTCGGCATCGACCATCCGGCGGTGTGGTCGGTGGCGTTCCAGCCGGTCACCCACTCGGGTCGGCACGTGGAGTTCGACCCGATGACCCGGCTGACCAACTCCGACGTGATCGAGATGGTCGCCGAGCAGTGCCCGGACTGGCTGCGCAAGGACGACTTCTTCCCGGTGCCGTGCTGCTTCCCGACCTGCCGGTCGATCACCTACCTGCTGGTGGACAAGAAGTCGGACCGGACCGACGTGGTGCCGATCCCGCGGCTGCTGAACGTGGAGGACTACCTCGACTACGTGAGCAACCGGGTGATTCCCGAGGACGGGGTGCGGGAGGCGCTGGAGAAGCTGTGGAGCGCCTCGGCGTTCATGGGCACCGAGTCGACCACCAGCAGCCTGGAGAAGGCCGCCGCCGCGCTGGACTGCGCGGACGCCTGCGGGGTCAACCTGCCGGCGGCCCTGGCCGACCTCCAGCGTCGCTCGTTCATGATCGTCGTGCAGGACTTCCTGGACCCGTACACGCTCAACGTCAAGCAGCTGATGAAGTGCTGCGTGCAGGAGCTCACCCCGGACGGCCGGATCATTCCGTTCTGCGCCTACAACTCCGTCGGTTACCGCGAGCAGGTCCGGGCCCAGATGTCCGGGGTGAAGGTCGCCGATGTGGTACCCAACTCCATCGAGCTGCAGCCACTGGTCGTCAGATCGCCGTACGGCTCGAAGATCGCGGAGATACCGGACGTGGCGGGCGGTGCCGATGTGGGCGGTCCAGACGTGGCGGGCGGTGCCAGCAGCGCAGCCGCGGCGGTGGTCGCGCCGGACAGCACCAACGTCGGCCGTCCCGCGGTGCCGAGGTGAGCACCCCGGAGCAGGTCAAGAGCTGCTGCGCCCGGGCGTACTCCGACGACCTGGTGACGGCGTTGCTGGGGCACTCCTACCACCCTGGCGGGCTCACCCTGACCCGCCGGCTGGCCGACGCGCTCGAGCTGACCCCCGGCGCGCGGGTGCTCGACGTGGCCTCCGGGTTGGGCACCACCGCGCTGTTGCTGGCCGACGCCCATGCCGCGACAGTGCACGGGGTGGACTACTCGGCCGGCAACGTCGAGCGGGCCCGGGCGGCGGCGACGGAGCGCGGGCTGGACGGGCGGGTCAGCTTCGAGGTCGGGGACGCCGAGCGGCTGGAGGTGGCGGGGAACGCGTTCGACGCGGTGGTCTGCGAGTGCGCGCTGTGCACGTTCCCGGACAAGCCGGCCGCGGCCGCCGAGTTCGCCCGGGTACTGCGCCCGGGTGGACGGCTGGGCATCACCGACGTCACCGCCGAACTCGACCGGCTGCCGGCCGAGCTGCGCGGGCTGGACGCCTGGATCGCCTGCGTCGCCGACGCCCGCCCGCTCGAGGAGTACGCCGCGATCCTGGAGACCGCCGGGCTGCGGGTGCGGCGCACCGAGCGCCACGACGAGGCGGTGGGCCGGATGGTCGACCAGATCGAGGCCCGGCTGCGGCTGCTGCGGATGACTGCCCCCGACCGGCTCTCCGCCGCCGGCATCGACCCGGACTCGCTGGACCCGGGGGCGGTGGTCCCGGTGCTGGACGCGACCCGGTCGGCGATCGCCGACGGAGTTCTCGGCTACTGCCTGCTGGTCGCCGAACGCCCGACCGAGGGAGGAGTCCGATGACCGACACGCAAGGCCATTGGGCGCCGTCCCAGCCGGGACCACCTCGCTGTGGCGTCCGCTTGCTGATTGCTGTGTCACATCGCTGACACTCCGCTGGGGGCCGAGCACAGCCTCCGGTCGAATGACCTGGCTGACAACAGCTCCCTTGGAAGGAATCGCCGTGAAGCTCATTCCGTCCGCCAGCTTGACGCTGGCCGCGCTCGCGCTCGTCGCTGGATGCGGGGCTCCCGACGGAACACCCGCGGGATCCGCCGCTCCGGACCCGGCCCGGCCAAACGCGTCCACCGCTGTGGAGTCAGCGCCTTCGGCCGTTCCACCGCAGCTGCAGTTCGCCGCGAGGACGGTCGACGGGGAGGAGTTCTCGGGCCAGAGCCTCGCGGGCAAGCCGGCGGTGGTGTGGTTCTGGTCGCCTTGGTGCTCGATCTGCCAGAAGGAGGCGCCGGGTGTGCTCGACGCCGCGCGTGCCAACCCGACCGTCACTTTCCTCGGTGTGGCCGCGCAGGACCAGGTGCCGGCGATGCGGGAGTTCGTCTCGAAGTACCAGGTGGGTTCGTTCGAGCATCTCGCTGATACCGACGCCGAAGTGTGGAAGCGCTTCGGGGTGATCCAGCAGCCGGCGTTCGCGTTCATCAAGCCGGACGGCACCGTCGAGCTGCACAACGGCACCCTGTCCGCGCAGGAGCTGACCGCTCGTACCAACGCTCTCGCCAGCGCCTGATCCAGCGCGCCAATGGATCTTGTCGCCGGACGCTGGTGCCGAGCAGGAACAGATTAGGACGGTGGGCCCGCAGCGGGCGACGCCGGTGAGCAGGGCGTGCGGAGCGCGTCCGGGAGGGTCAGGGGCACCGTGGCCAGGTGCGCGAGGCTGGCGAAGGTGCACCAGGAGCATAGCTTGCGGTGGGTGCGCAGTTGCTCGACGAACAGCAGCAGTGCACCGGCCCCATCGCCGAGCGCTTTGCCCGCCGTCAGCACACGCAGCAGTCGGGAGCGGCCACCGGCACCGCCCCACACGGCCAGCGCCGCCGTGACGGCGGCGCTGGCCGCACCGATAACCCCGTCAGGTGCGCGCCCGAGGACGTAGGCCTCACCGGAGGCGTCGACGGTGTCGGAATCGAACACCGCCAGCGGTGGATCCGGCAGATGCCGGATCAGGCCGAGCTGATAGCAGCCCACGACTCCCAGCGCCGCAGCCGCGGCCACGCGCTCGCCGCGGTGGCCCGCTGCCTGGCCAGCGCCGGGGTGCGGTCGAAGCGGAACTGCCTGCTCAGGGATACGGCTTCCGGGGTGCTGCACCTGCCGATACGCATCTGTCGGTCCTCCACTTCGCCACTGGCGGCCAGTCGCACAGGTACCCCCGCAGCGCGGTCGGCACACCCACGAGGTGCGACGGGACGACGGTGGAGCGCTCCGCATGCCGCGTCCACGTGCGGTGGTCATGCGAAGGTGCCCAGCCAGGTCGTCAGCGCGTACAGGGCGAGGTAGGTGCCCAACGCGACGGCGAGCACGGCCAGCAGCCGCCACCGCCAGTGGCGCAGTCCGGCGATGCTGCACTGGTTTCGTTGCCGCAGTGACCACCAGACCAGTCCGCTGAGCACCGTCAGCCCGCCGAGGCGGAACCACCAGGCGTAGCTGTCGTAGAGGTTGGTCGCCCACGCGAACGCCGTCCCGGCGGTCACGATTCCCAGTAGCGCGAGCACCGTGGGACCGACGCAGCAGAGGATGCCGACCAGGCCGCCGGTCATGCCCATCCGCCAGATCGGCAACCGGTCCGTTCTGGGCCGCCGGAGCCGACCGCGAGTGTGCTGTGCCGGGTTCAAGCTCGCCGGGTTCGAGCTCATCGCCGGCCACCCAACCACGCCGGTAGTCGGGCAGCCAGTCCTGGGCGGTCGCCCTCGGGTTCGCCCTCGATCCGCACGCCGCTCCAGAACGCCACGTGGTGGCGAATTCGCCGGGCCAGCGGGGTGGGGTGCGGGTAGTACCAGGCCGCGTCCGGGTTGGCTTCGTCATTGACCATCACCGTGTAGTAGCGGGCGAGGCCCTTCCACGGGCACAGCGACTTCGTCGGGCTTTCCACGAAGTAGTCCCGGTGGACCGACTCGGGTGGGAAGTAGTGGTTGCCCTCCACCCGCACCGTCCGCGCTGCCTCGGCGATCACCACGCCGTTCCACACCGCACGCATCATGCGAACTTTCACCTCCGTCACGGTCTACGTTTGATTCCACGCGGTCGGTGGCCTTGGGCGCGACGAGAGTGTCAGCGCAGTGACACGATGAAGTGTATGGCTTTCACCCGTTTCTCGTCCGCCGCGATGGACCAGGCGATGCGGCTGCTCGGTACCGCCTCGGCCGACGAGATGGCCATTCGGCACGCCGCCTGGGTCGCCCGCTGCGTCGGCCGCGGCGACAGCGCCCCGCTCACCCCGGATGCGCTCACCAGGTTGGCCGCTACGTTGCAGCAGAACCGCCTCTCGCGTGGCTCGGTGCTGTTCCACGGCGGCGAACCCACCGACGCGGTGTGGATCGTCCAGCACGGACGGGTGGAGCTTTCGGTGGGGTCCGGACGACGCCGCACCGTCGTGGGTGTGATGCGCCCGGGCGATGTGGATGGCGACATCCAGCTGCTGCTGGACATGCCCCTGCCCTACACCGCCCGCGCGCTGGACGACGCCACGGTGCTGTCACTGGTCTCCGGCGACTTCGAACACCTGCTGGCCACCAGCCTGCCCATCGCCCGCCGTTGGCTGTCCAGCGTCGCGGGGCGCCTGGCCGCCAGCCAGACGCGCCTGGTCGGACTGTTGGGTCACTCACTCACCGAACAGATCTCCCGACTGCTGCTCGACGAGGCCGTCGACGGCCAGGTCGCGCTGCCACAACGCACCGTGGCCGCCATGCTCGGCGTGCAACGCCCCTCGCTGAACAAGATCCTCAAGGAGCTCGAACGCGAGAGTCTCGTCGAGGTGCGTTATGGCGCCATCGACATCCTCGACCGCGAAGCGCTGGTCAAACGCGCCGGGTGATCTGCGGTGTCACGATCGGGTCAGCGGCGCCGTTCGGCCGTTCGCTACACGCCCTGCTGCGCGGCGACGAGCTCGGCGATCCGCGCCGGGCTGTCTTCCATGACGAAGTGCTTGCCGGGCAGGCGGTGGATCGTCGCCACGCCGAGCACCTCCCGTGCCTGCTCACCTTTGTCGGCGAGCGTCAGTGCCGGGTCGTCCTGACCCCAGGCCACTTGCGCGGGATAGGGACGGTCGCGCAGTGCTGCGACGCTACGGTCCTCGAATGCCTGCGTGCGTTCGAAGCCGCGCATAATTCGCAGGAACGCACGCCCGCCGTCGCCGCGCTTGAGCAGCGGCGCGTAGGCGCGGACCTCGGCAGACGGGACCTGCGAGCTCATGCCGGCGTAGCGCAGAATGCGCTCCAGCCCGAACTCGGTGGTGCTCCTGAGTACCACCTCGCCGATCCCGCGCCTCGCGTAGGGTTCCATCATCCACGGGCGCTGGAAGGTGGCGACCCGCACGATCGTGTTGAGCACGGTCAACGAGCGGATGCGCTGCGGGGCCCGCGCGGCCACGTCGAACCCGATCGGTCCGCCGATGTCATGGACGACCAAGTGAAAGCGCTCGAGGCCCAGCGCGTCCAGGGCGAGGTCGGTCCAGGCTGACAGCCCGGACCACGTGTAGTCGAAGGTTTCGGGACGCGCGGCGAGGCCCAGGCCGGGGAAGTCGAAGGCGATCGCGCGGCGTCCGCGGGCCGCCAGCTCGGGGAGGACCTTGCGGTAGATGAAGCTCGATGCCGGGACGCCATGCAGCAGCACGACCGGCTCACCATCGCCGTCGTCCCAGACGACGGTGTTCGCTCCGCGCACCTCCAGTGGGCGGCCGCGGGCCGCCCATTCGTCGACCACTCGGTCGGCTGCCGCGCTCATGACGTCCGACCGTCGAGCGCGCGGGAGCTGGTCGGGTGCGGTGCCCGAACCACGTCAGTCCGAAGCTGTCCCGTGGCACCCGGCGTTGCCCCCGCCAGACCCATGTAGACCACCTCCATCACCTGCATCTAACACCACGTAGGCCGGCGCGGGCCTGGATCACCAACGCGGGTGACCCCTGTGCTTGGGTCTTGCGACGGATCGACACGCTGCGCGTCCGTTCCCCCGACACGCCGATGCGGTCGTACTGATTGACAGCCGCCGGCCGCGTAGTCGCGCACGTTCGTGGTCTTCTCGGGTTCGCCGGGCACATCGTGGTCGTCGCAACGTCTTCGCAGCTCAGGTGGCGTCTCGCGAGCCGAGCTCGACCGGTCGACTCCGCGCCGCGGGTGTGCGCTGAGTGTGCGAAATCGCCGTCCCCACCTCGTCGTCGATCACCCACCAGTGAGACAGGTGGGTAACCCGGTCACTCTGTGCTCGTTGAGACCAGTGGTGTCATCGGGACGGCCGGTGACAGTGCGAACCCGGTGAACCAAGGGACCGGCGGCGAGCCACCCGGCTGCCGCTCGAGGTCCTTGGCATACCGGAGCCAGCTCCTTCGACGGTGAGGTTGACATGTTCGAGACCGCATACGGGCGCGTCGCGCTCGCTGGTCAGCGCAGCGCGGCTCTCGGCCGCGGCATCGCGGACCACCCGTACGGCATCCCTGCTCCCCGACGGTCACCCGAGCCGCTCGAGCAGTGCGCCGACCCCGGTATGCCCGGCCCGCGTGACGACGCCGGGGACGAGGGCCAGTCCGACCTGCTGCCGTTGTTCACCCACGGCCGCGCCGGTGCCTTGCTCGGCGTCGGCGCACCGGACTCCTCCGCCCCGGTGTCCGAGCCGGTGTCCGAGCCGGTGGACGCGGCCCGGCCAGGGCGCGGTCCGTGCCCGACCCCTCGGCCGCGACCGACGCCGTACCCGCGCGCAACCCCGACCCCGACCCCGACCCCGAACCCGCCCCCGAACCCGACCCCGAACCCGACCCCGAGCGCGCGCCCGACGCCGTCCCCGCGCGCTACCCCGCCCTCGCCGGTGAGCGTGCCGACCCGCCCAGGCCCGCGGTGGCGGGTGACCCTGCGGACCGAGACGGCGCCGCGGCCGCGCCGATCGTGGCTGGCCCGCCGGCGGCTCACCTGGTCGCCGCCCGGCCCGGCGCGGGGTCCGAAGGCACACGGCGGACGTGGTGGGCAGCTGACCGCTCTGATCGCCGCGGTGATCCTGCCGGTGGGCGTGAGTGCGATCGTGGTCGCGCTGGACCGCGAGCCGGTCACGGTGCGTTCGGTCCCCGTCGGGGCCGATGTCGCCGCCGCGCTGCCCATCCAACTGCCGCCGGCGCCGGTCGCGCCCCTGCATACCGCCGGCCTTCCGGGAGCGCCCGCCTCGGCGAGCAACCCGGTCATCGTCGAGTCACCGGAGCGCCGACCGGTCGCCGACCAGCCGGGCCTCGGGAAGCGGACCGGCGTCCCGTCCCCGACCCCAACGCGTCACGACAGCCCGGTCCCAGGATCGGGGAGCGGCGCCGGCGACACCTCGGACCGGGCCGAACGCTCGGGGCGCGGCGTCGGCGACGCCTCCGACCGGGCGGAACACGGTGAGCGGGCTGATCGTTCGGAAGACCTTCGCCCAGGCCGAAGCCCGGAGGGCGCTCGGTCGGGTCTGCTGGGCGGGCTCACCGACACCCTCGATCTCGGCGGGCTCTAGTAGACCTTCGGTGCGCTGGCCTGGGGAGACCCGGCGGCGGCCGGCCGGGCTGAGCGCGCCGGGCGGCGCGCCGGCGCGGGTTGCACCGGTGAACGCCGGCGCGGAGCCGACGCCAGGCGAGCTCAGCCCACCGCGTAGACCAGGTCCACCGACACGTCCAGCTCCCGACCGTCGTCGGCCGCGGACCCAGCCGCGGACTCGGCCGCGGCGGACGTGCCGGCCGGGGGCTGGCCGGTGGGCGCCGGCGCGGCGGGCCGGGTCCGGGGCACGTCGGTGATCGAGATCAGTTGGCCGAGCGGAACGCCTGCGGCCTCGGCCAGCTGCCTGGCCTTCTGCTGTGCCTGTCGGACGGCCGCGGCGCGGGCCTGCGCACGCAGCGCGGGGTCGTCGACGGAGTAGGTGACCTCGATCCGGCCGGCGTCCCCGAGCGCGTCCACCACTGCGGAGATCACGCCGTCGGCGACTGTCAGGTCGCGCAGGGTGGCGGTGACGGACTTCGTGCCCTCGTGGCCGGTGATCCGGGTGCCGCTCACCCCGGTGGGAGTCAGGATCGGGCTGACCACCGGCGCCACCCGCAGCGCCCCGCTGTGGATGTCCTGCGGGACCACTCCGTTCCGGGCCAGCTCGGCGAGCACCGCGTTCGCCGTGCCGCGGGCCCGGTCCAGCGCCGCCCGGGCTCCGGGCGCCGGTGCCTGGATCACCACGGCCAGGGTGATGTTGTCCGGGCCGGTGGCGACGACCCGGCAGGTGCCGTGCGCCACGATGGCGGACGCGCCCGAGCCAGGCGCCGCGGTGACCGACGCGTTTCCGGTGTCCTTCGCACAGTTGGCATCCGGCGCCGCCGCCGAGTCGGAGAATCCCGACGGCGAGCCGAGCGCGGAGCACGCGCTCAGCACCCATACCCCCGCCAGCATCGCGGCGCACGCCGACAGTCGAGCCCACATGGCCACTCCTCGATCCGATACGGTGCCCACCGGGCTGGTCAGTCCTCGATCACGGTCGGCCGGTCGCCGGGCAGCAACAGTTGGGACAGCTGGGCGAACTCCCAGCCGTCACCGTGGCGGGCGAAGGTCCAGATCACGTCGTAGCGCTCGCTCGGCCAGTCGCCGGGCGGGTCCGGAGTCACCGTGCCGAAGGCTTCGGCGATGGTGGGGATCTCGCTGTGCTGCCAGCAGACCAGCGTCGGCCCCGGCCGGCTGACTATGTCCTCGACCAGCGCCTTCTCGTCGCCCTTGCCGAACTCGGTGTTCGTCGGCAGGTCCAGACGCTGCGCGAGCGGCATGACCGTCTGACGGGTGCGCAGGCCCTTGCCCTCCTCCCGGGCGCCGGCGGCATAGATCACCTTCGGGCGCACCAGCCCGGCGCGGGTCGGGCGGTCGTCCGTCGGCGCGAACAGCTCGGCCAACCGGCGGGCCCGGTCCCAGCCGGCCCGGGTCAGCGAGCTGTCGTCGGCCGGGTAGCCGTTGACGTCCACGCCCGGCGGCTCGTTGTCGTCGTCCGGTTTCTCGCCGTGGCGGATCACCATGACGAAGTCGGTCGGCCCGACGGCGTTGGCCGGCACGGTGTTGACCGGCGGCGCCGCCGAACCGGGACTGCAGCCCAGCAGGGTGCCGGACACGGCCAGGGTGCCGGCGCTCGCGATCGCGCGCAACAGCGCACGCCGGGTCAGGGGTGACCCGGTCGGGGACGGCAAAGGCCGGGACGACGGCTGGGGCATGAGGTGGGGAGTCCTCTCAAGGTCCGGGAAGCTTAACGTCACCGGAAACGAACCGCGTCGTTGCGTCTAACGAAACTAGAACGTCAAGATAACAACAGGTGAACTCCTGTTCGGATCTTCGTAGTGTCACCGAGTCCGGTGTCGGGTCCCATCGAGATGGAGTGTCGCCGATGAAGTACCTCGATCTGCTCATCGACCTCGGGATCAACTTCTTCTGCCTGTTCGTGCTGGCCGTGGTGCTGTACTACCGCCGGCACCGTCGTGGTGACCTGTTGCTCGCCTACGTCTCGCTGAACGTGGGGCTGTTCATCACCATGTCGCTACTGACCTCGGTCCGGGTCGACATCGCGGCCGGGTTCGGCCTGTTCGCGCTGCTGTCGATCATCCAGCTGCGGTCGACCACGGTGACCCAGGAGGAGGTCGCGTACTACTTCGCGGTGCTGGTGCTCGGCATGGTCAACGGCCTGCGGCTGCACGACCGTCTGACGACGCTGCTGCTCGACGCCGCGCTGATCGGCTCGATGTACGTGGTGGACAGCCGCCGGATCTTCGCCCGTTCGCTGCGCGTCGAGATCACCCTGGACACCGTGCACGAAGATGCGAGCGTGCTGGTCGCGGACCTCGAGCGGCGGCTGCGCGGCACGGTGCTGCACTACATCGTCGATGACATCGACTACGTGCGCGAGATCATGGTGGTCGACGTGCGGTACCGGCGGCGCGATCCCGCCACACCCGAGCCCGAGGTCCTCGACCCGGCGCCGGTCATCGACGAGTCGCCCGAGCCGACCGCCGCCCGATGACCGGGCTCCTGCTGGATGGGACCGGCGTCCGACCCGTCATCGACCGGGTCCTGCCGGCCCACCCGTACACCGCCGAGGAGGCGATCCACGACGCGAGCTGGTCGGTCGGGTCGATCTCGCTGGACGACCTGGTCGAGGCCGCCGACCTACAGACCCGGGTGGACCGCAAGTACTTCGTGCCGGCCAAGGCATTCCGGATGCTGATCGCCGAGCTGAGCTCGGTGAAGGTGCTGGAGATCGACGGCCGACGGACCTTCGACTACGAGTCGGTCTACTTCGACACGCCTGACGTGCTGACCTACCGCGCGCACCTGCAGCGGCGGCGTCGCCGGTTCAAGGCTCGCACCCGCACCTACGTGGACAGCGGGCTGTGCATGTTCGAGGTCAAGACCGTCGGCCGGCGCGGCGCCACGGTCAAGGACCGGGTCAAGCACCCGGTGGCCAGCCGGGCGGAGCTGACCGACGAGGCCCAGGCCTTCCTGACGACCACCCTGCGCAACGCCTACGACCAGCCCGCCCCGGCGGGGCTGCGGGCGATGTTGACCAGCCGCTACCGGCGTACCACGTTCGCCTCACCGGCCCAGGGCGCGCGGCTGACCTGCGACGTGGCGCTGCTCTGCCACGACGACGGACGCGCGACGATGCGGGCACGCGACTCCCATGTGCTGGTGGAGAGCAAGTCGACCAACGGCGCGAGCGAGGCCGACCAGATGTTGCGCCGGCTCGGCGTGCGGCCGATCTCGGTGAGCAAGTACTGCGTGGGGATCGCCGCCCTGCGTCCCGAGGTGCCGGCCAACCCGTGGCGGGCCACCCTCGTGCGTTACTTCGAGCCGGCCGCTCCGGCTCAGGACAGCCGGGGGCCTCAGCACTAGCGGCGGGCCTCAAGACAGCGGCGGGCCGCGGGAAAGCGGCGGGCTTCAGGACAGCGGCGGGATCGACGGCAGCTTGGGCAGCTTCGGCACCACGTTCGTCATCGGGTCGAGGATCTCCAGGCGCTCGACCTCGCCGCAGGCGACCAGCGGGTAGCTCAGTGGGTTCACCGGCAGCGCGGTGGCGTCGGAGAAGTCGTGCTCGACCTTGCGGATCGACATCGTGCCGGCCTGCAACCGGTACCGCGCTCCGAGCGGGTTCTCCGCGCGCAGGGTGCCATTGCCGTCCTCGTCGAACAGCAGGGGGCGTCGAGCAGGGCGCAGCTAGGCCGAACTCCGCAGTGCACACCGCCGAACGCCAGAGGTGCCTCTCAGCGGACGCGCGGTCGGGCCGAGCGGGCCGGGCCGCCGGGCCGAACGGGCGGTCGAGCCGAACGGGCGGTCGAGCCGCCGACGCCGGGCCGCTACCGCGTGCAGATCAGGTGGTGTCGAGCGTGGGTGCGTCGAAGTTGAGCAGGCCGGGCTGCTCAATGCTCGGCGACATGGTCTCGCCGTCGAGGTTCTCGTGGGCCACGTCGGGTGAACTCTGCTCGTACTCCCGGTCGAAGTCCTGGTCGTCGGTGTCCGAGGACTCCGAGGTGCCGAAGATGTCGCCCTCGGAGAAGCCCTCGTCCGACGGGGCGGCGGTGGCGGAGCCGGAGAACGCGGCGGCGAGTGCGGCCACGCCGGCGATGGTCGAGACGACCCGCAGGGTCTGGCGGGGGCTGATTCGCATGATGTGGCGGTCCTTCCGGGGTGGATCGGCGGGTTCGGGGCCCGGTCTAGCGGGTGAGGGAGTCGGTGGAGAGCAGGTCGGCTTCGGCCCTGTCGACGTCGTCGCCGTCGTACACGTCCTCGCCATCGAGGTAGGTGTCGTTGAAGTGTTCGCCGTCGACCTCGTCACCGTGATCAAGGTCGGACTTCTCCAGGTACCCGTCGTTGAGGTCCTGGGTGCCGAAGTCCTCCTGCTCGTCGGCAGGCCCGGCCTGGCCGCCCGGGTCCGGCGGCGGGGTCGGGAAGGCGGCGGCGGTGCCGGTCACCGTCAGGGCCAGCACGACCACGGCGGCGGCCGTGGCGAACCGGGTGGCACGCCCGGAACGAGTACGCCCGGAGTGAGTACGCCCGGAGTGAGTACGCGCGGAGTGAGTGCGCATCGTGAAAATCCCTTCGACTGGGCAACAGGTCAACGATCCGGGACTCTCTCGGATGCGTCGGCGCCTGTGGCGCCAGCCGGTCGGGTGATCCGCCGGGGGCGGCCGGATGCGTCCGTGCATCCGTCGCGTCGCCTGCACTGTCCCGTCCGACATCGCAGCGGACGATTGCGGGCGCGTCACCGAACCGTCGGCGGACAATCCCGTGCCGAGTCCCGGTCTGCTCGGCCCTGTGGTGGGTGGCCTCGGCGCTGACTGGGGCCGGGACACGTGACGATCACGCACGGTGTGCGAACTGTCACGGAGTCTTGCCTGGTGGGCCATCCGCGGGTGACCCTGGGCACGTGCACGGAACTGGTGTCGTCTCTCGCCGTTGAGGTTCGCTACACCGGATTGTCACGACCCGGACAGAGCCTGCGAGGCAACCATGAACCAAAGCGCGCCGCCCCTGTGCGAACGCTGCTGGCGGCCGGTCCAGCTCCGTGAGGAGTTCATCCGGTTGGGCCACATCACCGACGTGCGGCCCAACGGTGAGCCGGTCTACGTGTGGTCCTATCTGCACAACTACGACCCGTACACGGGCGGGTGCGCGGGCGCCGAGGCCGCCGCGGCCTGACCGCCGCCGTCCGCGCTCTCACCCGCCGCCGTCCGCGCCCGGTCAGGTGCCCGGACGCGGACGGTGCCGAGACTCAACCGGCGATCTCCGCGTGCAACCCGAACGCTCCACCGAACGGATCCCGTACGACGGCGATCCGGCCGAACGGGGTGTCCTCTCCGGCCATCACGGCCGACCCGCCGCCCGCCTGGGCCGCGGCCGCCGCGGCGTCCACATCGGCCACGCTGAAGTAGGGGAGCCAGTGGCTGGGGGTGCCCGCCGGTAGGTGATCCACCCCGCCGATGCCGCCCAGCGGGTCACCGCCGTCGACTCCGAACGTCTCGTACCCGGCCGGCGCGCCCTCGACCGGGGTGTACCGGTAACCGAACACCTCGGCGTAGAACCGCTTGCCCAGCGCCGCGTCGGCCAGACCGGCGTCCTCCCAGCACAGTGAGCCTGGCTGGTTGTATACCCCGATGCCGATCACTGGATCGGCCTGCCACACCCCGAACGCCGCACCCGTCGGATCCTGCGCGACGCACGTCCGCCCGACCTCAGGGATGTCCACCGGCTCGACCAGCACCGAGCCGCCGTTGTCGCTGATCAGCTTGGCCGTGTCATCGACGTCGTCGCTGGCCAGGTAGACCGTCCAGGCCGACGGCTGGCCGTCCCTCTGGATCTTCCCGATGGCCGCCGCGACCCGGTCGCCGGACAGTGCCAGGTGGTAGTGGTCGAACGGCTCACCGGTGTCCTGGAACGTCCAGCCGAGGACCGGGCCGTAGAAGGCCGTCCCGGCCGCGACGTCGGGCGCCGCCAGGTCGACCCAGCACGGTGTGCCGGCCGGCCACTTCTCCTCGCGTGTGGGCATGTCGTGCGTCCCTCCTGCTCGCTGGGCTGGCGACCGGCCGCCGGCCGGCGACCGGACCGACCTCCACCCAAGCACCCGACACCGACAGAAAGCACACGGTCACCTGGATCACGGTTCGAACACCTTCATCACCCACTCAAGTGAGAATTCCCAGGCTTCGAGGTAACAGTTGGTAGCTTTCCCCGGCCGGACTCGTCGTCAAGTGGTTGTTGAGGGAGCTGTGTTGCGGGGCATTCGAACCCTGGTCGTCACCGTGCCGTGTGTCCTGGCCGGCGTGCTGGGACTGGCCGGAGCCGTCGTCGCCGAACGGGTGCCCGAGGACCCGGTCGTCGTCCGGCCGGCGCCGGTGCAGGGCGCGGTGCTCGACGGCGCGGTGCTCGACGGCGCGGTGCTCGACGGTCCGTTCGCGGGCACTGTGACCGGGAGCCCGGCGCGGGACGGATGGTTCCCGGCCGCCCCGGCGCCGGACGTGTGGCCGCCGGATGGCCCGGGCGGCTCGCTCCCGGGCGACCCCGCCCCCGACGGGTTCTCGGCCGGCGGCGTGCCGGATGACCGCACCGTGCGGGTCGGACCGGATCAATCGGTCGTGGTGTCCGGCCCCGCCGCCGCGCGGACCTCGATCGCCACCCGGCACATCCCGTCGCCATCGGAGTCGGCGTTGACCGGCGCTGTGCACCCGGCCACCGACCAGGCGATGGCGATGCTGATCGGTCTCGCGTTGCTGGTGCTGGTGGGCGGCGGGTTGGTCTGCCGGCCGGCTCAGCGCACCGGGCCCGCAGGACGGAACCCGGGCGCCTGGCGCTCGGCACGGACCGGGCAGTCGCCGGGTGTCGGGCACTCACCGGGTGTCGGGCACTCACCGGGTGTCGGGCGTTCGCCCCGAACCGGGACGAGCAGACACGCCGCCACCGGGAACACCCCCGCGCCGGCGAATGCGCCCGCGTAGCCGATCGCCCCGATCACCAGGCCGAACGCCGCCGGGGTGGCCGCCGCGACCAGGTTCTGCGCGGTGTTCTGCACTCCCAGCGCCCGGCCGGCCCACGCGCCGCCGGCCCGTTCGGCCACGGCGGTGAACGCCAATCCGTTCGTGCTCGAGGACAGCACGGTGGCCACCAGCAGCGCGGTCACCGCCAGCCCGGGTGAGCCGGACAACGTGGCCAGCCCGAGCGCCACCAGGGCGACCGCGATGCCCGCCGCCAGCCGCCGCATCGGTCCCAGCCGGCTGCCCGCCCGGTCCGACCACCAGCCCACCAGCAGCCGGGTCAGTGCGCCGCCGACCAGCGCGCCGGCCAGCAATCGCCCGGCCGGCACGCTCGCCCAGCCCTGGGCGTCGACCAGGTACACCAGCGCGTAGGCCGACGTCAGGAACTGCGGCACCACCAACAGCGAGCTCGCCCCGTGGATCCGCCAGAGCATCGCGGTGCGGTAGGGCGAGGCGTCCTGTTTCGCGCGCGGCGCAGTGGGCGGCTCGGCCGCGGTCGGGCCGGTCGGATCGCCCTGGGTCGGGCAGGTCAGATCGCCCGCCGCGGTCGGGCCGGTCGGATCACCCGCCGCGGTCGGCGTGGGGTCGGGCGGCGTGGGGTCGGGGATGGGCGGCCGGGTGGGGTCACGAACCAGCGCGGCGGCCAGCCCGGCGGCGGCCAGCGCGAACGACCCAAGCAGTACGAGCGCGAGGGGCACCCCGGACTCGGCGAGCGGCGGTACCGCCAGGCCGGCGACTGCCACCCCGAGTGGTTGAGCGGTCTGCCGGACGGCCATCGCGCGTCCGCGCTCATGCCCGGCGAACCAGCCCAGCACCAGCCGCCCGCTCGCGGCGTGCACCGCCGCCGTCCCGGCCCCGGCCAGCAGCAGGCTCACCCCGAGCCCCACCGGGTGCGCCGCCATTCCGTGCGGGTCGGGCGCCGGTCCACCGGTGGCGAACGCTCCGGAGGCCGGTACCGCCCAGGCCAGCAGCGCGAGGCCGCCGAGGGTCAGGCCGAGGGTCATCACCCGCCGTTCGCCCCAGCGGTCGGCCGCCGCGCCCCAGGCGTAGAGGGTGAGCAGCAGGCCGACGATGGGGGCGCTGGACAGGGTGCCGGCGGCGGGCAGGCTGAGTCCGCCGGCCACCAGTGCCGGGATGAGGAAGGGCGCGCCGTACTGCACCGCGCAGCCGGCCGCGACCGCCACCAGCCCGGCGCCCAGCACCACCCAGCGCTGCCCGACCATGCACCGAGGGTAGGTCGGACTGTCCAATGGATGATACATGAATCTCATATGCTGATACCAGCGCTATTGACAGATTGTCTAACATGGCGGGATGTCCAACAACGAGGTCGGGCGGAGCGATGCCCGCAGCTTCCGGATCACGGTCACCGACGGGGTCTCGCTGGCGGTGTACGAGCGGGGCGACCCGGCGCGGCCGACGGTCCTGCTGGTGCACGGCTACCCCGACGACCACACGGTGTGGGACGCGGTGGCCGCCGAGCTGGCCGGCCGTTTCCATGTGGTCGGCTACGACGTGCGCGGCGCCGGTCGCTCCGGCGAGCCGTCCGGCCGGGAGGGCTACCTGCTCGACCGGCTGGCCGAGGACTTGGCGACCGTGGCCGACCGGGTCAGCCCGGACGCGCCGGTGCACCTGGTCGGGCACGACTGGGGCTCCATCCAGGGCTGGCACGCGCTGAGCTCGCCGCGGCTGGCCGGCCGGATCGCCTCCTACACCTCCATCTCCGGTCCGTCGCTGGACCACGTCGGTGCCTGGATGCGCGCGAGGGCTGGCCGGCCCACCCCGCGCGGGTTGCGCGAGCTGGCCACCCAGCTTGCCGCTTCCGGGTACATCGGGCTCTTCCAGCTGCCGGCGGTGCCCGAGCTGCTCCTGCGCACCGGCGCGCTGACCAGGGTGATGCGGCTGCTCACCCGGGGCGACACCGGGCTCGCGGCGCCGACCACCGGTGACGCGATCCGCGGCCTGGAGCTGTACCGGGCGAACATGCCCGCCCGGCTCTCCCGTCCGCGCCCGGCAGCCACCCGTGTGCCGGTGCAGGTGCTCGCGCCGACCCGCGACCCGTTCGTCACCACGGCCCTGCAGACCGGCGACCTGGCGCGCTGGACCGACACCCCCCGAGTGCGCCGGCTGCCCGGCGGGCACTGGCTGCCGCGTTCCCGCCCGGACGTGGTCGCGCGGTGCGTGACCGAGCTGGTGGAGTACGTCGCGGGCGGGGGAGCGGACGTGCCGAGCCGCGCGACCGGTGGGGCACCAGCGGGCGTCGCGCCGGCGGTCGCGCAGGCGCCGGCGCTGCGCCGGGCCGAGGTCCGGGGTTCGGGCGCGGACCGCTACACCGGCGCCACCGTGGTGGTCACCGGCGCCGGCAGCGGGATCGGCCGGGAGACCGCGTTGGCCTTCGCCGGCCTCGGCGCGTACGTCGTGGTGGCCGACCGGGACGAGCCGGCGGCCAAGGAGACCGTGTCGCTGATCGCGGTCGACGGATCAGCCGGCCAGGCCAGCGCCTACCAGGTCGATGTGGCTGACGCCGAGGCGATGGCGGCCTTCGCCGAGCGGGTGATCGCCGAGCACGGGGTTCCCGAGGTGGTGGTGAACAACGCCGGCATCGGCATGGCCGGCCCGTTCACCGAGACCAGCCTCGACGACTGGCGGCGGGTGATCGACGTCAACCTGTGGGGGGTCATCCACGGCTGCCGGGTTTTCGCCCCACCCATGATCGCGCACGGCGAGGGCGGCCAGATCGTGAACATCGCCTCTGCCGCGGCCTACCTGCCGACCCGCGTGCTGCCCGCGTACGCCACCACCAAGTCCGCGGTGCTCACGCTCACCCAGTGCCTGCGCGCGGAGCTGGCCGAGCACGGCATCGGGGTCACCGCGGTGTGTCCGGGACTGGTGCACACCAACATCACCTCGACCACCCGGTTCGTCGGCACCGACGACGCCGAGCAATCCCGCCGCCAGCAGGCGTCGCACGCGCTCTACGGCCGGCGCAACTTCACCCCGGACCGGGCGGCCCGGGAGATCGTGCGCGCGGCCCGGCGCAACACCGCGCTGGCTCCGGTCACCCCGGAGGCGAAGATCGGGTTGATGGCCTCCCGGCTCACCCCGGCGCTATTGCGGGCGGCGGCCAAGCGCGAGGTGACATTCTGATGGCCGGGGCGGTCGCCGACGCGGTCGGCCTGTGAACGGCCCGGCCGGGACCGACGGCCGGGGGGAACGCCGCCGGTCCGACCCGGCCGCCCGTCGCGACCAGCCCGTCCCGCGCCGGCTCGAACCGGCGGCCCGTCGCGACCAGTTGGTCCGCACCGCGCTGCGGCTGTTCGCCGACCAGCCGCCGGAGCTGGTCTCGCCGGAGGACGTGGCTCGGGGGGCCGGGGTGTCCCGCGCGCTGTTCTACCGTTACTTCGCCAGCATGCACGAGCTGCGGGTAGCGGGCCTGCGCGTCGTGGTGGACGAGGTGATCGCCGCCACCACCCCGCCGGACGAGGGCACCCTGCTGGACCAGGTGCGCTTCGCGCTGAACGCCTTCCTCGGCTCGGCGCAGAACTACTCCGCCGCGTACGTCGCCCTGCTACGGACCGGGTCGTTGATCGCCACCGATGAGACCAACGAGCTGGTCGACAGCGTGCGGCGGCACGTGGTGCGGATGGTCGCCCAGCGCCTCGGGCTGCCCGGGCCGCCGGATCCGATGCTGGAGCTGACCCTACGCGGGTGGTTCGCGGTGGTGGAGGTGGCCAGCGTGGCCTGGCTGGCCGGCGACGTCCGGGGAGGCTGGCCGCGCGAACGGCTGGAGGCCTGGCTGGTCGACCAGCTGGTCACCATGCTGGCCACCACCGCCCGCCACGACCCGGCCACCGCCGACGCACTGCGGGCCGCCCGGCAGGATGGGCAGCCGTGACCGAGAGCTTCCCCCGCCGCCAGGCCCGGACCCGTCGCTTCACCCTCGGTGCCCCACGCGGGTTCACCGTCACCCCGGACGGCGCGAGGGTGCTGTTCCTGCGCAGCCGCGCCGGTACCGACCCGGTGACCTGCCTGTGGTCCTACGACGTGGCGGGAGGGCAGGAGCGGTTGCTGGCCGACCCCCGGGCCCTCGGCGCCAGCGAGGCGAACCTGCCACCCGAGGAGCGGGCCCGCCGGGAACGCAGCCGCGAGCAGGCCGGCGGGATCGTCGGCTACCACACCGACCGCTCGACCGGGGTGGTCGCGTTCACCCTGGCCGGGCAGCTCTACCTGATCGAACCCGACCGGGAGGGCGCCCGGCACGTGAGCACCCCGGGCGGCGTGGTCGACCCGCGACCGGACCCGGCCGGCGACCGGGTGGCCTACTGCTCCGGCGGCGGGCTGTGGCTCTACGACCGCTACACCGGAACCTCCACCGCGCTCGCCGAGCCGGAGTCCGACACCGTCCGGTACGGGCTGGCCGACTTCGTGGCCGCCGAGGAGATGGGCCGGATGCGCGGCTACTGGTGGTCGCCCGACTCCGGTGCGCTGCTGGTCGCCCGCACCGACGACGCGGCCGTCGGTCGCTGGCACGTGGCCGACCCGGCCAACCCCGAACGACCCCCGACCGAACTGGCCTACCCGGCCGCCGGCACCGCGAACGTGGTCACCGGGCTGTTCGTCCAGCACCAGGACGGCTCGCGCACCGAGGTGGCGTGGAACCCGGGCGGCGAGGAGTACCTGGTCGACGCGCACTGGGACACCCACGCCCTGCTGATCACCGTCCAACCCCGCGACCAGCGCGCCCTGCGGGTGCTCGCCGTCGACCCGCTCACCGGCGCCACCTCACCCGTGGTGCAGAACACCGACGAGCGATGGGTGGACATCGTGCCCGGGGTGCCCGCACACCTGGCCGGCGGCGCCCTGGTCTGGGCCCGGGATGCCGAGGACGCCCGACGGTTGGTGGTGGACGGCGCGGACGTCACCCCGGCCTGGCTGGGACTGCGCTCGGTGCTCGACGTGGACGGCGACACCGTCCTGTTCACCGCGAACGCAGCGGACGCGGGGACCGACACCGCCGCGGACGACGGGACCGACACCGCCGCCGCCCGAGTGGCCGCCGCCGGTGACGTCACGTTGTGGACCTGGTCGGCCGCTGACGGGGCGCGCCGGGTCAGCGACGCCGCCGGGGTGTTCGGTGGCCGCCGCCGAGCCGGGGTCACCGTGGTCGTGGGCACCCGCCCGGATTCCGACGGCGCCACGGTCGAGATCCGCCGCGCCGACGAGCCGGTCGGCGTCATCCGTTCCTACGCCGAGGCGCCCGGCCTGGTTCCCCGGGTGTTTGCGGTGCGCGCCGAGCCGCGTGGACCCCGGACGGCGGTGGTGCTGCCCACCGACCACACCCCGGGCGACCGGTTGCCGGTACTGCTGGACCCTTACGGCGGCCCGCACGCCCAGCGCGTGCTCAACACCCGCGGCGCGTACCTGACCAGCCAATGGTTCGCTGACCAGGGGTTCGCGGTGGTGGTCGCGGACGGTCGGGGTACTCCTGGCCGGGGCCCGGCCTACGAGCGGGCGGTGGTCGGCGACCTGGCCGAGCCGGTACTGGAGGACCAGGTCAGCGCGCTGCACGCGGCCGCCGCCGAGTACCCGGACCTGGATCTGGGCCGGGTGGGCATCCGCGGTTGGTCGTTCGGCGGGTACCTGGCCGCGTTGGCGGTGCTGCGCCGCCCGGAGGTGTTCCATGCCGCCGTGGCCGGTGCCCCGGTCACCGACTGGGCGCTGTACGACACCCACTACACCGAGCGCTACCTGGGCCGACCGGACACCGACCCGGACGCCTACGCCCGCAGCTCGCTGATCGACGATGCGCCGAAGCTGACCCGCCCGCTGATGCTGATTCACGGCCTGGCCGACGACAACGTGGTGGCCGCGCACACCCTGCGGTTGTCCGGCGCGCTGTTGGCGGCCGGGCGTCAGCACACCGTGCTGCCGCTGTCCGGGGTCACGCACATGACGCCGCAGGAGGAGGTCGCGGAAAACCTGCTGTTGCTCCAGGTCGACTTCCTGCGGTCTGCGCTGGGCTTGGCGAGCCAGGCGGCGAAGGCACCCAGAAGTCCCGGCACGAGGACAGACCAAGGTCGGACGCCGACATCAACCTTGGTCGATCCCGGCTGACCGGCCGGCTCCGTAGGCTGAGCCGCGATGGAGTGGCGGACGGCGATCACCGGGGCCGGCTCCCGGCACGTCGGGGGTTCGGGCCCTGCCGCGTCGGCCGCCGAGCGGCCGTGGTCCGTCGTCGGAGGTGAGGAGGGTCCTCGGCGTCGGACCGTCCCGGCCGGTGCCCTGCGACTCCGGGTTCTCGACGGTGGGCTGTTCGTGGTGCGGCGGGTCGGTGTCGCGGTCGCGCTGCTGTTCGCGGCGGCGCTGCTCACCTCGGTGGCGGGTTGGCCGTGAGTGGGCACGGGGTGGTCGGCGGAAGCATGCAACCGGCGCTGTCCGACGGGCAGTGGCTCGCCGCCAACCCATTCGACCGGGTCCCCGACCGGTTCGACGTGGTGCTGCTCGATCCTTCCGGCGACGCTTCTGGGGTGGCGTCCGGGGGGACCGGAGGGCTGGTGAAGCGGGTGGTCGGGCTGCACGGTGACCGGATCGAGATCGTTCGGTCCGCCGCCGACGGTCGACCGAGGGTGCAGGTGCTCCCGGCCGGCACGACGCGGTGGCTGCGGGTGCGCGCGCCGGCCGGCGAGCCGGTGTGGCGGACCGGGGTGGAGTGTTGTGCCCCGGATGGCCGCACGGCCTCCCGGTCGGCGCCCGCCACGGTGCCGCCCGGGCGATACTTCGTGCTGGGCGACAACCCGGACGCCTCCGTCGACTCGCGCGGGTTCGGGTTCACCGCGCCGGGCGCCGTCCGCGCCGTCGTGGTGGGCCGGCTCTGGCCGCCCGGACCGCTACCCGATCCCGGCCTCGGACTGGAACCCGCCGGACCGGGCTGACCGTGTCGCTCCCGCCGGACCGGGCTGACCGTGTCGCTCGCCGAACGGGTGTGTGTTCAGCTGAACGGGCTGCGTCGCGCCGGACGGCGAGCGTTTCAGCGGAACGCGCTCGGCGGGCCGCTCGTGCTCGGCGGCGAACCGGTGACTCGCTCGCGTTCAGCTGAACGCTCGTCTGCGCGGGTCCAGCGACGAGCGCACGGCCGCGAACCGCGCTCCGCTGCACGCCCGGTGGGACCGCGCCCGTCGCGCGGATCAGGAATTGTCGGAGTCGCAAGTTATCCTTCGAACATTAGTTCGAAGGAGGTCTGGTGATCGTGCACACCACGTCTGTGGCTCCGGTCGACAGTACTGCGGCGGAAGAGGTCCCGGCGCGGGTGCCGACTGGGCGCTCGCCCCAGCCGGTTGCCGCGGCGCGGTCCTCGTCCGCGGAGCGGGACGCCCTGCCGGTGCCGGTGGAGCAGCTGCCGACCACGGCGTTGGAGTCAGAGCTCGTCGGCCTGGCCGGGCATCTCGCCGCGGCGCATTGTCGCTGGTTGCGGCTGCTGGCGGAGTTCGACACCCGCGAGGGCTGGGCCGGGCCGGGGTTGCGTAGTTGCGCGCACTGGCTGGGCTGGCGGGTGGGCATGAGCCTGCGTACCGGGGCCGAGCAGCTACGCGTCGCGCACGCGCTCACCACGCTCCCGGGGATCACCGGCGCGTTCGCCGCCGGCCGGGTGTCTTACTCCAAGGTGCGGGCGATGACCCGAATCGCCACCCCGGCCACCGAGAAGGCGTTGCTGGACATCGCGCTGGCCGGAACGACCAGCCACGTCGAACGGGTGGTACGGCATGCTCGCCAGGCCGGGGCACTTCCGGCCGGCGCCGCGTCCCTGCGCCACCTTGACTGGCGGTGGAACGACGATGGCACGCTCACCATCCGCGCCCGGCTGACCGCGGAACAGGGCGCGGCCCTGGTCGCCGCCGTGCGGGCTGCCGAACGGCGCGCCCACCTGGCCGGGGCTGGTCAGGCAGCTGATGAGTTCGACGGCGACGGCGACGGCGACGGTGACGGCGACGTGGACGGCGACGGCGACGGTCCGGCCCCGGCCGTACACCACGGAGCCTTATGCCGTTCAGCTGAACGCGCGACCGAACCAGGTTCAGCCGAACGCGACGAGCGGTCCGCCCCCCGCCCAGGCGGCGGATCGCGCGATTCGGCGGGTGCTCGCCGGGCCGACGCCCTGCTCGCGGTGATCACCGGAGATCACCGGGCGGATACCGAGCTGGTGCTGGTCGTCGACGCCGAGCGTGCCACCGCCGCACTGCCGGGCGGGCCGGCGCTGCCGCTCGCGCTCGCCGAGCGGCTCGGCTGCGGCGCCCGCATCCGGGCGCTGTTGCATGACCGGCACGGCAATCCCCTCTACCTGGGGCGCTCCCGCCGCCTGGCCAGCCCCGGCCAGCTCGTCGCCCTGCGCGTCCGTGACGACGCCCGCTGCCGGTTCCCCGGCTGCGAGCACACCCGAGGCCTCGAGGCGCACCATGTGATCCACTGGCTACGCGGCGGCCGCACCGACCTGGACAACCTCGCCCTGATCTGCCCGTACCACCACCAGCTGATCCACGACCACGGCTACCAGGTCTGCGGCCGCGGCACCGACCTGCGTTTCCACCGGCCCGACGGCACCTCGATCCCGCAGGCCGGTGCTCCCACCGAGGGCGACAGCCGCCGACTGACCAGCGAGTACGCCGAAGGGATCACCGACCAGACGATCACGCCGACCTGGGGCGGTGAGCCGCTCGACGTGTCAGCCGCGCTCCAGGCGCTCCTCCCGTGGCCGAGAAAGACGCTGGCCGGGTAGACGGCCGGCTGTCGGTCCGTCCGATGGTGCGATCCTGACCGGGCCGCGGCCGGGCAGGACCGTCATCGTCAGCCGCAGGATTCGACGACGAACACCGACGACTCTCCGCTGCCGGGGCGCAGGAACAGCCGGCCGGCCAGGAACTGGGTCAGCGCCGGGACCGCGTGCAGCCCGGCGTCGACCAGCTTGGGCAGCTTTCGGTAGGGCACGTTCCACATCCCGTCGCTGCCCTCCCGGCATACCGTGAAACCGTGCTCGACGAGCACCTCACGCCACTGGTCGTGCGGCTTGAGGTTGACGTGCGTGGGGTCGGAAAAGCCGGCCCATGCGTCGCCGGTCAGCCGGCGGGCCCGGCCGGCGGGATCGGGCAGCACCACGAGCGCCCGGCCACCGGGGCGGAGCACCCGCCGCCAGGTGTTGAGCGCGGCGGTGACCTGGGTGTCGTCGAGATGCTCGAGGACATGGATGGCAGTCAGGCCGGCGAAGTGCGCGCCCGGCAGGGCGGCCATGTCGGTGTACACCGGGCAGCCCGGCGCGGTCTCGCGGGCCCGGGCGGCGGAGAACTCGGAGACCTCGAACCCGGCCGCCCCCGCGCCGGTACCGGAAGCGCCGGTACCTGGTCCGCCGGTGCCGGGTGCGGTGGTGCCGGGTGCGGTGGTGCCGGGTGCGGTGGCCGGTGGGGCGGCGGCGTCCGCGAGGCGGCGGACCAGGTGACCGGTGCCGCAGCCGAAGTCCAGGTACGGCCCGGGGCCGACGTAGCGGCGGACCAGGCGGACGTACCAGCGCAGCGCGGGCCGGTCGCCGATCTGGCCGTTGAACCGGTAGTAGTCCTCGTCGAAGGTGCCAGGCTCGGCGGCCCGGATTGGCTGGGCCGCCGAGTCGGGCTGGGCCGCCGAGTCGGGCTGGGCCGCCGGCTCTCCCGGGGTGGTCATCGGCGTGCGCTCTCGCTGGCGGCCTTGTCCATCAGGGCTTCGTAGGCGTCGAGAACACCGTCCACCGAGAACGCCCGGTGCGCGGCCCGGGCGCCGGCGGCCCGGTCCGGGGGATTGCCGATCAGCGACCGCAGCGCGGTGGTGATCGCCGCCGGGTCGGCCGGCGGGACCAGGGTGCCGAAACCGGTCTGCGCCACCGGCTGGCGGACCCCGGGGATGTCGCTGGCCAGCACCGGAACGCCGGCCAGCATGGCCACCGCCTGCACGATGCCGAACGCCTCGAACGCGTTCACCGACGGCAGGGTGAACACGTCCAGTGAGGCGTAGAAGTCACCGAGTCGCTCCTCCGGGACGAAACCCATCAGCCGGATCCGCGGGTCGTCGCCGATCGCCGCGCGCACCTGCGCCACCACGCTGCCTCCGGCCACCGAGGCGTAGTCGCCGCCGATCAGCAGCCTCGCGTCCGGGTCGGGCAGCGCCCGGAACCCGCGCACCAGGTACTCCAGGCCCTTCTCCCGCACGATCCGGCCGAGAAAGCCGATGTGCGGTCCGTCGGTCTCCCGGTAGCTGGGCACGCCGGTCGGCACCGCTCGGCACGGCGGCGGGATGATTACCATCGAGGGCTCGATCGCTGGCCACATCCGGCTGTGCCGGGCGTAGTCTTCGCTGGTCACCGAGACTGCGGCGGCGGCGCGCATGGCGGCCCGGTTGGACGCGTCGACCACCCGCTGCTGGACGATGTTGATCGCACCGGGTGGCAGCGTCACGTCGCAGTGGTAGGTGACCACCAGCGGGCAGCGGGCACCCCGGGCGATCGGGGCGGCCTCCAGCAGCGGCAGGTGCAGCGAGCCGACCCTGGCCCGGCCCATCTCGCGACGCGCGGTGGCCACGAACGCCGGGCTGATCACGCCACGGCCGACCCGGGCGAGCACCGGCGCGCGTAGCACCCGGACCCCGCCGATGGTCTCCTCGCCGGGCAGCGACCGCTCGAACCGGGAGGTCACCACGGTGACCGCTCGGCCCCGGGCGGCCAGGCCCTCGGCGATGTCCCGGGCCATGTTGGTCAGCCCGGAGACGTACGGGTCGTAGTAGGTCAGCGCGATCACGAGATCGGGCCGGACCGGGGAATCAGCGGGCACCCAGCAACTCCGGTGTCGGTCGACGGGTGAGCACCAGCGAGGCGCTCACCAGCCAGGCCATCAACGACCCGGCGAGAAATCCCAGCTCCGCGCGCAGCAGCAGGTCGGGCACCACGGCCGCGACCAGGGCCCCGGCCAGCACCCCGGACAGCCAGCTCCAGGCGACGTCGCGGTGCCGGGCCGCGGCCACCAGTACCTGGGTGACGATCACCAGCCCGACGTAGACGGCCACCCCGAGCGCAAGCAACGCCATGTGACCGCCGCCGAGCACGTAGTCCTCGCCGAAGATCAGCGCGACCAGCGACGGCCCGGCGGTCAGCCCGAGCGCGACCGCCACCAGGCCCAGCACCAGCACCGCCGCGCCGAGCCGAGCCATCACCCGGCGCAGCGCGCCCAGCTCGCCGGCGTGCAGCATCCCGGTCAGCGTGGGCAGCAGCGCGGTCTGCAGCGGTACCACCAGGAACAGTGGGATTCGGGTGAGGGTGAACGCGGCGACGAACTGGCCGGCCAAGGTGGCCTGCTCCGGAGTGGACGCCAGCGCCGGTACCAGCACCGGTGGTCCGTTGAGCAGCAGCTGCGCGCACAGCGAACCGAGCAGCAGCGGCGCCACCGCGCCGGCCACCCGCGCGGGCGTCACCACTCCTGGGCCCAACGGCGGCACCTGGCCGGGCCGCACCCGACGGCGCAGCAGGGCGACCAGTGTCGGCGCGTGGGCGATGGCGATCGCGGCGGTGAGGGTCCAGGCGAACTCGGCGCTGTCCGGCTCGGCGACCGTCAGCGACACGGTGAGCGCCAGCGACACCCGCAGCACCGCGTCGAACAGGGTCAGCGCGGCGTGGTGGCACATCCGGTCCAGCCCGATCAGCGCGCCGCGGACCACGAACTGCCCGGCCGAGACCAGGCACAGCACGCCGAGCGCGAGCAACGTGCCGGTGCTTCCACCGAACGCCTTGAGCAGCAGCGGCGCGGCCAGCGCCAGCGCCCCCAGCTGCAGCACCGCCATGCCCAGCGCGGTGAGCATCGCTGAACGCAGCGTCCGACCGGGCCGACCGGGGGTCTGCTGCAGCCGCGCGGTCTCCTGCTCGATCGGCAGGAACACCCCGAACCCGACCACCAGGGCCACCGACCAGAACGCACCGAAGTGGGCGTACTCGGCGGCCGGCAGATCCCGGGCGACCAGTGCCAGGTAGACGTTCACGAGCAGCCCGGAGGCCAGGATGCCCAGGCCGACAAGGCTCAACGACCGGGTCCGCGCAACGGTGATCGCAGTCAGAGCTGGACCTCCGTCGATCTGGGCGGCTGTCGGTCGGACGTGGTGCTTTGCGGTCGGGTGAATGGCCGGGTACCCGGATTATGCCGGGGTCACTCCGGCCCGGACGGCATGGGCCGGGTTGACCGAGGATCGTGTCCTGGCCGTGACCGGCGGGCCTGCCTCGGTGTCGTCTGCGAGGCTCGCCTCGGTGTTGTCTGCGAGGCTCGCCTCGGTGACGTACAGGTAGCTGCGCCAGCGCGGTCCCGCGCTGGTGTCCGGTTCGATGGCCACCGTGCGCCCGCCGGCCGCCGCGACCAGTGCGGTGACCGTGGTCGGCGGGGTGCCGTGCATCTGCATGCCCTTGCGCAACCGGTTGAGGACCGGTGCGGGCAGCCGCCGGAGCAGGCCGCCCACCAGCCCGCCGGCCGGCTCGGCGGGCAGCTGGAACACCACCAGCCCGCCCGGCGTGGTCACCCGCAGGAACTCCCGGAGATAGCCCAGCGCCAACTTCGGCGGCATGTGCTGCAGCACCCGGCAGGTGTAGACCAGGTCGACCGAGCCGTCGGCCACCCCGGCCAGCGTGGCCCCGGTGTTGTGCCGGAACTCGCAGCGGGCGGCCAGCTCGGGCTCTCCGCCGACCAGGCGGCGGGCGGTGTCCAGCATGGACGGCGAGATGTCCACCCCGAGGACCCGCTCGAACCCGGCGGCGGCCAGCGCGGCGCTGAGCCGGCCGGGACCGCAGCCGAAGTCCAGCGCGGTGCCCCGCCGCGGCGCCACCCCCAGCTCACCGAGCCGGGCCAGCATCGCGTCGATCTCCACCCGGCCGGTGGCCAGGAACTCCGCCGGTGTCCACCCGGTGCCCGCACCCCGGGCCCGCCGCTGCCACCGCGGCCGGGCGCCAGCGGTGGCCTTGCCGGGCAGGGTCAGCGCCGCCCACATCGGGTCCCGCCGCCCTAGCTCGGTCCACCGTTCGCCGACCGCACCCAGTTCCGCTCCGTCGGCGGGCGCTGGACCGCACTGGGTCGGCGAGGTGCTCATGCGGCCCTACGGTATCGGCTCCGGCGAGGCCCGCCGTGACGCACCGGCCGGGCCACTGGCATTTTTGGTGAATGTCCTTGAAGGTCGGTGGCCGGCCGTCACGAGCGCTGGTGCGCGGCGCGGGGGCCTTCGCGCTGCTGGCCGTCGTGCTCGCCGTACTGCTGCCGCTGGCTCCGGTGCTGGTCAACGAACCGACCGTGCGCTGGCCGACCGACCCGAGCCGGCCGGACTCGACGCTGCTCACCGTCACCGCGTACCGCCCGGTCGAGGTAGACGTCCGGTTCAGCTGCCGGACCGCCCGCGCCGCGGCGCAGACCGACTTCCGGGCCACCGTGGTCAGCACGGTCAACCCGATCCTGCCCGAGGTCGCCCACCTGGGTCTGATCGCGAGGATGCAGCGCGGCGAGCTCACCGTGGAGGCGGTCGGCACCCGCCTGGTCCGCGAGCCGCTGCCGGACGGCGACTGCCAGTACCGGGTGCGCGGCGACGCGGTCAGCGGGCTGGTCCTGGAGCGCGACGGGATGGAGCTGGGTCGGGGCCCGGCCGGTGTCATGCCCGACGTGGACCTGCTGGTCACCTCGGTGGCGTCGCTGCCGGACGCGACCGACGCCGACCTCGCGGTCACCTTGCGGTTGGACGACGAATTCGCCACCACCCCGACCGGCTTCAAGTCGGTGCTCACCACGTTGCTGGTGCTCGCGCTGCTCGCGGTGGCCCTGGCGCTGGCGTGGCTGGACCGCGCGGTCTCCCGGGTGCCCGGGCAGCGCCGGCTGCCCCGGCCGCACCCGGCGGACGCTGGGGTGCTGCTGGCGATGCTCGGCTGGTTGCTGCTGGCCCCGAGCACCGACGACGACGGCTACTACGCGGCGATGGCGGCCAACTCCAGGGAGTCAGGTTTCGTCGGCAACTACTACCAGCTCTACGACCAGAGCTTCACCCCGATCACCTGGTTCTACCAGCTGCTCGCCTGGTGGCAGACGGTGGCCGGTACCGCGCCGGTGGCCCAGCGGGTGCTCGCGCTGACCGCCGGGCTGCTCACCTGGCTCGTGTTGCGCACGCTGGTGTCGGCCGCGCTGCGCCACCGAGGCCCCGGCGACCCGGCCGCCGGTCCGCTGGTGCGGATGTTGGCCCCGGGGGTGGCGGCGGTGACCTTCCTGGCCTGGTGGCTGCCGCAGAACATGGGCGTGCGCCCGGAGGGCGCGGTGGCCCTGCTCACGGTGGCCGGGCTGCTCGCGGTGTGGGTGGCGATCCGCCGCCAGCGCCTGCTCGCGGCGTGGGCGGCGTGTGCGGCGGCCGGGCTCGCGCTGGCCACCCACACCACCGGTTTCGTCGGTCTGGCGCCGCTACTGGCCGGCGCGGGCGGGCTGTGGGCGCTGGTCCGGGTGCCGCGGTGGGGCACAGTGCCGGCCGGGGTGGGCGGGGTTGGCGGGGTGGCCGGCGCAGGCGCTGCCGGCGGGGTGGCCGGCCTGGCCGGTGCGGCCGGTGCCGCCGGTGCGGCCGGTGCGGCCGGTGCGACCGGTCCGGGTCGGGAACGAACCGACTGGGAGCGCACGGCGGCCCGCGCGCTGGCCGTGCTGTCCGGGGGGACCACCGCGGCGCTGGCCGGGTTCGCCGACGGGTCGTTGCGCGACTTCGTGCGGGCCCAGCAGATCTTCCTGGACATGCAGCACCGGGAGTACTGGTACACCGAGTACCTGCGCTGGTTCTTCCTGCTCAGCGACATCCCGATGGGCAACTACGCCAAGCGGGCCGCGGTGCTGGTCACGGTGGCCGGGGTGATCTGGTTTCTGGTGCTCGCCGCCGCCGGGCGCGCCCGCGGCGAGCCGCTGCCGCTGCCCACCCGGCTGGCCGGCTGGTCGTTGATCGCCGGTTTCCTGTTGCTGTGGCTCACCCCGTCCAAGTGGACCCACCACTTCGGTGCCCTGGCCGGCGTCGGGCCGGCGTTCCTCACCCTGTTGCTGGTGGCGTTGGTGCCGCTGGGGCGCCGCGCGCTGGGTGGCGACCGGATGCCGGTCGCGGTGCTCGCCGGGGCCGCCGGGTCGATGCTGATCGCGTTCCTGCTGGCCGGCCGGGGCCACAACTCCTGGCCGTACGCCTGGATGTACGGCTTCCCGGATCCGAACAGCGCTCCGGACAGCGGACCGTTCGTTTTCAGCTCCCCGGCGAGCTGGCTGATCGTGCTCGGCGGGTGCGTCGCGTTGGGCTGGGTGTGGACGCTGCTGCCGCGTGCCGAGGCGGAGCGCGGGGACCGGCGCGGGTCGGCGGTGCTGCGCGGGCTGGCGCTGTTCGTGGTCGCCGGTCTGGCGCTGAACATCGCCTACCTGCTCGGCTCGTTCACCCTGGCCGCGCGCAACACCGCCGACTCCTGGTCACTGTGGGCCGCCGACTCGACCGACCCGGCCGCCAGCCGGTGCACCGCGGCGGACGCGGTGAGCGTGTTCGATCCGTACGCGGCGATCGAGTTGCCGGAGATCGACGGGACCGGCTCGGCGACGGCGGGCTCCGGGCCGGCGGGCTCGGCGACGGCGGGCTCCGGGCCGGCGGGCTCCGGGCAGGCGGGCTCCGGGCCGGCGGGCGCCGCGCCGACGGGCCCCGGGACAGCAGGCGCCGCGCCGGCGGGCGCCGCGCCGGCGGGCGAGACCGGCCAGGCCGACGAGGACGCCGCGACGGCCGGCGTGACCGGCCAGGCCGACCAGGACGCCGACGAGTCGAGCGGGTTCGAGCGCGCCGGGGGCTACTACCTCGGCAACCAGCCCCCGGTCCCGCTGGGTACCGGCGCGGCCACCACCATCTGGGGCAGCCTGCTGCCGGTCGACGGCCGGACCCCGGACCGCAACGTGGCCGAGATGCGCAGTCCCTGGTTCGGGCTACCCGCCGGCCTGGAGCCCGACCAGGAGGTAGCCGTGCTGGTGGCCGGCTCGCCCGGTGAGGGCAACTCGCTGCGCGCGGAGTACCTCGACGTGGACGCCCCGGGCGCCGACCCCTACGAACGCGACACCGACCGCCCGGCCCGTCCCGGCCGGGTCGCCGAGCAGCCCGGGCTGACCACTGTCGCGCTGGACGACGGCGGCCGTGAGCCGCGCTGGCGCAGCGTCACGCTGGACCCACCGGCCGAGGCCGAGCTGGTGCGGCTGCACGCGGTGGACAACAGTGCCGGACCCGGTGGCTGGTTGGCCTTCGGCGCGCCCGCGGTGCAGCAGCTGGTCCCGTTGCGCGAGCTGCTGGACACCCGGCTGCCGGCCGGCCCGGTGGCCCTGGGCTGGCAGATCGCGTTCCAGTACCCGTGCCTGCGCCAGCCGGTGATCCGGGACGGGATCACCGAGGCGCCGGTCGCGGCGGTGCTGTGGGCCGGCTCCCCGTTCGCCGGTACCCGGGACGCCACCTGGCAGGCCTTCCGCGGCGGCATCCACGGGCAGGTGCTGCGCTCGCGGTCGGTGCTGCAGCTGACCGCACGGGTCCGCGACGTGCCCGCCGAGCGGCGGCTGGAGGTGCTGGTGCTGGACACGCCGCTGGCCCGGGACGCCTACCGGGTCAGCACCGACCAGCGCCGGTCCAACGGCTGGGCCGAGTTCCATCCCAGCCCCACCCGCACGCTGAACGATCTGGAGCGGTGTGTGCAGACCGCGGCGGCAACGGGTACCTCGGCGGCGGAGTGCACGGCCGGACCGATCCCCTGATCGGCGAGCGGTCGTGCGCTCCTATGATTCGCCCGACCCCAGCGGGTCGGGCACGGCGAGGAGGCGGGCGGTGGGCGCACCCGAGGTGCACGGAAGCTGCACCGAGCAGTTCGAGCCGGTGCGCGAGGCGCTGCGCGAGCAGTTGGCGCTGGGCGAGGAACTCGGCGCCTCGGTCTACGTCGACCTCGACGGTGAACCGGCGCTGGACGTCTGGGGCGGGCACCGCGACCCCGGCCGGACACTGCCCTGGCAGCACGACACCATCACCAACGTCTGGTCCTCCACCAAGACGGTCACCAGCCTGGCCACCCTGATGCTGGTCGACCGCGGCCTGATCGACGTGCACGCCCCGGTCGCCGAGTACTGGCCGGAGTTCGCCGCGGGGGGCAAGCAGGGCGTCCTGGTCCGGCACCTGCTCGCGCACACCTCCGGGGTCTCCGGGTGGGAGCAGCCGGTCACCGTCGAGGACATCTACGACTGGGACACCTCCTGCGCCCGGCTGGCCGCGCAGGCGCCGTGGTGGGAGCCGGGCAGCGCCTCGGGCTACCACGCGCTGAGCATGGGCCACCTGCTCGGCGAGGTGATCCGCCGGGTCACCGGCAAGACGCTGCGCCAGTTCGTTGCCGAGGAGATCGCCGGGCCGCTGGGCGCGGACTTCCAGATCGGCGCCCGGGAGCAGGACCGTTCCCGGATCGCCGACGTGGTGGCGCCGCCGCCGCTGCCGTTCGACCTGGCCGCGCTGGACCCGGCCGGCCCGATGGTCAAGACCCTGACCGGCCCGGCCCCGGACGCGACGGTGGCCAACTCCGCGGGCTGGCGCGGCGCGGACATCGGCGGCGCGAACGGGCACGGCAACGCCCGCTCGGTGGCCCGGCTGCTCTCGGCGATCGCGCTGGACGGCGAGGTGGACGGCGTGCGGCTGCTTTCGCCGAAGACCATCGACCTGATCTTCGAGGAGCAGGCGAACGGCGTCGACCTGGTGCTCGGGCAACCGCTGCGCTGGGGCATCGGGTTCGCGCTTCCCCGGCTGGACAGCCTGCCGTACATCCCGGAGGGGCGGGTCTGCTTCTGGGGCGGCTGGGGTGGTTCGATGATCGTGATGGACCTCGACCGGCGGATGACCGTGGCGTACATGATGAACCGGATGGGTGCCGGGACGATCGGGTCCGCCCGCTCGGAGATCTATGTGCGCGCGGTGTACGGCTGTGGCTGACCCGGCGCGGTGAACCAGCGGAAGAAGCTGCCCGGCACCGGCGGGTTCGGGCCGGTCGGCGTCGGCCTGGCGCTGATCGCGCTGTCCGCCTACGCGGTGCTGGCGCTGGCCGGGCATGTGCTCGCGCCGGCCGACTTCGCCGCCGTGGGGTCGCTCTACCTGCTGGTGTCGGTCGTCGGGCCGGGCGTCTTCGTCGCCGTGGAGCAGCAGACCAACCGCGAGGTGTCCGGACGGATCGCCGCCGGGATGGGCTGGACGCCGGTGCTGCGCTCGGGCGCGGCGGTGAGCGCCGGGCTGGCCGGTCTGACCACCCTGGGTGTGCTCGCGCTCTCCCCGGTGCTGGTACCGAGGGTGTTCGGCGGCTCCTGGGTACTGCTCGGCGCGGCGGTGCTCGCGGTGTGGGGCGCGGCGGCCGGCTACCTGCTGCGCGGGGCGCACGCCGGCCAGCGCCGGTACGGCTGGTACGCCGCCGGGATGGGCCTGGAGGGGGTGGCCCGCGCGGGCGCCTGCGTCGGGTTGGTCTTGGCGGGGGTCACCGACGCCGGCTGGTACGGGCTGGTCTTCGGGTTCGGCCTGGTGGTCAGCGCCGTGCTGACCCTGGCCGGCCCGCGTGACGGCGACCTGGCCGCGATCCCCGGGCCGCCGCATCCCCCGGCTCGGATGGCCGGCCAGGTCGGGCTGCTGGCCGGCGCGTCCGGGCTGACCCTGGTGGTGGCCAACCTGGGGCCGGTGGTGCTCACCTCGCGGCTGGCCGGCGATCCCGGGCAGGCCGCGCTGGCCGCCAGCTTCGTCTCGCTGTTCGTGCTGGCCCGGATTCCGGTACTGCTGGTCGCCCCGGTGCAGGCGATACTGCTGCCCCGGTTGGCCGCCGCCGCCGAACAAGCCGCGCTGGGGGAGTTGGCGACCCAGGTCCGGGCCGCGGTGCGCGGGGTGCTGGCGGTCGGCGTGCCGGGGGTGCTGCTCGCCGCGGTGGCCGGCCCCTGGGCGGCACAGCTGTTCTTCGACGCCCCGGTCCGGCTGTCGTGGCTGGTCGCAGGGCTGCTGGGGGTCGGTACCCTCGGCATGATGACCGCCCAGATGGTGCAACCGGCGCTGGTCGCGCTGGGCCGCAACCGGGCGGCGACCTTCGCCTGGGGGATCGGCGCGGCGGTGTTCGTGCTGCTGCTGGCGCTGCCCGGGATCCCGCTCGCGGCGGCGGTCACCGCGCAGGCGGTGGCCCCCGCGGTTGTCACCGGATTGATGGTCCGCGAGCTACGCGCTTCGCTGGTCGAGCGCGACGCGGCGCCCACTCAGACCTAGCCAGCTCAGACATAGCCGGTTCAGGCGTAGCCGGCTCAGGCGTAGACCGCGATGACCAGCAGGACCAGCCACAGCGCGGCGAGCACCTGCAGCGCCCGGTCGCCGAGCGCGATCTCCTCCGGCTCGCCGCCGTTGCCGCCGTCGACGTCCACCGCGTAGCGCAGCACCGCCACCACGAACGGCACGATCGAGATGACCGACCAGACCGAGTTCTCGTGCGCGGTACGGATCTCGAACGCCCACAGCCCGTAGGTGGTGATCAGCACGGTGGCCGACAGCGTCCAGACGAACCGGAGGTAGGACGCCGAGTAGTTCTCCAGCGAGCGGCGGATCTTGGCCCCGGTGCGCTCGGCGAGCACGAACTCGGCGTAGCGCTTGCCGGCGACCATGAACAGCGAGCCGAAACCGGCGCACAGCAGGAACCACTGGGACAGCGGGATGCCGGTGGCCGCACCGCCGGCGACCGCCCGGATCAGGAATCCGGACGCCACGATGCAGATGTCGATCACCGGCTGGTGCTTCAACCCGAAGCAGTAGCCGAGCTGGACCGCGACGTACACCGCGATCACGATCAGCATCGGTATCGAGGCCAGCGCGGCCACCCCGAGCGCGGCGAGGAACAGCACGACGGCCAGGGTCACCGCGACCGCGACCGGCACCACCCCGGCGGCGATCGGCCGGTTGCGCTTCACCGGGTGCGCCCGGTCCTCGGCGGCGTCCACCGAGTCGTTGATCAGGTATACCCCGGACGCGGCCAGGCAGAACGCGACGAACGCCAGGCCGATCTTGCCCAGCACGGCCAGCTCGGTGAGGTTGGCGCTGGCCAGCGGCGCGGCCAGGACCAGCACGTTCTTCACCCATTGGCGCGGGCGGACCGCCCGGACCAGCCCGCCGGCCACGCTCACCGGGGTACGGGGCGCCACGGTCGGCGGGGCACTGGAGTCGGTGCCCGGGTCGATGCTGGTCATCGTCGATCCGTTCGGGAGGGTTCGGCGCGGCCCGGCCGCGCGACCCGGCCGGTACGACCGCGTCGGGCGGCCAGCGCGGCGACGGCGGCGCCCAGCGCGGACCCGGCCAGCACGTCGGACGGGAAGTGCACCCCGAGCACCAGCCGCGACAGCAGCATCGGCGGCACCAGCACCGTGCCGAGGCGGCGTGCGCCGCGCGTCGGGTGGGAGTCCAGCAGCGCGCCGTAGGCCAGCGCAGCGGCGGTGGTGGAGCAGGCGTGCGAGGACGGGAAGCTCAACCGGCCGGGCGTGCTGACCAGGACCCGCACCGACGGGTCGTCCGGGCGGGGGCGGCGGATCACCCGCTTCACCCCGATCGAGACGCCGTGCGCGAACGCCACCGCGGCGCAGGCGCGCAGCCACTCGTCCCGCCGGGCACGGTCGCACGCCGCGCCGAGCGCGCCGAGCGCCAACCAGCCGCCGGCGTGGTCGCCGAAGTGCGACATGCCCCGGGCGACGCGGACGAGACGGGGCCGGTCCAACCGTCGCTGCATCGCACCGAGCGCGGCGGTCTCGGCCGCTCGCGAAGGGTCCGAGCCGCGACGTGGGCCGGGGCGGGTGGGAGTGTCGAGAAGCATAGGCGCCAGATGCTACGCGGAGGTGACCGGACGATCCGAGCCGGCCGGGACCGGTTCGTCGAAGTTGACGAGGGCCGGCGTCGGCTAGAACCAGCGCTCGAGCACCAGGGCCACGCCGTCCTCGGTGTTCGGCGCGGTCACCTCGTCGGCGGCCGCCAGCACCGTGGGGTGCGCGTTACCCATGGCCACCCCGTGCCCGGCCCAACGCAGCATCGCCAGGTCGTTGGGCATGTCACCGAACGCGATCACGTCCGCCTGTTCGACGCCTTGGTCGGCGGCCAACGCGGCCAGCCCGCTGGCCTTGCTCACCCCGTGCGGCGCGGCCTCCACCAGCCCGTTGTTGCTGGAGAAGGTCAACTCGATGTTGTCCCCGACATGCGGGGCGAGCGCCGCGACCATGGCGTCGGAGGACATCCCGGGATCGCGGGCCAGCAGCTTGATGGCCGGCCGCTCGAACAGCGCGGACCGGGGCACCGAGATGTGGTCCGGTCCGGCCCAGGCGTGCCGGTAGTCGTCCTCGCAGAGGAACTGCCGGTCGGCGTCCTCGAACGCGCTGGCACCGACCCGCTCGACGCCCAGCCAGGCGTTGGGCAGGGCCCGTGCGCAGGCATCCTCCAGTTCGAGCAGCCCCTCCGGGCCCAGCGTGGCGGCGCTGCACACCCGGTCGGCGTGGATGTCGTACCGCACCGCGCCGTTGGCGCAGATCGCCCACCGGATGCCCGGGACGTGCCGCGCCACCCTCGGCACCCAGCGCGGCGGGCGACCGGTGACCAGCACGAACGGGACGCCGGCGTCGAGCACCCGGTCGACGGTGACCTTGGTGCGCCCGCTGGGCCGCTCGTCGTCGTCGCCGAGCAACGTGCCGTCGACGTCCGAGGCGACCAGGCGAGGTTGCTGCACCCGTTCACCCTACGTCGCGCACGGCCTCGCGCAGCGCGGCGGCGACCGACCCGCGCAGCGGCAGCCGGGGCAGCAGGGTGGCCTGCACCGCGTGGTAGACCTCGGGCTGGTCCGCCCAGACCGTGCCCGACGGTTGCCCGTCCGGTCCGAGCTCGGGGTGCCAGGCGCCACCGGGGTCGACCACCCGCCCGCGGATGTACTGCCACCAGAGCCGCTCCCGGGCCCGGTAACCCTGCTCGCCGGTGACCCGGTACAGCACGCCGGCGGCGGCCACCGCCTCGGCGGCCACCCAGGACATCCGCTCGCGGACCACGGGCGTGCCGTCCCAGTCGGTGGTGTAGACGAACCCGTCCGCGCCGTCCACCGCCCACCCGTCGGCCGCCGCCCGGGCGAACAGCGCCCGCGCGTCGTCCAGCAACCAGCCCGGCGCCCGTTCGCCCAGCGCGGCCCGCAGGTGCAGGCACAGCCGGCTCCACTCCAGGCCGTGCCCGACCGTGGCGCCGTACGGCCGGAACGGGTCGGCGGGGCGGTCGTGGTTGTGCGCCGGCAGCGGGTGCCAGTCGGGGTCGAAGTGCTCGGGCAGGCGCCACGCAGTGTCGATCGCGGGGTCGATCTCAGGCTCGGTCGCAGGGTCGGTCTGAGCGTCGATGGCGGGGCCGGTCTCAGGGGCGATCCCGGGGCCGGCCGGCACGCCGCTGCGGGCGAACCCGTGCACCAGCCGCTCGGTCATCCGCAGCGCGCGGTCCAGCCAGCGTCGGCCGGCCCCGGCGTCGTGCGCGGCGAGGAAGGCCTCCACGCCGTGCATGGTGGCGTTCGCGCCGCGGTAGGCCTCGGTCTGGGTCCAGGCCCGGTCCCAGCTCTCCCGGGGCAGCCCCGTCGCGTCGTCCCAGAACCGGCGTTCGACGACGTCCAACGCGTCGGCGAGCACCTCGCGGGCGCTCGGGTGACCGGCGAGCACCGCGCTCGCGGCGGCCAGCACCACGAAACAGTGCTGGTAGAACGGCTTGCGGTGATCTGTCTTGGTGGGGCTGGTCGCGGCGTACCAGCCGCCGTACCGGTCATCGCGCAGCCGCCCGCCGGGGGCCAGCGCGGCCAGTCCGTGCTGCACCAGCGCCGCCGAGCCGGGGTGGGCGAGCAGCTCACCGAGCGCGAACACGTGCGTCATCCGGCCGGTCACCCACAGCTCGACCGGCCCGCCAGGCACCAGGCCGCCGCCCAGCCGCTGACGCCCGAACCCGCCGGCGGGATCCCGCGCGCCCTCGGCGAACCGCAGCAGCCGGGTGGTCTCGGCGGCCAGCCAGTCCTCGGTCACCGGGTCGTCGGCGGCAGCCGGGCTGCTCACCGCGGCATTGCCCGGGTCGTTCCCGTTGCGCATCACCACGACATTAACGCGGCCGCTCTCCGCCGGGGCACGGGAAAGTGATGTGCCGAAATCGGCACATCACCGGTGAAGGTCGCGGAGGAGACAGGACGGTCGTCCCCGGCCGGCTGCGATCCGGGCCGCGCCGCAACCGGGCGACCGGGGCAGCGACCGGGGCAGCGACCGGGCGACCGGGGCAGCGACCGGGCGACCGGTGCCGCGACCGGGCGACCGGTGCCGCGCCGCGACCGGTGCGCGCCGGGGCCGGCGCCGCGCCGCGTTCCGCTCAGCCCTGGACCTGCGCGACCGTGATCGGCGGGACGGCGGAGGCGGTCGAGGCGGGGTCGGCCGCGCCGCCGGAGTTGAACGCCAGGCTCAGCAGCACGCCGACCACGGCGAGCGAGGTGCAGAAGGTGCTGAGCTTCGATGCGCCGGTGTCGGTCATGGCGGCCTCTCCTCGGGGGCGGTCGCCGCGGGCCGGGTTGGCGTATCGGCGAGATACCCGTTCATCGCGCTTCCGCCGGCCGCCGTTATCCCCCGATCCCCCCAACCTGCTCGCGTCCCGAACCCCTAATCACCCAGGGAGGGACCGCCGATCAGGTCAGATCAGCCCGGCCAGGAACGCGGCCGCGCGCGCCGCGCCGTCGGTCTCCACCGGCGGGTAGTCCACCGGCCGGTCGATCTCCTGGGCGAGCACCGACGCGAGAGACTCCGGATCGGTAGCGGCGTAGTCCATCCGTCGCCCGGCCCGGTACTGCTCCAGCCTCCTCGGGACATGCACCTGCTGCTCGAAGTGATGGGCCAGCGGGAAGTACAGGAACGGCCGGCGGGCCGCGACCAGCTCCATCGTGGTGGTCAGCCCGCCCTGCGCCACGGCCACGTCGCAGGCCGCCAGGTGCCGGTAGAGGTCCGGTACGTAGCCGTGCACCTGCACGCCGTCCGGGACCGGTACCGACGCCGGGTCGATCCGTGGGCCGGTCACCGCGACCATGCGCAGCCCGGGGATCAGCTTCTCGGCGTGCGGGTAGGCCTCGGCGACCCGCCGCAGCAGGTGCGTGCCCACAGCCGAGCCGCCGACGGTGACCAGGCACACCCGCTCGTCCGGGCGGTAGCCCAGCTGGGCCCGAAGCTCGTCCCGGTCGGCCGGCGGTGCGAACCCGGTGACGTAGCCGGCGAAGTCGTAGCGCTCCAGCGCCCACTCCCGCACCGTCGGCAGGCCCGGCCCCAGCGGCTCGGTCACCAGGTCACCCGGGTTGCCGACGAAGACGGAGCGGTCCCGCAGCCGGGGGTGGCGCCGCATCCGCTCGACCCGCTCGGCGTTCACGTCGGCGGTGAGCGCGGCCTCCTCGACACCGCCGTCGGGCAGCGGCAACATGCCCACGAAGTCGGTCAGCCATGCGTACGAGGTTCGCTTGAGCTCCGGGTTGTCGAACAGGAAGTGGTCGACGTCCCACCCCTCGTCGGCCACCCAGAGGTCGTACGCCTCCTCGGTCACCAGGTCGTGGAAGACGTGGAAGTTGGCGACCATGATCTCGTCCATCCGGCGCAGCGCCTGGAAGGCGTGCAGGTCGTGCTCACCGGCCTCGGACTCGAAGTGGCCGCTCTCGCTGGCCAGCAGCGAAGAAGCCGGGTGCACCAGCTCGCCGCGCTCGGCGAGCACGCGGGTGGCGGGGTCCTGGGTCAACCACTCCACGCGCAGCCCGGGGTGCAGCGCGCGCAGTTCGTCGGCGATCGCCAGGTCCCGCCGAACGTGCCCGAGCCCGATCGGCGAGGACACGAACAGCACCCGCCGGGGCCGGTCCAGCGGCCGGGTCCAGGACTGCTCCCGGGCGGCCGGCGCCCGGACCGGGCCCAGCCCCTCGACGAACTCGCGGATCAGCAGGTTGGCCCGCACCGGGTCGCGCATGGGCGGCGCGTGCCCGCCGCCCCGGATGGTGACCAACCGCCCCCCGGTCCACTCGGCCACCCACACCCCGGTCTCGTAGGGCACGATCCCGTCCTGGTCACCGTGCACCACCAGCACCGGACAGCGCACCTGGCGGCAGACCGACTCGGCGGTGGCCGCAGTGGGCTCGCCCAGCCCCGGTCCGGTCAGCAGCAGCGTCTCGGCATCGGTCTCCAGCCCCCACCCGACGCCGTCCTCCCACTGCTTCGTGGAATGCGGCTCGGTGAACGCCTCGGACATGAAGAACTCCACCCAGCCCCGGTAGTCCGCCAGCCAGTAGTGCTGGTTGGCCTTCTCCCAGCCCTGGTAGCTCGCTCTGGGTTCGGTGAAGCCTTCCGGGAGTGGCCAGGGCAGCGCGGTGCCGATCGTGACCACCCCCGAGACCCGGTCCGGGTGCCAGGCCGCGAGCTGCAGCGCGTGCCGGCCACCCACCGAGAGCCCGACAACGGCGGCCCGCTCGACGCCGAGCTCGTCGAGGACCGCGACCGCGTCCAGGACGTACTCGGCGTCGGCGTACGCCTCCGGGTTCGCTGGCCGGTCCGCCCGCCCGTTGCCCCGGCCCTCCACGGTGACCACCCGGAAGTGCCGCGACAGGTAAGGGACCTGGGCCTTCCACTGGCGGGCGTGCACGATCGCCCAGGACGTCAGCAACAGGACCGTCGGGTTGTCACCGCCGTGGTCGTCACCGCCGTGGGCGTCACCGCCGTGGTCGTGACTGCCGTGGTTGTCAATGCCGTACACCTCGAAACCGACGCGTACGCCGTTGCGCTCGACCGTGCCCTCCCGGTCGGGTAACCGTGCTCGCATCCGCTCGCCTCCGTCCCGCACTACGCTCTTCGCCGCACGACGTCAGATCCCAGCGCCCGCGCGGCGGACCGCGCCACGGTCGGCATGCCGTGCCGGGTGGCCAGTTGTCCGGCCCGGCACAGCAGGTCCCGTGCCAGGTCGTGCTGGCCCAGCGCGGCGGCGGCCGCGCCGTCCACCAGGCCGCCCGCCGCCTGCGCGGGCACCCAGCCCTGGCGCTCGGCGGCGGCCAGCAGCGGGTGGAGCACGGCCCGGGCCCGATCCGGTTCGCCCCGGTTCAACCAGCTGCGGGCGACCGCCAGGTAGGCGTCGGTGCCCAGCAGCCACGCCGACCCCTCGGGTGCATGTACCCGGGCCAGCAGCGTGTCGGCGTCCTCGAGTACCGCCGCCGAACCGGTCACCTCGGCCAGCGGGGCCAGGCAGCGCAGCAGATAGGCCTCCGCGCCGTCCCGCTCGGCCCGGTCCCGGGCGACGGTCAGCAGCGCGCGGGCCTCGTCGCGTTCGCCCAGCTCCAGCAGCGTCACCGCCAGCTGCGAGTCGCCGCAGGTGGCGAACCAGCGGTGCGGTGTGCGGCGGGTGGCCTCGACGGCGCGGCGGCCGTGCTCGACGGCGGCGCGGTGGCGGCCACGCAACCGTGCGACCCAACCCAGATGGCCGGTGAACCAGGCTCCGTGCAGGTCGTACCCGCCGCGTTCACTGATCGCCACTGCCTCGGCGATGCGGCGCTCGGCGGTGTCCCAGTCCGCCGAGCCGATCGCCGGAAAGGAGGACTCGAACACCGCCCACTGCAGCAGCTCCAGGTTACCGAGCCGGTGCAGCAACGGGACCAGCTCGTCGAGCACCGACCGCAGCGGCACCAGGTCGCCGAGGTAGGCATGGGCGTTCTTCAGCCCGTCGAGACCAGCGGCCAACGCGTGCTCGTCACCGGATCTTCGGGCGGCGGCCACCCCCATCCGCGCGTGGTCCAACGAGTCGGCGAAGCGCAACCGGTTGGACGACAGCACCGCCAGCCAGGCCAGGAACCGGGCCTGCATGCCGTGGTCGCCCAGCTCCTCGGCGATCCGCAACCCGTCGGAGAGGCCGGCGGTGGCCTCGCTCAGCGATACCGCGATCCCGGTGTGCCCGCCGAGCTCGCGCAACGCGCGCATCTCCAGCCGGCGGTCGCCCGCCGCCCGGGCGGCGGTCAGCGCGGCGCGGTGGTCGTCGAAGCCGGGCCGGAAGTCTGACACCACGGTCCGGTACCCGCCTCTGGCCAGGTGCGCGCGGGCGAGGCTCGTGCGGTCGCCGATGCGTTCCGCCACCGCGACCGCCCGGCCGGCCAACTGCTCGGCGTCGGCGGTGGCGAACCGGCGCGCGGCCTGACCGGCGGCCTGGAGCAGCGCCTCGAACGCCGTCGACCACTCCTCGGCGGCGACCGCATGCGCCGCGACCAGCTCGGGCGCGCCGGCGAGCAGCTCGGCGGCCCTGCGGTGGTGGGCGACCCGAAGCGGCTCGGGAGTGGTGGCGTACAGGACCTCCTGCACGAGATCGTTGGCGAACTCGTAGCTGCGGCCGGCCACCACCAGCAGGCGAGCCGACGCAGCCACCGCGCATCGCTGAGCGGCCAGGTAGGGCGGCAACCCGACCATGGCGCCGGCCATCGCCGGGTCGACCGTGGCGCCGAGCACCGCGCCGGCCCGCAGCAGTTCCTCGGTGGCCGGCCCGGCCCGCGCCAACCTGGCCAGCACCACCTGCTGCAGGGAGTCCGGGGCGCCGCGGTCGCCGGCGGCCAGTGCGCGCAGCGTCTCTACCACGAACAGGGCATGCCCCCGGGTCCGCTTCAGGATGGTGCCGGCGAGCTCGCGCTGGCCGGCGAGCGCGGCCAGCCGGGCCACCGCTTCCGCGGGCAGCGGTCCGAGGTCGAGGTGGGTGGCGACCTCAGCGAGCGCCGCCAACGCCTGCTGTCCCTCCTCCTCCCGGACGCAGGCCAGCACCAGCAGGCGCTCGGCGCCGGCCCGGCGGGCCAGGTAGTGCAGCAGCTCGACGGTGGCCAGCCCGGCGTTGTGCAGGTCGTCCAGCACGAGCAGCAGCGGCCGTTCGGCGGCCAGCCCGCGCAGCACGTGCACGACCGCGTCGAAGCCGCGGCGCAGCTCGAACTCCGGGGTGCCGTGCTCGGTGTCCGGGTGGCCGAGTACCCCGTCCAACCGGGGCAGCAGCCGGACCAGGGCACCCGCCCGGGATCCGACCAGCGCGCGCAGCCGGGCCGCCGGCATCGCGGTGAGCGGGCCGTCCAGGGCGTCCACCAACGGCTGCAGGAACAGCGACCGCTCGCTCGCGTAGCAGCGGCTGTGGATCACGGTGGCACCGGCCGCGGCCACCTGGGCGGTCAGCTCGGTGGCCAACCGGGTCTTGCCGATCCCGCCTTCCCCGACCACCAGCAGCAGGCCCGGCCGGTGGGCGCAGGCGGCGGACCAGGAGGAGACCAGCCGGGCCAGCTCGGCGTCCCGGCCGACCAGTTCGACCCGCTCCCGGTGCGTGGGTCCGCGTCCGTCGGCGGGCAGGCCCGGGTCGGCGGGCGGGCCCGGGTCGGGCGGCGGGCCCGGGTCGGCGGGCGGCGCGTGCTCCCGCAGGATCGCCAGGTGCAGCTCACGGGTGCGCGGATCAGGGTCGGCACCCAGCTCGGCGACCAGCTCCGCGCGTAACCGCTGGTAGCAGGCCAACGCCCGGGCGGGTTCCCCGGCCAGCTGGTGCGCGCTCATCAGCAGCCGGTAGGCCACCTCGTCGAGCCGGTCGTCCGCGATCGCGGCCTCGGCGACCGCTCGGGCCGCCGTCGGGTCACCCACCCGGCACGCCGCCGCGGCGGTGGCGTGCCGGGCCTGTCGCAGCAGCGCCTCACCCTCGGCGCGGGCCCGGCGCACCCAGTCCGCATCCGGCTCGCCGACCAACACACCCGAGCCGCCCAGCAGCTCCAGGGCCGCCGTACCCGCCGTCTCGGCCAGCGAGGGCACACCCTCGGCCAGCCGCCCGGTCGCCTCGGCCACCAGCCGGGCCGCCTCGTCCAGGTCGACCCGGACGGCGGGCGCCGCACCGAGCCGGTAGCCGTCCCGGCCGCCCTCGACGACGCGCCGGCCGAGTGTGGCGCGCAGCCGGCTGACCAGGGTCGCCACGTTCTCCGCCGGGCGCCGTGGCGGGTGTACCCCCCAGAGCTCCTCGACGATCCGCTCCATCGGGACCCACCTGTCCCGCTCGGCGGCGAGCAGCGCCAGCAGCCGGCGGACCTTCCCGGCCACGGGGCGCTCCGGTGGCCGGCCGGCGCGCAGCACACCGAACGAACCGGCCAGGCGCACCGCGACCCCGTCCACCCGATCAGCGTATGTCGGACGGGCGGGCTCGGGCTAGAGCGTGCGGGCGTCCGCCCGGGTCACCGTTTCCGGGCGGTGAGCAGCAGATACTCCGCCGGGTATCCGCCGGAACGGTGCCAGGTCCGCAGGAGGTCCAGGAACGCTGCGTCCAGTGCGGCGACCCGGTCGGGGTCGTCGGCGTTGGCGGCGTACACGGCGATCGTCGGTCCGTAGTGGTGCTTCCAGTACTCCCTGAACTCGACCGGGTCCGGGCAGGCGTCGAACACGACCTCCTGGCGGCGCAGGTCCAGGCCCACCACCCGATCGCCGAACAGCTCCCGGACGTGTTCCTCGCTGCCCCACCGGGGCGGCGGCGTGGCGCCCGGCGGCGGGGGCGGGGCGTACGGGCCCATCGTCTGGAACAGGTGGCCGATGAATCCTTCCGGCGTCCAGTTGATCATGCCGATGGTGCCGCCGGGCCGGCAGACCCGGACCAGCTCGTCGGCGGTGACCTGGTGTCGCGGGGCGAACATCGCGCCGATGCTGGACAGCACCACGTCGAACTGCCCAGCCTCGAACGGCAGCGCCTCGGCGTCCGCCTCGACCCACTCCAGCTCCAGGCCGGCCTCGGCGGCCCGGCGCCGACCCACCGCGAGCAGCTCCGGGGTGAGGTCCGAGGCGACCACCGACGCCCCGGTGGCGGCGGCGGACAACGCGGCGTTGCCGGTCCCCGCCCCGACGTCCAGTACCCGCTGGCCCGCGTGCACCGCGCAGGCCTTCACCAGCTCCGGACCGAGCGCGGCGACCAGCTCGGCGGCCATCCGGGGATAGTCGCCGGAGGCCCACACGGCCCGGTGCTTGGCCTTCACCGGACCGGTGGGCCCGAAGTCGACGGGTTGGCCGGTGGTGGGCCCCACGGCGGTCACGACCCGCCGCCCTGGATGTGTGCGACCACCTTCGCCAGCTCCTCGCTGGGCGAGAAGTCGACGTACTCGCAGTCTTCGAGCGCTTCCGGCGCGTGCCCGGGCGCCCAGTAGAACGCCTGGCCCGCGTGGTACTCCTGGTCACCGTCGGCGGTGCGCATCCGCAACCGGCCCTTGAGCAGGTACCCCCAGTGCGGGCACTGGCACCGGTCGCCGGGCAGCCCCACCAGTGCCGGGCCCAGGTCCACCCCCTTGGCCAGCTGGAACCAACCCATGGTGAACTCGCCGACCTCGGTGGCCCGCACCTCGACGCCGTCGGCCTCCAGGGCCACCGCCAGCTCCGTCCGCTCGGTCCCGAACATGTCACGCTCCTCGTCGTCGTCCGGCTGATACCGGTGAACAGGATGTTCGGCGCCGTTGCGTCGCCGTTGCGTGGGTCGTTGCGTGGGCCGTTGCGTCCCGGCGCAACGCGCGGGAGCGGCTCAGTAGCTGCCCTCCTGCTCCCGGCTGATGCCCTGGGTGAGCAGGTAGTCCTCGTGCAGCTCCATCCACACCGTGTGCACCGAGTCGATCCCGGCGCCGGCCACGTACTCGTACTCGCCCTGTTCGGCGCGGGCCAGCGCCTTGCGCAGTCGGGGCAGGTAGCCCTCGAAGCGCAGCAGCTGCTCGTTGGTCCGGCGCAACGCCACCCGAACTCGGCCGATGATGTCGGTGAGCTCGGCGAGCAGCTCGGCCCGGGCACCGTCGTCGCCGTCGCCCAGCGACTGCCACTTCGCCACCAACGCCTTCAACGCCCCGTTCTGCGCCCGGAACCGCTCGTAGGCCTGCTCCAGCCGCGCCATCTCGTAGGTCCTGCGCTCCTGGTCGATCAGCCGCTCGTGCACCGCTCTGCCGGTGTCGGTGAGCAGGTAGCCGGACGGGGTCGAGCTGACGTACCCGGCGGTGCCCAGCTCCCCGGCGTCGACCGGCAGCTCACGTTGGCAGCCCCGCACCGCGAGCAGGTGCAGCGCGGGGAACGCCTCCTCCGGGGAGATCGGGTCCCGTACCGCGGGGAAGGCACCGGACAGCACCAGCCGGGGGAACTCCCGGACGGCGGCCTGGTCGCGCACCAGGTCGTAGTACATCTGCGAGGTCACCGGGTCCCACTCGTGAAAGTCGAACTCGGTCTTCATCCGATCCCACAGCCCGGCGGCCCGGGCGAACGGGGCGATGAACTCGGTGTAGTACACCTGCACCCCGGCGGCGATCTTGTCCCGGTTCGGCATCGCGGCGATCCGCTTGTACAGCTGGGTGGACGCGCCCTGGCAGCGCCGCTCGATGGCGTCCAGTTCCGCATCGTCCAGCCGGCGGATCTCGTTCGCCGGGGTGTCCCAGCGGTCCCGGGCGTAGACGGTCATCCCGGTGACGTGTTTGAGGTAGTTGGCCGGCTTGGTGAACACGGTGCCCAGGTCGTTGATCGCGACGTCCAGCGGGGCGTCCGGCCGGAAGAACATGGCCTGGGTGACGGCGTGCGGCAGACCCTCGGTGACATCGGCCCAGTGGTAGAGATCGTCGGACAGGAAGTGGTCCCGCACGATCATGAACTCGCCGTCGCCGACCGGGTAGGGGCCGCTGTCGTGCAGCGCGAGCCGGTTGTCGAAGTGGGTGAGGAAGCCCATCAGCTCGGTGGTGGCGCTGAACCGCTGCTTGTGAGCCCGCTCGGCCGCGTCGTCCAGCGGTTGGCGCTCGTCGCGGAACCGGGTCAGCCAGCCGGGCTCCAGCACCTGGCAGGTGTAGTCACGCATCGAGGCGAACATCGGCTCGTCCGGGCCGCGCAGGCCGGTGAACAGCCGCCGCATGAACTGCATGGCGTCGCGCAGGTCGGCCTCGCGCTCGTTGCCGGTGAGCCGACCCAGCGTCATCGAGATGGCCCGGCCCATGGCGAGCGGGAACCCGGTGCCCCAGACGTGCAGCGCGTTGACCTTGGTGCCGACCTCGCGCCGGGACAGCCCGCCGATCTCGTACAGCCCGGCCACCCCGATCTCGTCGGTGATGAACCGCATCAGCTCCGGGTAGCGCTGCCAGATCTGCACCACGCTGACCGCCTCGTACTCCTGGCGCGGGATCAGCCCGGACTCGCCTTCGGTGACCCGTAGCGCCAGGCAGTCCCACAGGTTGAAGCCCATGTACTCGGACAGCTCGTTGAGCTCGTCGCGGGTGAGGTCGCGTTGGTCGTCGCCGGTGGTCAGCACACCGGTCTTCAGCCGCTCGCGGAACCGCTGCTCACCGGCCGGGCCATGGGCGAACTCGCCGCGGTAGTTCTGCAGCAGGTGCTGGACGTGCGCCAGTTCCTCCTCGCTCGGGCCGGCCTGCGCCGTGGCGTCCCCGGCGGTGGCCGGCTCACCCGACACCGGCGCACCGGGCTCGGCGAACACTCGGCCCCTCGGCGAGCTGGAGACGTCCAGCCGGACGATGGTGCCGTCGGCCGGGATCACTTCGCCGCGCGAGGAGCGCACGCCGCTGGTGAAGGCCACCGACATCAGGCACGGGATGCCGTACTCCCGGCTCAGGATGCCCAGGTGGCTCTCCGGGGCGCCCTGCAGCGTCATGATGCCCTTGACCCCGCCGGTCAGCGCCGGGGTGAGGAACGTGGTGGTGCCGCCGCGGGCCAGCACGATGGTGTTCGCGACGTCGCCGCCATTGACGAAGTCGATGACGGCGGACGGGGAGTCCAGCCAGCGGACCGGCCCCTCGATCACCGCGTCGTCCTCGAACACCGTCAGGCCGGAGCCGACCTGCTCGAACTCGGTCACCACGAACCACCACTCCTCTGTACGCCGCCCCCGGCCCGGTCTGTACGCCGCCCCCGGCCGGTCCGGGGCGCCGACGTTATCGCGCCGCCGCCGTCCCGGCGCTGCGGTACGCCCGGTCGGGGGCGCGCAGCAGTTCGTACAGGTGGCCCAGCAGCCGGTCGGTGGTGATGGGGGCGACGGTCACCATCGCGGGGCGGTCGGCCGGTGCGGGGCGGCGTAGCTGGACGAAGTCGCCCTCCGCGCAGCGGTGGAACCCCACCACCCACGGCCCCCGGCGGGACCGCCCGTCGACGATCGCGGTCGCTCCGAGCTGGCCGCGCGCGGTGATGCCGGTGCACATCCGGGCCAGCGAGTGTGCATCGGCTCGGTCCACGCCGCGCCTGGTCAGTTGGTCGGCCAGCCGCCAGTGACTGCCCGGATCCGAGCCGGCGAGGGTGGCGGCGACCGCGTCGTCCAGCACCTCGGCCGGGATGTTCACCGGCCGGGCCCGGCCCGGGGTGAGCTGCCCGGCCAGCGCGACGAGGGCGGCGGGCACCGCGCCGGCGGGCACCGGCAGCAGGCTCACCATCCCGCCGGAGCCGGATCTCGCGGCCGCTGGCGTCACCGTGCCCTGCCCGGCGTCGCCACGGCCGAACCGGCGCAGTGCCAGCACACCGCGCGTTCCGGCGACCGCGCCGACCGCCTCCAGCCCGCCGCCGGGTCCGGCGCGGCGGATGTCGATGCTGTATGCCGGGCGGGCCAGCAGCCGCAGCGCGCCGGCCAGCGGAGCGCACGCACCGCCGGCGTCGGCCAGTCCTCGCGCGCGCAGGCCGGCGAGCAGGTCGGCCAGCACCCGCCGCCGCTCGGGCTCGGTGGCACCGCCGAGCGGCCCGAGCTGTAGTGCGGGCGGGGTCTCGCCGAGCCCCGACACGTGCCAGCAGGCCAGCAGCTCCGCCGGGTACAGGCGTACAGCCCGCGACCAGTCGCCTCCGGTCATCGCGCTCACCACCGTTCCCAGGCCGGGGCCTGGCCGCCGCCGGCGTCGGGTACCCCGAGGACGGGGGCGGTGGCGACGAACCCATGCTGGTCGGGCTGATCGGTCGCCCGGAACGGTTCGTCGGAGGGCACATAGGACTGGTTGCGATGCTCACGATCCTGCCCACCCGCGCCGCCGCCCATCCCCATCGGCGGCAGCCCCATCCCACCGGGACCGCCCCGCCCGACCCCGCCCGGGCCCGCGACCGGCCCGCTGCCGCCGATCGATCCGAGCCCAGCGCCTGCCGACGCCGCGCCGCCGCGCGCGGCCAACGACGCGCCGGCACCCCCGCCACCTCCGGATGCCGGACCGGCCCCAGCCGCCCGGTACCCACCCGCGGACCCCGGGCCGCGACCACGCGGCTCAGCTCCGGTGGGTGGCAGCGCGATCGGCGGCGGCACGTGCTGGCCGAGCGCGTTCGCCGCCGGCACGAACCCGCCGTTCTCCCCAGGCGCCAGCCCCGGGGGACCGGCGCTCGCGCTGTCGGTGCCCGCCGGCGTCCAGCCGTCACCGTCGCCCGCGCCGGCCCCGCCGCCCGAACCGACACCGACCCCGCCGCCCGAACCGCCGATACCGCCGCTCGAACCGCCCATACCGCCACCGCCTGCGGCCCCCGCGCCGGCCGCCGCGCCGGAGGTTCCGCCACCAGCCCCGCCCGCGCCGTCCGGGGTTGCCGAACCCCGGCCACCGACCCCGCCGCCGAGCACACCGTCCGCGCCGCCGTCGAGCACACCGTCCGCGCCGCCGCCCGGGGCGGCCGGTCCGGGCGCGCCGGCGCCGGGCATCGCCGAGGCGTACACCGTCAACGACTGCCGGGTGGCCTCCTCGTGCGCCTTCAACGCCTGGTTCGCCGCCGCGTCGGCGGCCGCGTGCGCCGCGAGCCGCCTGGTGTAGTCGGACTGGATGCCGAAGTCGGTCTGCACGTCGGCCTTCAGCGCCTGCCCGAGACCGTCGGCCATCTCACCCAGCACGCTGTTCTGCCCGATCACCACCGGCGGCGGGATGGTGTTGCGCACGGTCACGAACGAGTCCCCGTAGCCGCGCAGCGCCCCACCCGCCGAGCCGCCCGCCCGGGCCGCCGCGCTGATCGTGTCCGCCGTCCGGTTCAGCGCCGCGCCCGCCTGCGCGGCGGCGGTGCCCTCCCACCCGGTGCCCAACTTCCGGCGCAGCATGTTCTGCCCGATGATCCGGTCGGACGCGGTCAACCGGTCGGCGATCTTGCGCAGCCGGTCGCCGCCGACGAAGGCCGAGTCAGGGCCGGCGCCGGCCTGCATCCAGCCGAACTTGGTCTCCAGGGAGAACGCGTCGTAGTTGAACACCGGGATCTCGACCATCGGGTGTCGCTATCGACCCTGCGCCCGAGCGGTCTTGATCATCTCGCTGGCCAGCCGCGCCGCCTGCTGACAGGCCTTCTCGTGCGTCATCGTCGGGTCGTCCCCGGAGGCGTTGTCGAATGTCGCAAGCAACGTCTGTCCGGGCGCGATGTCGACGTACAGCCCACAGTGTGTACTCGGCGAGACGAAGCGCGGTGACACCTGGATCGCCGAGAACCCTTGAACGCCCACGACTCGCTCCGCGCCATTCAACGCTGTCTCCACTCCCTGGCCGGGTGCGAAGCGCCCCAGCCATCCGTAGTCCGGATCTGCGCCGCCCCAGATGCAGTCCGCGCCCGGGAACTGGACCCCCGGCTCGGCCGGCAGGGCGCCCGCGTTGGGGATCTGGTCCAGCCCGCCGAACATGGGCAGCTGCTGCTGGGTGATCAGCGAGCACATCGACACCCCGTCCAGCCGCAGGGTCGCCGTCCGAGCCGGCAGGACCACTCCGGTCCGGCTCGTGCTCGGCCCGCCCGCGCTCGACGTCGGAGAAGGTGTGTCCGGCTCGGATCCCCCGCCACACCCGGTTAGGGCCACTCCGAGCACCGCGACCAGCCCGGCCGCCCACCCTCGCGGATTCATCGGCCCGGCTCCCGGGTCAACTCCGCCCACGGCCGCTCCACTGACCCCGGCGGAGGCTGGGTGAACAGGCCGGGCGGCGGTCCGGGCGGCGGTGCGGACACCGGCTCTGGCGGATGTGTCTGGCCCTTCTTGAAGGAGGTGGCGATCTCCGACTCGGCAATCCCGTAAGACCTGGCCGTCGCTTCCAGATGCTTACCGGCGCGCTCCAACGTATTGATGTATTCCGTGCACTGGGCCAGGTAGCGCTCGTTCAACTCGTTGAACCCGGCCGCCGCGTACTTCGACACCGGATCACCGCCCAGTTCCTCCACCCGAAACCCGTGCAGCTCGCGACGCAGGAGTTGCCTCAGCTCCGTGGCCTCCTCCATCAGCACCGCGCGCACGGCCAGGACGTTCTCCGGGGTCACCTGCATCCCCAGCTCGTCGAACGCCGCCGCCGCGCCGGCCCTACCCCGCGCGCCGTCCACCGCCGCCTGACCCAACCCGGAGACCCCGCTCATGCGCCGAACGATAGATCGACCGCACCGTCGTTGGTGGCCGAGCCGCGTCAAACGTGTGCTTTCGCGAACGCCCGCGGTCGGCTTCCGCCGGTCGGTGCCAGCCTCCGGGGCGCGGACCATCGCCACCGCGCTGTCGTGTCCGGGGCACCTTGGCGGAGCGGGTGATGGACGGCGAGGTCGCGCCGCGCTGGCAGGACGTTGGCGGGGATCCGGAACTGTCGGCACTCGAACGTATGTTCTATGCATGGGTGCGGCGGTGATGACGGACGGTCTGGCGGTCATGCCGCCGGGCCCCGGGCTGTCCGCCACGCTCGGCGCGATCGAGCTGTCCCGGGTGCCCAACGATCAGATGCTGGAGGTGCTGCGGGCGCAGCACCGGCAGCTGTGTCACGAGCAGGCCCGGATGGCGGCGGTGATCGCCGAGGTGGGCCGCTGCGCCGGGTTTTCCGAGCCCGGCCAGGTCCGGCGGGAGAGCACGCCCGGCCGGTACGCGGCCGAGGAGACCCGGGCCGCGCTGCGCTGCACCCGCCGCGCCGCCGACGACGAACACGACCTCGCCGAAGCCGTGGTGGGGCGCTGGCCGGCGGTGTTCGCCGCCTGGCTCGCCGGCGACCTCGACCGGCCCCGGGTGCGGGTCTTCCAGCGCTACCTCACCGGCCTGACCGCCCACCAGATCGACGCCGTCTGCCTGCTCGCGGTCCCCCAGGCCGCCCGGTTGACCACCGGTCAGCTCGCGGCGCTGCTCCGCCGCATGGTGCTCGCGGTCGACCCTGACGCCGCCGCTCGCTGGTACCGCGACGGCATCCGCGCCCGCGGCGTCATCGCCTACCCCGCCGCCGACGGCACCATCACCCTGGCCGCGCATGGGCTACCCGCCGACCAGGCCGAAGCCGCCTGCGCCCGGCTCGAGCGGTTGGCGGCGGCCGCGAAACGCGCCGGTCACCCCGCCGGCATCGACCAGATCCGTGCCGATCTGTTCCTCGGCCTGCTCGACGGCCGCTTCCACCACCTCACCAGCCAACAGGTCGTCGATACTCTGATCTGCGAGTACCGCTCCGAGCAGGCCGGTGGCTGCGAGCAGGCCGGCACCCCGGCCGGTGGCCCCGACCAGCCAGTCGCCGAGTCTGCGGCCGCAGCTGAGCCGGCGCGCGATGAGCGGGTCGGCATCGAAATCCGAATCGGGCTGTCCACCCTGCTCGGACACGACGAGCACCCGGCCGAGATCCCCGACCTGACCCTGCTGCCCGCATCCGAGGCCCGCCGCTGCGTGCGGCAGCAGGGCCGGGGCCGATGGCGATTCGCCCTCACGGACACCGACGGCCGACTGATCTTCGACGGCACCACCCGCCGGCGTCCATCCGGCGTCCGCCGCGACGGTCCACCCGGCGGCATCGTCGAACTCCACATCCCGCTCACCCTGCTCGATGCCCTGCGTTCCGGCAGCACACCCGCCGGTGACTGGACCGACCTCGTCGCCGACATCGCCACCCGGCACACCGCCGCCACAAGCACCGACGGCACAGGCACCGCCGCCACAGGCACCGCCGCCACAAGCACCGGCGGCGCAGGCGCCGACCTCGACGACCACCCCGCCGCCCGGCTACCCCGCGCCGCCCTACGCCGACACACCGAGATCCGCGACCGCACCTGCCTCTTCCCAGGCTGCCGTCGCCGGGCCCACCACGCCCAACAGGATCACACCCACGATCACCACCGCGGCGGTCCCACCACCCGGGCCAACCTCGGCGCGCTCTGCCCGCACGACCACCGCGTCAAGCACCGCGCCGGCTGGCGCGTCGAACAGCCCGAGCCCGGCCGATTCACCTGGACCAGCCCCCTCGGCGGCAAGTACCACACCGCCGGCGAACCCTTCCTGCCCTCGATGCCCGAACCCACGCCAGCCGGCGCCGCGGCCTCAACCTGGCCGGTCGCGGTCCTTCCGGCGACCGCCGGCCCGATCCTGCGTCGACCACCACCGACCGGATCGTCACCCCGACAACCACGTCCACCACCGGGTGGCCCCGATGATCATGCACCGTTCTGACCGGCGGCCGCGGCTGGTCGATGACCGGCGAGCGACAGGTTGGCCTTGCTGTCGAAGTGCCGGCTAGTCGCCCGGCCAGACCCCGACCCGATGGCGACGACCGGCGACGATCAGCGCCAGGCCGACGATGCCGATCGCGGTCAACCCCCAGGACAGGTAGGGCGACCAGCCGGCGGCGATGTCGCAGAACTCGGCGTAGGTCCGGCGGGGAACCAGTTCACCGGTGGGTAGCGCAGCGGCGTCACCGGCTCCTCGGTCGGGTACGCCGGGCAGGAACCCGATCCCGCACGGCGCGGTGACCTCCCGGACCTCCGGGCTGAGCACGGTCAACGTCGTGGTGATCGGTCGGGCTCCGAGAAACATCCCGGCGACCAGGATCAGGCCGGCCACCGCGACGACCACGATCCGAACAGAGGGCTTCACCTCAGCACTATCGGCGGGGGAACGCTCCGCGCTACAGCTGGACGACTTGACGGGGTTAGCGGCTCCGGCGGCGGAAAAACCTTGGCGGTCGTGTCGAAACCGGCCACCCTCTGCTCGACGTGTCAGCAGAGCCCGGTACGCGGCCGGGCGCACCGACACACCAAGGGGAGTCATCATGCGCTTCATGGCGATCGTCAAGGCCAGCGAGCAGTCCGAGGCCGGCATCATGCCGTCGGAGGCCGAGCTCACCGCGATGGGCAGCTACAACGACGAGCTGGTCAAGGCCGGGGTGATGCTGGCCGGTGAGGGGCTGCACCCCAGCCGCAAGGGCGCCCGGGTCACGCACACCGCGACGGGCACCACCGTGACCGACGGGCCGTTCACCGAGACCAAGGAGCTGATCGCCGGCTTCTGGCTGCTGCAGGCCAAGGACTGGGACGAGGCGTTGGAGTGGGTCAAGCGGGCGCCGCGCCCCGACGAGGGTGGGCAGGAGTTCGTGATCGAGCTGCGCCAGGTGTTCGAGGCCGAGGACTTCGGCGCGGAGTACACCCCGGAGCTGCGCGAGCAGGAGGCCCGCCAGCGCGCGGACATGGAGTCCCAGCACGGCTGAGTCCCGGCCGGGCCAGAATGGGGTCGTGACGACGGCACCCGCCTCCGACCGGCCCCGTGACGTGCGCCGAGCGGTCGATGCGGTCTGGCGGATCGAGTCGGCCCGGCTGGTCGCCGGGTTGGCCCGCTACGCCGGCGACCTCGGGCTGGCCGAGGAACTGGCGCAGGATGCGCTCGTCGCGGCGCTGGAGCAGTGGCCGCGATCCGGCATTCCGGACAACCCCGGCGCGTGGTTGACCGCCGTCGCCAAGCGCCGGGCCGTTGACGGGTTCCGTCGCAACGACGTCCAGCGGCGCAAGTACGCCGAACTCGGGCGGGCCCAGGCGGCCGAGGCGGGGATGGGCACGGGCCCCGCCGGTGCGGGGGCGGACGGCGCGGGCGGCCCGGCGGTGCCCGGCCCGGAGGACGGTCCGGCGCCGGACGAGATCGCCGACGACCTGCTGCGGCTGGTGTTCACCGCCTGCCACCCCGTGCTGCCCGCCGAGTCCCGGGTCGCGCTGACCCTGCGGGTGCTCGGCGGCCTGAGCACTCGCGAGATCGCCCGGGCGTTCCTGGTGCCCGAGCCGACGGTCGCCCAGCGGATCGTGCGGGCGAAGAAGACGCTGGCCAAGGCCGGGGTGGCGTTCGAGGTGCCGGTCGGCCCGGAGCTCGCGCCGCGGCTGGCCTCGGTGCTGGAGGTGGTCTACCTGGTGTTCAACGAGGGCTACTCGGCCACCGCCGGCGAGGACTGGATGCGGCCCGCGCTGTGCGAAGACGCGATGCGGCTGGGCCGGATGATCGCCGAGCTGGCACCGGCCGAGCCCGAGGTGCACGGACTGGTCGCGCTGATGGAGATTCAGGCATCCCGTACCCGCGCGCGCACCGGGTCGAACGGCGTACCGATCCTGCTGCTGGACCAGGACCGCGGCCGCTGGGATCAGCTGCTGATCCGGCGTGGGCTGGCGGCCCTGGAGCGGGGTAGCCGACTCGGTGGGCCGCCGGGGCCTTACCTGCTGCAGGCCGCGATCGCCGCCTGCCACGCCCGGGCCCGGGTGCCCGGCGACACCGACTGGTCGGCGATCGCCGCGCTGTACGACCGGCTCGAACGGGTCACCGGGTCGCCGGTGGTGCGGCTGAACCGGGCGGTGGCGCTGTCCATGTCGTCGGGTCCGGGAGCCGGCCCGGTGGCCGGGTTGGCGCTGGTCGACGAGCTGCTCGACGAGCCGGCCCTGCGCTCGTACCACCTCTTGCCGTCGGTGCGTGGCGACCTGCTGATGAAGCTGGGCCGGCGCGCCGAGGCCCGGGCGGAGTTCGAGCGGGCCGCCGAGCTGACCGGCAACCAGCGGGAGCGGACCCTGCTGCGCGAACGCGCCGCCGCCTGCTGACCGCGTTCAGCTGAACGCGCCGGTCGCCCGCCTGGGCCGGACCGCGTTCAGCTGAACGCGCCGGTCGCCCGCCCGGGCCGGACCGCGGTCAGCTGAACGCCGTAGCCGCGGGCCGGTGCCACCCCGGGCACCCAGCGGGC
>JBQTKB010000089.1:0-62825 GCA_052386505.1 Pseudonocardia sp.
CCGCTCACGGGCCAACTCGACGGCTCGACGACGGAACTCGGCAGGGTGGGGAGGCGGCACGGGAACATCCTTCCTGGTGGACGAAGCCACCTCAGGTCGGGTGTCCGTGCTGCAGGGGGAAGCTCAAGTCCGGGCGTGTGGCCGGCTTCGAGGCTCAGCCGAGGGCTTCGAGGATTGTGGCGGCGCCGGTGGCTGCGATTTTGCGGCCGTAGTAGTTGTCTTGGGTCATGCTGGTTTTGGAGTGGCCGAGTTGGTCGGCGGCGGCTCGTGCGGACAGGCCGGCTTGGTCCATGAGGGTGGCTACGGTTTTGCGTAGGGTGTGGCTGGTGGCCCAGGGCAAGCCGGCGTAGGCGAAGGCTTCTTTGAGGTCGGCTTGGGTGTTTGAGGGGTCGCGTAGGCCGCCGCGTGGGGCGGGGAACACGGGGTTGCGGGCTTCGGCGCTGCTGGCGGATCCTCGGGCCGCTCGTCGACGCAGCATCTCGATGCACCAGGTCGGTAGCAGCAGGGTACGAGCGCCGGCGTCGGTTTTCGGCGAGGGCTTGAAGTGTGGGCCTTGGCCTCTTACTGGGATCACGGTTCCCCGGACTTCGACGGTGCCAGCCTCGAGGTCGAGGGTGTCCCAGGTGATGCCGGTGGCCTCTCCGATGCGTAGGCCGGTTGCGGCGATGAACGCTACGAGATCGGGTAGGTCGCGGCGGATGGCCTTGTCGTCGTAGGTGAGGTAGGCGAGCAGTTGGCGAACCTCGTCGACGGACAGGCTTCTGGGTCGGTTCTGGGGCTTGGTGGAGATGGCGCTGGCTTCGCGCACGGGGTTTCGGTCGAGGGCGTCTGCTCTTACGGCGAGTCCGCAGATGCCGGACATGACGGTGCGGGTCATCTTGGCGGTGGCGTTGCCGTGCTTGCCGGCGATTGCGGCCAGGTGGCGGTCGACCACGCCTGGGGACAGTTCGCGGACCCGGAGCTGCCCGATGGAGGGGATGATCTGCTTATCGATGCGGTCTCGGTATTGGGCCATCGTGGTGATCGATCGGGGTGCCACAGTCAGCGACTGGTACCAGGCTTCGGCGAGGACTACGACCTTGGTGTCGGGTTGGATGGTGGATCCGCCGTCGACGCGTGCGCGGTCTCGTAGGGCGGTTCGTAGGTTGTTCTCGGCGGCGCCCTTGGTGGTGCCGTGGCGTTCCACGGGACGTACGGTGCCGTCGTAGTCGCGGTATCGGGTCATCGCTCGGTACCCGGCGACTGTCTTGTAGGTGCGGACGGTGCCGTAGGTGCCGAGGGCAAGGCTGGGGCGTCCCATGCCACAACTTTCCCACAGTTTATGACGCAAATCAATACCCGACAACGACATGCAAATCGCTGTCTGCCGAGCACTCTAGGTGCAGCTCAAGCGATCCAACGGAACGTAATGACAATCAACGATCACGATGGCTGTGATAATCGCAGGGTTACTGGTTCGAGTCCAGTCGGAGGAGCTTCCCCAGCAGGTCAGAGGCATACAGCCCGATAGCTGGACAAGATCACCCGGCGCTTACCCGGCGGAAACGCCATCGTCGCCCTCCGTCTTAGCCTCGCGGTGGGCCCGGTCCAGGGCGGCCGCAGCGTTCTTCCCGGAGGACCGCCGGCCGAGGTAGCGGTCCTGGGTCATGGACACCTTCGCGTGCCCCAGCTGGTCGGCGATCTGGCGGGCGGTGAGCCCGGCCCGGTCCATCTCAGTGGCCGCCGTCTTGCGGAACACGTGACTGGTAACCCACGCACCGAGAAACCACGACTGGTAGCGCAGTTCCGCGGGGAGAAGCGGAATGCATGCATAGTCCGTCAGGCCGGAGGTACACGTGCGCATGACCGATCACGACGCGCTACCGATCCCCGACTACGATCACCTGCCGGTGAGCAGCCTCCTCCACCGCATCCGCGCACTTGATGAAGCAGAGCTCGAACGCCTGCTGCCTACGAGCGGTGCCACGCCGACCGGACACAGGTGCTCGAGATCCTGACCCGTCGCTGCACCGCGCTGCGCGACGGCGTCGCCTCGCCCTCGGCCGGCGACCCGGCGGGAGCGCAACCGGAGCACCCACCCGCCCCGGCGGCCGTCCCCGCCGACCGATCCGGCAACGAACCCGAGACAAACCAGCCGCTGCGGCACGGGCAGGCCGGGCAGACCCCCAACCGCGATATCCGAGCGCGCTGACGAGACGACGCGGAAGCGCCCAGGTGATCGGCGGAACGAAGTGGCGGGCGGACCGGTACCCGCTGGTTTGACGGGCCGTTGGGGGGTACCCGACTTCATGCGCTTGGACGATCTGCGCGAGCTTGCGCACACCCCTGGGCCGTTCGCCACCGTGTACCTGGAGACCTCGCACGACGTGCCGCATGCCGGGCACGAAGTGTCGTTGCACTGGCGATCCCTGCGCGGCGAGCTGGCCGGTGACGGCGCCGACGAGGACACCCTGCGGGCGCTGGACCAGCAGGTCGAGGAGATCGCCGAGGGCCCGGACCGGCCGGTCGGCCGGGCCTACCGGGTCCTCGTCGCGGCGCGCGGGGACGTGCTGCTGGACCGGGAGCTGCCCGCGCCGACCCGGGGTCCATTGGCCCGCTGGTCGCCGGTTCCCGACCTGGTGGACCTGGTCATCACCCGCCCCGAACCCGTCCCGACGGTGCTGGCCGTGGTCGACCTCACCGGAGCGGACATCTACACCGACGACGGGGTCCGGGAGGTCGCCGAGCCGGACTTCCAGCTGCACGAGGTACGCGGCGGCGGAATGTCGCAGTGGAGGATTCAGCGGCGGGTCGCCGAACACCGCAAGGACAACATCACCGACATCGGCGCCGCCGTGCAGGACGAGGTCACCCGCACCGGGGCGCGGCTGCTGGTGCTGGCCGGCGAGGTGCAGAGTCGTACCGCGCTGTACAAGTCGCTCGGTGAGCGGGCCCAGCGGATCGCCGTCCAGGTGGAGCATGGGGGCCGCGCGGAGGGCACCGACGACCGGCGGCTGGCAGCCGAGGTCCGCCGGGCGCGCGACCGGGTGATCGCCGAGCGGCGGGAGGCCGCCACCGGCCACTTCGACCAGCTCCGGGGCCACCCGGACGGCCTCGCGGTGGACGGCCTGGCCGCCGCGCTGCCCGCGTTCCGCTCGGCGCTGGTGCAGACTCTGCTGCTGGACGCGGACGTCCGCCGGGACAGCCCGGTCTGGGTCGGCCCGGCGCCCGAGCAGGTCGCCGGGGACGAGCGGACGCTGCGCGAGGTGGGCGTGGAGCCGGTGGGTCGGGTGAACGCGGACGCGGCGTTGCTGCGGGCGGCCGCCGGGACCGGGGCCGAGTTCTTCCCGATCGGGGGCGGTCGCGCCGGCCTGGTCGGCCGCCCGGTCGCCGACGGCGTGGCCGCCGTGCTGCGCGGACCCTTGCCCCCCGGTTGAGCGCTCCACCGGCCGTAGAGAGGCCCGGACAGCCCGAGTTCGCGGAGAGGCCCGGACAGCCGAGGTCGCGGAGAGACCGGACAGCCGAGGTCGTGACCGCTTGCCCCGGTACGGGCTCTTCGTCGGGCTCCTCATCACGAGTTGCGGTGGGGTAGGAACTCCTGCAGCTTGGTCTTGATGCCCGTGGCCAGCACCCCCCAGCGGTCCTCGTCCCCGGCCAGCATCGCCTTGGCGGTGGCGGTCATCTGCCCGAACTGGGCGTGTGGCGGGATCGGCGGCACGTTCGGGTCGCAGTGCACGTCCAACACGCACGGCCGGCCGGCGGACAGCGCTCGGTCCCAGGCCGGGCCGATCTCCTCCGGCTTTTGCACGGTGACCGCGTCCAGGCCGAGGCTGGCGGCGAAGGCCGCGTAGTCGACGTCGGGGAGGGTCTGGGACTCGACGAACTTCGGGGCCCCGCTCATCGCCCGCATCTCCCAGGTGACCTGGTTGAGGTCGTTGTTGTGCAGTACCGCGATGACCAGGCGGGGGTCGGCCCACTGCTCCCAGTAGCGTTTGATGGTGATCAGCTCGGCGAGTCCGTTCATCTGCATGGCGCCGTCCCCGGCGAAGGCGATGACCGGGCGGTCGGGGTGGGCGAACTTGGCCCCGATCGCGTAGGGGACAGCCGGGCCCATGGTGGCCAGGTTGCCGGACAGCGAGCCGCGCATGTTCCCGCGGAAGCGCAGGTTGCGGGCATACCAGTTGGCCGCCGACCCGGAGTCGGCGGTGACGATGGCGTCGTCGGGTAGCCGGGGAGAGAGCTCGGCGAACAGCTTCATCGGGTTGGTCGGGTCGGCGTCGACCTCGGCCTCCTTGGCCATGGTCTCCCACCAGCGGGCCACGTCGTGCTCGATGCCCTCGCGCCAGCGCCGGTCGGCCCTGCGCTCGAGCAGTGGGATCAACCCGCGCAGGGTGGCGGCGGCGTCGCCCAGCACGTTGACCTCGTTGGGGTAGCGCATCCCGATCAGGTCAGGGTTGATGTCGATCTGCACGCTGCGGGCCTGCTCGAGCTCCGGCATGAACTGGGTGTACGGGAAGCTGGAGCCCACGATGAGCAGGGTGTCGCAGCCCATCATCATCTCGTAGCTCGGTCGCGTGCCCAGCAGCCCGATCGCCCCGGTCACCCAGGGCACGTCGTCGGGCAGCACGTCCTTCCCCAGAAGCGCCTTGGCCACCCCGGCGCCCAGCAGGTCGGCCACCTGCTCCACCTCCGCCGCGGCGCCCCGCGCGCCCTGCCCGACCAGTACCGCCACCTTCCTCCCGGCGTTGAGTACCTCGGCCGCCCGGCGCAGTGCGCCGGTGTCCGGCAGCAGCTCGGGCCAGGACACACCGAGGCTGGAGGGCACCTGCTTGAACTGGTGCCTCGGCGGGCTGTGGTCCAGCTCCTGCACGTCCGACGGGATGATCAGCGCCGTCACCGTTCTGCGGCCGATCGCGGTGCGGATCGCCCGGTCGAGCACGTTCGGCAACTGCTCGGGCACCGTCACCATCTGCACGTAGTCGCTGGCCACGTCCTTGTACAGGCTCAACAGGTCGACCTCCTGCTGGTATGAGCCGCCCATCGCGCTGCGCTCGGTCTGCCCCACGATCGCCACCACCGGCACGTGATCGAGCTTGGCGTCGTACAGCCCGTTGAGCAGGTGGATCGCCCCCGGCCCCGAGGTGGCCACGCAGACCCCGACCTGGTCGGTGAACTTGGCGTACCCCACCGCCTCGAACGCGGACATCTCCTCGTGCCGGGACTGTATGAATGCCGGGTCGTTGTCCGCCCGGCCCCAGGCCGAGAGCAGCCCGTTGATCCCGTCACCGGCGTAGCCGAACACCGTGCTGACACCCCACTCGCGCAAGCGGGACAGCACGACGTCCCCGACCGTCTTCGCTGCCATTCGTCCTCCCCGTCCGAGCCCTGCACCGCGCGCGCAGGTGTGGTCAGAACCTGCGAGCTACCCCTCGTCGAGCCACCCAAACCGGCCCAGGACGACGGATTGCGAGGGCGCATGTACGACGCTATTGTACGTACATCCGCACTGGCGTGGAGATGAGGCTCCGGCGCCCCGAGCATGGAGGACGACCCGGATGATTCTTGAGCAGTTCTACCTGTCCTGTCTGTCGCAGGCGTCGTATCTGATCGCCGACGAGGAGTCGCGACGCGCTGTCGTCGTCGATCCGCGCCGTGACGTCGAGGAGTACCTGGTCGCGGCGGGCGAACGCGGCCTGCGCATCGAGCTGGTGGTGCTCACCCACGTCCACGCGGACTTCGTCCCCGGGCACAGCGAGCTGGCCGAGCGCACCGGCGCGGCCATCGCGATGAGTGAGCATGCGCCGGTGGACTTCGAGGTACGTGGCCTGCGGGACGGCGAGGTGATCACCCTCGGTGACCCGGAGACCGGAGTGAGCATCCAGGTCCTGGCCACCCCGGGACACACCCCGGAATCGGTCACCCTCGCGGTCCGCGAGCACGCCGCCGACGATGCGCCGTCGGCGCTGCTGACCGGGGACACGCTGTTCCTGGGTGATGTCGGGCGGCCCGATCTGCTCGGCGCGGCCGGGCGCACGCCCGAAGAGATGGCCCGTGAGCTGTACCGCTCGTTGCGGGAGAAGATCCTGCCGCTGCCGGACGCGGTGAAGATCTACCCGGGCCACGGCGCCGGCAGTGCCTGCGGGAAGGCGCTGTCCTCGGCGACGGTGTCCACCCTGGGCGAGCAGCGCACCGGCAACTACGCGCTGGCCGACATGACCGAGGACGCCTTCGTCGCGGCGGTGACCGAGGGGCTGGGCGAGCCGCCGGCGTACTTCGCCCAGGAGGTGGCGCTGAACCGCGCCGGGCACAGCAGCTTCGATCCGTCGGTCGAGGTCCCCGAGCTGAGCGCCGAGGAGGCCACCGGTCGGCAACGGGACGGAGCCCTCCTGCTCGACGTCCGGGACGACCAGTCGTTCGCCGCCGGGCACCTCAACGGCGCGGTCAACGTGGGCCTCTCCGGGCGTTTCGCCGAGTTCGCCGCGGCCGCGCGGGCGCCGGAGCAGCCGGTGGTGTTGGTCGGCTCGCCGGCCGAGGCGACCGAGGCGCGGTTGCGGTTGGCGCGGGTCGGGATCGACACGGTCGTCGGCACGTTCACCCGCCTGCACGCGCTGTCGGTCCACCCTGAGCTGACCAGCACGCAGAGCAGGCTCACCGCGCGTCAGGCAGCCGACGTCGTCCAGAATGTCGAGGGACTGCAGGTGGTGGACGTCCGCGGGCCCGGCGAGTTCAGCGGTGGCGCGCTGCCCGGCGCGGTGAACCTTCCGCTGCCCAGGCTGCGCGAGTCGATGGCGCAGCTCGATCCGAGCAGGCCGGTTCTGGTCAACTGCGCCGGTGGCTATCGGTCCATCGCCGCGGCCAGCATGCTGCGGGCGAACGGGTTCGCCGACGTCTCCGACCTGCTCGGTGGATGGAACGCCTGGCAGTCGGAGCACGACGCGACGCCGGTGGGCTGACGCGGACGAACGTGCACCGGCCCCCCGGCCGGTCATCTGCCCGCGCCGCCCACGACGGACAGCGGGAGGGCCCGTCCGGCGATGGTGCGTCGGGGCGCCGGCAGGGTGGTGGCGATCCGGGTGAGTTCGCGGGCAGAGGCGGACTCGGGGGCGGCGATCACCACCGGCACGCCCCGGTCGCCGGCCTGGCGGAGTTCGATGTCGAGGGGGAGCTGGCCGAGCAGGGGAGCTTGGGCCTCCTCGGCGAGCTGGGCACCGCCGCCGCTGCCGAACAGCTCGGACCGGTCCCCGCAGCCGGCGCAGACCGCGGCGGACATGTTCTCGATCACCCCGGCCAGCGGTACCCCGACCTCGGCGGCCATCCGGGCGACCCGGGCGGCCACCACGCGCGCGGTGGTCTGCGGGGTGGTGACCGCGAGCAGGGTGGCGTCGGGCAGGAACTCGAACAGTGACAGGGTGGCGTCGCCGGTGCCGGGGGGCAGGTCGACCAGCAGTGCGTCGAGGCGGCCCCAGTAGGTGTCGGTGATGAACTGTTGCAGGGCTTTGTGCAGCATCGGGCCGCGCCAGACGACGGGTTGTTCCTCGTTGACGAAGAAGCCCATGGACATGATCCCGACGCCGTGCGCGGTCACCGGCATCATCAGCTCGCCGAGTACCACCGGGCTGCGTCGGACGCCGAACAGTTGCGGCATGGAGTAGCCCCAGACGTCGGCGTCCAGTACGCCGACGCGTTTGCCGGTGGCGGCCAGGGCGGTGGCGAGGTTGGCGGTGACGGTGCTCTTGCCGACCCCGCCCTTCCCGCTGGCCACGGCGTACACCCGGGTGCCGCCGATGCCGAGCGTGGCGTTGAGCGGTGGGGCGGCCAGCTTGAGCCGGTCGGCGAACTCGGCCCGCTCGCGCGGGGCCATCGAGGTGAAGGCGACCTCGACGTCGCGCACCCCGGCCTCGGCGGAGACGACGGTGGTTACGGCATGGCGGAGCTCTTCGACCAGCGGGCAGGACTCCGTGGTCAGCCGCACCTCGACGCGGACGTGTCCCCGGCGGGCGGTGATCTCGCCGAGCATGCCCAGCTCGGCCAGCGGCCTACCGATCTCCGGGTCGTGCACGACGCCCAGCGCGTGCCGGACGGCGTCGACGTCGATCCCGGCATGACGGGTCAGCAGGCTCATCCGGAGGTACCGCCCTCGGCGGGGGCAGCGCCGGGATCGCGGAACGGCGGCTGCTCGTCGCCGTCCACCCGGAACGCGCGGCGGCGGGGCTTGACCGGCCGCATCAGGAACTCGGGTCGGCGCTGGCCACCGGGGCCGACCGCGGGGCGGGTCTTGGCCAGCCACTGCCGGTAGACCGCCATGGACTTCGCGGTGTCGACGTAGACGTCGCCGTACTGGTCACCGTCGTGCGCCTTCTCCATGCGGACCTTCTGCAGCCAGCACTGCATCCCCGACCACGGGTCGGGTTGCACGGCGAACGCGAGGTTCTGGTGCACTCCGGGGTCCTTCCACCAGATCCGCTTGGAGTCGGGGTCGTCCGAGGTGAACGGCGCGATTCCGCCCTTGTAGCGGAGCATGAACGAGTCGGGACCGTCGGGGTGGGTGATGTCGACCAGGCCCTGCGACCAGCGGCTGCCCTCGGTGTCGTGCAGCCGCCAGCGGCCCATGTGGTGGGACAACGCGCACACCCCGGGGCGGATGCCCTCGGTGACCCAGACCCGGGCCACCAGGTAGCCGATCGAGGTGTTCAGCCGGACCAGGTCACCGGTGGCCACGCCGTGCCGGGCGGCGTCGACCGAGTTGAGCCACGTCGGGTGGGAGTTGGAGATCTCGTTGAGGTACTTCGCGTTGCCGGATCGGGTGTGGATCAATGTCGGCAGCCGGAACGTGGGCACCAGCACCAGCTCACCGGCGGCCAGGTCGATCTCGGAGGCGGCCACGTGGGAGCGGATGTAGCCGGGTGTGGCGTGTTCCTCCCAGTCCCAGTCGCGCATGGTGGGGGAGTAGACCTCCAGCTTGCGCGACGGGGTGAGCCACCCCGCGGTGACCGTGCCGTCGTCGTGCGCCACCCCGACCGCGCCCGCCTCGCCGATCAGCGGCGGGGTGGAGTCGAGGTCGGTCGGCTTACGCAGCACGCCGTGCTCGTCGGGCACCGCGCCGTCGAGTTCGGCATCGGTGAGCGGGCGTTCGTCCTGGCGGTAGAGCTTGTCGGCGACCTCGACCACGCCGTAGCGGCGCATGTAGGCCAGCGGGGTCAGCCCTTCGGCCTCGGCCTTCTCCTTCAGCCCGGGCACCCGGTTCTCGAAGATCCACCGGTAGTACTCGTCGACGGTGACCTTCTCCCCGGCCCGGTAGGGGGACTCGAAGTGCTGCCGGATGCCCATCGAGCCGTCCGGATCGATCCGCCAGGACAGCTCGAACCAGAGCTCGTTCTCCTCCCACACCTCGCCCGGGTTGGCATCCCGGGTGTCCCCGACCGGCATGCCCATCTTCTCCATCGCGACACGGCGCACCGGCTGCCGGAAGCCGAGCCATTTGGCCGCGTGCGTCTCGTAGGACTGGGTGTCGTGGCGTTCGGTGGAGTGGCCCATCGGCAGCACGTAGTCGGCGAACTCGGCCGTCTCCGACCAGGTCGGGGTCAGCGCCACGTGCAGCCCGACCTTCTCCGGGTCGGTGAGCGCCTTCATCCAGGTGAAGCCGTCGGGGTAGGTCCAGATCGGGTTGAACACCCGGGAGAAGTAGACGTCCATCCGGCCGCGGCCCTCCTGGAGGAAGTGCGGCAGCAGGATGGACATCTCGTTGCAGGACAGCGGGTACTCGGCCGGCCAGGCCAGCTCGTTCCAGTGCGCGTGGGCGGGCACGTCGGGGCCGTGCGGGATGAACTTGTTCCAGCCGTTGGGCTGGGTGCCGCCGACGGTGCCGACCGAGCCGGTCAGCGCCAGCACGAACCAGAGGCCGCGGGAAACCTGCCAGCCGCCGAGGTTTCCGGCCGCGGCCGAGCGCCAGATGTGCGCGGCCAGCTTGCCGTCGCAGCCGGCCACCAGCCGGGCGACCTCCTCGATCCGCTCCGCCGGGACCTGGGACTCGGCGGCGGCGAACTCGAAGGTGTATCCGGCGTAGTCGGCCTCCAGCGCGTCGAGGAACGCCTCGAACGTGATCGGCGAGTCGGGGTGGCGTTCGCGCAGGTAGACGTCCCAGTTGAACCAGCGGCGCAGGTAGGGCTCGTCGATCTGCCGGGTGCGCAGCAGGTAGGAGGCGATCGCCAGCAGCATCGCCGCCTCGCTGCCCGGCCACGGAGCCAGCCACACGTCGGCGTGCGACGCGGTGTTGGACATCCGCGGGTCCACCACGATCAGCTTCGCCCCGGACTGTTTGCCCTCCATGATCCGCTGGGCGTGCGGGTTGAAGTAGTGCCCGGTCTCCAGGTGGCTGGAGAACAGCAGGATCACCTTCGCGTTCGCGTGGTCGGGGGAGGGCCGGTCGTAGCCGCCCCACAGCGTCTGCCCCAGTCGGGCGCCGGACGAGCAGACCTGGGTGTGGCTGTTGTGCCCGTCGACGCCCCAGGCCTGCAGGACCCGCTCGGCGAAGCCGTCCTCCCCGGGCCGGCCGACGTGGTAGGCGACCTCCTCGTTACGGCCCTCCTGGATGGCGGTGCGGATCCGGCCGGCGATGTCGTCCAGTGCGTCGTCCCAGCTCACCTGCTCCCACTGGCCGCCGCCGCGCTCGCCGGTCCGCCGCAACGGGTGCAGGATCCGTTCGGGGTCGTTGACCTGGTTGATCGTGGCCGGGCCCTTGGCGCAGTTGCGGCCGCGCGAGCCGGGGTGCGCCGGGTTGCCCTCGACCTTCTTGACCGACAGGTCGTCCTTGTCCACGTAGGCCAGCAGCCCGCACGCCGACTCGCAGTTGAAGCAGGTCGTCGGCACCAGCATGTAGGAGTGCGGCACCTTGCGCGGATGCGCCTTCGCGTCGTACTCGACGTGGTTGTCCCAGTCCGAGACCGGCGGGTAGTTGCGCAGGTGCTCGTGGGTACGCGCACCAGGAAGTGGATGCCCGAGCGCCGGCGTGCTGGTCGGGGCGGGCGCCGTCGGCGCGGCCACTGTCGGCGCGGCCACTGTCGGTGCGGTCGCTGACGGTGCGGTCGCTGACGGGTTGACGGTGTGCGGGACGGTATCGGTCATCTGCTCGGACCTCCGGCGTGGTGGGCGCGGGTTCGGGAAAGATCGGGTGGGTGAGCGGGAAGGCAGTGGCTCAGGAGAGCGGCACGTCCTGGCCGGCGCGGACGAACACCGACTCGTAGGCCAGCAGCGCCGCCTGGACGGCCAGACCGGCCGCCGCCACCAGCGCGCCGGCGCCGCCGTTCCAGCCGGGCACCGCCACCGCGGCGGCGACGGCGGCCAGCGCGACCCCGGCCGTCCAGAACAGCCGTGCGTAGCGACCGTGGGTGACCATGTGCGCGGCGGCGGCCGCGGCTTTGCTCGAGTGGGTGCCCAGGTACTCCAGCAGCAGCATCAGCACGTGCAGCACGGTCGACACGATGAACACCCGGTGCACCAGCGCGAGCTCCGCCGCCGGGGTGCCGGCCACGAACCCGGCAACCGCGAGTGCCCCGGAGCCGACCATCGCCGCCTGCACGACCAGGTGCCAGAACAGCAGCGGCGACTGCCACAGATCGCGGCCCTCGGCCTGGCCGAACAGGAACGCGGTGTACCCGGCGACCATCACCCCGGCTGGTACGCCGAGCAGAGCGAGCACGGTCCACACCGTCCCGGACGAGGTCAGCAACCCGGTCTCGGTGCCGATGCCGTAGAGCAACCAGAGCCCGGACACCGCTGCGTGCAGACCCAGCGCGTAGGCGCCCAGCACCAGCCACGAGCCGAAGTTCGACTTCAGCATGATGTACAGGAACCGCTCCGGGCGCTTGAGGTCCCAGACCAGCAGCGCGCCGGTCACCGCCGTGCCCAGCACGCCGAGGGCGGGTGCGACCACCGTGGTGAGCACCCCGAGATCGATGCCCAGCAGCAGGGCCAACGCCGCGACCAGCAGTGCGCCGCCACCGACTCCCTTGGCCCACAGGTAGGTCGTCACCCGCCAACCCCACGGTCGGGGATGCGCGGTGTTCAACGTGGTGAGCGCGCCGGAGACCGGGTCGACCGGCAGGTCCGCGCTCACCGCGAGGCGATGCGGGTCGGGGGAGGAGAACATGTAGCTGGAGTCGACCGGCGCGGCGAGGGGATCCAGCACCGCGCGGTCGGCGCCGAGGTAGAACACGTTCGGGCCGGTGTTCTGCTCCGGGGAGCGCACCGTGACCGGGTTCGAGTTCACCAGCTGCGAGATCCCGCTGGCCGGGTCGTCCAGGTCACCGACCCAGATCGAGTGCGTCGGGCACACCACGACGCACGCCGGTTCGAGGTTCTCGTCGATACGGTGGGCGCAGAAGTTGCACTTGGCCGCCGTGTGGGTGTCCTCGTCGATGTAGATCGCGTCGTACGGGCAACCCTGCATGCAGCTCTTGCAGCCGATGCAGCGGTCCTTGTCGAAGTCGACGATCCCATCGTTGCGCTTGTACAGCGCCTTGGTCGGGCAGATCTTCACGCACGGCGCGTCGGTGCAGTGGTTACAGCGCATCACCCCGAAGTCGCGGGTGTTGTTGGGGAACGCCCCCTGGTCGACGTACTTCACCCAGGTCCGGAACTGCCCGACCGGCACCTCGTGCTCGGTCTTGCAGGCCACCGTGCACGCGTGACAACCGATGCACGTCCGTTGGTCGATAGCGAAGCCGTAACGCACCGCGGCACCTCGTCTCCTCGACACGCCGCCGACCGCACCGGCGGGGTAGCGGCTGAGTGTGCCACGGGTCCGAATGTTCGTACAAGCCGTGGCCTCGGTGTGTCGCCCATTGCGATGTTTGGTTCCTTCGGCGGAGGGCAACGCTGCACAGACTAGATGTCCGAACAAAAGAAGGAGTCCAAGATGGTCGATGTCGAGGTCATCGAAACATCCGCTCTCGGCGACCGCTCCTACCTCGCCTCCGACGGTGCGGTCGCGGTGGTGGTCGACCCGCAGCGCGACGTGGACCGGGTGATCGCTGTCGCCGGACGTACCGGCGCACGGATCACCCACGTCGTGGAGACCCACCTGCACAACGACTACGTCTCCGGCGGGCTGGAGCTTGCCCGGCTGACCGGGGCGACCTACGCGTTGTCCGCCGAAGACCACGTGGAGTTCGAGCACGTCGATGTGTCAGATGGAGACATCCTGGAGGTGTCTCAGGACCTGCGGTTGCGGGTACTGGCCACCCCCGGGCACACGTTCCACCACCTGTCCTATGTGCTCGAAGGACCGAATGGTGCGCAGGGCGTGTTCACCGGCGGCTCGCTGCTGTACGGCACCACCGGTCGGACCGACCTGCTCGGAGATGAGCACGCGGAGCCCCTGGCCCGCGCCCAGCACGCATCGGCCACAACGCTGTCCGAGCTGCCCGACGGCGCCCAGGTCTGGCCGACCCACGGGTTCGGCAGCTTCTGCGCCGCGAGCGCCGCATCCGAGGACGCCTCGACCATCGGCGAGCAGCGCGACCAGAACCCCGTGCTGCGGCTCGAGCGCGACGAGTTCGTCCGCGAGACGCTGGCCGGGCTCGGCCCGTATCCCGCCTACTACGCGCACATGGGGGCGCTCAACACCGCCGGCCCCGTCCCGGTTGACCTGCGCGTTCCGGCCACCGCGGATCCGGACGAAGTGGCGCGACGGCTGCGCGCCGGGGAATGGGTGGTCGACCTGCGGGCACGTAAGGCCTACTTCGGCTCCCACCTGGCTGGCACCGTGAGCCTCGGACTGGACGGCCCGATGGCCACCTGGCTGGGATGGATGGTCGAGCACGAGGCGCCGATCACGCTCATCGGCGAGTCCCGCACACAGGTGGTCGACGCCCGCCGCGAACTGGCCCGGATCGGTGTCGACCGGGTCGTCGCGGCCAGCGCCGGTGCACCGGACGAGCTCGCCGCTGATCCCGGTCAGCTCTCCTCGATGCCGGCTGCCACGTTCGCAGACCTGGCTGCCTCCCGCGCCGGACGGCCCACCGACCTGCCATCGGCGGACGTGGTGCTCGATGTGCGACTCGGCAACGAGTGGAGCGCCTCGCACGTCGACGGCGCCGTGCACGTGCCGCTGCCCGAGCTTCCGGGCCGGCTCCACGACGTGCCGGAGGGAACGGTGTGGGTGCACTGCGGCAGCGGGTACCGCGCCGCTGTCGCGGCCTCCCTGCTGGCCCGCGACGGACGTTCCGTGGTCGTGATCGACGACAGCTACGGTGAGGCCGAGGCCGCGGGCGTCGATCTGGTGACTGACTAGCTTGCGGGCGAGTGCTGCGGTTCCGTCGCGCGCGGTCGCGAGTGCTGACGGACTGATCACATCCGGGCATCGCGTTGCAGACAGGTATGATCGGATGTCCGTACGATACTTCGGTGACCACGTCGGCTCGTCGACCCCCGCTCGACCGGTTCCTGCCCTGTCTTCGGTGGGTACGCGGCTACGACCGGGAGCAGCTGACGGGCGATCTGCGGGCCGGCGCGACGGTCGGCGTGTTGCTGATCCCGCAGGGCATGGCCTACGCCGCGCTGGCCGGGATGCCGCCGATCACGGGTCTGTATTCGGCCGTGGTGTCGCTGCTGGTGTACACGGTGCTGGGCACCAGTCGGCACTCGTCGGTGGCGCCGGTGGCGATCGACTCGTTGCTGATCGCCGCGGCGGTGGCTCCGCTCGCGGCCGGTGACCCGGCCCGGTACGTCGCGCTCGCCGGGCTGCTGTCGCTGCTCGCCGGGGCGATGCAGATCGGCGCCGGCCTGCTCGGCCTCGGTGCATTGGTCAACTTCATCTCCCTGCCGGTGATCAGCGGGTTCACCTCGGCCGCCGCGCTCACGATCGCGGCCAGCCAGTTCAAGGACCTCGCCGGGTTGACCGGATCCACCGCGACGACGTTGCTGGAGACGGTGCGCGGTCTGGCGCCGAAGCTGGGTGAGGTCCGGCCGGCCACGCTGCTGGTCGGGCTCGCCGCGATCGCTCTTCTGGTGGTGATGCGCCGCTACCTGCCCCGGGTACCTGGTCCGCTGGTGGTCGTGACGCTCGCCGCCGCGGTGGCGGCGCTGCCGGTGTTCGGCGGCGGCATCGCCGTGCTCGGGCCGGTGCCCGCCGGCCTGCCGGTACCTGGCCTGCCCGAGTTCACCGCGGCCGACGTCTCCGCGCTGCTGCCCTCGGCCGCCGCGATCGCGCTGGTCTCCTACCTGGAGTCGATCAGCACGGCCACGGCGTTCGCCCGTCGGGCCCGCGGCCGGGTGGACCCGGGCGGGGAGCTCGTCGCGGTCGGGGCGGCGAACCTGGCGGCCGGGCTGTTCCGGGGTTTCAGCGTGGCCGGCGGATTCTCCCGGGGCGCGGTCAACTTCGGTGCCGGCGCGCGGACTCCGCTGGCCGGGGCGCTGGCCGCGCTGCTGATTGTCGTGGCGCTGTTCACGATCACGCCACTGCTCGCGCTGTTGCCGAAGGTGGCGCTGGCCGCGGTGGTCATCGTCGCGGTCGCCTCCCTGGTCGACGTGCGCGGTGCGGTCGCGGTCGCGCGGGTCCGACGCAGCGACATCGTGGCGCTGGTCGTGACGTTCCTGGCCACGCTCGTGCTCGGCCCCGCCGCCGGCCTGGGTGTCGGAGTGGCGGCGAGCATCGCGCTCTTTCTGCGCCAGTCGGTACGTCCCCACCTGCCGGAGGTGGGTCGGGTCCCCGGTACCAACCGATTTCGCAACCTCGCCCGGCACAGCGGGCTCAGCACCGACCCCGCCGTGGCGATCCTGCGGCTGGACGCGCCGCTGTACTTCGCCAACAGCCAGGCGGTCACCGACGCGCTCGCCGACGTGGTGGCCGGACGGCCTACGCTGCGCGCTGTGGTGCTGGACTCCAGTTCCATGCCGTGGGTCGACTACAGCGGCGTCGACGCTCTCGCCGAACTCGACCGAGCGTTCGTCGAGGCGGGAGTCGTGCTGCACCTGGCCGCCGTGCGCGGTCCGGTGCTCGACGTACTTCGCCGCCACCCGGCCGCTGCCGGCCTCACCACGCCCGACCGCTGCCACCCGGATGTCGCCTCGGCCATGGCCGAGCTGGGTACGCCGCGCCGCTCCGACTCGTCGGCGGGCAGCGAGCCCGCCGGGTCGGATGACGGTTGAGGAGCCTGGTTGGATCAACCGGCGAGCATCTCGGGCCGTTCACCCTATCGGGTACGTTGCCCGCAGATCGGAATTAGTACGGACATCTTGTCCGTTCTAACCAACGAAGGGTTGCGCCCGTCCACGGGCGCGGATGGCAAGACGTGACGACGGAGGACTGCATGAGCACGACGAACCAGCGCACTACCGACGGAACCGATCTCGACCCCGCGGCTGTCCGGTCCCTGATCGAGCGGAATCCGGACACCGTGCTGGTTGATGTGCGTACCCCGGGTGAGTACGCCACCGCCCACATCGCCGGATCGGTGAACCTCCCGCTCGACCGGCTGGACGCGCATGCGAAACGGATCGTCCGCGAGTCCGATGCTCACCTGGTGCTGGTGTGCCAGGCCGGCGGCCGTGCCAGCCAGGCCCAGGAGAAGCTCAGCCGCGCCGGGATGACCGGGACGACCGTGCTCGCCGGGGGGATGAACGCCTGGCTCGGGGCGGATGCCCCGGTGGTCCGCGCGGAGCAGGAGCGGTGGGGGCTGGAGCGTCAGGTGCGTCTGGTCGCGGGCTCTATCGTGCTGCTTTCGGTGATCGCCAGCATCTGGCTGCCGGTACTGCGGTTCGTCGCCGGCGCGGTCGGTGCCGGTCTGGTCTTCGCCGCGACCACCAACAGCTGCATGATGGGCATGCTGCTGGCCAAGCTGCCGTACAACCGCGGTCCGGGAGTGGACGTGGACGGCGCCCTGGCCAGGATCGCCGGGACGAGGGAAGCTCGGCAGTGATGAGCGAACACGGCCGGCGCTGACCCGGATGTCAGTCGATGAGACGCCCGGCCGGGAGGCAGCTGTCCTGCTGTACGCCCGGCCGGGTTGCGCATTCTGTGGCTCCTTGCGGCGAGGGCTGCGCCGCCGAGCCCCTCTGGTGTCCGCCCGGCCGCCTCAGCCGAGAGGATCTGTCCGGGCGCTCAGGATCCGGTTGGTGAGTTGCTCCGACTGTGGCGGCACCCCGCGGACGGTCGTCTCCAGACCTGCGCTGTGTGCCTGGTCGATCACCGAGCGCAGGACGAGCGCGCCGGTGGTGTCGATCCGACCCAGCCGAGCCAGGTCGATGGTGAGCGTCGTCGTGTCGGGGTGCTCGGCCAGCGCGTCGATCAGAGCGGTGTCCAGGCGCTGCGCGGTGCCGAACCAGAGCACGCCGCGGGGAGTGAAGGTGAGGGCCGTGTCTTCGACGTCCACATCGATCTCCATCTGCAGCGAACGCCACAGGAACACGACGATCGACAGGCCCACTCCGATCAGGACGGCAATGTCGAGTCTCGGCGCGAGCAGCACAGTGGCGAGGAATGTCCCCCAGGCGATGATCGCCTGCGGGACGGAGACCCGCCAGATCCGGATCAGTGGTCGGAAGCGCATCAGCCCGATCACCGCGACCACCACGATGGTGCCCAGCACCGCCAGCGGCAGCGGCTCGAGCACCGAGGCAAAGGGGAGGAACGCCAGCACGGTGAGGCCGGTGACCAAGCCGGCGAGCGGCGTGGCCGCGCCGGACATGCGATTCACCGAGCTGCGGGAGAACGAACCGCCGCAGGGCATGCCACCGGTCGCGGCGGCCGCGATGTTCGCCGCGCCCTGGCTGATGAACTCACGGTCGGCGCTCCACCGCGCGCGGTCCTCCGACGCGAAACGCCGGGAGATCGATGCCGCCTCGGTGAAGCCGATCAGCGCGATCAGCACGCCGGACACCAGCAGCCCGGGAACTTCCCCCCACGGGATCATGAGGAGGGTGAACGGAGGGAAACCGGCTGGGATGTTGTCCACCACGGGACCGGGGTAGTACCCGAGCGCCGAGATAGCGATGCCGGCCACGGTGGCCACCAGCACGCCGGGGAACAGCGCATGCAGCCGGCGCCCACCCAGGATGACGAGTGCGGTCAGCCCGGAGATGGCGAGTGCCGCGAGGCTCCACTGCGCGGGTTGTGTCAGCGCGACCGCGGCGTCGACGATCTCGTTGTCGTACGGCTGAGGTGGGGCCCCGAGTGCTTTGGTCAGCTGCGAGCTGGCGATGAGTACCGCGGCGGCCGGTACGAAGCCCAGGAGCATCGGTTGCGACATCAGGTATGCCAGCCAGCCGCCGCGCAGCAGGCCGAGCAGGACCCGGACCACGCCGACCACCAGTGCCAGCGCCAGCCCGAGGCCGACGTACTCGGGGCTGCCCGGGGTGGCGGCGGTGCTCAAGGCCCCGAAGGTGAGCAGGGCCGTGATCGCCACCGGCCCGGTCTGCAGATACGGCGACGAGGCGAAGACCGCGGCTATGATGGGCGGGATGGCGCCGGCGTAGAGCCCCACGATCGGCGGCATCCCGGCCAGCTCCGCGTAGGCCAGGGACTGCGGCACCCCCACCAACGCGACACTGAGGCCCGCGAGCAGATCCCGAGGCAGCGTGCGGCGCAAGGTCGTCCCGGCTCGGATCATGTCCGGTGCCACCGGTTGAGTGTGCTGCCCATACCTGCCCCTCGTGTCCAATTGTCCGGATATTATGCACGGCTCTCCGGATCGGAGCGAGCGCGAAGGGCCGCTCTTCCGGGTATCGTTGACCAGGCTGCACCCGGTACATGGCGGATCGACCCGGATGTTGATCATCGCGCATCCCTCGCCTGGTATCGTCCGGCCAACCAAACATTTAGGTAGGCCTGGCGAGCGGGGACTGATGCCGAGACACAGCGATGCGCGCGCCCTCGATCGCACCAGTCCGCTTCCGTTGTGGGCGCAGCTGGAGGGCGAGCTGCAGCGCCGGATCAGCGGTGGTGCGTTCGACTCACGATTCCCGGGCGAGCTCGAGCTCGTCCAGGAGTACTCCGTCAGTCGACATACGGTGCGCGAAGCGCTGCGGAAGCTGCGATCCGACGGTGTGCTGGAGTCGAGACGCGGGCGGGGCACCCGGTTGCACCGACCCAAGATCGAACAGCCGCTCGGGGCGCTGTACTCGCTCTTCCGCTCGGTGGAGGCGAGCGGGCTCGAACAGCGCAGCGACGTGCGCGCGCTCGAGGTCCGGACCGATGACGAGGTGGCCCTCCGACTCGCTCGGCCGGCTGGGACCGCGCTGGTATACCTGGAGAGGCTGCGACTGGCCAACGGCGAGCCACTGGCTCTCGATCGGGCGTGGCTGCCCCGCTCGTTGGCCGGGCCGCTGCTGGAGGCCGATCTGTCCCACTCCGGCCTGTATGACGAGCTGCTTGCGCTCACCGGGATCCGACTCACCGGAGGTACCGAAGTGATCACCGCGGTTGTGCCCGACGCGGCCACGCGGAAGCTGCTGGGCATCTCCCAGGGCGGCGCGGCGATGGAGGTGCGCCGTCTGGGATGTCTGCGTGATCAACCGGCTGAGTGGCGCGAGACCATCATCCGTAGCGATCGGTTCTGTGTGGCGACCGAATGGTCTGCCGAGAACGGGTACCGCATGGATGTCTCGTCGGCGAGCGACGTGAGCATCGGTGGAGCCCGGAGCCGGTCAGCATCTCGCGGGGCGGTCGCTCGGACTGCGGTTGTGTGACGCTCGCCTCATCCACTAGTGTTATGTTCGGACAATTTGACCGTCTCACTGATCTAGGTAGGTGTCGTCGATGGCAAGGTCGCAACACAAGATCGTGATCGTGGGTGGCGGTAGCGCGGGCATCAGCGTCGCGGCTCGGCTGCGCAGGTCCGGACGGTCGGACGTCGCGGTGATCGACCCGGCGACCACCCACTACTACCAGCCGTTGTGGACGCTCGTCGGTGGCGGCCGGGCACCGGTGGAGGAGAGTGCCCGTCCGCAGGCGTCGGTGATGCCCAAGGGGGTCACCTGGATTCAGCGCGCGGCCGCCGAGATCGACCCGGACAGCCGGGAGATCACCCTGGACGACGGCGGGACCGTGGTCTACGACTACCTGGTGGTGTGTCCGGGCATTCAGCTCGACTGGGCGAAGATCACCGGCCTGTCCGAGACCCTGGGGCGCGACGGGGTGTCGAGCAACTACCTGTACGAGCTCGCCCCCGCGACGTGGAACTTCGTGCGCAACACCCGTTCGGGCACGGCCGTCTTCGGCATGCCCGCCGGGCCGATCAAGTGCGCCGGGGCGCCGCAGAAGATCGCCTATCTGGCGGCGGACTACTGGCGCGAGCAGGGCGTGTTGAAGGACATCGACGTCCATCTGGTGCTGCCGACACCAGGGATGTTCGGGGTCAAGGAGTTCTCGGACGTACTGGTCGGGGTGGCGCGGCGCTACGGCATCACCGTGCACTTCGAGAGTGAGGTGACCGAGGTTCGCCCGGGCACCCGCGAGGCCGTGGTCACCGACAAGAAGACCGACACTGTGACCACGCTGCCCTACACGATGATGCATCTGGTGCCGCCACAGTCGGCGCCGGACTGGATCAAGAAGGGGCCGCTCGCCGACCCGGCCAATCCGGCCGGGTACGTGGAGATCGACAAGCACACCATGCGACACGTGCGGTACCCGAATGTGTTCTCGCTGGGTGATGCCGGCTCCTCGCCGAACTCCAAGACGGGCGCCGCCATCCGCAAGCAGGCACCGGTGGTGGCGGCCAACCTGACCGCGGTGATGGAGGGTCGGGAGCCGACCGCGAGCTACGGTGGCTACGCCTCGTGCCCGTTGACCACCGCCCGCCGCAAGATGCTGCTCGCCGAGTTCGACTACACGATGAAGCCCACCCCGTCGATCCCGGTGATCAACACCATCAAGGAGCGGACGGACATGTGGTACCTCAAGCGCTACGGTCTGCCGTTCCTGTACTGGAACCTGATGCTCACCGGCCGGGCGTAGGTCTCGGTTCGTTCGACGAGTTGCGGGAGCTGGGCTACGACCGCTCGTCGCGCTGTGCTGCCGGGTGATGACGCTCGGCAGGAACGCGTTGCGTTCTGGTAAAGAGCCTTGTCCGATGAATGGACGCGGCACTCCAAGGTCCACTACGGTTCGCAAGCTCACGCGAACGGGTGACGGAGTGGCCGTGCTCGATGTCGTGCTGGCCCGGTTCGCACGAATACAGGAGGTCTTGGGATATGAGTCGGAAGCGAACGGTCGTCGCGGCCGCCGCTGTGCTCGCCGGAGCACTGGCGCTCTCGGCCTGTGGGGGCACCGGCTCCAGTACGGGAGGCAGTGCCGCTGCCGGAGACACGATCAAGATCGGCTTCCTCGGTGACCTGACGGGGGAGAACTCCGGCCTGGTGATCCCGCCGCGCAACGGCGCGAAGATGGCGTTCGACGCCTACAACGAGTCGAACCCGCCGAAGAAGATCGAAATGATCGAGTACGACAGCCAGGGCACCCCGGACCAGGCGGTACCGCTGGTCACCCAGGCGATCCAGCAGGACAAGATCGTGGCGTTGATCGGTCCGGCGTTCTCGGGTGAGTCCAAGGCCGCGGACCCGATCCTGGAGCAAGCCAAGATTCCGAATGTCTCCGCCTCGGCCACCAACCCCGGCCTAGCCGAGAACGGTTGGAAGTACTTCCACCGGGTGGTCGCCGACGACGCCGCGCAGGGCCCGGCGATCGCAGACTTCATCGTCTCGGCAGTCAGCCCGCAGAAGGCGTTCGTGGTCAGCGACGACCAGGAGTACAGCGTCGGGATCGCCGACGCGGCGGCCCAGCAGATGCAGGCCAAGGGCGTCGCCGTGGAGCGCGACCAGTTCGCCAAGGACGCCTCGGACTACTCCTCGACGGTCGCCAAGATCAGGGCGGCGAACCCGCAGGCCATCTTCTTCGGCGGCTACTACGCCCAGGGTGGCCGGCTGCTCAAGCAGATCCGGGATGCCGGGGTCACCGCCCCGTTCGCCACCGGCGACGGCAGCCTGGACGTCGGGCTGATCAACGGCGCCGGCGCGCAGGCCGCGGAGGGCGCCATCGTCGGCTGCCCGTGTGCGGTCCCCGGTCCGGCCTCGGCGCAGGGTGACCTGAAGAAGTTCTACGACGACTACAAGGCCAAGTTCAACGTGGACCCGGCCGTGTACGCCGCCGAGGGTTTCGACGCCGCGACCGCGTACGTGAAGGCGATCCAGGCCGGCAACACCACCTCGGAGACGATCAACACGTTCCTGTCGACGGTGAGCTTCCCGGGCATCGGCAAGACGATCAAGTTCCAGCCCAACGGCAACGTGGAGGGCAGCAACATCTTCATCCACCAGGTCAAGGGCGGAAAACTGGAGCTGCTCGGGAACGCCAAGGAAGCCAAGCTAGGCTGACGACGATCACCGGTCGGGGAGCGGGCGCATTGGCTGCGCCGCTCCCCGGCCTGGTTCTCGGACCTTTCAGGTGTTCGACGACCGGAGGCCAGGGGCGCCGTGCTTCAAGACTTGTCGTTGCAGTTCGGCCCCAGCACCGTCGGCGGCCTGGTGATCGGCTCGATCTACGCCCTGGTCGCGCTCGGCTACACGATGGTCTACGGAGTGCTGCGACTGATCAACTTCGCCCATTCCGAGATCTTCATGATCGGCTCGTTCGCGGCGCTGTTCGTGGTCGGCCTGATCGCGCCGGCCGGTCCGCTCAGCGGCGTCGCGCTGGTGGGCATGATCCTGCTGCTGTTCGTGGCCGCGATGACCGCATCCGGCGGCGCGGCGGTGGCGCTGGAGTTCCTGGCCTACCGCCCGCTGCGCAAACGCGGCGCCCCCCGGCTTGCCGCACTGATCTCCGCGATCGGGGCTTCGCTGTTCCTGCAGGAGTTGTTCGCCCTGGTCGTCATCCCCGAGGTGTTCGACCGCCCGGGCCGGATCGACACGCCGGTGCCCCGGATCGTGGACCGGGACACCGTGTTCACCCTGTTCGGCGCCGAGGTGCGGACCAACCAGCTGGTCATCTTCATCTCCGCCATCCTGATGATGGTCGCGTTGGACCAGCTGGTGGCCCGTACCCGGATCGGGCGGGGCATCCGGGCCACCGCCCAGGACCCGGAAGCCGCCGTGCTGATGGGCGTCAACATCAACACGATCGTGCGGCTGACCTTCCTGCTCGGCGGTGCGATGGCCGGCGTTGCCGGCGTGCTCTACGCGATGGAGTTCGAGAACCTGCGGTTCAACATCGGCTTCGTGCTCGGCATCAAGGCCTTCACCGCGGCCGTGCTCGGCGGCATCGGGAACATCCGGGGCGCGCTGCTCGGCGGGATCGTCCTGGGACTGGTGGAGAACTGGGGCGCCATCTTCTTCGGGTCCCAGTGGAAGGACGTCATCGCCTTCGTCATCCTGGTCATCGTGCTGCTGTTCCGGCCCACCGGCATCCTTGGTGAGTCCCTGCAGCGGGCTCGCGCGTGAGGAGCGGCTGACGTGACGCGAACCGACAACCCGCTGGCCCGGGCGCGGCGGGCCGGCGGCGAGGTGTCCGACCGGATCCGCGACTGGTGGGCCGACGCGGCCGGCTGGCAGCGCTGGCTGGTCTACGGGCTGGTCATCGCACTGGCGGTGGCCGCCCCCAGCCCGGTGATCGGTCAGTTCATGTCGCCGTTCACCGACTGGACCTCGCTGCTGTTCAACCCGATCGGCACCTACATCCTGCTGGCCATCGGGCTGAACATCGTGGTCGGTCAGGCCGGCCTGCTCGACCTCGGCTACGTGGCGTTCTTCGCGATCGGCGCTTACACCCTGGCCTACCTGGGCATCGAGTACGGCTTCGCCTTCTGGCCGACGGTAGTCCTCGGCGTCGGGCTGACCGCGATCTCGGGGGTGATCCTCGGCGCGCCCACACTCCGCCTGCGCGGCGACTACCTGGCCATCGTCACCCTGGGTTTCGGCGAGATCGTCCGAATCACCGCGGTCAACACCGACGCGATCGGCGGTGCCCGCGGCCTGACCCCGATCCCGCACCCGCCGCCGCTGTTCGGCACCGAGTTCCTGCTCGACCCGCTGCCGTACTACTACCTCGTGCTGGTGATGATCGTGCTCGCGGTGATCTTCTCGGTGCGGTTGGAACGCAGCCGGGTCGGCCGGGCCTGGACGGCGATCCGGGAGGACGAGGACGCCGCCGAGCTGATGGGCGTGCCGACGTTCAGGTTCAAGCTGCTGGCCTTCGCGATCGGCGCGATGATCGGTGGGCTGGCCGGGGTGACCTGGGCGGGCAAGGTCATCTTCATCGCGCCCACCAACTTCCCGTTCATCCTGTCCGCCACGATCCTGGCCGCCGTGCTGCTCGGCGGTTCCGGCAACCTGCCCGGGGTGATCCTGGGCGCGTTCCTGATCGCCTGGCTGCCCGAACGCTTCCGCGGCTTCGCCGACTACCGGATCCTGGTCTTCGGCGCCGCCCTGGTGATCATGATGAGCCTTCGGCCGCAGGGCCTGCTGCCGTCGCGGCGGCGGCGGGCGGAGATGGCGGATACCGAACCGGGGGCCGGGATGGCCGTCACCGAGCCGACGGCCACCGCACCGGCGGAGGCGTCGAAGTGACCGACTCGGGACCGGACGGGATCGCGGCGAGCCCGGCGGCCGGCGCTGCGTCGACACCGGCGCCGACGCTCGAACTGGCCCAGGTGACGATGCGCTTCGGTGGCGTGGTGGCGCTGCGCGAGGTGAACCTGGCCGTGCAGCCCGGCCAGATCGCCGCGCTGATCGGACCCAACGGCGCGGGCAAGACCACCGTGTTCAACGTGGTCACCGGGGTGTGCCGGCCGACCGAGGGCGAGGTGCTGTTCGAGGGGCGGCGGATCGACGGGCAGAAGCGGTTCCAGATCACCAAGGGCGGGGTCGCCCGGACGTTCCAGAACATCCGGCTGTTCGGCAACATGTCTGCCCTGGAGAACGTGATGGTGGGCGCCGACGCGCACCACCGCACCGGGGCCGTCGGCGCGGCGTTCGGGTTGCCGTCGCACCGGGCGGAGGAGCGGGCCGGCCGGGTCAAGGCGGCCGAGCTGCTGGACTTCGTCGGGATCTCCGGCCGTTCCGGGGAGACCGCGAAGAACCTGCCCTACGGTGACCAGCGCCGGCTGGAGATCGCCCGTGCGCTGGCCACCGAGCCCAAGCTGCTGCTGCTCGACGAGCCGGCGGCCGGGATGAACCCGGCGGAGAAGCTCTCTCTGCAGGAGCTGATCCGGCGGATCCGCGACTCCGGCCGGACCGTGTTGCTGATCGAGCACGACATGGGACTGGTGATGGACATCAGCGACCGGATCACGGTGCTGGACTTCGGGCAGAAAATCGCCGAGGGGTTGCCCCGCGAGGTCCGGGCCGACGCGAGGGTGATCGAGGCGTACCTGGGGGCACCGGCCGATGCTTCTTGAGGTCCAGGACATCCAGGTCTTCTACGGCAAGATCGCCGCGCTGAAGGGCATCACGCTGAGCGTGGACCAGGGCGAGATCGTCGCGTTGATCGGCGCCAACGGCGCCGGCAAGACGACCACCCTGAAGTCCATCTCCGGCCTGCGCCCGCTCAGTGCCGGGGCGATCCGGTTCGACGGCGTCGACATCAGCCGGATGCCGGGCCACCGGCGGGTGGTCGCCGGCATCGGTCAGGCCCCGGAGGGACGCGGCATCTTCCCGGGGATGACCGTGCAGGAGAACCTGCTGATGGGCTCCTACGCCAAGCGGGGCAGCTCGGCCGCCGAGCTGGCGGAGGTCTACGAGCTGTTCCCGCGGCTGGCCGAGCGCAAGAGCCAGTTCGGCGGCACGATGTCCGGCGGCGAGCAGCAGATGCTGGCCATCGGTCGAGCGCTGATGGCCGGGCCCAAGGTGCTGCTGCTCGACGAGCCGTCGATGGGGCTCGCGCCGATCCTGGTCGCGCAGATCTTCTCCATCATCTCCGAGATCAACAAGCGGGGTACCACCGTCCTGCTGGTCGAGCAGAACGCCGCCCAGGCGTTGCGGCTCGCCGACCGGGCGTACGTGCTGGAGACCGGCCGGGTGGTCAAGTCCGCGCCGGCGTCGGACCTGCTGACCGACCCGCAGGTGCAGGCCGCCTACCTCGGCGGCGACCTGGACACCGGCGCGCTCGGCAGCGGCGGGCCGTAGCGGTTGGCCGCACGACCTTGCCGGTAGACCCGGCTGCGGTGTCAGCCCGCGAACGGCGTCAGCCCTCGAACGGCGTCAGCCCTCGAACGGCGTCAGCTCGAGGTGGCGGCCGGGCCGGGTTGGCGGTCCAGGTGCATGCAGGTGAGCCGGCCCGTGCAGGTCTTCCGACCGTGCTCGTCGGTGATCACCACGTCGAACGTCGAGGTGCTGCGCCCGATGTGCACCGGAGTGGCCACCCCGGTCACCACGCCGGCGGTGGCGCTGCCGTGGTGGGTGCAGGACAGCTCCAGCCCGACCGGGAACCGCTCCGGCATGCAGTGCATCGCGGCGGCGATCGAGCCGAGCGTCTCGATCAGCACCGCGCTCGCGCCGCCGTGCAGCAGGCCGAACGGCTGCCGGGGGCCGGCCACCGGCATCGTGCCCACCACCCGGTCGAGACCGACCTCGGTGTACTCGATGCCCAGCTTCGCGGTCAGCTGCTCGTCGGCGAGTACCGGGTCGGTCGTGGGCAGCTGGTCAGGTGTTATCGGCACCCGGTGAGCCTATGTCGCCGGCGGGACCGATCCCTACCCGGACGGACCAGGATCACGCCACCTGCGCCGGGGTTCCCGGCCACCCCGTGCCACCGGGCAGCGACAGCCAGGCGGCGGCCAGTCGTTCCACCGCCAGGTCCAGCCGGTCCTCGGCAAGGGTGAACGGCAGCCGCAGGAACCGCTCGAACGCCCCGTCCAACCCGAACCGCGGTCCGGCCGCGAGCAGCACGCCGTGCCGCGAGGCCGACGCCACCAGCGAGCTGGACACCGGTGCGCCCAGATCGACCCAGAGTGACAGCCCACCGGCCGGGCGGCTGGACACCCACCCGGGGAAGCGCGCGCCGATCAGCCCGAGCAGGTGGTCGCGCTGGCCGCGAACCATCGGCAGGCGCCGCCGCAGCACCGGATCCAGCTCGTCGAGCAGGTGCGCCACCACCAGCTGATCGAGTACCGAGGTGGCGATGTCCAGCGAGGCCTTGGTACGGGCGATGCGTTCGATCACCGGCTTGGCGGCCCGGACCCAGCCGATCCGGATGCCGCCCCAGAACGTCTTGCTGGCCGACCCCACGGTGATCACCGGTGCCGATCCGGTGTCCTGGGCCAGCGCGGCGAACGGGGTGGGCGCGGGACCGTCCAGGGTCAGCTCGGTCACCGTCTCGTCGATCACCAGCGGGGTGCGGGTGCGCCGGCCCAGGGTGGCCATCTCCTGGCGCTGCCCGTCGTCCATGCATCGACCGGTGGGGTTGTGGTGGTCCGGGATCAGCAGGATCAGCCGCGGCGCGGAGTCCCGGACGGCCGCGCCGAAGGTGTCCAGGTCCCAGCCGGCGGTGGGGAAGCCGACCGGCACGGCCCGGGCGTGCCGGCGGTCGATGGCGTCCAGCGCGTTGGGGTAGGTCGGATGTTCCACCAGCACCCGGTCGCCCGGCGCGGCCAGGGTGCCCAGCACCAGCGCGATCGCCTGCTGACCGCCGCAGGTGATCAGCACCTGCTCGCGGATCGTGGGCAGGCCGCGCCGGGTGAAACGGTTGGCCACCGCGTCGCGCAGCACGTCCAGCCCGAGCAGCTGGTAGCCACTGCCGCGGGTGTAGCGGCCCGCGCGCTCGCCGGCCGCCCGCAGCGCCCGGGCCAGCTCCTCGGCGGGGGCCGGCAGCGCCGCGTAGGCCAGGTCCAGTGCGGTGCCGTCGCCGGCCGGCGCGAACGCGGTGAGGTCCCGTTCGGCCGGTCCCTCGGGCAATGTGGTCCAACTGCCCGCGCCGCGCTTGCTGCGCAGGTAGCCGGCCTCGCGCAGCTGGTCGTACCCGGCGGCGACCGTGGTGCGGCTCAGCCCGAGCGCGACCGCGAGCTCGCGTTCGGCGGGCAGCCGGGTGTGCAGCGGAAGCCGCCCGTCGAGCACGAGCAATTTGATCCGCTCGGCGAGCTGGAGATAGGCCGAGCCGCCCCGGTCGCCGCGCCATTCACCGAGATGCCGGGCCAGCGCCCGGCCGGCGATGTGTCGATCTCCGTCCAACAGACCAGTCCACTTCTTCCAGATTGGCTCTGTCAAGCCATGCCAATCGAGTCAAGTATGGACCCAAAGCAGGCCGGGGAGGCAATGGGATGACCGGACTACTGATCTTGGCACTGATGACAGCGCTGACCGGGCTGCTGGCGGCCTGCTTCGGCGCCGACTCGCGCGACGGGCAGGACTGGCGACGGGGCACCTGGGGCCCACCGCACCACCCACCGAGGCCCGCCGGCCCGACCCGCGCGAGCCGAGCCGAGCCGGGGGAACGTCGCGGACTCGGACTGGACTTGCCCGAGTACTCCCGCTGACGTGTGTGTCCCGGCCGCGGCCCGCCGGAACTCGACCGGGACGCGGCCGCGGCCGGACGGAAACGGTCAGGGACGCGGCCTAGACTCGCCGGGGTGACCGCTTCCGCCCCCGCAGCTCCCGACAGCGCCGCCGGACCCGGCGGCCCCGCGGTTTCGGAGACCGCCGCCGGCGCCGAGGGTCAGCGCCGCCTGCTGCTGCTGGACGGACACTCGCTGGCCTACCGCGCCTTCTATGCGCTTCCCGCGGAGAACTTCAAGACGCAGACCGGGCAGACCACCAACGCGGTGTACGGCTTCACCTCGATGCTGATCAACCTGCTGCGCGACGAGCAGCCAACGCACCTGGCGGTCGCGTTCGACGTGTCCCGTCGGACGTTCCGGTCGGAGGCCTACGCCGAGTACAAGGCGAACCGGACGACGACCCCCGATGATTTCCGGGGCCAGGTCGAGCTGATCCGCGAGGTGCTCACCGCGCTGTGCGTGCCGTCGATCGCGGTGGACAACTACGAGGCCGACGACGTCATCGCCACGCTGGCCACCCAGGCCGAGGCACAGGGCTACCAGGTGGCCATCTGCACCGGCGACCGGGACGCGTTCCAACTGGTCGGCAAACAGGTCACGGTGCTGTACCCGAAGCGCGGAGTGTCCGACCTGGCCCGGATCGACCCCGCCGAGGTGAACACCCGCTACGGGCTGACCCCCGCGCAGTACCCGGACTTCGCCGCGCTGCGCGGCGATCCCAGCGACAATCTCCCGTCCATCCCGGGGGTAGGCGAGAAGACCGCCGCGAAGTGGGTCCGGGAGTTCGGGTCCCTGGACGCGTTGACCGACCGGGTGGACCAGGTGAAGGGCAAGGCCGGCGACGCTCTCCGGGCGAACTTGGCGAACGTGCTGCTGAACCGGCAGCTCACCGAGCTGATCCGGCAGGTCCCGCTGGACGTGGCACCCGATGACCTCGAGGTCAGGCAGTGGGACCGGGACGCGGTACACCGGCTGTTCGACGAGCTGGAGTTCCGGGTCCTGCGTGAGCGGCTGTTCGCCACCCTGAGCAGCGCCGAACCGGAGGCGGACGAGGGCTTCGACGTCCACGGCGGCGCGCTGGAGCCGGGCGCGCTGGCCGACTGGCTGGCCGCGCACGCACGAGACGGCCGGCGGGTGGGGCTGGCCTTCCACGGCCGGCTGGGCAGCTGGGGCCACCGCGACGTGGACGGTCTGGCCCTCACCACTGCCGACGGCGAGGGCGCGTACCTCGACCTGGTGGGTCTGACCCCGCAGGACGAGGCCGCGCTGGGTGAGTGGCTGGCCGACGCGTCCGCCCCGAAGGCGGCCTACGACATCAAGGCCGCGCTGCACGCGCTGCGCGAGCGGGGATGGCGGTTGGCCGGCCTGACCAGTGACGTCGTGCTGGCGGCCTACCTGGTGCGGCCCGGCCAACGCGGGTTCGACCTGGCGGATCTGGCCCTGCGTTACCTGCGTCGGGAGCTGCGCGCGGAGAGCGAGTCCGACAACGGCCAGCTCTCGCTGCTGGGCGGGGAAGAGGAGGCGGACGCGCAGCGTGCGGCCGCGGAGATCCTGCGGGCGCGGGCTATCGGGCAGCTGGCCGACGCGCTGGACACCGAGCTGGGCCGGCTCGGCGGCGCTGAGCTGCTGTCCGAACTGGAGCTGCCGCTGCTCGGGGTGCTGGCCGACCTGGAGTCGGCCGGGATCGCGGTCGACGGCGACGCGCTCGCCGCACTGGAGGCCGATTTCGCCGCCCAGGTCAAGCAGGCCGCCCAGGACGCCTACGCGCAGATCGGCAAGGAGATCAACCTCGGGTCGCCGAAGCAGCTGCAGGTGGTGCTGTTCGACGAGCTGGGCATGCCGAAGACCAAGCGCACCAAGACCGGCTACACCACCGACGCCGACGCGCTGCAGAGCCTCTACGAGCAGACCGGGCACCAGTTCCTCGCTCACCTGCTGACCCACCGAGACGCCACCCGGCTGAAGGTCACCGTCGACGGGCTGCTCAAGTCGGTGGCCGACGACGGTCGGATCCACACCACCTACAGCCAGACCATCGCGGCCACCGGCCGGTTGTCCTCCACCGACCCGAACCTGCAGAACGTGCCGATCCGTACCGCCGCCGGCCGGCGGATCCGGGAAACCTTCGTCGTGGGTCGAGCCGGCGCATCGGCGGGCGGGCAGCCCTACGCCGAGCTGATGACCGCCGACTACAGCCAGATCGAGATGCGGATCATGGCGCACCTGTCCCGCGACGACGCGCTGATCGAGGCGTTTCGTTCCCGGCACGACTTCCACGCCGAGACCGCCGCGCGGGTGTTCGGGTGTGAGCCCACCGAGGTCAGTCATGAGCAGCGCGCCAAGATCAAGGCGATGAACTACGGACTGGCCTACGGGCTGTCCGCGTTCGGGCTGTCCGGCCAGTTGCGGATCTCCACCGAGGAGGCCCGAGGCCTGATGGACGAGTACTTCGCCCGCTTCGGCGGGGTGCGCGACTACCTGCGCTCCCTGGTCGAGCAGGCCCGTAAGGACGGCTACACCGAGACCATCCTCGGCCGCCGCCGTTGGCTGCCCGACCTGACCAGCGACAACCGGCAGCGCCGGGAGATGGCCGAGCGGATGGCGCTCAACGCCCCGATCCAGGGCAGCGCGGCGGACATCATCAAGGTGGCCATGTTGCGGGTGCACAAGGCGCTGGGCGAGGCCGGGCTGCGCTCCCGGATGCTGCTGCAGGTGCACGACGAGCTGGTCCTGGAGATCGCCGAGGGCGAGCGGGCGGCCGCCGAGGAGCTGGTGTGCGCCGAGATGGGCGCGGCCCACCAACTCGAGGTGCCGCTGGAGGTGTCGGTCGGGTTCGGCCGCAGCTGGGACGACGCGGCGCACTGACCCAGGCGGTCGGCCCCCCACGGACGGTGACGACTCAGAGAGCGAGAACCGCGTCGTACACCTGGCTGGCGGTGGCCGAGACGTTGGCGCGGCCGGCGGGATACCCGATCGTCGGCGGCTGCCGGCTGAGCACGGCGACGAGGTAGCGATGGTTTGGCCCCAGGGTGCCCGTCGAGTGCAGGTACATGTCGGCGCGGGTGGTCATCCAGCCCTGCTTGGCCGCGACCTCCGGCGCCCGGGGAACGCTCAGCAGGCCGAATGTCTGGTCGAAACCGTCCGCACCCGAGCCGGCCGCCGCGGTCAGCGCGGACATGATCAGCTCTCTGGCGGCCGGGCTCATCGAGGTGAGGACGTACCGGTAGGTGGCCACCACGTCGCGTGCCGAGATCAGTGTCTCGCCCCACTGGCCGCTCCGGTCGGTGGGCGGGTGTCGCGCAACCCGGCCAGCGCGATCACCTCGGCGACCAGCGACTGGCCGTCGAACGTGACCCAGAGCTGATTCATCGTCTGGTCGTCGCTGGTGGCCAGCGACCGCCAGATGTCCGAGCGAAGGGGCTCGTCCAGCGTGACGACGCCGCTGTCCACCCGGCTCAGGACCCCCACTGCGGTGAGCAGCTTGACCACCGACGCGGAGTAGAATGGCTCGGCGGCGTTCGCCCTCAGAATCGGCAGGCCGCTGACCCGGTCGAGCACGGCGACCCCGTAGGTGCCCGGCCCGGTGAGTTCGATTCCGCCGGCCGCAGGGAAGCCGGGTGACCCGGCACCCGCGGCGGACAGCGGCCCGGGCCCGACCGGGCCGCCGGACCCGACCGATGCGGACCGCCCGGTGAGCGCCACGAACACCAACAAGGCCGTCACGACCGCGAGGACGACCGTCTGCCGCGACAGTGGTGACACGGCGTTCGGCGCACTGACCCGCATACTCACTCAGACGAGTGAGCGGCTTCCGTTGTTCGCGCCGCAACGGACCTCACAGCCTCCTGACAGCAAGCCACAGCGGATGTTCAGGATCCGGCCGGCCTGTCGGGCTTGCGGCAGCAGAAGATGGCGGTGCCGGGGAACAATGCCCCGCGCAGCGGGGACCACTGACCCCACGTCGCGGTCAACCCCTGGGGCCATTCCGGTTCCACCAGGTCGGTCAGCTCCAGGCCGGCCCCCACCAGATCGCGGATCCGGTCGCCCAGGGTGCGGTGGTGCTCGACATAGGTCGGCCGCCCCGCCGCGTCCACCTCGACGTAGGGGGTGCGGTCGAAGTACGACAAGGAGATCGTCAGCCCGGCCTCGCCGGGGTCGTCGGGAAACATCCAGCGCATCGGGTGCATGACGGCGAAGACCCAGCGGCCGCCCGGGCGCAACACCCGGGCCACCTCGGCCATCACCGCCGCCGGGTCGGCCACGAACGGCACCGCGCCGAATGCCGAGCAGGCCAGGTCGAAGCTCGCGTCCTGGAACGGCAGCTGCGCGGCACCGGCCTGCACCAGTGGCACCACCACCCCGGTGCGCTCGGCGAGCGCCCGAGCGTGCCGCAGCATTCCGTCGGACAGATCGAGGCCGACCGGGTGTGCGCCCTGCCGTGCGAGCCACCGCGAGCAGGACGCCGCGCCGCAACCCACCTCCAGTACCTGCGCGCCGCGCAAGGCCTCGGCCGGGCCCAGTAGCCGCGCGTCGGCCTCACGCAGCGCCTCGGGACACCACACGAAATCCTCGGCACCGAGGAACTCGCCGTGTTCGGCCTGGTAGTCGTCGGCGTCCGCGTCCCACCACGCCCGGTTCGCCTGCACGGACTCCCGGGCACCGACCGGTCCGGGCCGCACCTCGAACGTGCCGAGGGCGTGCTCGGCCGCCGCGTGTTCCATGGCGGGATCCTGACCCCTTCGTTCCGGGCGCACGGTGGGGGGGCCGCCGTTGCTCACTCGTTCGACTGACGCGTAGCATGGTAGGGCACGGGTCACGTGCTGCGAGCACGTCGACGCTTCGTCAGGGCGATCGTCTATCAACGACTGTCTTCCATCGGGGTCTAGACGGCAGTCACCTCCCGAGCGTCGTCAGCGTCCCTGCCCGCCTCTTTCTATCCGTACCGGAGCAACCCACCGTATGTCCACCGACACCACCACCGTCCCGACCACCCCTCAGGTCGCCGTCAACGACATCGGGACGGAGGAGGATTTCCTCGCCGCCATTGATCAGACGATCAAGTACTTCAATGACGGGGACATCGTTGAGGGCACCATCGTCAAGGTCGATCGGGACGAGGTTCTTCTCGACATCGGCTACAAGACCGAGGGCGTCATTCCCTCGCGTGAGCTGTCCATCAAGCACGACGTCGACCCCGCCGAGGTCGTCAAGGTGGGTGAGTTCGTCGAGGCCCTGGTTCTCCAGAAGGAGGACAAGGAGGGTCGGCTGATCCTGTCCAAGAAGCGCGCGCAGTACGAGCGCGCCTGGGGCACGATCGAGGCCCTCAAGGAGGCCGACGAGCCGGTCGAGGGCACCGTCATCGAGGTGGTCAAGGGCGGCCTGATCCTGGACATCGGACTGCGCGGCTTCCTGCCGGCGTCGCTGGTGGAGATGCGCCGGGTCCGCGATCTTCAGCCGTACGTCGGCCGCAAGATCGAAGCCAAGATCATCGAGCTGGACAAGAACCGCAACAACGTGGTCCTGTCCCGCCGCGCCTGGCTGGAGCAGACCCAGTCCGAGGTACGCAGCGAGTTCCTCAACCAGCTGGCCAAGGGTCAGGTCCGCAAGGGCCAGGTCTCCTCGGTGGTCAACTTTGGTGCGTTCGTCGACCTCGGCGGCGTGGACGGTCTGGTGCACGTCTCCGAGCTGTCCTGGAAGCACATCGACCACCCCAGCGAGGTCGTCGAGGTCGGCCAGGAGGTCACCGTCGAGGTGCTCGACGTCGACCTCGACCGCGAGCGCGTGTCGCTGTCGCTGAAGGCCACCCAGGAAGACCCGTGGCGGCTCTACGCCCGCACCCACGCGATCGGTCAGATCGTGCCGGGCAAGGTCACCAAGCTGGTGCCGTTCGGCGCGTTCGTCCGGGTCGAGGAGGGCATCGAGGGTCTGGTGCACATCTCCGAGCTCGCCGAGCGCCACGTGGAGATTCCCGAGCAGGTCGTGCAGGTCGGCGACGACTGCATGGTCAAGGTCATCGACATCGACCTGGACCGCCGCCGCATCTCGCTGTCGCTCAAGCAGGCCAACGAGGGTATGACCCCGGAGACGGAGTTCGACCCCACCCGTTACGGCATGGCCGCCGAGTACGACAACGAGGGCAACTACATCTACCCCGAGGGCTTCGACGTCGAGACCGGCGACTGGCAGGAAGGGTTCGAGAAGCAGCGCGAGGAGTGGGAGCGGCAGTACGCCGAGGCACACGTCCGCTACGAGCAGCACATCACGCAGCTGAAGAAGGCGGCCGAGGCCGATGCCGCCGCGGGTACCGAGGAGGGCGGCGGGGCAAGCACCCCGTCCAACTACTCCTCGGACAGCGCAAGCTCGGACGGTGGCACGCTGGCCAGCGACGAGCAGCTCGCCGCCCTGCGGGAGAAGCTTTCCGGCAACTGATCACCGAGTTCGCGTCGTGAACCAACCGGGTACCCCACAGGGGTACCCGGTTTCGTTCGTTACGATCTGGAATCCGCTGCGGACAGATCGGGTAGTAGCCCGATAAAGTTGTCACTGTGGGTGTCCGACCGATTTCAGGGGCATTGCTGGTACTCGTCGGGGTGCTTCTCGCGTCGGTCACCGCGTGCGGCGGTCAGCGCGACGATGGTGCGCGGCCGGTCCCCACCTTCGACACCGGACCGCGAGCCGCCGCTTCGCCCGAGCGGGAGCGCGACACCCTGCTGCCCGCCGAGTGCGCCGAGCTGCTGTCCGGGGTCGGGATCGAAGCGCTGCTCGGTCAGCCGATCGACAGCGTGCAGTCCCGGTCGGTGATCGGGGTCAGCGCCCCCTCGGTCGGGCGGTTGGAGAAGGTCACCTGCCTGTACCGCCGGAAGGCCACCCGGGGCGGCCCCACCGACATCCAGCTGAACGTCTACGCCTACGTCGATTCCACATCGGCGAGCCGGCACACCGCAACGAACATCCGGTCGGAGCGCGCGTCGGCCACCGCCGCCGAGGACCTGTCCCTCGGCAGCGCGCGGGGCGTGCTGCTCGACCAGGGGGGCCAGTCGAACCTGTTGCTGTCCAGCGGCCGCTCGGCGATCGCGATGACCATGCGGAAAGGGGTGGTCCCCCCCGAGCAGAGCCGGGCGGTGATGCTGGACCTCGCCCAGCGGGTGCTGCCGAACCTCGCGCCGGAGTGGACCGCCGAGTCCCGGTGACCGCCCGGCCGGATCGGCACTAGGGTCGAGGCATGTTGCGGGTCGGGCTCACCGGAGGAATCGGCGCGGGCAAGTCGACGGTCGCCCGTAGGCTCGTGGAGCTGGGTGCCGGGCTGGTGGACGCCGACCAGTTGGCGCGTGAGGTGGTCCAGCCGGGCAGCGTCGGGCTGGCGCGGGTGGTCGAGGCGTTCGGTCCCGCGGTGCTCGGCCCGGACGGCGCGCTCGACCGCCCGGCGCTGGGTGACATCGTGTTCGGCGACCCGGTCGCGCTCCAGCGGCTCAACGGCATCCTGCACCCGCTGGTGGGGGCCCGCACTGCCGAGCTGATGGCCGCCGCGCCCGCCGACGGCATCCTGGTGCAGGACATCCCGCTGCTGGTGGAGGGCGGTGCGGCGCCGAGCTTCCCGCTGGTCGTGGTGGTGGATGCGCCCGAGGAGGAGCGGGTTCGGCGATTGGTGGCCGACCGGGGGATGTCGCAGGACGCGGCCCGGGCCCGGATCGCCGCACAGGCCGACCACGCCGCCCGGCGGGCCGCCGCCGACATCTGGGTGGACAACTCCGGATCACCGGACGCCGTGCGCACTGAGGTCGACCGGCTCTGGACGAATCGACTGGTGCCGTTCGAAGCCGCGCTCCGCGAGGGGCAGCGACCGCCATCGGGTCCCCCAGTGCTCGTCGAGGCCGATCCTAGCTGGCCCGAGCAGTACGCCAGGCTCGCCGCTCGGATCGCCCGGGCCGTGGGTGACCTCGCCGTCACGGTGGACCACATTGGATCCACCGCGGTGCCCGGACTGGCGGCCAAGAATGTGATCGATGTCCAGCTCGGGGTGCGGTCGCTGACCGAGGCGCACCGGATGGACGAGAAGCTGCGCGAGGTCGGGTTCGTGCACGAGGCCCGCAACTGCCAGGACAACCCGAAACCATCCGATCCCGACCCGGCCCGGTGGCGCAAGCGGTTCTACCACTCGGCCGATCCGGGCCGGCCGCTCAACCTGCACGTCCGCGAGGTGAACTCGGCCGGGTTCCGGTTCGCGCTGCTGTTCCGCGACTGGCTGCGAGACGATGCGGCCGCCCGCAGCGACTATCTCACCATGAAGCGCCGACTCGCGGCGGCCCACGTCGCTGACCCCGACGCGGTGCGGTACGCCAACGCCAAAGAGCCCTGGTTCGACCGATCGCTCGACGTGGCGAACCGTTGGGCGCGCACCACCGGATGGCGCACACCGATCGACCCGACCGGCACCCGACCTTCGTCGTTGACACAAGAGGTGTAACGGTTCGGATCCGCGTGCCGACACACTTGAAGCGGGGCGACACCGGCACGGTGTCGGCTGGCAGCAGAACGCGGTCACACTCCCTGGCCGCTCCGTACCATGGGTTCGTCGGGGTCGAAGGCCGAGGTGGACATGGTGGACCAGCAGTTCGACGGCAGGTCGGACCCGGGCCCCGGCATGCCGTATGTCTCCGAGGCCACCATCGCGGTGACGTTCGCCCCGCCGTCGAACCTCCGGGCCGAGTTCGGCGCGCACCTGGAAGCGACCTATCCGCGACTGGTCGCGCAGCTCTGCATGATCACCCTCGACGCAGGCCAGGCGCAGGAGCTCGTCCAGGACGCCTACGCGCGGGCGTGGCAGCGCTGGTCCGGAGTGCGCGAGTTGCCCGACCCCACCGGGTGGATCCGGGCGCTCGCCGTGCGTTCCAGCGCCAACCGGTGGCGGCGGCTGCTGCGGCTGCGCCGTCCCCGGCCCGCGGCGTCGGCGTCTACGGACCCAGACCACGTCGCGGTGCTCGAGGCGCTGGCCCAGCTCACCCCGCACCGGCGGCGGGCGCTCGTGCTCTCCGACGTCGCGCACTTGCCGATCGCCGAGGTTGCTCGGGTGGAGGACATCACCGCCGTGGTTGCCGAGGCCCGGGTGCTGCGGGGGCGCGACGAACTGGCCCGTGGCCTCGCCGCCCGCCCGTCGACCGACCCCGCCGTCGCGGCGGCCTGGGAGCAGATGTGAACGCGATCCCGGCCACCGGCCGACACACGCCGATGACCAGCAGGAAGGAAGCAGCGTGAACGACTCGTACGATCTTGCGGCCGCCGCGTTGCGTCGGCTCGACGAAGATCTGACCAGGTCTGTGTTGCTGCCGCCGGTCGATGCGGTCATCCGGCGCGCCGACGCGATGAACCGGTCGACCACGGCGGCAACGGCGGCGGTGCTCACCGTCGGGGCGTTGGGCGGGGTCACCGTAGTCGCCCAGTCCGTGCTGTCCGGCGAGGTGCCGCTGCCGGTGCCTGTTGCGCTGGCGCCGGCCCCCGCCCCGACCCAGACGGCCGCGGCGCCGGGCACGCCGACGCCGGTGGTGGTCGATCTGCTCAGCCCGGGTGAGCGCCTCGTGCGTCTCAAGCCAGGGGTGACGACCCCGCCCGGGTCGCGGTTGCTGGCGAACGGTTCCACCGTGCTAGCGCCGGGTGCCGCGGTCGCTCCGACCGACGAGGCCCCGCCTCAGCGCAGCTCCTCCGGCAACAACCGGGACGCCGACGAGTCGGACGGGGACGGGGACCGCGACCGGGAAGAGTCCGAGCGCGACGAGAGCGCCAACGGCTCGGGCGACAACGACGGCGACTCGGGCGACAACGACGGCGGCGGCTCCGAGGGCAGCCCGGACACTTCGGATCGCCCGGATCCGCCGGTTGGGCAGCCGCCGGTTGAGGCCCCGCCGGGTGGGCAGCCGCCGGTTGAGGACCCGCCGGGTGGGCAGCCGCCGGTTGGGGACCCGCCGGGTGGGCAGCCGCCGGTTGAGGATCCGCCGGTTGAGGATCCGCCGGTTGGGGACCCGCCGGTTGGGGACCCGCCGGTTGAGGACCCGCCGGTTGGGCAGCCGCCGGTTGGGGATCCGCCGGGTGGGCAGCCGCCGGTTGGGGATCCGCTGGTTGGGCAGCCGCCGGTTGCGGACCCGCCGGGCGAGCAGCCAGGCGGGGCAGAGGGTGGGCCCGGCGAGGGCGAGGTCGTTCCGCCTGCCCAGGCCGTCGGCAGGCCTCCGGTGCCGGTCCGAGAGCCGGAGACGCCGGTCAAACAGGAGCCGGCCGCGCCGGCGCCCGCCGACCGGGTGACGCCCCAGCCGGAACCGCGGAAGCAGCAGCCGCCGAAGCGGGAGGCGCCACAGCAACAGGTGCCGAAGCGGGAGGTCCAGCCGGATCCGCCGAAGCAGATCGCACCGAAGCGGGAGGCGCCCAAGGGCGCGGCCCAGCCGGATCCGCCGAAGCAGCAGAGGCCCACGCCGCAGGTGACCAAGCGGATGACGCCGAAGCCGGATGCCGCTGAGCAGCCGGTTCCCAGCACGGTGGGTCAGCGGGAAGCCCCGCAGCGGGTGGCCCCGAAGCGGGTCGGGCCCCAACCGGACGCCGCGCCGAAGGTGGCGCCCAAGCGTCAGCGCCCGGCACCGGACGCCGACGGGACATCCAGCGGCGGGCCCGGGCAGCGCGCCCGTCAACCGGTCCGGCGACCGCCGCCGGCCGCCGGTGCTGGAGCCGTACCGGCGCCGGGTGTCACGGGGTCGGACGTGATCGGCGCGCCGGCCGCCCCGGTCGGTCCATCGACCCCGCCAGCGCCGCCGGCCTGAGCGCCGTCCACCATCCCGACCGGTCGGCGGTTGAGCCGGACCCGGCCGGGACACGGCCCGGTCAGCGCCGTCGCCAGCTCAGCTCCATACCGAGGCTTCGCAGCCAGCGGCCGGGGTCGTGGCCGTGCTCGCTCAGCCCGGCCAGGGCGCGGTGGCTGGCCGCCAGTGCCCGCTCGCCCGCTGTCCGGTCCAGCAGGCCGGTCGCCACCGCCTCGACGTACTCGTCCAGGTCGATGACCGTGCTGTCCCGACCTACCCGGACGACGATGTCCAGGTAGTGGTCCACCGTCCGCCAGACGTCACCGTCCCGCTCGACGTCGACGATGTCCAGGTAGAAGTCCTGGTCACGTTCCTGACCCGGGGTGAACCACCAGTCGGTCACCCGGAGCCCGAGGTCGGGCAGCAGCCACGACTCCACCCAGGAGAACGACGGGTGTCCCTGCATCTCCCGGGAGAGGTACAGCCCGAACGGTTCCACCCGGTAGGTGTGCACCGGCCGGACGTGGCCCTTCGGGTCGGTGTTCGTCGAAGCGGCGACGTCGAAGGTCTCGGTCTTGGGCGGGTGCACCGGGCGGATACTGTCAGACCCAAGGCTTACCCTCGTGGAGTGGCTTTCGCGACCGAGTACCCCGTCATCGCGCACTCTGATGCTCGACCGGTGTCCGACATCCCCCGCGACTCCGGCCGCTTCGAGGTGGTCAGCGAGTTCGAGCCGGCCGGCGACCAGCCGGCCGCGATTGAGGAACTCGAACGCCGGATCCGGGCCGGTGAGCAGGACGTGGTTCTGCTCGGCGCCACCGGCACCGGGAAGTCCGCGACCACGGCCTGGCTGGTCGAGCGGTTGCAACGCCCCACCCTGGTGATGGCGCCGAACAAGACGCTGGCCGCGCAGCTGGCCAACGAGCTGCGCGAGATGCTGCCGAACAACGCGGTCGAGTATTTCGTGTCGTACTACGACTACTACCAACCCGAGGCCTACATCGCGCAGACCGACACCTACATCGAGAAGGACAGCTCGATCAACGACTCCGTGGCGCGGCTGCGGCACTCCGCGACGATGAATCTGCTGTCCCGCCGCGACGTAGTGGTGGTGGCGTCGGTGTCCTGCATCTACGGCCTGGGCACCCCGCAGTCTTACCTCGACCGCTCGGTGAAGCTCGAGGTGGGGGGCACCGTCGAGCGGGACGTCCTGCTGCGCGCGCTGGTCGATGTGCAGTACACCCGTAACGACACGGCGTTCAACCGCGGCACCTTCCGGGTCCGCGGCGACACGGTGGAGATCATCCCGGCGTACGAGGAGCTGGCGGTCCGGATCGAGTTCTTCGGTGACGAGATCGAGGCGCTCTACTACCTCCATCCGCTCACCGGCGACGTGGTGCGCCGGTGCGACGACGTGCGGATCTTCCCGGCCACCCATTACGTGGCCGGTCCGGAGCGGATGGAGCGGGCCATCCACGCGATCGAGGCGGAGTTGGAGCACCGGCTCGCCGAGCTGGAACGGCACGGCAAGCTGCTGGAGGCGCAGCGGCTGCGGATGCGTACCCAGTACGACGTGGAGATGATGCGCCAGGTCGGGTTCTGCTCGGGCATCGAAAACTACTCCCGGCACATCGACGGCCGTGGCCCCGGATCCGCCCCGGCCACCCTGATCGACTACTTCCCCGAAGACTTCCTGCTGGTGATCGACGAGTCGCACCAGACGGTGCCGCAGATCGGCGGGATGTACGAGGGCGACATGTCCCGCAAGCGCAACCTCGTCGAGTACGGCTTCCGGCTTCCCTCCGCGACCGACAACCGGCCGCTCACCTGGGAGGAGTTCACCGACCGGATCGGGCAGGTGGTGTACCTGTCGGCCACCCCGGGCGACTACGAGCTGCAGCGTGCCGGCGGTGAGTATGTCGAGCAGGTCATCCGGCCCACCGGCCTGGTCGACCCCAAGATCGTGGTCAAGCCGACGAAGGGTCAGATCGACGACCTGGTGCACGAGATCCGGGGCCGCGCGGAGCGGGACGAGCGGGTCTTGGTCACCACCTTGACCAAGAAGATGTCCGAGGATCTCACCGATTACCTGCTTGAGCTGGGCATTCGGGTGCGCTACCTGCACTCCGAGGTCGACACCCTCCGCCGCGTCGAACTGCTGCGGCAGCTGCGCTTGGGCGACTTCGACGTGCTGGTCGGGATCAACCTGTTGCGTGAGGGCCTGGACCTGCCGGAGGTGTCGCTGGTCTCGATTCTCGACGCGGACAAGGAGGGCTTCCTGCGCTCCGAGCGGTCGCTGATCCAGACCATCGGCCGCGCAGCCCGGAACGTGTCCGGCGAGGTGCACATGTACGCCGATAAGATCACTGAGTCGATGCGGGTGGCGATCGACGAGACCGACCGACGCCGGGCGAAGCAGGTTGCCTACAACACCGAGCACGGCCTCGACCCGCAACCGCTGCGCAAGAAGATCGCGGACATCCTCGACCAGGTGTACCGGGAGGCAGCATCCGATTCGGACGACGGGATTCAGATCGGCGGGTCGGGGCGCAACGCATCGCGGGGCAAGCGTGCCGCCGGGGAGCCGGGCCGGGCCAGCTCCGGGGTGATCGCCGGTCGGGACACCTCGAACATGCCCCGTGCCGAGTTGGCCGACCTGATTCAGCAGCTGTCCGAGCAGATGTTGGGGGCCGCGCGCGACCTGCAGTTCGAGCTCGCGGCGCGGCTGCGCGACGAGATCACCGACCTGAAGAAGGAACTGCGGGGGATGGACGCCGCCGGGTTGTCGTAGCTCGGCGTGTCCGGCACTGCGCCCGGTGACTTCACCGGGGCCGGGCGCCCGTGCCCGGTGAGGGCTCCTCACCGGACAATCACGCTGGCGATACGGTTGGCGACACTCAGGTGCGGATATACCAACCCACCCCCACACGGAGCGGAGCGCCCACCAGTGACCGTCCTAGGTGCGTCGTGGCAACGGCTCGACGCGCTGGTCGGGGCCGTCCGGCGACGCCCGGTCCGGGCGCTGGCGATCTCGTTGCCGATCCTCGCCGCCACCGTGGCGCTGCTGCTGCTCCACCTCGGCGACTACTTCCTGGACCTGGAGGTCTACCGGCTCGGTGTCCGGGCCTGGCTCGCGGGCGGTGACCTGTACGGCGCCCTGCCCCCGACCAGCGTCGGCATCGTGCTGCCGTTCATCTACCCACCGTTCGCCGCCCTGCTGATGGTACCGCTGACGGTGACCGGGTGGACGTTCGCCTGGATCACCCTGTTCATACTGTCGCTGGCGTCGCTCGGGGTCACGGTGTACGTCTTCGTGCGCCGGTTGTGGCCCACCGCCGGGGTCGGGGCGGCGCTCGCCGCGTCCTCGATCGCCCTGCCGTTGTGCCTGGCGCTCGAACCCGTGCTGGAGACCTTTCGCTTCGGGCAGATCAACCTGATCCTGATGGCGCTGGTCGCGGCCGACTGCCTGGTGGTCCGCACCCGGTGGCCGCGCGGCCTGCTGATCGGGGTGGCCGCCGCGATCAAGCTGACCCCGGCGGCGTTCGTGCTCTTCCTCCTGTTGCGCCGGGATCACAAGGCGGTGTTGGTTGCGGTGGTGACCGCGGCGCTGGCCACCGGATTGGGCGCGCTGGTTGCGCCGGCCCAGTCGATGCGCTACTGGGCCGGCGGGCTGGCCGGCGCGAGTGGGGTGAGTGGGTCGCCGTTCTTCACCAACCAGACATTCCAGGCAGTCCTCACCCGGGCCGGGGTGAGCGGGGTCGAGCGCACGGTCGCCTGGTTGGTCCTGTGTGCGGCACTGCTGGTGCTCCTCGCACCGGTGATCCGGCGGGCACCCGCGCCGCTGGGTCTCGTCACGACCGCCTGCCTGGCGCTGCTGGCGTCTCCCACGTCGTGGTCGCACCACTGGGTGTGGGCGGCGCCGGCGCTGCTGGTGGCGGCGGTGTCGGCGTGGCGGGCGCGCTCGGCCGGATGGGTCTGGGCGACGGCCCTCCTGGCGGTGACGTTCGTCGTCGCGGTGCACCAGTTCCTGCCGCACGCCGGCCAGGTCGAGCTCAGCTGGTCACCCGTCCAGCAGGCCGTCGGCGCCAGCTACGTCGTCGTGGCGGTGCTGCTCGCGGTCGCGCTGTCCGTGAGGGTGGCCGGCGGTCTGCGTCGGCCGGGTCGGCCGAAGCAGACCAGGTCGCCGGTGGCGCCGGATCGGGCGCACGCCGGTTCGGCGGGCCGCGATCAGAGCTGCCCGCCGGCCACCTCGTAGCCGAGCACCACCAGGACCACCACCACGAACAGGCCCCAGGCCGCCCGGGCGGCGATCATCGGTGACCGACCGGTGCGGGCCAGCAACCGGCCGCCGAGCATGCTGATCACCAGGCTGAGCACCGTCGCTACCACCGGCAATCCCAGCATCAGCGCGTGCGTCCGCTCGTTGCAGACCTGTGGCCCGGCGGCGGCGCAGCGTTGCAGCACGCCGGTCGCCACCAGGCCCAACGAGACGTACCCGACGGTCAGCCCGGTGGCCAGCAGGCCCAGGGTGGCCATACCCCAGTCGGGATGCCGCCGGGCCACGGCGATCTCCTGGAAGGGCTCGCGAGGGGCCGGCCGCGGCCGGCGGGACGGCTGCGGGTCGCTGGTCGCGGTCATGGGCCGACTGTAGACCGGGCTCGAACTATGGCGTGGACCACATCGGCTACCTAGGCTGGGGGTTTGATCCACGCCACGCTGCCGGTCGCTGGTCGTGCCGGCCTGTAGGTCGGCGGTCGCGCCGGCCTGACGAGCGGGGCTCTCGTCGAGACCTATGCGACGAGAGCGCCGTTCGTCAGGTTGCGGGGTCGGCCCACACCCGAGGGCGGGGGCGATGGGCGGCGTCGGCGATGATGCGGGTGAGTTCGTCGCAGACCTGGGGTGCGTTGGTGCGCAGCTTGCTGGGCTGGGTGTGGAGCACCGTGATGCCCTCGGCCATCATCGCCGAGCGGCGGTCCAGGGTTCGGTCGTAGTCGGCCGGGCTGAGATGCCATTCCCGCGAATCGATCTCCCAGGCCACGCCGGCGTCGTCGAACCAGGCATCCGGAACGGCGACGAGCCGCCCGTGCACGTCGAGCAAACGCGGATTCCACAGCGGCGTCGGCAACGTGCCCCGGCGCACCAGCTCGCGGGCCTGCGCCTCCGCCGCGGACCGGACTCCGTCGCCGACCTCGGCCAGCACCGCCCGAGGGAGTGCGCTCCCACGCCCGCTACCGCTTCGAGCTCGGCGGCGAGCGCGGCGGGGGTCACCCAACCTCGCTGTACCACCTCGGCGAGCGCCGCCCGCACCTGGTTGCGGTCCCGGGTTCGTCGGGCGAAGTCGAGGACCGAGCGCGCGACAGGTGCGGCCGGCCATCGTCCCGGGACCGCGTCCGGCAACCGTGCTGTGCGCTCGATCAGCGCCACCTCGTTTCCGGTGCGGTGCCGGTCGGCGGGAACGAGCACGTGTACCGGGCCGGTCGGCCGCGGCACCGAGCGGCTCCCGGCCAGCTCCAGCGCATCGAGCCCGGTGAGGACGGCACCTGGGCCGGCGTGCAGCAGCGCGCCGCGGCGCCTGTCGTCGCGGGTAGGTGGCGCGTTGTGCAGCAGCACCACACCCGGGAGCAGGGACCGCCACGGGCCGCCCGGTCGGCAACGATGAGCCACGGTTGCTCGGTGCAGCCCGAGGCCCTCCAGCTGACGAGTGCGTACCGCCGTCGAGCCCAACCGGGCCGCGACATCGTCGACGCGCAGTCGGACAGTCCGCCGTGGCATACCGCCACCGTCCCCACAAACCCCGCCCCCCGCCCCCAACCTCGCCCCACCTGTGGACACCCAACCCCAATGTGCACAACCTAGTTCGGGACGAACGGATCGTTCGTCGGATAGGTTCCGACCGGCGACCCGGTCGTCGCATCAGGGGTGGGGGCGGGGAGCGGGGCGGGGTCTGGGTTAGCTGGTGATGTCCTTGCGGGCGAAGCGCCAGACGGCCAGGGTGCCGAGCACGGCGGCGTAGGCCAGCGCGGAGAACACCCCCCGGGTCATGTCGCCCCAGTCGATCTGGCTGGCCAGCAGGTCGGCCCACGCGGTCGCGTAGTGCGTGGGCAGATAGTCGCGCAGGCCCTCCAGCGCGGTGATGGTGTCCAGGATCTGCGAGACGATGGAGACCATCACCGCGCCGCCGACCGCCCCCAGTGGCGCGTCGGTGACCACCGACAGCAGCAGCGCCAGCGCCGCCACCCAGCTCAGGTGCAGGGTCAGGTAGCCGGCCGACAGCAGCAGCCGCAGCACGGCCGGGCCCGGATCGAGCGTCTCGCCGGTCGGGCTGATCAGGTCGCCACCGCCGTAGGCGGCCCAGCCGACCAGCAGCGCCGAGCCGGGCAGCACCAGCAGCGCGGCCACCGACAGCACTGCGGCGACCAGCGCCTTCTGCCGCAGCAACCTGGCCCGGGGCACCGGGGAGGCCAGCAGGTAGCGCAGGCTGGACCAGGACGCCTCGCTGGCGATCGTGTCGCCGAAGAACAGCGCGACCACCACGACCAGCAGAAACGTCGCCGAGGCGAACATGGCGAACACCGCGAAGTTCGTCCCGCTGCGCTGGGCCAGGTCGACCACCGAGATCGCGCCGGTCGCCGGTCCCTGTTCGGCGAACGAGAAGGCCAGCCACAGCAGCGCCGGGAGCAGCGCGATCAGCCCGAGGGTGACCTGGGTGCGGCGACGCTTGAGCTGGCGGCGCAGCTCGACGGACAACCGGAGCGTGCGTCCGGGACGGTATCCCGGCGCGGCGTCGGCTCGGCTCGGCGCGGTCACGGGGTGTTGTCCTCTCCGACGAGTTGCAGGAACGCGTCCTCGAGCCGTCTGCGCGGCCCGGCCGCGGAGACCGCGACACCCGCCCCGACCAGCCGGCCCACCGCCTCCGAGCGGGGCATGCCGTTCAGGTCGGCGTGCACGCTCTGCTCGTCGAGTTCCACCTCGCTGACGCCGACCGCGCCGCGCAGCACCGCTGCCGCCCGGGTCGGGTCGTCCACCCGGAAGGTGGCCTTGCCGCCGCCGGCCACGATGTCGGCCACCGGTCCGTCGGCCACCACCCGGCCGTGATGCATGACGACCACGTCACCGCAGGTCTGCTCCACCTCGGCGAGCAGGTGGCTGGACACCAACACCGACCGGCCACCGCTGGCGTAGCGGCGCAGCACCTCACGCATCGCGTGGATCTGCGGCGGGTCGAGCCCGTTGGTCGGCTCGTCGAGCACCAGCAGGTCGGGCAGGCCCAGCATGGCCTGGGCGATCGCCAGTCGCTGGCGCATGCCCTGGCTGTACGTGCGGACCCGGCGGTGCACCGCCTTGCCCAGCCCGGCGATCTGCAACGCCTCGTCCAGGTGCGCGTGGGCCTCCGGACGACCGGTGGCCGCCCAGTACAGCCGCAGGTTGTCCAGTCCGGACAGGTGCGGCAGGAAGCCGGGGCCCTCCACGAACGATCCGATCCGGGACAGCACCGGCGCGCCAGGGGAGACCGGGTGCCCGAACACCCGGATCGACCCGCCGCTGGGCTGGATCAACCCCATCAGCATCCGTAGCACGGTGGTCTTGCCGGCCCCGTTGGGACCGAGCAGCCCGAGCACCTGGTTGGGTCGCATCGTGAAGCTGACGTCCGCGACGGCCACCACGCCACCCGGGTAGGACTTGCGCAGGCCCTCGATGACCAGCGGCAGCCCCTGTTCGGACGCCGGCCCGTCGATGGTGGGCTTTGGTCGGCGGCGGGTGAAGCGGGCGACCAGCCAGGCGACGAGCACGCCCGCCAGGATCAGGCCGATGCCGATCGCCGGACCGGCCGGCACGGTGTTCGCGGTGACGTTGCGGCCCGGGACCACCGGGACCGCCAGCACCGGCTCGGGACCGGCCGTCCCGATCCGCCACACCGCGGGCTGGTCGGCGCCCTGGAAGGACTGGTCGGTGGTGGCCACGGTGACCACGAGACGGTGGCCGGGCTCGATCGGCGCGACCACGGCGGGCAGCGCGACGGTGACCTCCGCCGGGAGATCGCCCGGTGGCACGGCGACCCGCAGCGGGGCGACGGCGCCGCCGAGCAGCGTGCTCCGGCCGTCCGGGGTGACCTCGGCGATCCGGCCGAACAGCACGGCCTCCGGACCGCTCGGCTGGCCGGGCACCCGTCCCACGGTGATCCGCAGCCGGGGCGACCCGGCGACGAGCAGCTGGTCGGGCAACGGATCGGTGCTGAACCCGGCGGACTGGCCGGGCAGCTCGGCGGTGATCGCGGACAGCCGACCGGCCAGCCGGCCCAGCGCGCCACCGACACCTGGCACCGAGGTGATCGCCGCCGGGTTCGCGCCGGGCGGGTTGAGGACCTCGGCCGGCTCGCCCCGCAACGCCAGGTTCCGCCGGGTCACCGGTGCGGCGCCGGGCAGGCCGGGGTAGGCGTCGGCGGTGACGCTGCGCACGCTGGGGGTGTTGCGGCTCTCGCCGCGGATGCCGCTCTGCACGGCATAGGTCAGCCCGGGCGGGACCGGGCCGGGCGGTTGCGGTTCGACCCCGGGGCGGCCCAGGTGGCGGTCGAACCAGGACCCGATGCGGTCGCGGACGACCGGGCCGGGGGCTCCGCCGTCGTGCCCGCCGGCGAACCAGACCACGTCCACCGTGCCGCCGGCGGCGGCGATCTGGCGGGCCGTCGCGTCGGCCTGGTCCAGCCCGAAGAGGGTGTCCGACTCGCCTTGCACCAGCAACGTCGGCGCGGTGATCCGGTCGGTGACGCTCATCGGGGACGACCGCCGCAGCACCTCGGCGGTGGCCGGGCTGAGCACGCCGGTGGTTGCCGCCTCCAGGTACCCGGCGCAGACCGCGGCCACGAACCGCCCGCACACGCTCGGCGGCGGGGCGGCCGGATCGCGGCGGCTCGGGTCGTTGGCCAGTAGTTCGCTGTCCGCGGCGGCGTCGGCCGCGTCGTCCTCGGCCTCGGCGTCGGCGCCCGAGCTGCTGGCTCCGGCCTCCGGCGCGATCCCGCTCGGGCCGCGCACGGCGGGCCTGGCGGCTAGCCCGGCGGAGAAGAAGATGCCCGCCCAGGAGCGCTTGAAGACCCCGTTCGGAGCGAACGGCGTGGCGGCCGGGGTAGCGGCCCCGGCGCCGGGCAACCCGTTGGGGACGGCGTTGTTGGGGACGGCGTTGTTGGGGAACAGGGCCTGCCCGAGGTCGTTCCAGGTGATCACCGGCGCGATCGCGTCCACCCGCCGGTCGTAGCCGGCCAGCATCAACGACAGGGCGCCGCCGTACGAGCCGCCGGTGACCCCGACCCGCGGATCGCCCGGGGCGTCCCGGCTCACCTCGGGCCGGGTGGCCAGGTAGTCCAGCAGTCGTGAGGCGTCGGCCACCTCGTGGTCAGGCGAGTTCAGCGCGATCAGGCCGGTGCTGCGACCGAACCCACGCGCCGACCAGGCCAGTGCGACGAAGCCCCGGTCGGCCAGCTCGCGGGCGTCCGCATCCACCGAGGTCTTGCTGCCGCCGAAGCCGTGCGCCACCAGTACGGCCGGGGCCGGCGTCCGCTCGGGCAGGTACAGGGTGGTGTCCAGGGCCACCGTGCCGGGCTGCCCCGGGCCAGCGGGCACGTCCAGCGTCAGCTCCCGGGTGGGGACTTCGGCGGGTCCACTCCGGTCATGGGCGAGGAACCCCACCGCGGCGGCACCGACGAGCGCGAGAACCAGGACGGCGGCAAGCGGCCGGCCGGGAGTCAGCCGACGTGGTCGGCGCGGCGGTGGCATGACTTGACGGTATGCGAGCGCGTTAAGTGAGAGCTGAGAGGCCCGGATGCGGGCCGGGTGGCCATGTCGGACCCGCCCGTCGCCCCCTGGGTGCCGAGCGATGCCGGCCACAAAGCCGGCCCCCCTGTGGCGGGTGAGACAGCGGTACGGGAGACTGGAGTGGCCAAGGGGAGTATCCCAATCTCGGTGATGTCGTCAGCACGGCGCTGTTGCGCCCGGTGTCACCGGTCGGCCACGTCCGACGGGAGAGACCTCGGTCCGTGACCGATGCGCGCTTCCGGAGGCTTGAACATGACTGTGCCCACCTGGGTCTGGCTCACGACGGTGGCCGCGCTCATCGCGGTGATCCTGGTCGACCTGTTCGTGGTCGATCACGAGCCGCACGCCGTCACCATGCGTGAGGCGACCCGCTGGGTGCTGTTCTACATGGCGCTGGCGGTGGCATTCGGGTTCGGCGTCTGGGCGTTCGCGGGTGGCGGGTACGCCGGGGAGTTCTTCGCCGGCTACATCACCGAGTACTCGCTCTCGGTGGACAACCTCTTCATCTTCGTGATCATCATGACCGCGTTCCGGGTTCCGGCGATCCACCAGCACCGGGTGTTGCTGGTCGGGATCGTCATCGCGCTGGTCATGCGCGGCATGTTCATCGCCCTCGGCGCGGCCGCCATCGCCCGGTTCAGCTGGGTGTTCTACGTCTTCGCGGCGATCCTGCTGGTCACCGCCTACAAGCTGGCGCGCGAGCACGGCGAGTCGGACGAGGAGTACCGCGAGAACGCGATGCTGCGGCTGCTGCGCCGGGTGCTCCCGATCACCGACGAGTACCACGGCGCGAAGGTGACCGCCCGGGTCGACGGTCGGCGGTACTTCACCCCGATGCTGGTGGTCATGGTCGCGATCGGCACCACCGACCTGCTGTTCGCGCTCGACTCGATCCCGGCGATCTTCGGCTTGACCCAGGAGGCCTACCTGGTCTTCACCGCCAACGCGTTCGCGCTGATGGGGCTGCGACAGCTTTACTTCCTGCTCGGCGGGCTGCTGAACAAGCTGGTGTATCTGTCCTATGGGCTGGCCGTGATCCTGGCCTTCATCGGGGTCAAGCTCACCCTCGAGGCGCTGCACACCAACGAGCTGCCGTTCATCAACGGCGGCGAGCCGGTCGGCGTCCCGGAGATCGGCATCGTGGTTTCGCTCAGCGTGATCGTCGGGGTGCTGGCGATCACCACGATCGCCAGTTTGATCAAGGTCCGCCGGGACCCCGAGGTGGCTCTCCCGGTTCCGGCCGGCGCGGCACTGGGCGACTCTGAGGTCGCGGACCTTGGCGACGCGGTCGTCGAGCCGGCGGACGGCGCCCGGCGCCGGGGCTGACGCGGCGGCGAGCCCACCGGACGGCGGCTGTTCCGGACGGCGGCTGTTCCGAGTAGGGACCGGGTGAGCCGCCGGACGTGGCGGCGGGCCGCGCGGTCGGCGGCGATCAGGGGGATGGCGCCGTGCTCGGCCCGCGCTCCGGGGGGTGAGCGCCGGCCGAGGGCCCGACCGCGCGACCCACCCCTTCATCGTGGCGCTGACCAGCGACGTTTCCGCCGTGACGTCACGGTTGGATCACGGGTCGACCTCGAGGCCGCACCGTCGGCGGGCTCGACCGGAGCACCACTCGTGGCTGGCTACCAGCCGCGGGCGCGCCACTCGGGGATCGACGGCCGCTCGCTGCCGAGCGTGGTGTCGTCGCCGTGACCCGGGTAGATCCAGGTGTCGTCCGGCAGCCCGTCGAACACCCGGGACTCCAGGTCGTCCAGCAGTCGGGCATGGTCCTCGGCCGACCAGGTCTTGCCCGGACCGCCGGGGAAGAGGCTGTCGCCGGTGAACAGGTGCGGCGGACCGTCGTCGTCGCGGTAGAGCAGCGCGATCGACCCCGGGGTGTGCCCACGCAGATGGATGACACCCAGTTCCACCTCACCGAACCGGACGGTGTCGCCGTGCTCGACCAGCGTGTGTGTGGGGATCGGCAGTTCGGGCGCATCCAGCGGGTGCGCGACGGTGATCGGCTCGAACATCCCGGAGACCGCGGCGAGGGCCTGCCAGTGGTCGGGGTGCCGGTGGGTGGTGACCAGGGTGTGCAGGTGGGGACGGTCCGAGCCGTGACCCACCAGGTCGGTCAGCCGGTCAGGCTCGTTGGCCGCGTCGATCAGCAGCGCGTCGCCGGTGGTTGCGCACACCAGTAGGTAGGCGTTGTTGTCCATCGGACCGACGGAGACCTTGCTGACCGTCAGGGCGCCGAGATCACGGCGGATGGCCGCCCCGCCGGGGTCGGTGTGACCGGTGTAGGAGTCCAGCATGTCCACCTGGACGACCCTAGTGCAGGCTGGCGCCCGCGGCATCACGCCACAGTGTGCCGGGTGATGCCCGGATCGCCGGGCGACCGAGCGAGAGGACGGCCGCCGATGAGCCGGGCACCGGCAGCACGAACCCGCCGACGACGCACCACGCGCTCCGACCGGTGGACGACGCCCTGGTGGGCGCTCGTGTCCTCGGCGTCGGCGCCGATACTGCTGATCGGCGGTTGGACACTGGCCGCCGGCCGGCAGGGCGGTGGCTTCGACCCGGTGGTCGAGTCGATCAGCGCGCTCGCCGCGGTCGACGCGGACCAACGGTGGATCATGACGTCGGCGCTGTTCGGGGTGGGCGCCTGCCACCTCGCCACGGCGGCCGGACTGCGCGCCGCCGCCGGGCCCGGACGGATCCTGCTGGCTACCGGCGGGGCGGCCACCCTGCTGGTCGCGGCTCTCCCGTTGCCCGTCGATGGGGGGTCCGCCACGGCGCACGCGGTGTTCGCCGGGCTGGCGTTCGGAGCGCTCGGGCTGTGGCCGGCGCTGTCCTGGCGACGGCACGCGCCGGTCGCCGCACTGCGCGCGCCGGTGGCGCTGGGCGCGGCGGCCGTGCTGCTCGGGCTGCTCGGCTGGTTCGTCGGCGAGCTGGGTGGTGGGAGCCGGCTGGGGCTTGCCGAACGGGTCGCCGCCGGCGCGCAGGCCTGCTGGCCCTTCTGGGTCGCGCTGACCGGTGCCGTTGCCCGATCGGACGCCCGGAGCCCGAACTAGGGCCCGGGTCCACATGCTGAGAACGGGGTGCTGCGCGAGACAGCAATGACATGTCATGGTTTGCGCCTTGGCTTGGGGGAGGTGCGAATGGGCGGTGACGTGGACCCGTTGCACCGGCTGATCGGCGACGCGGCGGCGGTGCGCGAGGTGTTCGAGCGGGTCCCGGCCCTGCTGGCCGGACTGAGCGGGCCGGATCACCGGATCGCCGCGGTCAACGCCGCCTACCGCAAGTTGCTCGGGCTGGGTGCGGACATCGTCGGTCGCCCGGTCCGCGACTTGCTGCCGGACACCGAGGCGGCGTGGATGGTCAAGCTGCTGGACCGGGTGTACGACACCGGTGAGCCGGCTTCGGGTCGCGAGTGGAGGGTCCAGGTCGGTGACCCGGCGGCGGACAGCGAGCTCGACTGCTACATCGACTTCACCGTGCTACCGCACCGGGTGGAGGGGCTCGTGGTCGGGCTGGTCGTGCACGGCTACGACGTCACTGGCCGGGTACTGGACCGCCAGGACCGGCAGATCGGCGAGGCCGACTTCCAGCGGCGGTTCCACCGGGTCCGTGACCTGGTGGCCTCAGTCCAGGAGGCGATGCTGCCGGCCGGGCTGCCGGTGCTGCCGGGGGTCGACCTCGCTGGCCGCTACCTGGCCGCGGACTCCGACGAGGCCGGGGGCGGAGATTGGTACGACGCGGTGGCGCTCGGCGGCGGCCGGGTGGCGTTGGTGGTCGGCGACGTGGTGGGGCACGGCATCTCGGCGGTGGCGGTGATGGGCCAGCTGCGCGCGGTCTTCGCCGACGAGCTGGCCGCCGGGTCGGACCTGCGGGCCGCCGTCCGGCGGGCGCAGCGGTACGCCGAGCGCAGTCCGGCCGCGCGGGCCGCCACGCTGTGCGCGGCGATCCTGGAGCCGGTGTCCGGCGCGCTGACCTACATCACCTGCGGTCATCCAGCGCCGTTGCTCGTGGCGCCGGGGGGCGAGGCCCGCCTGCTCGCTACCTCGGGCGGCACTCCGCTGGGCACCGACGACCCCGTGCGGGTGATCGAAACCCGGTTGGAGTCCGGCGAGATGTTGCTGCTCTACACCGACGGCCTGGTGGAGCGGCCCGGAGCGCCGCTGGCCGAGGGGCAGGCCGATCTGGCGGCTGTGGTGGCCGACGCCGCGGCGGACCGCTCGGTCGGCGCGTCCGGGCTGGACTCGGTGGTGCACCGGGTGTGTGCCCGGGCCACTGCGTGGCTGACCCGTCGCGGTGGGCTGGGCGACGACATCACCGTCCTGGCCGCGCAGCGTCGTCCGTCGCCGGTCGGCCCCTTCGAGCAGGAGATGCCGGCCCGGGCTGGGTTGTTGGCGATGTTGCGGCAGCGGCTGGAGGGCTGGCTGCGGACGTTGGGGGCCGGCTCGCAGGACCTGTTCAGCGTCCAGATCGCCGTGGTGGAGGCGGTGACCAACGCGGTGGAGCACGCCTATCCGGCGGGTACGTCCGGCGGGGTCCGGATCCAGGGCCGGTTGGAGGGCAACGGCGAGCTCGTGATGATCGTGCGCGACCGGGGCCGGTGGCAGCCGGTCGATCCGGTTCCCGGAGTGCGCGGGCGGGGGATGGTGCTGATCCAGCGGTGTATGCACACGGTCTCGCTGGACCGCGGCGAGCACGGTACGACGGTGACGATGCGCCGTCTGCTGTCGGCCGAGCCGGATCCCGGCGAGCTGGACGACACGACGCGCGCCGCGGCCGGCTCGCCGAGGGCGCAGCCGGAGTTCGGCGTGCGGGTGCATCATGGAGCGGCGGGGGAGCGGGTCCGCGTGGTGGTGGTCGGCCCCGTCGACATGGCCACCGCGCCGGGGTTGCGGATCACCCTGAACGAGTCCGGGCGGGGTGGAGCCCTCCCGTTGACCGTCGATCTGGACGGGGTCACCCACCTGGCCAGCAGCGGGGTCCAGTTGCTGGCTGATATGGCCGGACGGTCCGCCGGCGGCCGCTCGTTCCGGGTGGTGGCCTCCTCGGGAAGCGTCGCCCGGCACGTGCTGGCGTTGACCGGGATGGAACACCTGGTCGTGGACCCGGCGAACGGCTGATCGCCCAGGTCGGTCGAAAGTCAGTCGTCGAAGGTCAGTCGTCGGAGGTCAGTCGGAGCCGGCCGACGTGCCGGTGCGCCGGGGGTGCTTCTGGTGCACCGACTGCCGGGTGACCCCCAGCTCGGCGGCGATCTCGGCGTAGGAGAATCCGCGGGCCAGCGCGGCCTGGACCTGTTCGGCCTCCAGCTCGCGCAGGCGGCGGCCGAGGGCGGCGACCTCGCGCAAAGCGGGGCGGGGATCGCCGGCCGATCCGGCGTGCACCAGCAGCGCGAACCGCTCGCGCAGATCGGCCAGGGCCGATCGGGTCTCGTCGAGCTCGGCGCGCAGGAGTTCGTTCTCCCGTGCCACGGCCGCGTTATCGCCGGTGGACACTGCCGCTCCGGCGTCCGAGAAGGTGTCGCTCGTCATTCGATGTAACCCCCTTCGTGGCGTCCGCCGTGCGAGCCCCGCGTGCCAGCATCCAGCGTTCCACACGCGCTGGTTGATCAGGGTAGCGCGTTGTCGGCCATTATCCGAGGCTACTGTCAAGTTCGCCTGACGCTTTCTCGACAAGCATGACGCCGTCGCTAGCATTCCAGATGCGCCGAACCGGGTCGAGCGCTCGAGGTCATCGGTGGTCGGCGGGCTCTACGGCCACGTCGGACGGCGGTGGCCGAGCGGCTGATGCGGCTGGCGGTCCGGGGGGCGGGGCGCCCCGGGCTGTGTCCGCGACGCCGCCGACACGAGCCCGGGGTACCTTGGCGCTCCTGCCGCCGCGCCCCGGCCCCGGCTCCGGCCCGTCGCCCGGATCGCCCGAGCCCGTTGCGTACGGGCGGCGTCCGGAACCGTCAGGGCTCCGGCTTAGCATGGTGGCGGGCGTCCGCCGCCCGCCCTCGTGTCGTCGGGGGCCATTCCGATGAGTCCGTCCGGAGAGGACCGCTGTGGCCGAGCGTCTCGTCGTGCGTGGTGCGCGCGAGCACAACCTGCGCGGGGTCGACCTCGACCTACCGCGCGACAGCCTGGTGGTGTTCACCGGGCTCTCCGGGTCCGGCAAGTCCAGCCTGGCGTTCGACACGATCTTCGCCGAGGGGCAACGGCGGTACGTCGAGTCGCTGTCGGCCTATGCGCGGCAGTTCCTTGGGCAGATGGACAAGCCCGACGTCGACTTCATCGAGGGCCTCTCGCCGGCGGTCTCGATCGACCAGAAGTCGACGAACCGCAACCCGCGATCCACGGTCGGCACGATCACCGAGGTCTACGACTACCTCCGGTTGCTCTACGCCCGCGCCGGTGTCCCACACTGCCCCGTCTGCGGGCACGTCATCGAGCGGCAGACTCCCCAGCAGATCGTCGACCAGGTGCTCGCAATGGACGAGGGCAGCCGGTTCCAGGTGCTCGCGCCGGTGGTGCGCACCCGCAAGGGCGAGTTCGTCGACCTGTTCTCCCAGCTGCAGACCCAGGGCTACTCGCGGGTGCTGGTCGACGGTACGGTCCACCAGTTGGCCGACCCGCCGAAGCTGAAGAAGCAGGAGAAGCACGACATCGCGGTCGTGGTCGACCGGCTGTCGGTGAAGGAGAGCGCCAAGCAACGGCTCACCGACTCGGTGGAGACCGCGCTCCGGCTGGCCGACGGCTTGGTGGTGCTCGACTTCGTCGATCTGGACGAGCACGACCCGAGACGTGAGCGCCGGTTCTCTGAGCGGATGGCCTGCCCGAACGGCCACCCGGTGGCGCTGGACGACCTCGAGCCGCGCACGTTCTCGTTCAACTCGCCCTACGGCGCCTGCCCGTCCTGCTCCGGCCTCGGGATCAAGAAGGAGGTCGACCCCGAACTGGTGGTGCCCGACGACGAGCTGAGCCTGGCCGACGGCGCGATCGCGCCCTGGGCCGGCGGCCAGTCGGCGGAGTACTTCGGCCGGCTGCTCGGTGCGCTGGCCGACTCGGTCGGCTTCCGGGTGGACAAGCCATGGCGCTCCTTACCGGCCGGGGCGCGCAAGGCGGTGCTGCACGGCGTCGACGAGCAGGTCCACGTGCGCTACCAGAACCGCTACGGTCGGGAGCGCTCGTACTACGCCACCTTCGAGGGGGTGGTGCCGTTCCTGGAGCGGCGGATGGAGCAGACCGAGTCCGACGCGATGCGCGAGCGGTACGAGGGCTACATGCGTGAGGTGCCGTGCCCGGTATGCGGCGGCGCCCGGCTGCGCCCGGAGGTGCTGGCGGTCACGCTGCCGCACCGGGAGCACGGCGAGCGGTCGATCGCCGAGGTGTGCGCGATGTCGGTGGCCGACTGCTCCCGGTTCCTGGGCGGCCTGGAGCTCGACCAGCGGCAGAGCATGATTGCCGGGCGGGTGCTCAAGGAGGTGCAGGCCCGGTTGGGGTTCCTGCTCGACGTCGGACTGGACTACCTCTCGCTGGACCGTCCGGCCGGCACGCTGTCCGGCGGCGAGGCACAGCGCATCCGGCTGGCCACCCAGATCGGGTCGGGGCTGGTCGGCGTGCTCTACGTGCTCGACGAGCCATCGATCGGGCTGCACCAGCGTGACAACCGCCGGCTGATCGAGACCCTGCTGCGGCTCAAGAGCCTGGGCAATACGCTGATCGTGGTCGAGCACGACGAGGACACCATCCGAGCGGCGGACTGGGCGGTGGACATCGGGCCGGGCGCGGGCGAGCACGGCGGTCTCATCGTGTACAGCGGGCCGGTGGCCGGCCTGGAGTCCCACGACACCTCGCTGACCGGCGCCTACCTGTCCGGGCGGCGCTCGATCCCTACGCCCGACGTGCGCCGCGCCCCGGACCGCACGCGGATGCTCACCGTGGTCGGTGCCCGCGAGCACAACCTGCGTGGGATCGACGTGGAGTTCCCGCTGGGTTGCCTGGTGGCCGTCACCGGGGTGTCCGGATCGGGCAAGTCCACCCTGGTCAACGACATCCTGGCCACCGTGCTGGCGAACAAGCTCAACGGCGCCCGCCAGGTGCCCGGCCGGCACACCCGGATCACCGGGCTGGACGGGCTGGACAAACTGGTCCAGGTCGACCAGTCGCCGATCGGGCGCACACCGCGGTCCAACCCAGCCACCTACACCGGCGTGTGGGACCACGTGCGCAAGCTGTTCGCGGCCACCACGGAGGCCAAGGTCCGCGGCTACCAGCAGGGCCGGTTCTCGTTCAACGTCAAGGGCGGGCGCTGCGAGGCGTGCTCGGGCGACGGCACGATCAAGATCGAAATGAACTTCCTGCCAGACGTGTACGTGCCGTGCGAGGTGTGCAAGGGCGCCCGGTACAACCGCGAGACCCTCGAGGTGCACTACAAGGGCAAGACGGTCGCGGATGTGCTGAACATGCCGATCGAGGAGGCGGCCGAGTTCTTTGCCCCGATCAACGCGATCGCCCGCTACCTGCGCACCCTGGTCGACGTCGGCTTGGGCTACGTGCGGCTCGGCCAGCCGGCACCGACGCTGTCCGGCGGTGAGGCGCAGCGGGTGAAGCTCGCCTCGGAGCTGCAGAAACGGTCCAACGGTCGCACGGTCTACATCCTCGACGAACCGACCACCGGCCTGCACTTCGAGGACATCCGCAAGCTGCTGCTGGTGATCAACGGTCTGGTCGAGAAAGGCAACACGGTCATCGTCATCGAGCACAACCTGGACGTGATCAAGACCGCCGACTGGGTCGTCGACATGGGCCCCGAAGGTGGCTCCGGCGGTGGCACCGTGGTGGCGGTCGGCACACCCGAGCAGGTCGCCGCGCATCCCGCCAGCTACACCGGAGAGTTTCTCCGCCGGCTGGTGGTGCCGGCCCGGACCCCGGCCCGTCGTGGCCGCAACGTGGCCGCCGCTGGCTGAGGTCGGGCCCCGGCCGGAGCCGGTGACCGGCCTGCTACCATATACGGGCGACCATCTCGCCCGAAGTGTTGGGCGGGAAGCAAGCGGAGCCCCGCTCCCACCCGGTGTCGAGTCAGATCTCCGGGTCCGGTCCTGCGGTAGGGCCCATGTCCATGCCGTGGTGGTGCGTACCTTCGCGGGTGCGCCGACCGGTCGGCGGGCCTCATCGTCACCAGACGACGAGGCCTTTGTCGTGGATGGGAATTCGGCCCCGGTCGTCGGCGTTGATCTTTATAGGACGCCGCCACACGACGCCGACACGGAGGAGACCCCATCAGCACAGAGACGCGCATCAACGACCGGATCCGGGTGCCGGAGGTCCGTCTCGTCGGACCCAACGGCGAGCAGGTCGGCATCGTGCGCATCGACGACGCACTCAGGCTCGCCCGGGAAGCCGACCTCGACCTGGTCGAGGTGGCCCCGCAGGCCAAGCCGCCGGTCTGCAAGCTCATGGACTACGGCAAGTTCAAGTACGAGAGCGCGCAGAAGGCCCGCGAGTCGCGCCGCAACCAGGTACTCACCGTGATCAAGGAGCAGAAGCTCCGTCCGAAGATCGACACCCATGACTACGAGACCAAGCGCGGCCACGTCCGCCGCTTCCTCGAGCACGGGAACAAGGTCAAGGTCACGATCATGTTCCGCGGCCGGGAGCAGTCCCGCCCGGAGCTCGGCTACCGGCTGCTGCAGCGACTCGCCGAGGACATCAGCGACCTCGGAGTCGTCGAGACCGCGCCCAAGCAGGACGGCCGGAACATGACGATGGTGATTGCCCCACACAAGAACAAGCCGAAGGTCAAGCCCACCGCCGAGCCCGAGACCGAGCCCGCGGGCTGACCGAGCCGCGCACCGGCGTCACCCCAGATGAACGACGAAGGATCAGTCATGCCCAAGAACAAGTCACACAGCGGGATGAAGAAGCGGGTCAAGGTGACCGGGAGCGGCAAGCTGCTGCGCCAGAAGGCCGGCATGCGCCACCTGCTGGAGCACAAGTCCAGCAAGAAGACCCGTTCGCTGTCCGGCACCACCGAGGTGGCCCCGGCCGACGTCCGGCGGATCCGCAAGATGCTCGGCGGCTGACCGGCCCGACCGAGCCAGCCCCCTGTCCCGATCCCGGCGGTCACCCCACCGCCTGACGAAGACCCGATAAGGATGAACCAGTGGCACGCGTGAAGCGGGCGGTCAACGCCCAGAAGAAGCGCCGGTCGACACTCGAGGCGGCCAGCGGTTACCGCGGCCAGCGCTCGCGGCTGTACCGCAAGGCCAAGGAGCAGATGCTCCACTCGCTGAACTACGCCTACCGCGACCGTCGCGCCCGCAAGGGCGACTTCCGGCAGCTGTGGATCACCAGGATCAACGCGGCCGCGCGGGCCAACGGCATGACCTACAACCGCTTCATCCAGGGGCTGCGCCTGGCCGAGGTCGAGGTCGACCGCAAGATCCTCGCCGAGCTCGCGGTGAGCGACCCGGCCGCGTTCGCCGCGCTGGTCGAGGTCGCCCGGGCGGCCCTGCCGGCCAAGGACCCGGCCGACGACGCTGCCTGACCGGCCGCACCCGGTCAGCGGCCACCCGACGGACCACCCGGGCACCGGAGCCAACGCTGCGGTGCCCGGGCCGGTCTGTACCGAGCGCACCCCCCGGGTGGTCACCGCCCGCAAGCTGGTGCGCCGCGCCGGCCGGGAGCGGGCCGGCCGTTTCCTTGCCGAGGGGACGCAGGCGGTACATGCAGCGCTGGCCGCCGCCACCGAACCGGGCTCGGCGGTGTCGGTGCACGAACTGTTCGCCACCGAGGCGGCACTGGGCCGCCACCCGGACCTGCCGGCCGCCGCGGCCGCCGCCGGCGCAACGGTGTCGGTGCTGACCGAGCGCGCGGCCGCCGACCTGTCCGAGACGGTCACCCCGCAGGGGCTGGTTGCGGTGTGCGGCCTGCTCGACGTGCCGCCGGCCCGGGCGTTGGCTCGCTCTCCGAGGCTGGTCGTGGCGCTCGTCGAGCCGGCCGACCCGGGCAACGCCGGCACGGTGATCCGGGTGGCGGACGCCGCCGGAGCCGACGCGGTGCTGCTGACCGGTGATGCCGTCGACCCGCACAACGGTAAGTGCGTCCGGGCCTCCGCCGGCAGTGTCTTCCACCTGCCTCTGGCTCGGGCCCGGGCCACCGCCGATGCGCTGGACGAATGTCGCCGGGCCGGGCTGCGACTGCTCGCGGCGACCGCCTCTGGCGACCTCGATCTGGACACGGCGGCCGACACCGGCGTGCTGTCCGGGCCGTGCGCCTGGCTGTTCGGCAACGAGGCACACGGACTGCCGGCGGCGGTGGTTGCCCGGGCCGACCACCGGATCGCGGTGCCGATCCACGGTCGGGCGGAGAGCCTGAACCTGGCCACCGCCGCCGCGGTGTGCGTGTACACCACCGCCCGGGCCCAACGCGGTCGGTAGCCGCGAGACACGCGCCGCGGTGAGACATTCGACGGCCGGCCTGCGACCATCGGCACCGGCATGCACACCCCGCGACCTGGGGAACGGGAACCGTCGCCGGGTCAGAGGCGGTGTTGCAGGGCGTCGGCGGCGGCCAGCAGATTGGCTGCCCAGCGGGCACCCGGGCGGCGGCCGATCCGGTCGACCGGGCCGGACACCGACACCGCCGCGATCACCTGGCCGGTGCCGTTGCGCACCGGGGCGGACACGCTGGCCACCCCGGACTCACGCTCGGCCACGCTCTGCGCCCAGCCCCGGCGGCGCACGTCCAGCAGCGTGCGCTCGGTAAAGGTGGCCTCGGTCAGCACCGCTCGCTGGGTGGCCGGGTCGGCCCAGGCGGCCAGCACCTTCGCTCCCGAGCCGGCGGTCATCGGCAGCCGGCTGCCCACCGGGACGGTATCGCGCAGCCCGCTGGACTGCTCCGAGGCGGCCACGCAGACCCGTTGCATGCCGTCGCGGCGGTAGAGCTGCACGCTCTCCCCGGTGAGGTCGCGCAGCCGGGGCAGTACCGCGGCGGCGGCCTCCAGCAGTGCGTCACCGGAGCGCGCGGCCAGCTCGCCCAAGGTTGGTCCGGGCCGCCAGCGACCGTCCGCGCCCCGGTACAGCAGCCCATGGGTCTCCAGGCCGACCGCGAGCCGATGCGCGGTCGCCCGGGGCAGCCCGGTGCGCTCGCACAGCTCGGCCAGTCCGCACGGCTCGGCCGCCGTGGCCCAGAGCACCCCGACGGCCTTGTCCAGCACGCCGATACCGCTATGCTGTCTCACGAGCCGATACTAACTTCCCGAAATGTGGGAAGTCCAGGTCGTTCGGACCGTTCCCGGAACGAGGAGGCGAGATGGGCACGACACTCGCGGAGAAGGTGTGGGACTCCCACCTGGTGCGCCGGGGCGAAGGGGCCGAGCCGGATCTGCTGTACATCGACCTGCACCTGGTGCACGAGGTCACCAGCCCACAGGCGTTCGACGGCCTGCGGCTGGCCGACCGGTTGGTCCGCCGGCCCGACCTCACGTTGGCCACCGAGGACCACAACGTCCCCACCACGGACGTCCTGCTGCCGATCGCCGACGAGGTGTCGCGCACCCAGGTCGAGACGCTGCGCCGCAACTGCGACGAGTTCGGCGTCACCCTCTACCCGATGAACCACGCCGAGCAGGGCATCGTGCACGTGGTCGGCCCACAGCTGGGGCTCACCCAGCCCGGGATGACCGTGGTCTGCGGCGACAGTCACACCTCCACGCACGGGGCGTTCGGCGCCATGGCGTTCGGCATCGGCACCTCCGAGGTGGAGCACGTGCTGGCCACCCAGACCCTGCCGCTGCGCCCGTTCAAGACCATGGCGATCAACGTCAACTCCCGGGACGGCCGGTTGCGGCCTGGCGTGACCAGCAAGGACGTCGTGCTGGCCATCATCGCCCAGATCGGCACCGGCGGTGGCCAGGGCTACGTGCTGGAGTACCGGGGCAACGTCGTCGAGAACCTCTCGATGGAGGCCCGGATGACGGTCTGCAACATGTCCATCGAGGCCGGTGCCCGGGCCGGGATGATCGCTCCGGACCAGACCACCTTCGAATACCTGCGGGGCCGAGACCACGCTCCGCGCGGGGCGGAGTGGGACGAGGCGGTCGCCGCGTGGCGGGAGCTGCGTACCGACGACGACGCGGTGTTCGATGCCGAGGTGGACATCGACGCCGACGCGCTGACCCCGTTCGTCACCTGGGGCACCAACCCCGGACAGGGCTTGCCGCTCAGCGAGCACGTACCGGACCCGGCGCGGATCGTGGACGAGAACGAGCGGGTCGCCGCCGAGAAGGCGCTGACCTACATGGGACTGACCGCCGGAATGCCGCTGCGCGAGGTCGCCGTCGACACCGTCTTCGTCGGGTCCTGCACCAACGGCCGGATCGAGGACCTGCGCGCGGTGGCCGGCGTGCTCAAGGGCCGGAAGGTCGCGGACAGCGTGCGGATGCTGGTCGTGCCTGGCTCGATGCGAGTGCTGCACCAGGCCGAGCACGAGGGCCTGCACCAGGTCTTCACCGACGCCGGCGCGGAGTGGCGCTCGGCCGGCTGCTCGATGTGCCTGGCGATGAACCCGGACAAGTTGGAGCCGCGCGAACGCTGCGCATCAACGTCGAACCGCAACTTCGAGGGTCGCCAGGGCAAGGGCGGCCGCACCCACCTGGTGTCCCCGCTGGTCGCCGCCGCCACCGCCGTGCGCGGCACCCTGAGCAGCCCGGAAGATCTGGACTAGTCCCTGTGAGTGGGGGGGGGGGGGGGTGGGCGCCCCCGCCACCACACGAGCGCGCAGCAGGCGGCGAGCTGGGGCCCGGCTCAC
>JBQTKB010000090.1:0-12534 GCA_052386505.1 Pseudonocardia sp.
AGTTGTTGTTCTGGGTCGGTGAGGACCGGATGACCTTCGGTGGGGACTACAACATCTGGACCCCGAAGTGGCAGGTCGAGGGGTTGGTGGACTGGCAGATGCCCGACGAGGACCAGTACAGCGACTACCCGCGGCTGACCACGGTGGCGAAGAAGAAGATCCTCGGGCTCAACGCCGCCCGGCTCTACGACATCCCGGTCCCGGCCGAATGCCAGCTCGACGCCGCCGCACCCGTGGGCGCCGCCGCCGAGCAGCCCGGCGAGGAACTGGTCACCGGATCCGCCGGCGCCCAGGCATGACCGTCACCGTCCCGATGTGAACGAACGGCACTCTCGTCGGTATCCGTCCGACGAGAGTGCCGTTCGTGCGAACGACGTAGAAATGAAGGAGCCACGAAGATGAAGGCAGTACGGGTGCACGACTACCACAAGCCACCGGTGGTGGAGGACGTGCCGGAACCCACCCTGCAGGGACCGCTCGACGTGATCGTGAAGGTCGGTGGAGCGGGGGTGTGCCGCACCGACCTGCACATCATCGACGGAGACTGGGCGGAGGCGATGAACCCGTCGCTGCCCTACACGATCGGCCACGAGAACGCCGGCTGGGTGCACGCGGTGGGCGAGGGGGTCACCAATGTGGCCGTCGGCGACACGGTGATCCTGCACCCGCAGCCGTCCTGCGGGCTGTGCCTGGCCTGCCGGCGCGGTACCGACATGCAGTGCGAGAACGCGTTCTTCCCCGGTCTGTCGGACAACGACGGCGGGATGGCCGAGTACCTGCGCACCAGCGCGCGGGCCTGCGTAAAGCTCGATCCGAGCACCAACCCGGCCGACGTCGCGGCGCTCGCCGACGCCGGCATCACCGCTTACCACGCGGTGCGCAAGGCGGTGCCGCTGCTCTACCCGGGTACCGCCGCCGTCGTGCAGGGCGCCGGCGGGCTGGGACACATCGGCATCCAGTGCCTGGCCGCGCTCACCGCCACGAAGATCATCGTGGTGGACCGCAACCCGGATGCGCTCACCTTGGCCGGCCAGATCGGCGCCGACCACACGGTGGTCGCGGACGGCAACCACATCGAGGCGGTCAAGGAGCTCACCGGAGGCAACGGCGGGACCGTGGTGTTCGACTTCGTCGCCGAGCAGGGTGCCGAGCAGGACGCGTGGCAGATGACCGCCCCGGCCGGCTCGCAGTTCGTCATCGGCTACGGCGGTGAGTTCCGGGCGCCCACGCTGGACTTCGTCGGCGGCGAGAAGAACGTCATCGGCAACATCGTGGGCACCTACAACGACCTCGCCGAGCTGATGGTCCTGGCCCAGGCCGGCAAGGTCACCCTGCACACCCGGCAGTACCCGCTCGACGACGCCGTCCAGGCGCTCGACGACCTCGACCACGGCCGCGTGCGCGGCCGCGCCATCCTCGTTCCGTAGTCGGAGCTCGCTCTCAGGGGAGACACCATGGCCAAGGAACTCCGATTCGGCGAGGAAGCCCGCAACCTGCTGATGGCGGGGGTGGACAAGCTGGCCGAAGCGGTCAAGTCCACCCTGGGGCCCAAGGGCCGCAACGTGATCATCGAAAAGATCACCGGCAGCCCGGTGGTGACCAATGACGGGGTGACCATCGCCCGCGAGATCCACCTGAAGAACCAGTTCGAGAACATGGGTGCGCAGCTGGTCAAGGAAGCCGCGATCAAGACCAACGACATCGTGGGCGACGGCACCACCACGGCCACCGTGATCGCCCAGGCGATCGTCCGCGAGGGCATGAAGGCGATCGGCGGCGGCGGCAACCCGGTGCTGGTCAAGCGGGGTATCGACCTGGCCGTCGGTCGGTTGGTGGAGCACCTGGAGGCGGTGGCACACCCGGTGACCACCGAGCACGACTTCGCCCGGGTGGCCGCCATCTCGGCCAACGACGACGAGATGGTCGGCACGGTGATCGCGCGGGCGATCCACACCGTCGGCGAGACCGGCATCGTCACCGTCGAGGAGTCCGCGCAGCACGGGATGAGCGTCGACTTCGTCGAAGGGTTCGAGTTCGACAACGGCTATCTCTCGCCGTACCTGGTCACCGACCCGGGCCGGCTGGAGGCGATCCTGGACGACCCGTACATCCTGCTGTGCACCGAGAAGATCACTGCCGTGCAGTCGCTGATGCCGCTGCTCGACAAGATCATGCGCGGCGAGCGCCGGCCGCTGGTGATCATTGCGGAGAACGTCGAGGGCAGTGCGCTGAGCATGCTGGTGCACAACCACGTGAACGGGAACTTCCAAGCCTGCGTGGTCCGCGCGCCCGGGTTCGGCGACCGCCGGATCCGCAAGCTGGAGGACATCGCGGCGATCACCGGCGGCTCGGTGCTGAGCAAGACCTCCAGCTTCAGCCTGGAGTCGATGACGCTGGAACACCTGGGCCGGGCCGAGCAGGTGCGGGTGACCGACAACGCCACCGCGATCATCGGCGGCGCGGGCTCGCCGGAGGCGGTGGCGTTCCGGGTGGCCCAGATGCGTTCGGAGATGTCGCGGGCCACGTTCGGCATCGACGAGGACGTGCTGGCCGAACGAATCGGCGCGTTGACGGGGAAGATCGCGGTGATCCGGGTCGGGGCGCCCACCCCGGCCGAGCTCAAGGAGATCCAGCACCGGGTGGAGGACGCGCTGTCAGCCACCCGGGCGGCCATGGCCGAGGGCATCGTCGCCGGTGGCGGTGCCGCGCTGGTGCACGCCGAGCGGGCGTTGGACTCCCTGGAGGTCACCGGCGACTACGCGATCGGCGTGGACATCGTGCGCCGGTCGCTGACCGAGCCGGCGTACCTGATCGCCACCAACGCCGGTTACCCCGGCCAGGAGGTTGTGGCGAAGGTGCAGGCGGCAGGGACGCAGGACGGCCCCGAGGGCGGTGTCGACTGGGGGTTCGACGCGCTGGAGGGCCGGTACGGGAACATGGTCGAGCTGGGCATCATCGACCCGTTGCGGGTGGCCCGCTCGGCGTTGCAGAACGGCGCCTCGGTGGCCGGGCTGCTGCTCACCACCAACTCGCTGATCGCCGAGGAGCAGACCCCGTGGGGTGGCTCCGCGGCGTTGATGACCGAGTTCGGTTCGCTGGACGAGGGTCTGCGCCAGCCCTCGCCGGATGCCAGCACGCCGCAGTCACTGGGACTGGGCCCCTCGGTCGGCTGATCTCGCTCTCCGGTATGGCGGCCGCCCCACTCCCTGGGGGCGGCCGCCGTGCGTTTGCGCCCGTCCGGCATGGGGTACTTACCAGGGAAATCTGCCGGAAAGGTGCCGACATGACTGCGGATACCACAGGGGACGCGGGAGCCAATCCGCCCGAGGCGGACGAGACGACGGTCAAACGGGCGGTGGCGGCGTCGGCGATCGGCAACGCCACCGAATGGTTCGACTACGGCGTCTATGCCTACGTGGCCGTCGAGATCGGGCAGAACTTCTTCCCCGGTGAGTACGCGACGCTGGGCGCACTGTTGGTCTTCGCCGTCTCGTTCATCCTGCGCCCGCTGGGCGGGCTGGTGTGGGGCCCGTTGGGCGACCGGCTCGGTCGCACCCGGGTGCTGGCCGCGACCATCCTGCTGATGTCCGGGGCCACGTTCCTGGTCGGGGTGATCCCGAACTACGACAGCATCGGCATCTGGGCGCCGATCCTGCTCATCCTGCTCCGGGTGATCCAGGGCTTCTCCACCGGCGGTGAGTACGGTGGCGCGGCGACCTTCATGGCCGAGTATGCGCCCGATCGCCGGCGCGGCTTCTGGGGCAGCTTCCTCGAGTTCGGCACCCTGGCCGGTTTCACCCTCGCGGTCGTCGTGGTCTTCCTCGTCGAGACCGTCGTCGGGCCGGCGGCGATGGCCGAGTGGGGCTGGCGGATCCCGTTCCTGCTCGCGTTGCCGCTCGGTGCCATCGGCCTCTACCTGCGGACGAGGATCGACGAGACACCGTGTTTCAAGAGCCTCGACGACCCGTCCGAGTCCGGTGGCGCGATGGCGCTCAAGGATCTGGCCACCCAGTACTGGCGCCCGGTCCTGCAGTTGTTCGGGCTGGTCATCGCCCTGAACGTGATCAACTACACGCTGCTTGCCTACATGCCCTCCTATCTGCAGGGCACGATCGGGCTGTCTTCCGGCAACGCGGACCTGCTCGTGATCATCGGGCAGGTCGCGATGATGGCGGTGATCCCGTTCGCCGGCGGGCTGTCGGATCGGATCGGCCGCAAACCGTGCTGGTGGATCTCGCTGGTGGGCATCTTCGTCCTGGCGGTCCCGATGTTCATGTTGATGAAGCTCGGGCTGGTCTGGGCGATCGTCGGGTTCACCGTGCTCGGCCTGATCTACGTGCTGCAGCTCGGCACCATCTCGGCCACGTTCCCGGCGATGTTCCCCACACACGTCCGGTACACCGGCATGGCCGCCTCCTACAACATCGCCACGGCGATCTTCGGTGGTACCGCGCCGGCGGCCAACGAAGCGCTGATCAACGCGACCGGGAGCGACCTCGTGCCGGCGTTCTACATGATGGCGTCCTGCGTGGTCGGCATGGTCGCGCTGTACTTCGTGATCGAGACGAGGGGAGCGTCGCTGCGCGGCCGGCAGGTGCCCGGCGCGGTCTCGGTGCGCGCGGGGTCGCCGCACGGTGGTCCGGTCGCCCCCCCGGCCTGACCGGGAACCCGCCTGCCGGCAACCCGGCCTGCCAGGACCTGCCCGGCTGGCGCGGTTGCCCGGCAGGCGCGGCGCGGTGGCCCGGCTGGCGGCGTTGCCCGGCGGGCGCGGCGCGGTGGCCCGGCGGGCGACGGGTCCCTGAACGAGATGATCGGCGTTTCGGTGAGTTTCCGGAAGCCTGATTTCCGGAAACTCACCAAGACGCCGATCATGGTCTGTGCTGGGGCTCGGCGAGGGGGATCGGGCGGAGGTTGGTGCGCTCGCCGACCCAAACGTACGCCCAGCTCACCCCGCCCTCTGGATGCACCAGCCGCACCCGGCGGTAGTCCGGGCCCTCGTACTCGTCCAGCGCGGGGAGCAGCGCGGCCGGATCGCGCAGCGGGATCAGCGTGCCCGTCGCCTCGGCGCCGATCCCGTCCTCGTGCCCATCCGGCCCGCGGTCTCCCCTGTTGTCGAGAAGCAGCGCCGGCCAGCCGAGTCCGGTGTCGTACACCGTCCCCGCGACCCGCGCCGCCGACGGTGCCCCGGCCAGGTACGCCGCGATCGGCGCCCACCCGGCCCGGTCGGGCCGCAGCAGCCCGTAGGCGAACAGCGCGGCCGGCCACTCGTTGGCGCGCGGTGGCCCCTGGACCGTGTCGGCGCGCAATCCGTCGTCGGTGGCCGGCTTGCCGGTGAGTGTCCGGGCCCGGTGCTGGGGCAGGTCGGCGCAGCGCACCGGGGCGCCGTCCACCAGCAGCGGCAGCCGCCGGGGCGAAAGCCCCAGGTAGCACCACGGGCGCTCGACCGCCGCGCCGTCCTCGGTGTGCACCGTGATGCCCGGGCGGGCCAGCCGGTAGCGCTCGCCCCGGCCCTCGCAGCGGTCCAGGACCTCGATCTGCTCCGGAGTAGCCAGCCACAACGCGTGCCACTCGCGGACGCCCGGAGCGGCGGACAGGGTGGCCGGACGCTGATCGTCACGTATCCGCAGTCCGGCCGCCCACACGGCCGCCACGTCCCGGGTCTGCGCGCGCAGCACCACCACCGGCCCGTCCAGACCGAGGGTTCGGCGGAGCCAGGTGATCTTCGACGGGCACCGGTTCGAGCCGTAGACCAGCAGCGGGACCCGGGCGGCCATCGGGGCGGCGCCGCGCGCGGCCAGCCAGTCGTCCAGATCCGGGCCCGGGCTGTCCCGCGAGTACCCGGTGCCGTCGTCGCCCGCATCATCGTCGCCCGAATCACCTGGATCACCCGGATCACCGGGATCACCGGGATCACCGGGATCACCCGGCTCGCCCGGCTCGCCCGGGTCGCCCGGATCACCCGGATCACCCGGGTCGGCCGGGTCGACCCGCCAGCCGGCCAGCGCGCGCCGGTCCGGCGACAGATGGTGACCGATCCCGTCGAGGTGTACGAACGAGCAGTCCGGAACGGTTCCCGGGTAGGGATCGGCGGGGTAGTCGCGGTCCCGGAACACCACACGTACGGTAGGAGACCGTGCTGCCTCGCACCATCGACTGGGTCGACGGCCGGATCGAGGTCGTCGACCAGACCCGGCTGCCCGAGCTGTACCTGCGACGGTTGAGCACCGCCGACGAGCTGATCGACGCCATCCGCCGGCTGGTGGTCCGCGGCGCGCCCGCACTCGGGGTGGCCGGGGCGCTCGGCGTCGCGCTCTGCGCCGCGCGTCGGCTCCCGACGGACGCCGACGCCGGGGCCGGCGGCTGGAGAATGACGGACGCCGACGCCGGGGCCGGCGGCTGGAAAATGACGGACGCCGACGCCGGGGCCGGCGGCTGGCACCTCACCGACGCCGAGGCGCGGGCCCGGGCGGCGCGGATCGCCGACGCCCGACCGACCGCGGCGAACCTGGCCTGGGGCGTGCGGACCGCCCTGGCTGCCTGGGCACACGGCCCGGACGCGGTGCTGGCCGCCGCCTTGCGGGTGCGCGACGAGGACATCGCCGGTTGCCACGCGATCGGCGCCCGGGGCTCGGCGTGGCTGCGGGAGCGCTGTGGGCCCGAGCCGCTGCGGCTGCTCACGCACTGCAATGCCGGGGCGCTGGCCTGCGTGGAGTGGGGTACCGCGCTGGGGGTGGTGCGCTCGCTGCACGCGGCCGGCGCGGTGGAACAGGTCTACGTCGACGAGACCCGGCCGTTGCTGCAGGGCGCCCGGATCACCGCGCTCGAGCTGGCGCACGACGGTATCGCGCACCGGGTGATCGTGGACGGCGCCGGCCCGTCGGCGATCGCCCGGGGCCTGGTGGACGCGGTGGTGGTCGGCGCGGACCGGATCGCGGCGAACGGCGACGTGGCGAACAAGATCGGCACCTATCCGCTGGCGCTCGCGGCGGCCCGGGCCGGCGTTCCGTTCGTGGTGGCCGCCCCGGAGTCGACCGTCGACGCCGCCACGGCAACCGGCACCGGCATCGAGATCGAGGACCGCGGCGCAGACGAGGTGCTGCTGGTGACCGGCCAGCGGACGACTCCGCTGGGCAGCGGTGCATGGAACCCGGCGTTCGACGTGACGCCCGCCGACCTGGTGTCCGCGATCGTCACCGAGCGCCGGCTCTGGCGGCCCGTGCGTGGAAACTAACCCTGCGATGCGTCATGCACTCACCAGCCGTGGGCATGATGGGGCGGTGACCACTACCCTCCGCTACAGCGAGATCGACGCGCCGGTCCCCGACCTCGACGCGCTGGGCGAGCGGACGGCCGAGCTGGTCGGGGTGCTGCGCTGCCCCGACGCCGGGCTCGACGAGTGCCTCGCGGCGGTGCGGGCCTGGGACGACCTGCGCCGCGAGGTGCAGACCTACCAGTCGCTGGTCGAGCTGCGCTTCCACCAGGACACCGCCGACCCTGCCCGCAAGGCCGCGCAGCGGGCGTGGGACGAGATGGCGCCGGGGTGGACCGAGCAGCAGGCGGCCGTGCAACGTGCCCTGCTCATCCACCCCCGCCGCCCGGAGCTGGAGCGGGTGCTGGGCCCGCAGGCGTTCGCCCTGTGGGGGTCCGCGGTGCTGGCGTTCGACCCGGCGATCAAGAGCGGCCTGGTGCGGGAGTCGGCGCTGGTCGCCGAGTACGTCGAGCTGACCGCGGCCGCCCGGGTGGACTTCCACGGCGAGCGGCTCAACCTCTCGTCGCTGGCCCGCTACGCCCAACACGCCGACCGCGACCTGCGTCACGGCGCCGAGCGGGCCCGGTGGGACTGGTTCGCGAACAACGCCCCCGCCCTCGACCGGATCTACCACGAGCTGGTCCGGACCCGCACCGAGATGGCGCGCCAGCTGGGCCTGGACCACTTCGTCCCGCTGGGCTACCGGCGGATGTGCCGGGTGGATTACGGCCAGCACGAGGTGGCGCGCCTACGGGCGGCCGTCCGGGAGCACGTGGTCCCCTTCGCCGTCGAGCTTCGCCGGCGCCAGGCCGCCACCCTGGGCCTCGACACGGTGGCCGCCTGGGACGAGCAGGTGCACGACCCGGCCGGCAGCCCGGTGCCCTCGGGTGGTCCGGAGGGGTTGCTGGCCGGAGCCCGAGAGATGTTCGACGCGATGGGCCCGCTGGGGCCGTTCTTCCGCCGGATGGACGAGGGCGGCTACCTGGACCTGCCCTCGCGCGACGGGAAGGCCGGTGGCGGTTTCTGCACCGGCCTGCCCACGGCCGGGATGCCGTTCGTGTTCGCCAACTTCAACGGCACCAGGACCGACGTCGACGTCTTCACCCACGAGATGGGGCACGCATTCCAGAACTTCCGGAGCCGCGAGCAGCCGCTGAGCGACTACCTGTGGCCCACCATGGAGTCGGCGGAGATCCACTCGATGAGCCTGGAATTCCTGGCCTGGCCGCACATGGAGCGGTTCTTCGGCGCCGACGCCGACCGGTACCGCCGCGAGCATCTGACCGGCGCGCTGCTGTTCCTGCCCTACGGCACCGCCGTGGACCACTTCCAGCACGAGATGTACGCCAGGCCCGGCCTCACGCCCGCGCAGCGGCACGAGGTGTGGCTGGAGCTGGAATGCGCCTACCTGCCGTGGCGGGACTGGGGCGGTCTCGCGCACCCGGCATCGGGCGCGTCGTGGCAGCGCCAGCGGCACATCTACTCGATGCCGTTCTACTACATCGACTACGTGCTGGCCCAGATCTGCGCGCTGCAGTTCTGGGCGCGGTCCTCGCGGGACTTCGACGGGGCCCTGCGCGACTACGTGGACCTGTGCGGGAAGGGCGGGTCGGCCCCGTTCGGCGAGCTCCTCGACTCGGTCGGGCTGCGCAGTCCGTTCGACGACGGCTGCCTGGCCGAGGTGGTCGACGCCGCGCGGGCCGCGCTGGCCTGATTCCGGCCAGTTCAGCCGGGCGGAGCATCGGCACCGAGCCCGGCCAGTTCAGCCGGGCGAAGCATCGGCACCGAGCCCGGCCAGTTCAGGCTGGGGCGGCGGTGCGGATCCCGTGAGCCGTGGCGGCGGCGGTGAGGCGATCGTCGTAGCTGACCAGCATGTCTACGTCCTCCCGGATCAGCAGCGCGGTGGCCAGGTGGATGGCGTCCAGCGAGGGGAGCATCGGATCGGGAAGTCGTCCCGCCGACTCGATCACCGCGTCGGACACGTCGAGCAGGGTGACGCCGGCGAGGGCCAGGTCGATGGCCGGAAGCCGCCCCGCTCGGTCGCGCAGCACCCCTCGTCGTGCCTCCACGGCCAGCAGCTTGCTCGATACCAGGGCGCCCCGGTCGAGACCGTGCAGGTAGTGGCGAAGCGCCGTGGATTCGGCTTCCGCCAGCACGATCTTGATCAACGCAGAAGTGTCGACGTAGATCAATACCGTTCCTCGTCGCGCATTTCCCGCAGTACCTCGGAGAGCGGCCGTTCGCCGGGCTCGGCGGGAAGTGGTAGCGGGAGGTCTCGCCAGTCGCCGGTCGCCAGTCGCACCTGGCCGGCGGCGACCATCCGCTGGAATGTCGTCATGGTCGCCTCCTGGGCCGGCACCAGGTACGCCACCAGCTTCCCGCGTTCGGTCACCGGCACGCGCTTACCGGCCTTGGCCAGTGCCACGTACTTGGACGCGTTCTGTCGCAGCTCGCGGATGCCGATGCTCGCCGGCGGTTCGTCGGGCGTGGCCATCATCCTATGGTAGCACCAATGTGCTACCTGGCTCACGAGCCGCGGCTGATCCACTCCTCCAGGTGTGGGGACTCGGCGCCGATCCGGGTGGAGTCGCCGTGCCCGGTACGCACCTCGGTGTCCCCGGGCAGCGTGAGCAACGTCGTCCGGATCGACTCGATGATCGTGTCGAAGCTCGAGTACGACCGGCCGGTGGCGCCCGGGCCACCGTTGAACAGGGTGTCTCCGGAGAACACCACCGACAGCTCCGGCGAGTAGAGGCAGGTCGAGCCGGGGGAGTGCCCGGGTGTCACCAGGCAGCGCAGCTCGACACCGCCGGCGGTCAGCACCTGGCCGTCGGACAGCTCGCCGTCCGGCTTGCGGTCCGGCCAGGTCATCTCCCACAGCACGGCCTCGGCGGGATTGAGCAGGATCGGCGCTCCGAAGCGGTCCGCGAGAGCCGGTGCCTGGTTGACGTGGTCGTCGTGCGCATGCGTGCACACCACCGCTGTGACGCGGCGGTCCCCGACGGCCGCGGCGATCGCGTCCGCGTCGTGGGCGGCGTCGATGATCAGGACCTCCGACGAGTCGCCGACGATCCAGACGTTGTTGTCGACGTCCCAGGTACCGCCGTCCAGCGAGAACGTCCCGGACGTCACCAGGTGCTCAATGCTCATTGCTCGCCTCCGCGCTGTGCTTGACCCACCCCGCCGGCTTCGCCGGCTACCGTCCCCCGGGTCCGCGCCTCGCTCGCTGGCGCTCGCTGCGGTGTTCCCTCGCTGTCGGCTTCGACGGCCCGCATCACAGGACCACCACCGAACGCAGCACCTCGCCGCGCTCCATCTTGTGGAACGCCTCCTCCACATCGTCCAGCGCGATGGTCTCGCTGACGAACCTCTCCAGCGGCAGCCGGCCCTGCAGGTGCAGGTCGATCAACATCGGGAAGTCGCGGCTGGGCAGGCAGTCCCCGTACCAGGAGGACTTGGTCGACCCGCCGCGGCCGAAGACGTCGATCAGCGGCAGTTCGAGGGTCATGTCCGGGGTGGGCACGCCGACCAGTACGGCGGTGCCGGCCAGGTCGCGGGCGTAGAAGGCCTGCTTGAACGTCTCCGGCCGGCCGACCGCGTCCACGACCACGTTCGCGCCGTTGCCGTCGGTGAGCTCCTGGATGCCCTCCACCGCGTCGGTGTTTCGTGAGTTGATCGTGTGGGTGGCCCCGAACTCTTTGGCCCACTCCAGCTTCTTGTCGTCCACATCCACCGCGATGATGGTGGACGCCCCGGCCAGCTTCGCACCGGCGATGGCCGCGTTGCCGACCCCGCCACAGCCGATCACCGCGATCGAGTCGCCCCGGCCGACGCCGCCGGTGTTGATCGCCGCGCCGATGCCGGCCATCACCCCGCAGCCGAGCAGCCCGGCCACCTCCGGCTTCGCCGCCGGGTTGACCTTCGTGCACTGGCCGGCGTGCACCAGCGTCTTCTCCGCGAATGCGCCGATGCCCAGCGCGGGGGACAGCGCCTGCCCGCTCTCCAAGGTCATCGGCTGGGCGGCGTTGTGGGTGGAGAAGCAGTACCAGGGCTCGCCGCGTTTGCAGGCCCGGCAGGTGCCGTCCACCGCCCGCCAGTTCAGGATCACGAAGTCGCCCGGCTCGACATCGGTGACCCCCTCGCCGACCGACTCGACCAGACCCGCCGCCTCGTGCCCGAGCAGGAACGGGAACTCGTCGTTGATCCCGCCCTCCCGGTAGTGCAGGTCGGTGTGGCACACCCCGCAGGCCTGCACCGCCACCACGGCCTCACCCGGACCCGGGTCCGGGACGGTGATCGTCTCGACCGAGACCGCCTTGCCCTTGGAGTGCGCGACCACTCCACGTACCTTCTGCGCCATTGCTGACCCCCGCGTCGTGTCCGGACATGTCGGCGTGGTTACCCGTGCATGCGTTCGTCGGCCAGCCTGCCACGGGTTCGCGGCCGGCGGGCGGCTGAGTGGACGGATTGCGGGTAGTTTCCACCAATGATCGAACGCAAGGACGACGGACCGATCACGGTGCTCTCGATGGCGCACGGCCCGGTGAACGTGATGGATCTCCACCTGGTGCGCGCGGTCACCGACGCGTTCCGTGATCTGGCGGCCGACCCGCCGGCGGCGGTGGTGCTCACCGGCTCCGGGCGGGCCTTCTCCGCCGGAGTCGACCTACGAAGCTACCTCGACGGGGGCCCGGACTATGTGGCTGAGTTCCTGCCGGCGCTGAGCGAGCTGCTCGAGGTGGTGTTCAGATTCCCCCGGCCGGTGGTGGCCGCGGTGAACGGCCACGCCATTGCCGGCGGCTGCGTGCTGGCCTGTTGCGCGGACGTGCGATTGATGGCCTCCGGCAAGGGTCGGATCGGGGTGCCGGAGCTGCGGGCCGGGGTGGCCTACCCTCGGGTGGCACTGGAGATGTTGATCTACACTCTCGGCGCCCAGCGGGCCGCGCTGCTGGTGCGCGGGGCGGACACCCACCCGCCGGAGCGGGCCGTCGAGCTCGGACTGGTGGATGGCATGGTGGGCCCCGACCACCTGGCCGAGCGTGCGATCGAGGTGGCCACCGAACTGGCCACCGGCTTCCCGGCGGATGCGTTCGCCCTCACCAAGAAGCAGCTCCGCCGGGAGACCGTCGAGCGGATGACCCGGTACCGGGCCGACGAGGACCCGGCGGTGTCCGAGATCTGGGTCCGGCGCACCCAGGACTCGTGGACCGGCGACTACCTGGCCTCGGTCACCGGCAAGGGCTGATCGGCGGGAGGTCAGGCATGGCGGATGCGGCAGGCTGGTC
>JBQTKB010000091.1:0-42286 GCA_052386505.1 Pseudonocardia sp.
GGGCGGTCCGCCGCCCCCGCACCCCCCTGCCGATAACCCCCCCCGCCACCGGCGCGCGGGGCGCCCTCGCCGCGGTCCACCCCGACACCGGCGGTGCGGGCGGCGCCCACCACACCGACGGTCTCCAGCAGGTCCCCGCCGTCGTCCGCACTGTCCCGTTCGTCGTTCGAGGTGTCGTCGCGCTCGTCGCCTTGACCGCCCTCCCGGTCGGCGTCGTCGGACTCGTCGTCGTTGTCCGAGTCGGAACCGTCGCGGCCCTGCTCGTCTTGCTCGGGCCGCCGGTCCTCCCGTTCGGGGCGCGGCGAGGATGTCCCCCCGGTATCGACGGAGGGTGCCGAGTCGGTAGCTGCGGCCTGAGCGACCCGGCGGACCGGGGTGGTGCGTCCGTCGGGAACACCGGGGACACCTGGCGCGGCCGGGGCAGGCAGTGCCGCCGGGTCGGGGGGCGCGGCCGGGGCAGGGAGTGCGGCCGGATGGTCCGATCCTGTCGAGGTCGGCGCCGGGCCGGCCGGTTCGACGGCAGCGGTCGCGGACTGCTCCCGGGGCAGTTCGGAGTCCGGGGGGACCACCACGAGCAGGCCGGCGACCAGGAACCCGAGCGTGATCAGGGTGAGGCACGCGCCGACCAGCACCAGCCGCCAGTCCGGCCGGAACCGACCGCGTCCGCTGGGGCCGGACGACGCGCCGAGCTGATGCCGACCCAGCAGCTCACCCAGGGTGACCTGGTTGCGGTCGGCCGGGACATGCTCCTCACCGTCGTACCGCCGGCCCGGATGACGCATCCCGCACCCCTTCCGAGACCTGGTTGAGCGGCATTACGCGATCGGCCGCCGTCACCCTCGCTAACCACCTATCGGGTGAATCAGGGACGTGGCCAACGCCGAAAGGTGGCCGAGAAGCGGTGAGCGGTCTGCTTGCGGAGACGAGCGGCGGTGATCCGGGTTGAGGCCTGACACCGACCGGGTGCGGGCGGCGAAAGGGTCGGTGCGACGTGGTTGCATGCCCGACGTGACCCGTCCGGTGCTGGTGCGTGCTCCCCGCCGAGGGGCTCCGGCGCTGATCCGGGATGCCGCAACCGACCGGGTACTGGGGCACCGGAGAGGGCTGCTGCGGGTACTCGGTGGGCCCGGCACCGGCAAGACCGCGGTGCTGCTCGAGTCGGTGCGCCGGCGACTGGCGGCCGGGGAGGACCCGGAGCGGTCGTTGATGCTGGTCGGCAGCCGTCGTGCCGCGGCTGAGCTGCGCGAACGCCTCACCGAGGGGATGCGGGCCGGCGCGGGCGCGGGCTTCGGCGGCACGGTCCGCGAACCCCTGGTGCGTACCGTGCACTCCTACGCGTTCGGCCTGCTCCGGCTGCACGCCGCGCGATCGGGGGCTCCGCCGCCGCGGCTGCTGGCCGGTCCGGAGCAGGACGCGGTCGTGCGGGAGTTGCTGGCCGGTGAGTTGGCCGGCAACGTGCCGGGTTCGGGCTGGCCGGAACGGCTGCGTCCCGCCCTGGGCCTACCGGGTTTCGCCACCGAACTGCGCGAGCTGCTCCTGCGGGCGGCCGAGCGAGGCCTCGGACCGGACGACCTCACCGAGCTCGGGCTGCGGTCGGAGCTTCCGGAGTGGGTGGCGGCCGGCCGCTTCTTCCGCACCTACGAGCAGGTCACGCTGCTGCGCGGTTCGGCGGGTAGCGAGGCGCCGCAGGCCACCGCCGCCGCGTTGGACGCGGCCGAGCTGGTTTCGGTCGCGCTCGACGTGCTGGCCGCCGACCCGGAGATGCTGGCCGACGAGCGCCGCCGGGTCCGCCACCTAGTCGTCGACGACGCGCAGGATCTGGACCCGCAGCAGATGCGGCTGGTCGGGCTGCTCGGTTCCACCGCTGAGACGTTCCTGCTGGCCGGCGATCCCGACCAGGCCGTGCTCGGCTTCCGCGGCGCCGACTCGACGGTGTTGCGCGCGATCGATCCGGACGGAGACCGGACGGTCCTGCTCACCTACGACCACCGCGCCGCCGCCGAGCTGCGCGCCGCCACCGAGCGGGTCGCCCTACGACTGCCCGGTGCCGGCGCAGCGCGCCGGCGCACCGCGCCGCCGGGCCCGCAACGTTCCGGGGTGCTGGCGGTTCGGGTGTTCTCGTCAGCGGCCCAGGAGGCGGGGTGGATCGCCGACCGGTTGCGCCGGGCGCACCTCACCGACGGCGTGCCGTGGTCGGAGATGGCGGTGCTGGTCCGGTCGACCGTCCGCTCTTTGCCGGTGTTGCGCCGGGCGATGCTATCGGCCGGGGTGCCGATGAGGGTGCCGGCCGACGAGCTGCCACTGTCCCGCCAGCCCGCGGTGATACCGCTTCTGTTGCTGTTGCGATGCGCGGCCGACCCGGACCGGATCGACGCGGACGCCGCGGTCGCCCTGCTCAGCTCGCCGCTGGGTGCGGCCGACCCGTTGCGGCTACGCCGCCTGCGGCGGGGGCTGCTACGGCTGCGGGCGGCGGGCTGGGCGGGGTCAGTGGGCGGCGTCGACCCGCCCACCGGTGACCTGTCAGGCGCCTCTCCGACCAGCGGTGATCGAGCCGGCACCGTTCCGACCAGCGGTGACCCAGCGGGCGCCGAGCCCAGCGGCGCCGAGCCCGCTGCCGCCGACCCGATCGGCGCGGACCAAGTCGGAAGCGACCAGCTGCTGGTGGCGGTCCTGCGGGCGGGCGCGTACGGGGAGGTCGACCCGCTGCCCGCGCTGCCCGAACGCGACACCGCCGGCCTGCGCCGGGTGGCCGGACTGCTCGGTATCGCCCGGGCCGGCGCCGGCGCGGGGCTCACCGCCGAGGAGGTGCTCTGGCGGGTCTGGCAGGCCAGCGGGCTGGGCGGCCGCTGGGCGGCGGTGAGCACGCACCCCGGTCCGGCCGGCGCGCAGGCCGACCGCGATCTCGACGCTGTGGTGGCGTTGTTCGAGTCCGCCGCCCGCTACACCGACCGGCTGCCCGGCGGCGGGAGCATCGAGGGATTCGCCGAGTATGTCGCCGACCAGCGGATCCCGGGCAGCAGCCTGGCGCCCCGGGCGCCGCAGGGCGAGTCGGTTGCGGTGCTCACCGCACACGCCGCCCGCGGCCGGGAGTGGCGGGTGGTCGCGGTGGCCGGGGCGCAGGAAGGGAGCTGGCCCGACCTGCGGCTGCGCGGCACCCTGCTCGGGGTCGAGCGGCTGGTCGACACGGTCGCCGAGGTCGGCACCACCGGCGGCGACTGGTCCACGTTGTCGCGCACCGCGCCGCTGCTGGCCGAGGAACGCCGGCTCTTCTACGTGGCCTGCACCCGGGCCCGGGACACCCGGCTGGTGTCCGGGGTGCAGGGCGAGGACGAGCAACCGTCCCGGTTCCTCGACGAGCTGGACCCCACCCCGCTGCCGGACAACGACGGGGTGCGGCCGGTGAGCCGACCACCCCGGGCGTTGATCCTCGCTGAGCTGGTCGGCGAGCTGCGTCGGGTGGTGTGCGCCCCGGCGGGTCTGGGCGACGACCCCGGTCGGCGGGAACGCGCCGTCGTCCAGTTGGCCCGGCTGGCCGAGGCCGGTGTCCCCGGCGCGCACCCGGACAGCTGGTACGGGCTGGCCGACCCGTCCACCGACGGCCCGCTGCGCGACCCGGACCAGCCGACGCCGGTGTCCCCGTCCGACGTCGAGAAGATCATGAAGTGCCCGCTGCGCTGGGTGCTGGAGCGGCACGGCGGTGACGACGGGGCGGCTCTGCCCTCGGTCACCGGCACGCTGGTGCATGCCCTGGTCCAGGCCAGCGCGGCCGGGGTCGGCGAGGCCGAGGTGGAGCAGGCGCTGCGCCACGCCTGGGCGGGGGTGGACGCCGGGGCGCCCTGGTTCGACCGCCGCGAGCTGGACCGGGTGCGCGGCATGCTGGCTGCGTTCCGCCGCTGGTTCGCCGACAGCCGCACCGGGTTGACCCAGGTCGCGGTGGAGCACGACATGGAGCTCGCGCTGCCCGCCGGTCCGGAGGGGCCGGCGTTGCTGCTGCGCGGGCGGGTCGACCGGCTGGAGGCCGACGCCGAGGGCCGACCGGTGATCGTGGATGTGAAGACCGGCAAGTCCGCGACCAGCGCCGCCGACGCCGCCGTGCATCCCCAGCTGGCGGTCTACCAGCTGGCCGCCGCGCTCGGTGCGTTCGGCGATGTGCTGTCCAGCCGGGAGCCCGGTGGCGGGCGGTTGTTGTTCCTGGCCCACCGGGGCGCCGGAGGCAAGGCGGCCGAACGCACCCAGCCCGGGCTGGGTCCCGAGGAGCTGGATGGGTGGCGGCGCGAGCTGCACGCCTGCGCCGACGCGACCAGGGCGGCACGGTTCCGGGCCCGGGAGAGCCCGGACTGCGCGCGCTGCCCGGTGCGCACCAGCTGCCCGGTCAGCGACGACGGTCGGGGGGTGCCCGGATGACCGGCTGTTCCGTACCGGGCGGAGACCGGCCGGGAGCCGTGCTGACGCACGACCGGACGCCGCTGACCCCGGCCCGGCTGGCCGTCGCGCTCGGCGTACCGCCGCCCACCCCCGAGCAGGCGGCGGTGATCGCCGCGCCGGCCGAACCGGCCCTGGTGGTGGCCGGGGCAGGGGCCGGTAAGACCGAGACGATGGCTGCCCGGGTGGTATGGCTGGTGGCCACCGGACAGGTGCTGCCCGAACAGGTGCTCGGGCTGACCTTCACCCGGAAGGCCGCCCAGCAGCTGGCCGACCGGGTGCGGGCCCGGCTGCGCCGGCTGGCCGGGTCGGACCTGCTCGACCAGCTCGACCCGACCGGTCGGCGACGAGCGGCGGTGCTGGCGGGCGACGTCACGGTGGCCACCTACCACGCCTACGCCGGGCGGTTGGTGGCCGAGCACGCGCTGCGGCTGCCGGCCGAGCCCGGCGCCCGGCTGCTCTCCGAGACCGCCGCGTGGCAGTTGGCGCACCGGGTGGTATCCACCTGGTCGGCAGACCTGGACACCGAGAAGGTGCCGGCGACCATCACCGGCTACCTGCTGGATCTGGCCGGTGAGCTGGGGGAGCACCTGGTCGACCCCGACCAGCTGGCCGCGCACGCGGCGGAGTTCGTCGCGCTGGTCGAGAACGCGCCGAAGGCCAAGGGCCAGCGCGCGGCGATCAGCGGCGAGCTGCGCAAGATCCTGGACGCCCAGCGGATGCGCGCCACCCTGCTTCCGCTGCTGGCCGCGTTCACCGCGCGCAAGCGGGCCGAACGGGCGCACGACTTCGCCGATCAGATGAGCATCGCCGCCCGCATCGCCGAGCAGCACCCGGCGGTCGGATCGGGGGAGCGGGAGCTGTACCGCGCCGTGCTGCTCGACGAGTACCAGGACACCGGGCACGCCCAGCGGGTGCTCTTGCGCGCGCTGTTCCGCACCGGTCCGGAGGAGCCGCCGCTGGCCCTGACCGCGGTGGGCGACCCCTGCCAGTCGATCTACGGGTGGCGTGGAGCGAGCGCCGCGAACCTGCCCCGGTTCGGCACCGACTTCCCCCGGCCCGCTGCGGGCGGGCGCCAGGTGCCCGCAGCCGAGTATGGCCTGTTGACCAGCTTCCGGAATCCGGCTGAGGTGCTGGAGCTGGCCAACGTGGTATCCGCGCCGCTGCGCGGTCCGGTCAGCGGCGGCGGTGGTGCGGGTTCGGCCGGGGGTGCCGGTGTGGTCCGGGTGGCCGAGCTGCGGCCCCGATCCGGCGCTCCGGCCGGGACCGTGCGGGTGGCGTTGCATCCGGACCTGCCCGCCGAGCTCGCCTGGGTGGCCGACGCGCTGGCCGACCGCTGGTACGCACGGGTGGACGCGCAGGCGCAGCCGCCCACCGCTGCCGTGCTGGTCCGCCGCCGAGCCGACATGGCACCGTTGGCCGCCGCGCTGCGGGCCCGCGGGCTGCCCGTCGAGGTGGTCGGGCTCGGTGGGCTGCTCGCCGAGCCCGAGGTGCGCGACCTGGTCAGCGCGCTGCGGCTGGTCGCCGACCCGCTCGCCGGGACCGCCGCGGTCCGGCTGCTCACCGGCGCCCGCTGGCGGTTGGGCGTGGCCGACCTGGCCGCGCTGTGGCGGCGGGCCAAGGAGCTCGCCCGGCCGTTGGAGGTCTCCTCGGCCCGAGGGTTCGGATCGGCGCCGTCCGCTGCGATGTCGATGGCCGGGACGGTGCCGGGGAACAGGGCGGTGCCGGTCCCCGGGGCGGTGCCGGTGACCGATTCAGTGCCGGGCGAGCACGCCGAGCAGGCTGGGCTGGTCGACGCGCTGGACGACCCGGGCCCCCGCGAGCGGTACTCGGAGGCTGGCTACCTGAGGATCCGCCGGCTGTCGACGGAGCTCGACCACCTGCGCGGCCGTGCGGGCGGTGCCGGCGCCGGCGGATGGGCCGGGTTGTCCGACCTGGTGGCCGATGTTGAACGGGCGCTGTTGCTCGACGCGGAGACCGCCGCCCGGCCGGGACCCGTCGGCCGGGTGCACCTCGACGCGTTCGCCGATGTGGTCGCCGAGTTCGCCGCTGGGGCCGAGGTGCCCACCCTGCCTGCACTGCTGGACTACCTGGCCGCCGCGGAGGACGCCGAGGACGGCTTGAGCCCGGGCGAGGTGGAGGTGGCGACCGACCGGGTGCAGATCTTGACGGTGCACGCCGCCAAGGGGTTGGAGTGGGAACTGGTTGCCGTGCCGCACCTGGTGGACAAGGTGTTCCCCGGGCAGCGCCGCAGCGGTACCTGGCTGACCAACCCGGCCGAGCTGCCGGTGGCGCTGCGCGGCGACGCCCCCGACCTGCCGGAGCTGTCGCTGCCGGCCGAGGGCGACCGCAAGCACATGGTCACGGCGCTGGAGCAGCACAAGGAGGCGCTGGAGTCGCGTCGGCTGGACGAGGAGCGGCGACTGCTCTACGTGGCGCTGACCCGCGCCGAGCACTGCCTGCTGGTGTCGGGGCACTGGTGGGCCGGCACCGAGAGTCCGCGCGGCCCGTCACCGTTTCTGGCCGAGGTGGCCGAGGTGGCGGCCCGGCTCGCCGAGGACTCACCAGCGGTGCTCGTCGAGCACTGGGCGCCGCCACCGGCGGAAGGTGAGCTCAACCCCGTGACCGCCACTCCGCGCGAGGAGAGCTGGCCCGCCGACCCGCTCGGTCGCCGCCGCCCCGACGTCGCCCGCGGCGCCGAGCTGGTGCGAGAGGAGCTGCGCCGGCGTCGCCGCGCCGACCCGCGCGCGGCCGAGCCCACCCAGCTCAGCCTGTTCGAGTCGGCGGGTGGGTCGTCGGGCACGCGCGCGGGTTGTAGGCAGCCGGCCCGGGGGGACACGCCCCCGGCTGCGTCCGGGTCGGCCGCGGCGGCAGCCGCGGCGGGTGCCGCCGGGCTGGACGCGGCGGGTGCCGCCGGGCTGGACGCGGCGGAGGTGCCTGACCCGGATGGCTGGGCGGCGGACGTGGACGCGCTCTTGGCCGAGCGGGCGGCCGCCCGGTCCGCGCGGCCGTCGGTGGCCCTGCCGGCGGCGTTGTCGGTGAGCCAGCTGGTCGACCTCGCCGTTGATCCGGATGGGCTCGCGGCCCGGTTGCGCCGGCCGATGCCATTTCCGCCGAATCCGCACGCCCGGCGGGGCACCGCATTCCACGCCTGGCTGGAGCAGCGGTTCGGCGCCACCCGGCTGCTCGATCTCGACGAGTTGCCCGGTGCCGGCGACGACGGCGCGGCGCGCGACGAGCATCTGGATGCGCTGCGCAGGGCGTTCCTGGCATCCGCCTGGGCCGACCGGCGCCCGATCGAGGTGGAGGTGCCGTTCGAGACCGTGCTCGTCGACGGCGGTGACGGGCCGGGCGGTGACTTGCGGACCGAGGGCGACCGGCCGGGCGGCGGTGAGCGGGGCGGCGGTGAGCGGGACGGGGGTGGTGCTCTGGGCACTGCGATCGCGGTGCGCGGTCGGATGGACGCCGTCTTCGCCGACCCCGATGGCGGAGTGACCGTGGTTGACTGGAAGACCGGAGCGGTCCCCGACGAGAGCCGGTTGCCGGCGCTGAGCGTGCAGTTGGCCGCCTACCGGCTGGCCTGGGCGGCACTGTCCGGGGTCGAGTTGGACAAGGTGCGCGCGGCGTTCCACTACGTGCGGCAGGACGTGACGTTGCGTCCAGCCGACCTGCTCGACGCCGCCGGCCTGCGGGCCCTGTTGCGTTCGGTGCCGGCGGCGACTGCCCGGTCTTGAGTTCCGGACGTGTCCAGGCGGGGCCATCCGAGGGCGTCCCCAGGGGGCTCGGGCACATTTGAGAGTAACGACAGTCCGCGGAACCAGTCGGCGACCCGTACTGATGTTACCCTCGGTCCTCGGTCCTCGGTCCTCGGTGCGCCCTCGCGCCAGCCGACCGGTCCGGCTGTGCTGGATGTCGCCGGTCGGTCGCTCGGCTGGCCGCTGGTTGTGCTGGGTGTCGCCGGTCGGTCGCTCGGCTGGCCGCTGGCTGTGCTGGGTGTCGCCGGTCGGTCGCTCGGCTGACCGCTGGCTTGCTGGGCGCAGCAGTCAGCCGTCCCCCTGGCCGCTGGTGGACGCGGTTAGGGCTGTGCGCCGGACGCGTAGCGCCCAAATCACCAGCGGGATCTGCAGCGGAAGCCGGCCGTAGGCGGCCACCCGCTCCAACAATGAACGGTCGGACCAGTCCACTGCCATCTTGATGTTCGCCGGGAAGACCGCGACGAACAGTCCGGCCGCCAGCAGTGCGCCCACCCGGCGGGTTCGCGGCACAGCGACCAGGGCGGCCGTGGCGATCTCCACGACGCCGGATCCGTACGTCCAGTCGCGGGCATCCCCGGGCAACCCCTCCGGCACTACGCTGTCGAAGAAGCGGGGTACCACGAAGTGGGCGGCTCCGGCGACGGCCAGGAAACCGGCAAGCGCCGTGCCGGCGGTGATTCGGCTCATGGCGCGCAACGCTGCCACCGCGACTCGGCGGACGCCCCGCGACACGCTGGTCGGCGGCTCACGGCTAGATGATCGGGCCCATCGGCCCGATCATTAGGTGCTTCTCCCCGCGCCACCAGCGGGTCGGTGACCTGGTGGCCAATAGCTACGTGGTGCGGGACTGGGCCGGCTCGCCATCGGATAACGCAGCCCGAACGGCGTGATCCACTCGAGCCGTCCGGTACCCGGACCGCGCGACGCCCTGACCCGCCGGGCGCCCCGGGCGGCGGGATGGCGGGCCAGGCAGGCGTTCAGCTGGTCGCGGTGGGTGTACTGGGCCGCGATGTCGGCGACCACGCCGGACCACGCTCCGCTCCGGGCCGGATCGGCGAGGAGTTGCTCGAGCAGCCGTACCGAGACGTGGATCTCCACCAACCCGCCGCGACGGCGGGCGTGCGCGGGCGCCTCCGGCCCGGGCCGCAACCGGATCGGGCCTGCGAGCACGAGGTGACCGACTGCGTCGGTGACCACGAAACGCCACGCGGCGCCCCGGTGCTGGGCGGCGACCAGCCCCTGGGCAGCCACCCGCGGCACCGGCGCCCGACCGGCAGTGGTCGCGGGGTGGTCCGCCAGGCCGAGAAGCGTGGCCAGATCGACCCTGATGCGGCCCCCGGTGGGCGCGTCGGCATCGAGAACGTCCGACGAAGGTGCCGGCGTGGGCGCGACGATCGCCGGCGGGGGCGGGCAGCCGTGCTCGGCCGGGACGTGGCCTGGCCCCGTGGCGGTGGACTGTGGGCCGGGCGGGGGCGCCGCCGGGCTCACGGACAGCGGACCGATCTTCATGAATCGAACGTACGTGCGAGCTCCGACAGCTTTGGGTCACCGGCGGGACAGAGACCGCCGGATTCACCCTATCGTGGCCGATCAACCTCTCCGGTCACGCGACGAGGTCCGACCGGTCGCGCGGAACGGGTGGAGCACCCCAGCGCGCGACTAACCTGGCTACCATGCCCGCGAGGATCGTGCTGCTCGGCGCGACCGGCTACACCGGGGCCCGGGTTGCCGAGGCGATGACCCGCCGGGAGCTCAGCCCGGTGCTGGCCGGGCGCGACGTGACCCGTCTGGACGGGTTGGCCCGGCGGTTGGGCGGTCTGGACACCGAGCAGGCCGACTGCACCGATCCGGGCTCGGTTCGGGCCCTCGTTGGCCGGGGCGACATCCTGGTCAGCACGGTCGGGCCGTTCCGGACACTCGGAGAACCGGCGGTGGGCGCGGCCACCGACGCCGGCGCGATCTACTTCGACTCCACCTGCGAGCCGTCGTTCGTCAGGCGGGTTTTCGAGCACCACGGCCCGGTCGCCGAACGCTCCGGCGCCGCGCTGCTCACCGCGTTCGGCAGCGACTTCCTACCGGGAGTCCTGGCCGGCACGCTGGCACTGACCCGGGCGGGCGCGGAGGTCGCGAGGATCGACGTGGGGTACGTCGTCCACAGCACCCGGCCCCGGGCTCAGGCGTTGTCCAGGGGGTCGCTGAGCTCACTGGTCGGCACGCTGCTCGAACCCGCGTACTCGTTGCGCGACGGTCGGCTGTGCACCGAGCCAGCCGGCGCCCGCTCACGCGCGTTCACCGTGCGCGGCCAGGTCCGACCGGCGGTCTCCACCGGCGCACTCGAGCATTTCGCGCTGCCCCGGTTGGCGGCCGGCGGTGCAGCGCCCGGGCTGCGCGACGTCGACGTCTACCGGAGCTGGTCCGGACGGGCCGGCCGTGCGTTGGGTGCGGGGGCCAGGACCGTCTTCTTGACTGCCCGTATGCCGTCGCTGTCCGTGACGATTACCCGGCTCGCCGGGCCGACGATTACCCGGCTCGCCGGGCCGACGATCACCCGGCTCGCCCGGCCGACGATCACCCGGCTCGCCGGACTGGTGGCCCGCCGAGTGGCGGATGAGCCGAGCGCGGCCGGGCTGGCCGCCAGCACCTCGTACTTCCTCGCCGAGGCCTACGGCGGGTCCGGCGAACCGCTCGCCCGGGTGGTGCTCACCGCGCCGGACTCCTACTCGGTCACCGCCGAACTCCTGGCCTGGGGCGCCGGGCACGCCGCCGAGCACGGCGTCAGCGGGTCCGGCGCGCTCGACCCGGTGGGCGCGTTCGGGTTGGACACGCTGACCCAGGGCGCGGGCGAAGCCGGCATAGCGGCGGCAACCGTCGGTTCGGCCTGACCGCGGGGCGGCGCCGGATCGGGGACGTGCCGCATCTAGGCTCTGCGACGTGGCCCTACGCCCGACGGTCCTGGACCATTCCACGGACACCGTGATCTGGATGCCGACCAAGGGCTTGAGCCCCCTGGCGGCGATCGTCACCAGGCTCGCGATCGCGCTGCTCGCCCTGTGTGCCACCGCGGCCGTGGTGTACCTCGGGCGGGACGGGTACCGCGACGCCAACGAAGACGGCGTCTCGCTGCTCGACGCGTTCTACTACGCGACCGTGTCGCTGTCCACGACCGGATACGGAGACATCTCCCCGGCCTCGGACTCCGCGCGGTTGCTCAACATCGTGCTGGTCACGCCGTTGCGGCTGCTGTTCCTGATCGTGCTGGTCGGCACCACGATCGAGCTGCTGACCGAGCGTTCCCGGCAGGCCATCAAGATCCGACGGTGGAGGTCACGGGTGCGCGACCACGTGGTGGTGGTGGGCTACGGCACGAAGGGCGCGGCCGCGGTGGCAACCCTGCTCGGCGACGGCGTCGATCCGGAGTCCATCGTGGTGGTGGACTCCGACCCCGAGCGGCTGGGGATCGCCGCGTCGCGCGGGCTGGTCACCATCGGCGGCAGTGGTACTCGCTCGGAGGTGCTGCGGCTGGCCGGGGTCGCGCGGGCCGCGTCGGTGGTGGTGGCCCCGGCCCGGGACGACACCGCGGTGCTGGTCACCCTCACCGCCCGCGAGCTGGCCCCGTCGGCAACGATCGTGGCGGCGGTGCGCGAGGCGGAGAACGTGCACCTGCTGCGCCAGTCCGGGGCGGACTCGGTGGTGGTGTCCTCGGAGACGGCCGGGCGGTTGCTCGGCATGGCCACCAGCACGCCCTCGGTGGTCAACGTGATCGAGGACCTGATCACCCCGGACGCGGGGTTCTCCATCACCGAGCGCGACGTCGAGCAGTCCGAGGTGGGTGGATCGCCGCGGCATCTGGCGGACATCGTGCTCGCCGTGGTCCGGGGCCCCGACCTGCACCGGGTCGACGCGCCCGCGGTCGACGCGCTCGAGAGCGGCGACCGGTTGCTCTACGTCAAGAAGGTGACGCCGGCCGGTGAGCACCCGGAGGACCATTCGTTCCGTCCCTGAGCCAGGTAATCCGCAGACTGGCGACAAGGTGTCCCGGTACGGTCGCTGCCGCGGTGACGCCGGAGCGGTGTTACGCGTCGGGGACATGGCGGCCAAGACCTACGTGGTGCGCGCCGGCTGAGGGCCGGCCCGGGTCGACGGCTCGGTTGGCGGCCGGGGCGGCGGTCCGAGTGGCAGCGTCAGCTCGAACACCGAGTCCCCGGTGCAGCGCAGCTCACCGCCGTGTGCCCGGGCGATGCCACGCGCGATGGCCAGCCCCAGCCCGGCACCGCCGGCTCCGCGACCGGGCTGGCTGCCTTCCCGGGCCCGGGCCTGGTCCAGCCGGACCAGCCGGTCGAAGATCCGCTCGCGATCGACCTCCGGTACCCCCGGCCCGGTGTCGGCGACCCGGATCCGCGCGGTGCCACCCGCGGCCCGGTCGATCGTCACCGTCACCTCGCCGCCATCCGGGGTGTGCCGGCGGGCGTTGTCCAGCAGGTTGGCCAGCACCTGGGCCAACCGACCGGGATCGGCGGACACGGTGATCGGCTCCCCGGCCACCGTGACCAGCAGCGTCGGGGCGAGCAGCCGGGTGCGTTCCACCTCGGACTCGGCCAGCGCGCGCAGCTCCACCGGCTCGTGCTGCAGGGCTAGCCCGGCGTCGATCCGGGCCATGGCCAGCAGGTCCTCGACCAGTGCACCGGCCCGGGCGGCTTCCCGGATCAGCAGCAGCTGCATCCGGTCTCGGTCCTCGCCGTCCAACCGGCTGCTCAGCGAGGCCTCGGCGACGGCGCGCAGCCCGGCGATCGGGGTCCGCAGCTCGTGCGCGGCGTCGGCGACGAACTGGCGGGTGCGCGACTCCGACTCCCGGGCCTGGGCCTCGGCGTGCCGGGCCTGGCGTTCGGCGCCCTCCAGCGCGTCGAGCATGTCGTCGAAAGCGGCGGCCGTGCGCCCCAGCTCGGTGTCCGTCCGGGTCGGGGCCAGCCGTCGGCCCCGGTCGCCGCCGGCGATCGAACGGGCCAGCGCGGTCATCGCGTCCAGCGGGCCCAGTGCTACCCGGGTGGTGGCCAGCAACGCGACCCCGGCCACGCCCAGGCCGGCCACCCCGAGCAGGGCCAGCAGCCGGGCCAACCGCCGCTGCACCACGCTCAGCTCGTCGGCGTCGGCGACCAGGGTCAGCTGCGACCCGTCGGGCAGCGTGCGCCGCAGCACCGGGCCGCTCGGCGACCCCGGTCGGCCGAACCGCGGTCCCGGCATCCGGTCCGGGTCGGGTGGCGACATCCGCTCCGGGCCGGATGGTGACATCCGGCCCCGGTCGCGCCGGTCGGGTTCGTCGACCGGATACCGACTGCCCCGGACCTGTCCGTCCGGCCCGACCAGCCGGACCCGCACGGACGGGCTGTTCAGCCGCTCCACGAGCTCGGCGGCTCCCACCCCCTGGGCGCTCAACTGATCGGCCAGCGCGGCCCGTTCGGCGAGCCGGGCCTCCAGGTCGGAACGGGAGCCGATCCCGACGAACACCTCGGCCAGCACACTGACCAGGACCAGCACCACTCCGAGCACGGCGAGGCTGTACAGCACCACCCGCCGCCGAAGCGACACGGTGCGCAGCCGGGCAGGCTCGCTCGTGCCCGATGACTCGCCCGCAGGCTCGCTCATGCCCGTGGTCCGTCGACCCGCAGTACGTACCCCAACCCGCGCACGGTGTGCAGCAGCCTCGGATCGCCGAGCTTTCGGCGCAGCGCGGAGATGTGCACCTCGACCAGGTTCGGGTCGAAGTCCTGGTAGCCCCAGACCGACGTCAACAGCTGCGCCTTGCTCAACACCCGGCCCCGGTGCGCGGCGAGCTGCTCCAGCAACCGACGCTCGGTGGCGGTCAGCTCGATCGGACGCCCGGCGCGCAGCACGGTACCCGCGGAGGCGTCCAGCACCAGGTCGCCGACCTGGACCACCGACGGGGTGCGGCCCAGCCGGCGCAGCACCGCCGTCACCCGGGCCACCAGCTCGGCCAGCACGAACGGCTTGACCAGGTAGTCATCGGCACCGCCGCGCAATCCCCGCAACCGGTCGTCGATGCCGTCCCGGGCAGTGAGCAGCAGCACCCCGGCATCACTGTGGCGACGCACCACGTCCAACAGGGCGAAGCCGTCGCGGCCGGGCAGCATCACGTCCAGCACCACCAGGTCGGGGCGGAAGGTGGCCAGGTCGTGCTCCAGGTCGCGCCCGTTGCCCCGGCCGGTGACCTCGAATCCCGCATCCGCCAGGCCGGTCAGCACGGCGCCCAGGATCGCCTCGGCGTCCTCCACCACCAGCACCCGGGCCTGCTCCCGCACCAGGCCATTCTGCGCCGCCGCCGGCCGCCGCCCCGGCCGGGACCCGCTGAAGATCGGCTGAAGGTTGCGGTCCGGGACCGGTATCCGCGGGAGTCCTTCAGCTTCGCCGAGCACCGTCGTCCCCAGCGGGACGGGACGGACCGTCCCACGGAGGGAGTGGACATGACGACACCGCAACCCCCGGACGGCCCCGGCGAGCACCCGGTCCGGCCCGACGACGAGCGCCGGGCCCAGGCGGGTCCCGGTGACCGGGGTGACGATCAGCCGACAGCCCGGTTCGCCCAACCGCCGGCTGACCGCGGCTCCCGCTGGACGACGCGGCGACGCTGGCTGGCGGCTGGGGCCGGGGTGTTGCTCGTCGCCGTGGTCGGCGCCGCGCTGTTCGGCGTCGCCCGCAACCGCGACTATGACGGCCGGTGGGGCGGGGGGCACTTGAGCGGGGGGCACTGGAGCGGGGGGCACTGGAGTGGCGGGCACTGGAGTGGCGGGCACAGCCCGGACCGGGTCGCGTTGCCGGACGGGTTCGACGAGGACAGTCTGATGCTCGGCGGCGGCCGGATGGGACCCGGTCAGCCCGCGATGGGCCCGGGCGGGATGGGCCCGGGCGGGTTCGGCGGTGAGGGCCCGGGCCGGCACGGCGGCCCGCGCGCCCTGGCCAACACGGCGGCGATCACCGGATCGGTGGTCTCGGTCGCGCCGGACAACCTGGTGATCGCCGCCGACGGGGCCGGCCAGATCACCATCCCGACCGACGACCGCACCCGGGTGCGCGGCGCCGGCAACGGTCTGACCGGCCTGCAGCCCGGCCAGCGGGTGGTGGTCCGGGTCGGTGGCGACCGCTCGGCGGTGGCGGTCCTGGTGCCGGTGGCGCGGGCCGCCGGGACGATCACCGTGTTGGACGGTGACCGGGCCACCCTGGTGCGACCAGGAGGGCTGACCGAGGTGGTCGACATCGCCGCGATCAACCCGAAGCCGGCGGCCGGTGATGTCGTCACGGTCAGTGGCACCCCGGCGGAGAACGGCGGCGTACTGAAGGCCGATCAGCTGCGGGTCCTGCCCAAGGCGAGCTGATCCGGCCTGGCTGGTCCGCCTACCCGCCCGGCCGGTGATCAACGGTACGTGCTGGCTGTCGATCCATGATCGATGAGCCACCATGTGCCGTTGACCATCGGCGAACAACGGGTTGAAGCCCGCCAGGCAGCCCGGTCAGCCGGGCTGTCCGGTGGACAGCCCGGTCAGCCGGGCTGTCCGGTGGCCGCAGCGACGAGCGCGGCGGCCCCGTCCGCGACCCGGCGTACGTCCGGGTCGTCCGCCGGCAGGCCGTGGCGCTCGGCGAGCCGCCCGATGTCGGGGTGACCGACCGAGGTGACACCCGCCTCGTCCTGCCAGACCAGCAACCGCAGGGGCAGGTCGATGCCCATCGTCGGGCGGCGGGTGAGCAGCGGGGTGCCAGCGGTGGGATTGCCCACGAGCAGCACGGTGGTCGGCCTGAGGGTGGCGCCGATCGCGGTCGCGGCCCGTGCGTGGTCCACGACCGCCGCCGGGCTCAGGCCCTTGGCGCGCACCGCGTCCTGCAGGCGCCGCAGCGTGGTGGCCGGGTCGGCGTTGCTGGGCCGGGCGAGCAGGTAGCCGTCCCGGGAGGTGTCCGCGGCGAGCGGCTCCTGGTTGCTCGTCGACGGCTGCTGGTTGCCGGTGGCGGCACCCGCCAGCCGCGCCGAGCCGTCGGACAGGGCCTGGGCGGCCGCCGGGTCGGCGCCGGCGGTCGCGGCCAGGTAGGCGCCGTCGTTGTAGGCCAGCCGGACCGTGCCGGCGGGATCCCGCCACACCAGGAACTTCTGCGGCAGGTCCACCCCGACCTGCTGCCGCTCACGCATCAGCGGTGTGCCGGCGCTGGGCACACCGCCGAACACCACGGTCGCCGGTGCCAGCGTGGCGCCGGTCGAGGTCGCGTTCGCCGCGTGGTCCACGGTGCCGGCGACCGTCCCACCGGCGGCGCGCACCCCGTCGCCGATCCGCCGTACCGTCTCGGGTACGTCGTAGCGGCTGTCGAACACCACCAGACCCGGTACCGACGCAGGTTCGCCCGCGGCGGAATCGGCCGGGCCGGGAGCCGGCGGTGCCGCTCCCGGCGTGCCGGCGCAGGCGGCCAGCGTGACGGAAACACCCAGTACGGCGAGCACCGTACGCAGCGCTCGCGGGGGCCCCACAATGTTCGCCATGAGCCGGACAGTGCCGCAACCGGGGACCGGCCACCCGCGCTGTCACCCCGGTGGGCGATTACGGTTCGGTGACGCGCTCCTGGCCGGTGGCGGCGCGTGGTCGTCGTCGGGACGTTAGGGTCAGCGGGTGTCTGTCATACCTGCCCCGTCACCGAGCGTCACGGACCAGCCCACGCTGCATCGCCTGACCCTGTCGAACGGGCTGCGGGTGTTGCTCGCTCCCGACCCGAGCACTCCGGTGGTGGCGGTGTCGGTGCACGTCGACGTGGGATTCCGGTCGGAGCCGGAGGGGCGTACCGGGTTCGCGCACCTGTTCGAGCACCTGATGTTCCAGGGCAGCGAGAGCCTGGAGAAGCTGGCCCACTTCCGGCACGTCCAGGGCTCCGGCGGGGTCTTCAACGGGTCCACCCATCCGGACTACACGGACTACTTCGAGGTGCTGCCCTCAGCGGCCCTGGAGCGGGCGCTGTTCCTGGAGGCCGACCGGCTGCGGGCCCCGATGCTGACCGAGGAGAACCTGCGTAACCAGGTCGACGTGGTGAAGGAGGAGATCCGGCTCAACGTGCTGAGCCGCCCGTACGGCGGGTTTCCGTGGATCCTGCTGCCGCCGGTGCTCTACCACACGTTCCCGAACGCGCACAACGGCTACGGCGACTTCTCCGAGCTCGAGCAGGCCGGCCTGGATGACGCCGCCGCGTTCTTCGACAGCTACTACGCCCCGGGCAACGCGGTGCTCACCGTCGCCGGTGACCTCGACGTCGAGGAAGCCACCCGGCTGGTCGAGAAGCACTTCGGCGACATCCCGGCCCGGCCCACGCCGGCCCGGCCGTCCTTCGCCGAGCCGATCCCGGTGCACGAGCGCCGCCACACGGTGCTCGACGCGCATGCCCCGATGCCGGCGCTGGCCCTGGGCTACCGGCTACCGGACCCGTCGCACGACCTCGACGGATACCTGGCGCACACCCTGCTGGGCTCGGTGCTGACCGACGGCGAGGCGGCGCGGCTGCAGCAGCGGCTGGTGTACGGCGACGGATTGGTCACCGACGTCTCGGCCGGGTGCGGGCTGTTCGGCTCGCCGCTGGACGCCCGCGACCCGGACACCTTCACCGTCACCGCGGTACACCCGGCCGCCGTGGCCCCCGACCGGGTGATCCGGGCGGTGGACGAGGAGCTGGACCGGCTGGCCACCGTCGGGCCCGACGCCGGCGAGCTGTCCCGGATCGCCGCGCGCTGGGCCTCCTCGCTCTACCACGAGCACGACCGGGTGATGAGCCGGACGCTGGCCCTGGGCTCGCGCGAACTGCTCTACGGCCGCGCCGAACTGGCCGTCGAGCTGCCGGTGCGGCTGGCGACGGTGACCCCGGCCCAGGTGGCCGGGGCCGCCGCCGCCCTGCGCGACCAGGGTCGTGCGGTGCTGATCGTCGAGCCCGGTACCCCGGACGTCGGCGCGGGCCCGAGCCCCGAGCGGAACGAGGAGCAGCAGTGACCGCAACCCGAACCGACCGCCCCGCCGGCGCCGCCCACCGGGACGCCGCGCAGATCGGGCGCACCGAGACCGGCCCGCGGCCGCTGCCGCCGCTGGGCGTGGCCCGGGTAGCGGCGGAGCTGGAGCTCATGGAGCGCACCCTGCCCACCGGGCTGCGGGTGATCGCGGTCGCCCGGCGCACCGTGCCGACCGTGGAGCTGCGGTTGCGCATCCCGTTCGCCGGTGAGGAGAGCACCCGGGCGGCCCGCGCGGAGATGTTGGCCGCCACGCTGCTGTCCGGTACCGCCCGGCGCGACCGGGTGGCCATCGACGACGAACTGGCCGCGATCGGCGGTGAGCTGGGCGCGGGGGTGGATCCGGAGCGGCTGCTGATCTCCGGCAGCGGGTTGGCCGCCGGACTGCCCACGTTGCTGGACGTGCTGGCCGACCTGCTCGTCGAGGCCGGCTACCCCGACGCGGAGTTCGTCCGCGAGCGGGAGCGGCTGGTCGAACGGATCGCGGTGGCCCGTGCCCAGCCGCGCACGGTGGCCCGGGAGGCGCTGCAGCGCCGCCGCTACGGCACCCACCCGGTCACCCGGGAGCTGCCCGAGAGCGCCGATGTGACAGCTGTGAGCTCTGATGACGTGCGGGAGCTGCACGCGGCGGCGGTGCTGCCGGCCGGCTCGACGCTGGTGCTGGTCGGCGACGTCGACCCGGAACGGGCGATCGCGCTGGTCGGGGACGTACTCGGTGGCTGGTCACCGCCGGGCACCGCCACCGAGCTGCCCGCGTTGCCCGCGCTCACCGGTGCTGACCTGCTGCTGGTGCACCGCCCTGGCGCGGTGCAGTCGCAGCTGCGGCTGTCCGCCGGGGCGGTGCCCCGCACCGACCAGCGCTATCCGGCGTTGCAGCTGGCCAACCTGGTGCTCGGCGGCTACTTCTCCTCGCGGCTGGTGGAGAACCTGCGCGAGGACAAGGGCTACACGTACTCGGCCTACTCGATGATGGAGTTCTCCCCGTCCGGGGCGGCGTTGCTGGTGGAGACCGACGTCACCACCGACGTCACCGCCGCCGCCGTCCTGGAGACCCGCTACGAGTTGGCCCGGTTGTCCGCCGTCCCACCCACCGCCGCCGAGCTGGACTCCGCGCGCAACTACGCGATCGGCTCGTTGCTGATTTCGTTGGATAGCCAGCCCGGGCTCGCCTCCATGCTGTCCGCGCTGGCCGGGGTGGGCCTGGACGAGGCGTGGCTGCGCGGCCATCCCGCCCGGTTGGCGGCGGTGACACCTGAGCAGGTGGCGGTGGCAGCGGCCGAGTTCTTCACCCCGACCGCGTTCACCGGGGTGGTGGTCGGCGACGCCGACGTGGTGGCGTCCCGGTTGCGGGCACTCGGCGGGATCGAGCTGCCGTGAGTCTGTATGCCGCAGGGGCGGTCCGGTGACGTTCGAGCTGGTCGACCCGCCGCTGCTGTCCCGCTCGACGGTCGACCGCGCCGAGCCGCTGCGCACCGACACCGCCCGGCTGACCGAGGGCTGGTCGAAGGCCCGGGTGGTGGTGGTCGACGGGCAGGGCCGTTGCCCGGTCCGGCCGGGCGCCGGGGCTGAGTACGAGGTGGTGACCAGGCCGGCCGCCGAGTTCGGCGCCGTCGCGCCGCCGGAGGCCGTGCTGCTCGGTGAGCACGAGGGTGTCGCCTACTGGGGGCTGCGCGGCCGGCCGTCCCTCGTTGACGGAGACGATCCTCTGCAGTGGCAGGATCTGCGCGCCCGGGGCGGCGATCTGGACGCCACCAGCGCCGGGCTGGTCACCACTGCGGTCGCGGCGCTGGCCTGGCACGACGGCGCCGGGCACTGCGCCCACTGCGGCACCACCACCGAGCGGCGCAACGCCGGGTGGATGCGGCACTGCCCGAGCTGCGGCCGCGAGGAGTACCCCCGCACCGACCCGGCGGTGATCTGCCTGGTGCACGATGGTGGCACCGGCGGCTCGGCGAAGGTGCTGCTGGCCCGCCAGCCGGTGTGGCCGCCGGGCCGCTACTCGGTGCTGGCCGGGTTCGTCGAGGCCGGCGAGTCGTTGGAGGCCTGCGTCCGCCGGGAGATCGAAGAGGAGGTCGGCCTGGTCGTGTCCGACATCCGCTACCTGGGCAGCCAGGCCTGGCCGTTCCCCCGGTCGCTCATGATCGGGTTCTCAGCGGTGGCCGACGCGGACGCCCCGGTGCACCCGGCCGACGGCGAGATCGCCGAAGCGTTCTGGGTCACCCGCGACGAGCTGCGCGCCGGGCTCACCGAGGGCGACTGGAGCGCCCGCCACGGCGAGCTGCTGCTCCCTCCGGCGGTGTCCATCGCCCGTTCCATGCTCGACTCCTGGGCCGTGGCCGACTGAGGCGATGACTCGTCCGCACGGGTTTCACCGGGCACGCCAGTTGGGGATCCTAGGTGTCATGGCTCAGACTTCGAACACCGTGGCCGAGCTCGTCGAGGCGCCCCGTCGGAGCGGAGACTGGCTAGACCTCCGCGCGCCGCAGAACGATGCGCCGGACAGCGACGGGCGCTACGGTCGGCCACCCGTGCACCCGCTGAGGCGTGCCGGTGCGGTGACCGCGATGTCGTGAACCCGGGCTCAGAGCCGAGGGTCGACCGGCTCGGACTCCAGCGCCAGCACGCCGGCCACCGCCTCGTGCACCCGCCACAGCGGTTCGCCGCGGACGAAGCGGTGCAGCGCCTCCAGCCCGAGTGCGTACTCGCGCAGGGCGAGCGAGCGCTTACGGCCGATCTCGCGCCGGCGCCGGCCTCGACCAGGGTGTGCCACCACCGTGCCGCGCCGGCCCGGGAACCCCCGTCGGCCAGCGTCACCGGGTGACGCTGGGTGGCCACCAGCAGCGTCGGGTCGGCGGCCACCAGCCGGTCCAGGACGGCCAGCTGCCAGTCGACCGGCCGGCGCGCGTACACCTGGTCCGCGCCGGCGAGCACGCAGAACGGTGCCAGCCGCACCGGTTCGCCGATCCCCGCGTATCGCCGCCAGGCGGCGTCGAAGGCCAGCGCGTCATCGACCCGGGTGGTGGCCAGCGCGCCGGCCGAGCTGGTCGCCGGGGTGTCGCTGCTCGCCGCGGGCGGTGCGTCGTTCCACGTCGCGGACGGTGCGGAAACAGGCACTCCCCGGGCGGCGGCCGCGGCGAGCACGTCGGCCACGGCGGCGGTGTCGGCCAGCGCGGCCGCCGCCACCGGGGCGTACAGCCGCGGTACCAGGCCCGGGCCGCGCCTCCCGGGTAGCGCCCAGGGCAGCAGCTCGGCGTCCAGCACCAGCCAGTCGGTGGACAGCTCGTCCCACAACCCGGCGCCGCCGACCGCCGCCGCGAGCCGTTCGACCAGCTCACCTCCGCGCGGCGGTGCCAGCAGCGCCCGGCCGGTACGGGAGATCACCGCGCCGAGCGCCCCGTCGTCCGCACCGAAGACCCGGGCCGCCACCCCCGCGTCCCGGCAGACCACGGTCACCGCCCGCGAACCCATGTGCTTGGCCTGCATGACCACCCGGTCCACGCCGTCGCGGGCGTAGGCCTCGAACGCCTCCTCGGGGCGCTCCAGCAGGGCCGGATCGGCCGAGGTCGCGACCGGCGCCATGGTCGGCGGCAGGTACACCAGCCACCGGGGGTGCATGGCGAACCGGCTCAACACCTCCAGCGCGGCGGCCGAGTTCTCCGCCGGCACCGTGACCCGTCCCAGCAGGTCGGTGGTCACCGTGCGCTTGCCGAGCACGTCGGTGACGGCCAGCTCGTCGGGTGCGCGGGCGTCGGCGGTGTCCGGCATCGGCTCCGCGCGCAACGGCCGGATCGGCTCGAACCACACTCTCGCGGCCGGCACCGCCACCAGCTCCCGTTCCGGGTAGCGCAGCGCGGTGAGCGCACCGCCGAACACACACCCGGTGTCGAGGCAGATCGTGTTGTTGACCCATTCGGCCTCGGGCACCGGGGTGTGCCCGTAGACCACAGTCGCGGCGCCCCGGTACCCGGTCGCCCATGGATAGCGCACCGGCAACCCGAACTCGTCGGTCTCCCCGGACGTCTCGCCGTACAGGGCGAACGCGCGCACCCGTTTCGACGCCCGCCCGTGGAACTGCTCGCGCAGCCCGGCGTGCGCCACCACCAGCCGGCCGCCGTCCAACACGTAGTGCCCGATCAACCCGTCCATGAAGCCGGTGGCCGCCGCGACGAACTCATCCGGCTGCCGCTCCAGCTGCGCGAGCGACTCGGCCAGCCCGTGGCTGCGCCGCACGTCGCGTCCGCGCAGTGCCCGGACCAGCTTCACCTCGTGGTTGCCGGCGATCGCCAACGCCACGCGATCCGCAACCATCCCCATGGCCAGCCGCAGCACGCCCGGGGTGTCCGGGCCACGGTCGACCAGGTCACCGAGGAACACCGCCGTCCGCCCGGCCGGGTGCGCGGCGGACACCGGAGTCCCGGACTCGTCGTGGACCAGCCTCCAGCCCAGCTCGACCAGCAGCGCGCACAGCTCGTCGAGGCAGCCGTGCACGTCGCCGATCAGGTCGAACGGCCCGGTGAGCTCGCGCCGGTCGTTGTACGAGCGGGTCCGGACGATCGTTGCGGCGTCCACCTCGTCCGGGGTGGACAGGACGTGCACGGCCCGGAACCCCTCGGCCTTGAGCTTGCGCACCGAGCGTCGCGGCTCGTCGCGCTGGCGGCGGACCACGGCCGGGCCGAACCGGGACCGGGCCAGGCACACCGGCTCCGGCAGGTCCAGCACGATCGCCACCGGCAGCACGTCGTGCTCCCGGGCCAGCTCGATCAGGCTCGCCCGGGCGGCGCGTTGGGTGTTGGTGGCGTCGACCACGGTCAACCGGCCCCGGCGCAGCCGGATCGCAACGAGGTGGTGCAGCGCGTCGAACGCGTCGGCCGTGGCGCCCTGGTCGGTGGGGTCGTCGGCGACCAGGCCACGGAACACGTCGGACGACAACGCCTCGGTGGGCAGGAAGTGTCGGCCGGCGAACGTCGACTTGCCCGCCCCGCTGGCCCCGACCATCAGCACCAACGACAGCTCCGGGATCGGCAGCTCCATCAGCGGGTTCCCAGGCTGAACACCGCGAGCTGGGTCGGCTGCCCGAGCTCGGGGTCCGGGTCGCCGATCCCGTCCAGGCGGACCCGGTATCCGTGCCGGCCCGCCACCGAGGAGCACCAGGTCGCGAACGCGGCACGGGTCCACTCGAAGCGGTGGTCGGGGTGCCGCACCGCCCCGGGCGCCAATCCCGGGTAGCGGGCGTTGTAGTCCCGGTTCGGGGTGGTCACCAGGACCCGGTCGGCGCGGCCACCCCGAAAACCGCCCGGACCAGCGCGGGCAGCCGTTCGGGGTCGACGTGCTCCACCACCTCCATCAGAACGGCCGTGTCGAAACCGGCCAGCCGGGTGTCGGTGTAGGTGAGGGCGCCGTGCAGCAGCGTGGGTCCCGGTCAGCCGCAGCCCGACGTGCCCGCCCGCCGGGTCGCTGTCCGCCGGGTCGCTGTCCGCGATACCGCCGTCCGCGATACCGCCGCCGGCGAGGGGCGTCGAGCGCACCTCCCACCCCAGCGGAGCGAACAGCGACTCGGCGAGCGCGTCGGCGTCGCGGACCGCCGGCACGGCCAGCTCCAGCGGGATCGGGGTGGCCGCCAACTCCGGGCGGTCCCGGCAGCGCCCGTGCAGCGCCGAGCCCAGCGCGCGCCCGATGGCCACCGAGAGCAGCGACGACGCCGAGTACGGACGGTCGTTGACGTACTGCCCGAGGCTCGCCCCGTCACCACGGCCGGACCGCCCACCCGGTGCCCAGCCGCCCGGCCCGCCCCGGACCAGCCGCACCGGGTCGACGTCTACCACGAGCGCCGCAGTGCACCGCCGCGACGTCACCTCGGGAAAGCAGAGGGTGGCCACCCCGAAGCTCAGCTCGACCCGATGCATCCGGTCGGGGTGCTTGCCGAGCAGATAGCCCAGCTCGTCGGCCGGGTCGTGGGTGGTGGTGATCGTCAACAGCACCGCGCCAGTCTGGCATTGGGCGTGCGTCGACTCGACCGAGATCCGCCGCGCGGTCGGTGTCAGCGTCCGCGTGCGGCCCGCTGCCGGCAGGACCGGTGTCACGAGACGGTCGCGGGCCGAGGTTGTCGCCGTGGCCGCTGATCCGATGAAATCCATCTCGGGGGAACGAATTCCGGATGGCCGTCGACGATCCGTATGGACCAGCCCGGATGATGAATTAGTCGGTGATGAACTCTGCACAGCATTGCCAGATTGCCGATCTCGGTCAGGCCACCGACCTCCCACGGAACAAGATGATGAATTTCGCACCACGATGGCGGGCGATCGCATCCGGGGAAACAGCATCCACGATCCCGGGCGGCCACCGCGCGTCGTAGATGCGGTGTGACGGTGCGGAACGCGCGTCCGACGTCGAGCGGTTCGCCCTTGCCGCCCAGTACGATCGGCACGACCCGCGCGTCGCAGCAGAGCAAGCGCAGATCGGCGGGGGTGAGTTGGCCGCCGAAGTCGAGCAGGGCTCCCCGGGCGCGGCGTTCCAGCTCCTCCAGCGGAATGGTCACGTTGAGATGGGGGCGCTCGCCGCCAGTAGTGCCGACATCCCCGACGTCGAGTGCCCGGCGGCACACGTCGCCGAGCGCGTCGGCCTGGCGTTCGGGCAACGTTCGCAGGTCCTCCGGGGACGGCTTGCACAGCGCGCCCAGCGCGGTGGCGACGGCGTCGAAGGTGGGAGCGTCGAGGCGGCCCTTGATCCGGCCTCCGCCGCCGCTGGGTGTGCGGGTCAGGCTCAGCTCGTTGACCTGCGGCGGTGTCTGTTCGTCAGGCTCAGGGCCGTCCTGGTCGAGCAGGGTGACCAGGTCGCGGGCGAACCCGGCCAGTTCGTTCGGAGTGCAGCGGGTGGCGTACTCGGCGAGTTGTTCTTCCGCGCCGGCCCACACGGCCGGGGTGAGCCGGGCGGCCTCGGGCTTGCCCAGTGCGTCGCTGATCACCTCGACGTGGCGCAGGCTGACCTGCCCGGCCGCGAACGCCATCGCGCAGGCGGCCAACGGAGGGGAGAGCACCTGCCCGTCGAGGCTCGTACGGCGGCAGACCTGCTCGGCCACCCGCACCCGGCGTGCGGCCATGGCGCGGTCCCAACCGAGCAGATCGGCGACCGCCTGCGCCGCGCCGGAGTAGCCGCGTTCGGTGAACACCCCCTCGCGGGCCAGCCCGGCGATCAGCTCGACCGCGAGGAAGTCGAGTTGGCGGGTGACCGACTCGCACATCGACAGCGCGTCGATACGCTCGTCCACCGATACCGCACCACGCAGTTGCTCGACGCCCTCGAAGAAGGTGCGCTGCGCGTCGGCGAAATCGGACATGAACCTATTGTTGCGTCCAGGTACGACACTTTCTGCTGTATGGCGGTTCTCGAGAAGAAGTCTTGAAAGATTGCTGAGAATCCTCGTGCCACAGGCACCGTCATGGGGCGAGCGGCCTATCCGGAAGGTTCTCCAATCGCCTGTCTGACAAGTACGAACAGCGTGCAGCGGTCTCGGACGATGTCCTCCAGCGCTTGCCGGGCCAGGTGGGACGCGGCGCGGGTCCGGACCGCGCCCTTGGGATCGCGGGCCACACCGTCGTGGACGGCCCGGCCGATGACGTCGATCGCGGCTCGGCGGTACGAGGTCTTGTTGCGCCAACCATCGACCGACCGGTCGGCATCGCCATGGAGTGCCAGCGCGAGTCGCTTGCCCTGGGTGTTGGCCGCAGCCCACGTCTCCTCGACCCGCCTCCGTTCGATACCTGAGCATTGCGCGTGGGCGAGCCAGGCGTCCCGGGCAGCGGTCACGACGGCGGAGCGGCACAGGCCGGGCAGTATCCGCCGCAGAATCGCCGGGTCGACATAGCGGTCCCACGCCAGGGCGTGGGCGTCGTCGAGGTCACGCTGTGCCGGGTCGCAGGCGTCGGCGGCGGAGGCGACGGAACCGGCGCAGCGGGTGACCTCGATGACGCGGGCACCGGTGGCAAGCCTGCGGACCGCTGCCGGGAGCCGGTCGTCGTGGGAGAAAGCCCGACGGACTCCGGCGCGGCTACCTGATCGATCGCCAGTCCTGCCAGCCGAGGGCATCAAACCTGTCGGTGCCTGACGGATCGTGGTGCGAGGTCGACCTGGCTACTCGGCAGGTGCTCGCCGGCGGCGCTCCGTCGCTGTGGGAGAAGGTCGAGGTCGGGTACCGCTTCTGGCAGGACGTCGGCAAGTCGGCCTCGCCGACGCTGAAGCTGTTCGGCGCCTACGATCCCGACCGGGTCAATCCGCGTACTGGCGAACCCGGGATGTACGTGCCCTTCCACATGCAGCAGGTCGCGCTGATGAACGACGAGGCACGGTTCGGCCAGGTCGCCGGCGACCGCCTCGACGATATCGTCGCTGAGAACGCCGAACGCAACACCGACTTCATGAAGCTCTACTTCGACAACACCGAGTTCCAGAAGGCGATCAAGGAGGCCGCCCGCAAGCGCGCTTACCAGATCATCACCGAACCCGCCCGGGATGATGCGCTGGCCCGGCTGCGCGCGGAGATGCAGCAGACCTGCGCGCCCTCACCGCCCTGGACAACCGCCGGCCAAACGGAGCAAGGAGAGGCATGACAGCGGATCGGAACGCGCCGCAGCTGCTCGCTGGCCGATACCGGGTGGACGGGTCGCTCGGGCGCGGCGGGATGAGTGAGGTCTTCCACGGCTACGACGAGCGCCTGGACCGCCCGGTGGCGATCAAGTTGCTGAAGCCGCCCTCGTCCGCGCCCACCGCACCGGACAGCCCGGAGGCCGTCGAAATCCTCGACGCGCAGCGACGTGACCAGCAGCGTTTCCTGCGCGAGATCCGCACCACCGCACAGCTGGAACATCCCGGCACTCCGGCCGTCTACGACACCGGCGTCGAGATCGCCCCCGATGGCAGTCAGCGGCTGTGGGTGGTCATGCAACTGCTGCGTGGCTCCACCCTGGAGACGCTGCTCGACGAAGCCGACTACCACACCGTGCCACCGAGCCCTGTGTGGGCGGCGGCGATCGCGGCGCAGATCGCGGCGGTGCTGGCCGACGTCCATCGCGTCGACATCGTGCACCGGGACATCAAGCCGGCCAACGCGATGCTCGTCGCCGGCGGCCTGGTCAAGGTGCTCGATTTCGGCATCGCCATCCTGCGCGGCGCCGCCGCGCTGCCGCGGCTCACCCAGGTCGACCGGACGGTCGGGACCCCGGTGTACATGTCGCCGGAGCAGTGCCTCGGGCAGCCGGTGACCTCGGCATCGGACATCTACTCGCTGGGCTGCCTGCTGTGCGAACTGCTCACCGGCGACCCGCCGTTCCACGCCACCCCCGATCTGTCGCTGCGCGCCCAGCACCTGCGCTCGGCCCCGCCGTCGGTGCGGGACCGGCGAGCGGACGTTCCGGTGGAGGTCGACGCGCTGATCGTCTCGATGCTGGCGAAGGAGCCGTCGGCTCGTCCCTCCGCCAATGCCGTGTACGACGCTCTCGCCCCGTTGGCCGCGTCGCCGCATCGGTCGCCCGCCCGGTCATCCGAGGACGAGAGCCGAGACCCGACCCGCCCGTTCCGGCGACCGTTGCTCACCCCGGTCGCTGCCCGCCGGGCGAGCCGCGGTCCGGCTCTCACCGAAGATGAGGTGGAGCCGCTCAAGGCGCGGGTGCGCGCACTGCTGCCGGACGGCCGAACGTCCGAAGCGATCAGCGTTCTCGAGGACGCCGTGCAGCGGGCCGCGCACGACTGGGTCATGGCGCTGCACCTGCGCCACCTACTCGCCGGGACCCTGTTCTACGTCGGTCGGTACCACCGCGCCGCCGCACACTTCTACCTGGCCGGGCGTCAGTACCGAAAGCACCTGCCACCGACCTCCGGGGTCGTCCTGGACTGCGCCTACCACTGCGGCCACGCCTACGCCGAGCTCGGCAAACCGGACAGGGCCCTGCCCCAGCTGCGGTTCTACGTCGAGAACGCCGTCGACTCCACCCAGGACGAGGCCGACAAGATCCGCGACACCCGCTTCGTCGTCGCTCAGATGCTGGCCGCCGCCGGACACCCCGACGAAGCACTCGCCGAGCTCCAAGCCGTCCGCCCGTTGATCGTCGAAGCGTACGGCCAGGACTCGACGCTGGTCCGGAATCTGGACCGGCAGATCGCCCGGATCGCGTCGCGGTGACATCCCGACCGGGCTGCCGGGGTGCACGGCCCCTACGCCGCCAGGGCTGCCTGCACCTCGGCGAAGCGGGGGTTGGTCGCGGTACTGCCGTCCGGGAACACCACCGTGGGCACGGTCTGGTTGCCGCCGTTCACCTGCCGCACGAACGCGGCGGCCTCCGGGTCGCGGTCGATGTCGATCTCCCGGTAGGCGACGCCGGCCTCGTCGAGCTGCAGCTTCAACCGACGGCAGAAGCCGCACCAGATCGTCGAGTACACGGTCAGTTCACCCATGTCCGCTACAACAACCCGGTGCCGGACGGACTTCCCGGTGTGACGTGCACGACTCCCGGCCTGCTCACGGGTGCATGCGGGGCCACCTCACCGGCGGATCGCCGCTCCGGTGTTCCGCCCGGGCCCGTCGCCGGCCGATCACCTGCGGGAGCTGCTGGACGCGCGGATGGTGGAGGGGCTCACGCACCGGTGAGCACGGGCGACGGCGGCCGGAGCCTTCCGGCACGTCCGGCGGCCGGTCGTCGTGCGTGGTTGGCAGAATGACCGGGTGCGGGAGCTGACCACCGAGCTGGACGACGAGCAGCGCGCGGCGGTCACCGCCCCGCGCGGGCCGGTGTGCGTGCTGGCCGGCGCCGGCACCGGGAAGACCCGCACGATCACCCGGCGGATCGCGCACCTGGTGCAGGCCGGCCACGTCGCCCCCGGTCAGGTACTCGCCGTGACCTTCACCGCCCGGGCGGCCGGCGAGCTGCGCACCCGGCTGCGGGTGCTCGGGGTGGGCGGTGTCCAGGCCCGCACCTTCCACGCCGCGGCGCTGCGTCAGCTGCGCTACTTCTGGCCACGCGTGGTCGGTGACCAGCAGTGGGAGCTGCTGGAGCACAAGGTGCGCGCGGTGGGTCAGGCCGCGCACCGGGTCGGCGCGGACACCAACTCCGAGTCGTTGCGCGACCTGGCCGGCGAGATCGAGTGGGCCAAGTCCAGCCTGGTCGCCCCGGCGGACTACCCACGCGAGGTGGCCCGGTTGCGCCGTGAGACGCCGGCCCCGGCCGAGCTGGTGGCGGCGGTCTACGCCGGCTATGAGGAGCTGAAGGCGTCGTCCCGGTTGCTGGATTTCGACGACCTGCTGCTGCACACCTCGGCCGCGCTGGAGACGAACGCGGAGGTCGCCCAGGAGTTCCACGAGCGCTACCGCTGCTTCGTGGTGGACGAGTACCAGGACGTGACGCCGCTGCAGCAACGGCTGCTGGACGCGTGGCTGGGCCGGCGCGACGACCTGACCGTGGTCGGCGACGCCAACCAGACGATCTACACCTTCGCCGGCGCGACGCCGCGCTACCTGCTCGACTTCTCCCGCCGGTTCCCCGAGGCCGCGGTGGTGCGGCTGCAGCGCGACTACCGCTCCACCCCGCAGGTGGTGTCCTGCGCGAACAAGGTGATATCCGCCGCCCGGGGTCAGTCGGCGGGCACCCGCCTGCGGTTGGTCGGGCAGCTGGCCGGGGGGCCGGAGCCCACCTATCGCGAGTACGACGACGAACCGGCGGAAGCGAGCGCGGTGGCGGGCGCCATCAGACGGATGATCGCCGACGGCACCCCGGCCAGCGAGATCGCGGTGCTGTTCCGGGTGAACGCGCAGTCCGAGGTCTACGAGCGGGCGCTGGACGAGGTCGGGGTGGCGTTCCAGGTGCGCGGCGGCGAGCGGTTCTTCAGCCGCCAGGAGGTGCGCCAGGCGATGCTCGCGCTGCGTGCCGCTGTGTCCGAAGGAGGTGCGGACGGCGCAGGAGTGGACGGCGGAGGAGCTGCCGACGGAGGAGCGGACGGCGCCGCGACCGACGGGGGAGCGGACCGGCTGGTTGCCTCCGTCCGGGCGGTGCTGGCGCCGCTGGGGCTCACCGCCGAACCGGCGGCCGGCACCGCCGGCCGGCAACGCTGGGAGTCGCTGCGCGCGCTCGTCGGGTTGGCCGAGGAGCTGCGCGAGGTGGATCCCGGCGCCGACCTGGCCCGGTTCGCCGCCGAGCTGGCTACCCGCGCGGAGGCGTCGCACCCGCCGACCGTGCAGGGGGTCACGTTGGCCTCGCTGCACGCGGCCAAGGGCCTTGAGTGGGACGCGGTGTTCCTGGTCGGCCTGGTCGACGGCACGCTGCCCATCCAGCACGCGGACGGCGACGACGCCAAGATCGAGGAGGAGCGCCGGCTGCTCTACGTCGGGGTGACCCGCGCCCGGCGGCAACTGGCGCTGTCCTGGGCGTTGTCCCGCTCGTCCGGCGGGCGCCGGCACCGGCGCCGCAGCCGCTTCCTCTACGGGCTGATTCCCGACGACCATCCGACGGCGCGGGTGCCCGCCGGTCGCGGCGGGGTCAAACCCCGCTGCCGGGTGTGCGGCTTGCCGCTGCTCGGGGTCGACGCGCTGAAGCTGCGGCGCTGCCCGGACTGTCCGGCCGATCTCGACGTCGAACTGCTCGAGCGGCTGAGGTCCTGGCGCAGCGCCACCGCGAAGCGGCAGCAGGTGCCCACCTACGTGGTATTCACCGACGCCACCCTCACCGCCATCGCCGAGCACCGCCCGGCCGACGCCGCCGCGCTGGTCGACATCCCCGGGATCGGCGCCCGCAAGCTCGACCGCTACGGCCCGGACGTGCTCGCGCTGGTCGCGGCCCCGCCCGACTGACCCCACCGGTCCTGAGGCCGGGGCACCGCACCGGTCCGGCGCGCCCGGCGCCCACTGACCGGGTGATCCCGGAAACTCGCTTGCCCGGGTCGCGGGCCGCCTTCTACTGTCATCAACGTCCGGGTGGGACCACCCGGTGACGAGTTTTCGATGCGGTGTCGGCGCGGAGTCCGCGCACGACGAGACCGGGAGGGGGTGAACCGAATGACGATCATCGCGACGAATGGCGGCGTCGGTCACCCGGTTCCCGGTACCCCGGAACTCGGGTCCCTCGCGTGGCGAGTGCGGCCGGCACAGGGGGCGGAGCCCGCTCTCAGCGGCCCGTCCGTGACCGATTACCCGATGACCAAGCCCCCGTACGTGTCCGCGTCGGAGCGATGCCCTTGATCTGTCAAGGACGCTCAGTCGGTTCTTCTCGAAGGCCGCGGACCCGTATACGGGACCGCGGCCTTCGTGTTTGTCCGGTCTGTTCCATCGCTGGAGATCCCAGCGCCGATCCCCCATCCGCACACGAATCAAGGAGGTAACCACCGTGTTCGTGCGGAACGTTCCGCTGGAAGGCGGAGCGCTGACATCGAGACCGGACGGTGACCCTGTTGCCGGCCTCGGTGGGTTGCTCGACGCGGCACCCCGCACCGGGTCAGCCCTGCCCTGCCGTGAGGCACAGGACGCCGACCTGTGGTTCGCCGACTCGCCGGTGGACCTGGAGAAGGCCAAGTCACTCTGCGGTGGCTGTCCGGTCCGGGCTGAGTGCCTGGCCGGAGCGGTGCGTCGGGGCGAGCCCTGGGGCGTCTGGGGCGGCGAGATCTTCGAGCGGGGCAGCGTCGTCGCGCGCAAGCGCCCCCGTGGTCGCCCGAGCAAGGCCGCGCTGCAGCGTGACCGTGAGCTGGCCGCCGCCGGAGCCCCGCTCTGAGCCGCCCCGCCGCCCCCGCCGACCCCCGCGGCACGGCTCAGGCCGGGTCCTCCACGGCTGAGCCCTCCAGGGCCGGGTCGTCCAGGGCCGGGTCGTCCGAGGCTGGGTCGTCCGAGGCTGGGTCGTCGAAGGCTGAGCCGTCCAGGATCGAGGGTTGCCATCGGCCCACGATGTCGCGCAGCGGTACGTTCGCACCCAGTTGGCAGAGCACCGCGAGGCTGCCGAAGGTCACCCGGTGGATCAGCAGGTGTTCCGGCGGCAGGTTCAGCGCGCGCCCGGTGCGGAAGTCCGGACTGCGCAGGTCGCCGACCCGTTCGGCCTGGTTCTGCAGCCACTCCCGGCTGAACCGGAACCGCTCCGCGCGCAGCGGCTCAGCGAACGGCGCGAGGTAGGCCAACACGTCCTCGGGGTCGAGTTGCAGACCAGGCCGGATGAAGCCCTCGATCCGCAGCCGTTCGACGAGCTCGCGGGACTGTCCGCGCAGTGCCATCGCGGTCATGTCCTCGAGCACCTGCGGGATGCCGTGGGGCAGCCGGGCCACCGCTCCGAAGTCGATGACGATCAGTCGCCCGTCCGGGGCCAGCTGGAAGTTGCCGGGGTGCGGGTCGGCGTGCAGCAGCCCGGACCGGGGCGGCGCCGCGTAGTGGAACTCGGCGAGCAGCCGGCCCACCTCGTCGCGGGTGGCCTGGTCGCCGTCCCGGATCACAGCGGACAGCGGCGTCCCGGTGACCCACTCGCTGACGATCGTCTTCGGTGCCGACGCGACCACCCGGGGGATCAGGATCTCCGGGTCGTCGGCGAACGCCATGGCGAACGCCCGCTGGTTGTCCGCCTCGTCGCGGTAGTCCAGCTCCTCGGTCATCCGCTCTTTCAGCTCGGCGATCAGCGGCTTGACTTCCATGCCCGGCACCAGCGGCTGCAGCAATCGGCTGAACCGGCCGAGCTGGCGCAGGTCGGCGAGCAGCGCCACGTCCGCCCCCGGGTACTGGACCTTGACCGCCACCTCCCGGCCGTCCCGCCACACCGCCCGGTGCACCTGGCCGATGCTCGCCGCGGCCGCCGGGTCGTCGTCGAACTCGGCGAACCGCTCGCGCCAGTTGCGGCCGAGCTGCTCGGCCAGCACCCGGTGGACCTCGCGGGCCGGCATCGGGGGCGCCGAGCTCTGCAGCCGGGTGAGCGCGTCGCGGTACGGGCCGGCCATCTCCGGCGGGACCGCGGCCTCGAAGATGCTCAGCGCCTGGCCGAACTTCATCGCGCCGCCCTTGAGCTCACCGAGCACCGCGAAGAGCTGTTCGGCGCTGCGGGCCGCGAGCTGTGCCGAGATCTGCTCGCGGTCGCCACCGGCCAGCCGCCGGCCCCAACCGGCCGCCGCCCGACCGGCCACCCCGAGCGGGAGGCTGGCCAGCTTGGCGGTGCGCTGCACGCCGCCGCGGGGGATCTCACTCACGCCGTAGATTGTCCACTGCCGGTTCACCCGCCGCACATCCCCTCCTCAGCCGGCTGCGGCCACCGCCGGCTCGGCCGCGTCCGGTCCTGATGGGGGGCCCGCCCAGGGCGGCAGGGGAGCGACGTGAGCTGCGCCGCATCCGCAGCGCGGGTGCGGCGGCCAGGGCCGACGGCACAGCGTCCCCCGCCGGGTGTCGAGATGGAGCACCGCGTCCAGGGTGGGCGGCGCGCCGCCGTTGCCGAGCAGCGCATCCACGGCGGCGAGCGCCTGGTCGGCGGCCAGCGCGGCGGTGGCCGCTGTGGTGGCCGGGCTCGCCGACCCGACCCGACCGGCCAGATCGGCGGCCACCGTGGGCCAGTGTGGATCGTGCTCGGCGTGGTGTAGGTCGATGCAGCGCAGGCAGGCCGAGCGTCCGGGCAGCACCAGCGGGCCGACCATCCCGAGGCCGTCGACCAGCCTCGTTGAGAGGTGCGGCGCGTCGCTGACCGGGGACGGCAGCCACCCCCCGGTGAGCACCACCAGGTCGACCCGCCCACGCGGTGCGCGGGTCTCGCACCGGACGTCCGGTGCGACCCGACGAACCGCGTCGACCACCGCTGCGAGCCGCGGGCGTCCGGAATCCGCGGCTCCGAGTGCCCCGACGTCCGCGGCCCGCACCGCCCCGGAGGTGGACACCGCGAGCCGGCCGACCCCGGATGCGGCGATGGTGGTGGCGACGGCGGCGGTTACCGGCCCGGCGCCGCTGACCAGCACGGACGCCTCGGCGCGGGCCGCGGCGACGCGATCCGCGTCGGCGCCGTCGACCAGCGCGCCGGCTGCCCACAGCTCGGCGAGGACCGACCGGACCGTGCCCGGGTCGAGGCCGTGCCCGACCGCGCTCTGTAGGACCTCCTCCACCCGCCGCGCGCCGTGCCAGTCCAGCAGTAGCCGGCGCAAGCCTACGTCCAGCCCGCTGATCTCCACCGCCCCACCCGGGCCGACCCCGAACTGCAGCGACGAGCCCGACCGGTGCAGCACCGGATGATGCGGGCGGGGACGCAGCGACGCCGGAAGTGAGCCGGAGGGTCGGAGCGTGGACAGCTGCGGTGACGGCGCGGAGGCCGTGTGCGAGGACATGGCTCGATCGTGACACCCCCGACCCCGCCACCTCGGAACTTGTCCACAGGAGACTTTGCCGGCTGTGGACAAGTAGGTGTAGATCCGGGGCGGCAGCCACCGGATTCCCCGACTCAGGTCGAAACCCGTCGCACGAAGTAACGTCAGTCCGATAGGGACCACGCTCACCCCGACTGAAGTTACTTTGGTGAGCGCTTGGTCAGCTTTTCGGCCGATCGGGGCCCGAATCCGGGCCGACGGTCCCCGGTCCCCGGGAATCGTCGGTGCCGGGCCCTTGCCGACCGCCGGTGTCGGGCCCCGGCCCCGGCGGCCCGTCGGTTCCGGGCCTACCGGGCTCCGATGGGCCGGCGTCCTCGGCCTGGCGCCGGGCCCGCTCCTCGTGCTCGGTGCGTTCCAGTTCGGCGATCGGGTCGGAGTCGTCCGCCTGCACCCGGTAGGCGAAGCCGGCCGGATCGTCCAGATCCTCGGTGGTGGGAATCAAATCGGGATGCGCCCATACCTCGTCGCGGCCGATCGTCCCACGCTCCGCGGTGACCGACTGCCACAGCTCCACCGCCGCCCGTACCCGCCTCGGCCGCAGTTCCAGGCCCACCAGGGTGGCGAAAGTCTGCTCGGCCGGTCCGCCGGACGCACGGCGGCGACGCAGGGTCTCGCGCAGCGCGTCCGCGCCGGGCAGCCGGTCGGCGACCGCCTCGCTGACCACGACCTCCACCCAGCCCTCGACCAGCGCGAGCAACGTCTCCAACCGGCCGAGCACGGCCTGCTGCTCTGGGCTGGTCTGCGGCTCGAACAGCCCGGACCGCATGGCTTCCTCGATGCCCTGCGGGTCGGAGGGGTCGATGCGCTGGGCCAGCTGCTCGATGCGCGACGTGTCGATCTGAATGCCGCGGGCGTAGTCCTCCACGGCGGCCAGCAGCCGGCCCCGCAACCACGGCACGTGGCTGAACAGCCGGTGGTGCGCGGCCTCCCGGGCGGCCAGGTACACCATCACCTCGCTGGCCGGCCGGTCGAGGCCGGCGGTGAACTTCTCCACGGCCGCCGGCAGCAGCGCGGCGGTGCCCTCCGGGCCGAGCGGTAGGCCGATGTCGGTGGAGCTGAGCACCTCGGTGGCCAGCTGCCCCAGCCCGGCACCGAGCTGGCTGCCGAACGCGAGCCCGCCCATCTGGCCGAACATCGCGAGCATCGGTCCGGCCATCTGCCGGGCCTCCTCCGGCAGGCCCTCCACCCACGCGCCGGACACCCGCTGGGCCACCGGATCGCACAGCCGCTGCCAGGTGGGCATGCTCGCATCCACCCAGTCTTTGGGTGACCAGGCCACCACGGTGCGCGCCCCGGCCGGGAAGGAGGTCGTCGGGTCGAGCCACAGCTCGGCGAGGGCCAGCGCGTCGGTGACCGCCTTGCGCTGCTCGGCGCCGGGCCGGGTGGTCGAGGTGAGCTGCTGGGTGGCGATCTGCTTGGCCAGGTCGTAGTTGACCGGGCCGCTGGACGTGCCGGCGCTGCTGAGCATCTGACCGAGCTGGCTGAGCATCTGGCCGAGCTGGCCCATGTCGAAACCGCCGGCCCCACCCGGCCCGCCGGGCATCCCGGGAATGCCGAACCCGGCGGGCATGCCAGGGAAAGCCCCCCCGCCGGCTCCGAAGCCGAGGGGGTTGCCGGGTCCGGGGGTGCCGCCGCCCTCGCGGTCGCGGTCGGGATCCCGGTCGCGGTCGCGGTCGGAGGGGCCGAATCCGAACGGGGTGTCGCTCATGTCACCACCGTACGCTCGCCGCCGCCGGAGGCGGCCACCCTGCGCCGCCCGGGACGGCCGGTTCACTCAGCCGTAGGCTGACGCGGTGAGTCGTCGCTCCCGGACCTTCTCGATCGGCCTGTTCCTGTTGCTGGCCGGCGGGCTGATCGCCGGCCTCGTGCAGGTCCCGTTGGTGGCCCTGGGGCCGGGGCCGACCTTCGACACCCTCGGCGAGGTGGACGGCAAGCAGGTGGTCAGCGTGGTGGGCCGGCCGACCTACCCGACCAGCGGCCACCTCAACCTGACCACGGTGGCGGTCACTGACGACCTGAGCGCGCTGACCGCGCTACGGTTCTGGGTCGATCCCCGCCGCGAGGTGGTGCCGCGGGCGGCCATCTACCCGCCCGGCAAGACCGACGAGCAGATCGAGCAGGAGAACACCCAGCAGTTCACCGATTCGGAGACCAAGGCCGAGGTGGCCGCCCTGACCTACCTCAAAGAGCCGATCAAGGTGGTGGTCGACCAGATGGGAACCCAGGCGCCGGCGGCCACCGTGTTGCAGGTCGGCGACCAGTTGATCAGCGTCGAGGGCAATCTGGTGAACTCGCCTGGCGAGGTCAGCCAGCTGCTCGCCCGGACCCGCCCCGGCCAGCAGGTCCGGATCGGCTACCGGCGCGGTGACTTGCCGGCCACCGAGGGCGTGGTGACGGTCGGGGTACGCCCGCCCGGGCCCATCGGCGGCACCCCGGACGGCCCGCAGGGTTTCCTGGGCATCATCCCGGGGGCCACCCCGGTGCGGCCGGACGAGATCACCATCACCCTGGGCGACATCGGCGGGCCGTCCGCCGGACTGGCGTTCGCGCTGGCGGTGGTCGACAAGCTGACCCCCGGGGAGCTGACCGGCGGGCGGTTCGTGGCCGGCAGCGGTGAGATCGACCCCAGCGGGCAGGTCCGGCGGATCGGTGGCATCCCGCTGAAGATGATCGCGGCCAAGGAGGCCGGTGCCACGGTGTTCCTGGTGCCGGCCGATAACTGCGCGGAGGCCATCCCGGCCGCACCGCCCGGCCTGCAGCTGATCAAGGTGGGCACGCTCGCCGACGCCGTGGACGGTCTGACCGCGCTCAACCAGGGCCGCGCCCCGAACGGCTGCTGAAGGATGCCCGCAGCCGGTGTCCCGCGCGCGTACGAACAAGCACGAAAGGCCGAGCTCACCTATGTTGAGGTCGGCGCGACCCGTGACCCGGATCTGCCGGCTGGCTACCACCATCTCGAGCGTCGCACCCGCCTGGGCCACGGCGCCGAGGTGTTCGACACCGCACGGGCCGGACTGCTCGGCTGGGCGGTGCAGCGGCGCTCGGGTGCGACCGTCTACCCACCGGACGCTCCACCGACGGTCGGGCTGACGGTATTGGTCGGTCTGGGACTCGGGGCGGTGCGGATCACGGCGCGCTGTCGCGTGGTGTGGGTGGTGGACGAACCCGGTCGGGTCGGCTTCGGCTACGGGACATTGCCGGGACACCCGGAGCGGGGCGAGGAGTCCTTCGTCCTGTCCACCGAATCCGGTGGTGACGTGTGGTTCACCGTGCGAGCCTTCAGCCGGCCGGCGACCTGGTACGCGCGGCTCGGCGCACCGGTGACGGCCATGGTGCAGCGGGTGGTCACCGAACGCTACCTGCGGGCGCTGTCGTCCTGAGTGCCCGCGCGGGCCGCGACGTACCGCAGCGTCAGGTCTCGAGGGTGCGTAGCAGGGCGTTGACCATGTTCGGGGCCAGGTCGGGGTGCTCCACCAGCTCGTCGGGCTGGTCGTCGCCCCCGCGCAGCCGCAGCAGGCAGCAATAACCGCCGGTGCGCAGCACGCCGACCACCAGCCGCGCGTCCCGGCGGTCGGGATGGCTGTGCGCGAACCGCACGGCCACCTGGTCGAGTTTGCCGGGGAAGTCCTCGGCGGCCGGCCCGGCGCCCTCGACCGCGCGGTCGAGCTCGGCTTCGGCGCCCGGTGGCAGCACCACGATCTCCTGGGCCAGCGCGCACCCGCTGACCCCGTCCGGCCAGCAGATCCCGTCCAGGGTGGTGGCCAGGTCGGCGGTGCCGATCGGGTCCTGGGCGACTGGGGTCAGGCCGTCCCCGACGGCCAGCGAGCCGGCCAACCCGGGCTCGGCGGCGAGCAGTTCGGTGGTCGAGACCAGGGCGAACAACCTCGGCGGTTGGTCCCAGCCGGCCTCGGCGAGGAAGTCCTCGACCTCGCGCACCGCGACGGGCAGTGCCGAGCTCAGATCGGGCTGGGTAGACGGGGGAGGTTCGGTCGAGTGGTTCATCGCCGACATCCTCCCATCCGCCTCGGGAACTCGGAGCGGGCTCCGTAGAGTTGGGTGATTAGCCGGGTGTGACCTGTGAGACCCTCAGGCTGCGCATGTGCACTTCTGCACCATCTGACATCTGGAGCGTGTTTCGTGGCGATGCAGCCCCCGACCGGGGCACCAGCGATGACTCCTCGGTCTCGGATTCTTCTCATCGTGGGCGGGGTGGTGCTGGTCGCGTTGCTCGCCGGTTCCCGACTGCTCGACTACTACGTCAACTGGCTGTGGTTCGGCGAGGTCGGCTACCGCGGCGTCTTCAACACCATCGTGCTGACCCGGGCGGCGCAGTTCATCCTGGTCGCCGTCGTGTTCGCGGCGCTGGTGGCGGTCACGTTGGCCATCGCGTTCCGGTCTCGGCCGGTGTTCGTCCCGGTGACCGGTCCGGAGGACCCGATCGCGCGCTACCGCACGGTGATCATCCAGCGGCTGCGGGTCTTCGCGATCGGGATTCCGGTGGCGATCGGGGTGCTGGCCGGACTGGCCGCCCAGGGTGACTGGCAGATCATCCAGACGTTCGTCAACAGCACGCCGTTCGGCGTCACCGACCCGGTGTTCGATGCCGACGTCAGTTTCTACGCCTTCGAGCTGCCGTTCTACCGCTGGGTGCTGGACCTGATGTTCACCGTCGTGGCGCTGTGCTTCCTGCTTTCGCTGGGCACGCACTACGTGTTCGGCGGGGTGCGGCTCACCGGCCGGGCGGGCCAGATCTCGTCCGCCGCACGGGCCCAGCTCGCGGTCCTTGCTGGCATCTTCGTGCTGCTCAAGGCGTTCGCCTACTGGCTGGACCGCTACTACCTGCTGTTCTCCACCCGTAGCAACGTGTTCAGCGGCGCCAGCTACACCGACCTCAACGCGGTGCTGCCGGCCAAGCTGATCCTGCTGTTCATCTCGGTGATCTGCGCGGTGGCGTTCTTCCTGGCGGTGTTCCGGCAGAACCTGCAGCTGCCCTCCATCGCGGTCGCGCTGCTGGTGCTGTCCAGCGTGCTGGTCGGCGCGGCCTGGCCCGCGGTGCTCGAGCAGTTCGTGGTCAAGCCGAACGCCAACGAGCGCGAGTCGGTCTCGATCACCCGCAACATCGCGGCCACCCAGCAGGCCTACGGCCTCACCCCGGACAAGGTCGACTACCAGGACTACTCCGGCCGCTCGGAGGCCACCCCGGGCCAGGTGCGGGGTGACACGGCGACGCTGGCCAACCTGCGGCTGCTCGACCCGAGCAAGTTGCAGAAGACGTTCACCCAGCTCGAACAGCGCAGGAACTTCTACGGCTTCCCGGAGAAGCTGGACATCGACCGCTACACCGTCGACGGTCGTGTCCAGGACTACGTGATCGCGGCTCGCGAGCTGAACAGCCGCGGGCTGGTCGGCAACCAGACGGACTGGATCAACCGGCATCTGGTCTACACCCACGGCAACGGGATCGTGGCCGCGCCGGCGAACCAGGTGAACTCCGCGCTGGACGAGGCCGGCGGCACCGGCGGCTACCCGAACTTCACGGTCAGCGACGTCAGCACCAAGGGCGACATCCCGGTCGCTGAGCCGCGGATCTACTACGGTGAGCTGATCACCGACTACTCGATCGTCGGTGCGAATCCTGGTGGTCCGGCCCGCGAGTACGACACGGACACGACGAACGTCACCTACGCCGGCAAGGGCGGGGTGTCGATCGGCAACCTGATCAACCGGTTGGTGTTCTCGTTGGCTTACGGCGAACGGAACATCCTGTTCAACGCCTCGATCAACGACGAGTCGAAGATCATGTATGTCCGGGACCCGAGGGACCGGGTGGGCCGGGTCGCACCTTGGCTGACATTGGACGGGGATCCATACCCAGCGGTGGTGGACGGCCGAGTCACCTGGATCGTCGACGGGTACACGACGCTGGAGAACTATCCCTACGCCGAACGCACGGTGCTGGGTGAGGTCACCGCGGACACCCTGCCCGGTGTTCGGCGGCTGCCCAACGAAACGGTCAGCTACCTGCGTAACTCGGTGAAGGCGACCGTCGATGCCTACGACGGCACGGTGACGCTGTACGCCTTCGACGAGAGCGACCCGGTGCTCAAGACCTGGTCGAAGGTGTTCCCCGGCACGGTGAAGCCGGCCAGCGAGATCAGTGGCGGCTTGCGCGCCCACCTGCGCTACCCGGAGGACCAGTTCAAGGTCCAGCGCGAGCTGCTGGCCCGCTACCACGTGGAGAACCCGGGCGAGTTCTTCTCCACCGTGGCGTTCTGGGACGTGCCGTCGGATCCGACGGTGCAGGGTGGGGCCAGCGCCGGCGCCGGCACCCAGAGTCCACAGCCGCCGTACTACGTGCTGGCCGGGCTGCCGGGACAGCAAGGTGCCAGCTTCCAGCTGACCAGCGCCCTGGTCAGCCTGCGCCGGCCGTTCTTGTCGGCCTACGTCTCGGCGAGTTCCGATCCGGCGACCTACGGCAAGATCACCGTGCTGCAACTGCCGGCAGATACCCAGACACCCGGTCCGCAACAGGTGCAGAACCAGTTCGTGTCGTTGCCCGAGGTGAGCCAGCAGATCAACCTGCTGCGGCAGAACCAGACGACGATCGACTACGGCAACCTGTTGACGTTGCCGCTGGCCGGCGGGTTGCTCTATGTGGAGCCGATCTACATCGAGCGGGCCAACCAGGAATCGTCGTTCCCGCAGCTGGCCAGGGTGCTGGTGAGCTTCGGCGGCAAGGTCGGCTATGACGCGCGGCTCGACGTCGCGCTGAACGAAGCGCTCGGTTCCGCGGTGGCCGGCGTCGTGCCGACCACGCCGTCGCCGAGCGCGGGCGGCACGCCGCAACCAGCGGCGGGTGGGGCGTCCGGTGCGGTGGGTGTCTCTCCGGAGTTGAGTGCCGCGCTCGGTGAGGTGAACAGCGCGCTGAACAAGCTCCGGGCGGCTCAGCAGTCCGGCGACTTCGCTGGGCAGGGCAACGCGCTCGCCGAGTTGGACCGGGCGGTCGACCGGTTCGACTCGGTCAAGAACTCCCAGCCGGCAGCGGCCCCGTCGGCCTCGCCGGCACCGTCCGCTCCGGCGGCGCAGCCCACGCCGCCAGCCGGAGGCTGACCTGGCACGGCCCGTGCGGGACCCCCCTGCACGGGCCGTTCAGGGGCGTGTAAAGTAACAGATGCAACGCGGGGTGGAGCAGCTCGGTAGCTCGCTGGGCTCATAACCCAGAGGTCGTAGGTTCGAATCCTACCCCCGCTACCAGGCAAAACGGCCCCCGGAGATCACTCCGGGGGCCGTTTTCGTGCGTTCGGTAGTAAGAACCGTAGTAATCCGGCTGTACCGGGACCGGCGTTGCGCTGCTGGAGCCCGCGTCATGGCCTCTCGCGTGTCGGAGTTGCGCCAGTGAGTGCGGCTACCACGGTGAGCCCTCGGCAGAGTGGCCGATCTAAGTTCAGTAACGACGGGGGGATGTGGCTTCGAGCCGGGCTAGACTTGCTGAGTATGGCGCTTGCGCAAGAGATCGTGGTAGCTCTCACCGCCACAGGCACGCTTGCAGTCACTCTGATCTCGATGTCGGTCAAGCAGCACTGGGACAGAGCCACCGAGCGACGGGCAGATTCAGCCAGTGGAAGCATTCGCCTCGACGAGTTCGGTGAATAGCTCGGAGGGTTTCTTCCAGTTATGAATCTTACGGGGTCGGTCGTTGATTTCGGAAGCCACTGTGGCGAGATATTCA
>JBQTKB010000092.1:0-49748 GCA_052386505.1 Pseudonocardia sp.
GTTCGGCGACGGCGCCGGGGTCTCGGTCGGCGGCAACGCCTCGGGCAACGCCGAAGACAACGACACCTCCACCTCGGTGCGCGGCGGCGACGGCGACACCACGGTCAACACCGCCGACGACAACAGCCTCGCCGAGCAGGCGGTCGACCAGTCCGAGACCTCCACCGAGGTCGACTACGACTACGAGTCCGACGTGGACAGCCACGACGACGTCAACTCCAACAACCGGGTCGACAACAGCGACAGCAACAACGTCGACGCCTGACGGCGCGCCGACGCACCGCACTCGACGCCTGAGCCGCCAGCGAGCGAGGAGCGGAGCGAGCGTCGGCGGCGGCCGATCGGCACTGACGGCTCCACGACCGACACCGGTCGTGGAGCTGTCAGTGCGTGGGCACTCCGGGCTCTTGTGGGATCGAAGCTCAACCGGACAGCTACCCGTGTTTGGGGCCCATCGCTGCGGGTACCCGACGCGTTCTGAACCCGGACGTCGGTTACGGCCGACCAACCCACGAACCTGGTGACCGTCATGACGGATCCCGAGCACGGACGGGCCGCGACACAGGACCAACTACCGGACGAGCGGCTGAATGAGCAACGCCGCCAGATGGCCCAGGGCCCGCCGGGGGGCAGCGCCAGCCGAGGCCCGGAGTTCGTCCCGCCGACGGGCGACACCGAAGCGCAGGGACTGGTACCGCCCTATGAGCGGCCGGAGCCCAGGGCCACCGGGCAGGACGGCGCGGAGGGGGTGCGCAGAGCGTTCCGGCCCGACGAGTACGCCGGCGAGCCCGGCGAGGCCCCGCCGGTTTCGGCCGAGGAGCGCAAGGCGCCGTCGCCGACCGACACGACCGCAGCCACCCCGTTGGGAGTGGGTGAGAGCAGCCGATCTCGCGGTGAGGAGGCCGGTGGCAAGGAAGCCGGCCGGCAGGACACCGGTCGTCGAGGTCCGAGTGGGCGCCCCACTGGTACCTCTACGGGCAGCGACGTCACCGGGATCAACCCGAGCAGCGGTGGCACTCAGCAGAACGAAGGTGCGTCGGACAGGGGCAGGGACAGCTGATCGACCAAGAGCTGCACACCTGTGGCTCGATCGGTTCCCTCGACTTCACCACGAGCGAGCGGGTGTCCTGGCCGGGCGGGTGACGAGGCCGGTCAGCTGTCCTTGATCTCGCAGAGCACGCTGCCCTGGGTGATCGAGGCGCCGGCCTCGGCCGACAGCCCGGTGATCGTCCCGTCCTTGTGCGCGGTGACCGGGTTCTCCATCTTCATCGCCTCCAGCACGACCACCAGGTCACCGGCCGCCACGGTGTCCCCGTCGGCCACCGCGACCTTGATGATCGTGCCCTGCATCGGCGCGGTCACCGCGTCACCGGAGACTTTGGCGCCACCACCGCCGCCGCGCTTGCGCGACGGCTTCTTCGCGGCGCCGCCGGCGCCGCCGGCACCCGGGGCGGTGCCGAACGCCAGGTCGCCGGGCAGCGAGACCTCCAGTCGGCGCCCGCCGACCTCGACCACCACGGTCTGCCGCTCGGTCTGCTCCTCATCCGCCTCGGCGGCCGCGCCGTCGAACGGTTGTACCGTGTTGTTCCACTCGGTCTCGATCCAGCGGGTGTGCACGGTGAAGTCCTCGGCGCTCAGCGCGGCGAACGCCGGCTCCTCGACCACCACCCGGTGGAACTCCAGCACGGTGGCCATGCCCTCGACCTGGAACTCGGCAAGTGCCCGGCGGGAGCGTTCCAGCGCCTGCGCCCGGTCGGAGCCGGTGACGATCAGCTTGGCCAGCAGCGAGTCGAACTGGCCGCCGATCACCGAGCCGGACTCCACGCCGGCGTCCACCCGGACGCCCGGGCCGGCCGGGTAGGCGATCGAGGTGACCGTGCCCGGGGCCGGTAGGAAGTTGCGGCCGGCGTCCTCACCGTTGATCCGGAACTCGATGGAGTGGCCGCGTGGCGCGGGGTCCTCGGTCAGGTTCAGCTCCAGCCCCTCGGCGATCCGGAACTGCTCACGCACCAGGTCCAGCCCGCTGGTCTCCTCGGAGACCGGGTGCTCCACCTGCAGCCGGGTGTTGACCTCCAGGAACGAGATCAGCCCGTCCTGGGCGACCAGGAACTCGACCGTGCCGGCGCCGTGGTAGCCGGCCTCCTTGCAGATGGCTTTCGAGGCGGCATGGATGGTTTTGCGCTGCTCGTCGGACAGGAACGGCGCGGGCGCCTCCTCGACCAGCTTCTGGAAGCGGCGCTGCAGGGAGCAGTCCCGGGTGCCGACCACGATCACGTTGCCGTGGGTGTCGGCGAGCACCTGCGCCTCGACATGGCGCGGTTTGTCCAGGTAGCGCTCGACGAAGCACTCGCCCCGGCCGAACGCCGCGGTGGCCTCGCGGACCGCCGAGTCGAACAACTCGGCGATCTCCTTCTCCTCGCGTGCCACCTTCATGCCGCGCCCGCCACCACCGAACGCCGCCTTGATGGCGACCGGCAGCCCGTGCTCCTTGGCGAACTCGATGACCTCGTCCGCGCCGCCCACCGGCTCGCTGGTACCCGGCACCAGCGGCGCACCGGCCCGGGTGGCGATGTGCCGGGCGGTGACCTTGTCGCCGAGGTCGCGGATGGCCTGGGGGGTGGGACCGATCCAGGTGATCCCGGCGTCCACCACGGCCTGGGCGAAGTCGGCGTTCTCGGACAGGAAGCCGTAGCCCGGGTGGATGCCGTCCGCCCCGGCCCGCTTCGCCGCCCCGATCACCTTGTCGAAGTCGAGGTAGGACTCGGCGGCGGTGCTGCCGCCGAGGGCGAACGCCTCGTCGGCCAAGCGCACGAACAGCGCGTCGCGGTCCGGGTCAGCGTAGACCGCGACACTGGCCAGGCCGGCGTCACGGCAGGCTCGGATCACCCGTACCGCGATCTCGCCGCGGTTCGCGATGAGCACCTTGCTCAACTGTCGGGTCGCCTCGGCGGCCACGGTGCCTCCTGCACGGTCACTCTCGGCGGGTCGAGCCCGGCCGAACTCCCCTGGAGGCGGTGGCCCGCCCCACTCGATCGGCCGAGTGTATGCAACGACGTCACCGAGGGCTGGGGGTGGAGGCGCACCTCACGCGGAGTCACCCCAGCGACACCCGAAAGGGAGGGTGCGACCCGGGTGCCGGAGACTTGACCAGGAATTGAGCTGGCACCAGCCACACTGGGCGTCGGGGGGTGGAGATGGCGGTGCGGACCGGCTCGATGCGGTCGCCGGCCCGTCGCCGACCGCCGACCGTCGCGGCCGTCGCGTTCCTGGTCGCCGGGGCCGCGCTGGTGGGCTGCGCCGAGGCCCCCGCCGCCGCGGTGCCGGCTGGCCCTGAGGTGGCCGCTCCCGACGACCCGGTCGCCTACCAGGCGCGCCTGACCCGTCTCGACGACGAACTCGGCGCGGCGCTGACCCGGATCGGGCAGACCCGCGATCCGGACGACCTGGAGCAGGCCACCCTGGCCGGCGCCGCCCTGGTCAGCGCCGCCGGCGAGCGGTTGGGCACGGCGACGGTCGACGAGCCGATCCGCCGGGCCCATGAAGCCCTGACCGCCGGCCTCGACCAGTTCGGCCGCGAGCTGGCGTTTCTCAGCCAGCGCGTGCACGACCACGAGATCTGCACCGGCCCCACTGCGCTGGCCGCGATCGGCTCCGCGCCGAGCATGCCGGCGCTGCGGGCCATCGCCTCGGGACTCGGCCTGCCGGGCGCCGACGGCCGGACCTACCGGTGGGGCACGGCGCTGCCGCCCGAACAGGCGGCCGGGCCGCCGGTGGTCGCGTTGTCCAACGGCACGCTGCTGGTCGACCGGCGGCCAGGTGGCGAGGCGGCCGAGGGTGTGCTCGCGGTGGTGAACGAGGGGCAGCAGGACGTGGTGGTCGTGCTCGGCCGGTCCGGGGCGGTCGTGGTGTCGGTGGCGGCCAGCGCGGGCGCGTCCACCCGGGTCGCCGGGATCCCGGACGGTGCATACGACCTCGCCTACACCGCCGGCCGCGACTGGGACCCGGGCCTGTCGGCGTTCGCTCGCGACTGCCGCTTCCGTCGGTTCAGCGAGCCGATCACGTTCGCCACCGTCCCGGTCGCCGAGGGCACCGAGTTCACCGTCCGGACGGTGAACGTGCGCCCGGGCCCGCCGGACGCGACGACGGTCGAGGTACCGGCCCGCGAAATGCCCCGCTGACCAGGTGCCGCGTTCCGACAGGACGTCCTCGGGCCGGGCTGACCAGGTAAGATCGTACGGACTGATTCGCGCCCGGCCGTGGGCTCGATATGTGCGCGCCCGGCGTACCGGCTCACCCGGTGACGCCGCCGCCCGGGGCCGGGGTGGCCGACCAGTTCAGGGTGCCGACGTCGCAGGCCTCGGGAGCGCCGGCGGCCAGGCCTCGGTCGAGCGAGGCCACCCGCTCGTCGATGGTGCCGTGGCTGTCCACCTCGTCGGGGTCGGCGCTGAGCCGGCGCAGCTCGGCGACGGCGCCCTCGCGGAAGACCGCCGGATCCAGGTCGCCCACGCCCACCTGGGACCGGGCCCACATCCCGGCGTAGCAGTCTGCCTGCAGTTCGATGTCGCGGACGGGTGCCCGCAACCGCGGCCGCACCAGCCACTGCACGTGATGGCCGGTCTCGTGCGCGACGGTGAACGACAGCACGACCCGGGCACGCTCGCCGTGCGCGGCCCGCACGTCGTCGAGGTAGGCCGTCGGGAAGTGCACGCCGGTGCGCGCGTTGAAGAAGGCCCGGTCCCGGGTCCGATCCGAGCGCGGGGCCTGGTCGGGAACGGTGAGGCGCGGCGGCGGATAGCTCCGGCCGGCACCGGCGAACAGCGGCTGCCACACTGCGTCGTTCGCCCGCTGGAGGCACTCGACATACCGGGCCTCCACGCCGACGTCCAGGCACGGGACCGCCGGGGCGGCCGGGGTGGGAGGGGGCGGTGGTGCCACCGTGGCCGGTGTGCTACCTCCCGCGCCGCAACCGGTGAGGACGAGCGCGGTGGCGACCCACGCGATGACGATCCGGAGCGCAGCCCGCATGTCCCCATCATGGAGTCCGGCCTGTGAAGTGGGCGGTAGCCCCGCGGGAGCCGTGGTGCTCACGTGGCGGGTGCGGCCCAGAGGTCGACGACCGAGACGCCGACCTCGGCGAGCAGCCGACGGGTGAGCGGGAGGCTGATCCCGATCACGTTGGACGGGTCGCCCTCGATGCCCTCGACGAACCACCCGCCGAGCCCGTCCAGGGTGAACCCGCCGGCCACCCCGAGCGGCTCGCCGGACGCGACATAGGCCCCGAGCTCGGCCTCGGTGGGCGCCGCGAACCGGACCCGGGTGAGCGCCGCGCCGGCCGCCCGGCACACCACCTCGCCGCCGCGCATCCGCAGCACCGCGTGACCGGTGACCAGCTCCCCGTCGCGCCCGGCCATCGCCGCCCAGCGCCGCAGCGCGACCTCGGGGGAGCCGGGCTTGCCAACCAGCTTCCCGTCGATCAGCAGCATCGAGTCGCACCCGACGACGATTGAGTCGTCGGCCGGGGAATCCGCCACCCGACCTGCCACGCAGGACGCCTTGGCCTCGGCGAGCGCGGTGACCCGGTGCTCGGGCTCGGCGCGCGACAGGCCCGCCAGGAGCTCGTCCTCGTCGACCCGCGACACCTCCACCACCGGGTCGAGCCCGGCGCTCCGGAGCACTCCGAGGCGGGCCGGCGAAGCGGAGGCGAGCACCAGTTTCACCAGACCAGCCTAGTCCGGGCCGATCGCCCGTCCGGCCCGGACGTAGTGTCGACGCGGCGATCAATCAAGCCGGACAACGACTCGTCGACACAATTGATACGGCTCGGTGTAAGGTCTCTCCCGCTGATTCCCGACCGAATGAACCGTTCCGTCAAATGGACGGTCGAGGAATCTCGGAGTATTACTCCATTCGGCCCAGAAGTGGCGCCGAGAAGGGCGGGAATTCCGTTGATCGACAGAATCTTCGAGTACTTGCCACGGGGCAACATGCTCGAGGACCACGCCTGGCGCAACCGACACCGCATCGTCCTGTGGGTGCTCGCGATCCACCTACCAGTGCTACTGGGGTTCGGTCTGGCCCTGCGGAGCGACCCCGGGTTGCTCGCGCAGGCGCTGGGCGTGCCGTTGCTGTGCCTCGTCGCGGGATATTTGATCCAGGGCCGACGGTCTGCGTCGATCGTGACCACCGCCGGACTGACGTGGTGTTCGGCGGCATTGGTGGTGATCACCAGGGGGTCGATCGAGGCGCACTTCCATTTCTTCATCATCATCGGGTTCATCGCGCTCTACCAGGATTGGTTCCCATTTCTGTGGAACATCGTCTTCACCGTGGTGAGCCATGGCGTGGGCTCCGCGTTCCCCACCATCCAGATGTTCAACCACCCGGCCGGTCAGACGAACCCGTGGGTCTGGTCGGGTATCCATGGCGTCGGTGTGCTCGCCGCCTGCATCGGTCTGGTGATCTTCTGGCGGGTCAGCGAGCAGGACCAGCAGGCCCGGGCCCGGCTGGCCCACCGGTTGGCCGAGGCGGAGATCGGCCGCCGTCGGTTCACCTCCGAGCTGCTGACCAACCTGGCGCGCCGCAACCAGAGCATGCTGTACCGGCAGCTGGAGATCATCAACCAGCTGGAGGAGAACGAGCGGGACCCCGACGCGCTCGCCGAGCTGTTCAAGCTCGATCACCTGGCCACCCGGGTCCGGCGCAACGCCGAGAGCCTGATGGTGCTCGCCGGGGAGACGCCGGCGCGGGTGTGGAGCGCCCCGGTGCCGCTGCGCGAGGTGCTGCAGGCCGCCATCGCCGAGACCGAGGACCTCGAACGGGTGCGGTTCACCGTCGACGAGCGGCTCGCGGTCGCCGGCCACACCGTCACCGACCTCACCCACCTGCTCGCCGAGCTGACCGAGAACGCCGTGCGGTTCTCTCCCCCGCAGACCCGGGTGACGATCAGCGGTCGGCCGCTCCCGCAGCGCGGCGGCGCCCAACTGCTCACCATCGAGGACTGGGGCCTGGGCATGCGCCCTGAGGTGATCCAGGAGACGAACCGGCTGCTGTCCCACCCGCCCGAGGTCGACCTGTCGGTGTCGCAGCGGCTGGGGTTCCACGTGGTGGCGCGGCTGGCCCAGCGCCACGGCATCGAGGTGTCGCTGACCCCGACGCCCGGTACCGGGGTCACCGCTGTGGTGGTGCTGCCGCCCGAGCTGTTCGCCTCGACGAGCAACGGCGTGCCGGTGACTGCGGGCGGCGGGTCGGCCAGCGCGAACGGCGCCCCGGTGTGGCCGGCCCTGAACGGTTCCCCGATCGAGGCGACGGACGACGACGGCCGTACCGCCGGGAGCCGCGTGCCCGTGCGACCGAGACCCGGACCGGCCACCCGGCGGCCGGCGGGTGCGCGCCCGTCGATCGATCCGACGGACGACACGGTCGTGCGCGTGGGGCCCGGTCCGGGCGCGACCCAGGTGGTGTGGTCGAGCGCGAACGGGTCGTGGGACGGATGGTGGGACGACGCCGTCGGGACGGTTGCGGCGGACTCTGCTCCGGTGGAGTCGGTTGCGGCGAAGAACGTCGGCGCGAAGAAGGTCGGCGTGGAGTCGGTTGCGGCGGAGAACGTCGGCGCGGAGAACGTCGGCGCGGAGAATGTCGCGGTGGAGTCGCCGGCGGACGACCTTCCCGGGCCGCCGTCCGGCCAGGCCGCGCCGGCGGCCTACGCCGGTGGCACCCATCGGCTGAACCGACGCCGACCCCAGACCCACCTGGCGCCGGAGCTGATCAACCCGGTCGTCCGGCCGGAGCTCACCTCGCCGCGGGTGCCGGACCCGAGGCCGGCGTCGGACGCACTTACGCGGTACCAGGCCAGCCGCCAGGCGGCGCAGGCCGAGGCCAGACAGCACGGTCTGTCGGAGAACGGAGACACAGGATGACGGTCGCCGGACAGAGCCGCCGCCAGATGGACTGGCTGCTCGATGACTTCGTGAAGGCCACCCCCGGGGTGCGCCACACCCTGGTGATCTCCGGTGACGGCCTGAGGTTGGCGGCGTCCCAGGACGTCGGGACGGCGCTCGCGGACGGGTTGTCAGCGGCGGCGTCCGGGTTGGTCAGCCTCGCCCGCGGCGCGGCGAGCCTGCTGGATGCCGAACCGGTGAGCCAGACCATCGTGGAGATGGCCGGCGGCTACCTCTTTGCCACCTCGGTCAGCCAGGGGTCCATCCTGGTGGTGCACACCGAGCAGCAGTGCGACATCGGCATGGTCGGCTACGAGATGACCATGCTCGCCAACCGGGTCGGCCACGCGCTCACCCCGGCTGCTCGCGGCCAGGCCGGCCGGTCAGGCGGCCAGCCGGCGCCGACTCCACGCACACCGTGAGCGACCACCGGCCCCGGGGCGCCTCGGTGGGTGGTCGAGTCGTTCCGGTGTACGCGCTCACCCGCGGCCGCACCCGGTCCGCCGGCTGCGACATGCCGATCGAGTCGCTGGTCACGGTCACCGAGCACGGCCAGCGCGGCGCCCCCGCGCTTGACATCGAGTATCGCCGCATCCTCGAGCTCGGCCGGCAGGTCGTCTCGCTGGTGGAGATCGGCTTCGCGCTCGGGGTGCCGGTCGGGGTGGCCCGGGTGCTGGTGAGCGATCTGGCGGAGTCCGGTCATCTGGTGGTGCACGCGCCGCCGCCGCTGGAGGCGAACGGCGGACCGAGTCACGAACTGCTGGAGAGGTTGCTCGATGGACTCCGTGCGCGCTGACCCACCCGACGGCGCCGGGCGGCACACCCCTACACCGCTCAAGATTCTCATCGCCGGTGGTTTCGGGGTCGGCAAGACGACCATGGTGCGCGCCCTGTCGGAGATCACACCGCTGAACACCGAGCAGGAGATGACCGAGCTGTCCGAGGGGGTCGACGACCTCAGCGCCGTGCCGGACAAGCGGACCACGACGGTCGCCATGGACTTCGGCCGGCTCACCGTGGACGACTCGCTGATCCTCTACTTGTTCGGCACCCCGGGGCAGTCGCGGTTCTGGTTCATGTGGGACGAGCTGGCGTGCGGCGCGGTGGGCGCGGTGGTGCTGGTGGACCTGCGCCGGGTGGACGACTGCTTCGCGGCGATCGACTATTTCGAGAACCGTGGGCTGCCGTTCGTCATCGCGGTCAACGACTTCCCCGGGACCGAGCGGTTCGACGACCGGGTGGTGCGCGACGCGCTGGTCCTCACGCCGGAGGTGCCGCTGGTGTGGACCGATGCCAGGGACGGCCGGTCCGGGCTGGCCGCGCTGATCTCGCTGGTGGAGCACGCCCTGGCCCGGGTCGCGGCCTGAGCGGCGCCGCTGGTCAGCCCGGCGGGTGGTCGGTGAACGGGTTGTGCACGACGAGCTCACCGAATCGTCGTCCGTGCTGCAGATCCTCGGTGACTAAGGTGTCGGCGCCGGCCAGCAGCGCTGCCTCGATGATCAAGGCGTCCCAGAAGTTGATCCCGTGTCGTTCGTGCAGCAGGCTGGCGGACACGATCAGTTGCGGGCTGGTTTCGACCACCGCCCATTCGGCGTAGTCGGCCACGACCACCCGGGCATCGGCCGCGCTCATCGCCGGTCGCAGCTTCACGGTGGCGACCTGGTGGAACTCCTGGAGCACCTGGGTGCTCAGCGCGCCGGTGCCGTCGGCCCACAGCTCGGTGAGCAACCGGATCGCGGTCAGGGCCTTGGGGGGATCATGCGCGTCGTGGGCGTAGACCAGGACGTTGGTGTCGACGAAGGTTGTCACGTCTGGTGCCGGCTCAGCCGGTCCTCGTACAGCTCGTCCCGGGTCCAGCGCGGCCCGCCCCGGTCGCGGGTCCGGTCCATCATGGCCAGTGCGGACTCTCGCGCGCGCTGGTAACGCTGGTCAGCGGCGGTGAGGGCGCCGATCTGCTGGGCCACCAGCCCACTCACCGAGGTTCCCCGCCGTGCCGCGAGGGCCTTGGCCGCCCGAATGACCTCTTCGTCCAGTTGCACGGTGAGGTTCTGTTTCATCGCCACAGGCTAGCACGTGGAGCACGTGACAAACTGTGGAGCTAGCGTGGCCAGGCGGAATTGCGCCAGGCGTTCGGGCCGGGGTGCAGTGGTGCGCGGGTCATGGCGGCCCGGTCGACCCACACGCTGCGGCCCCGGGTGTCCTCGACGCCTGACCCGGTCGCCGAGGCGGCCGCCGCGAGCACCGCCGCCAGCGCGGCCACCTCGGCGTCGTCCGGCTCTCCGCGTACCACCCGGAACAGTGCGCGCCGCTGCTCCGGGGTCTGCTCTTCGGTCACTGCATGCCTCGCTTCGCTCGGCCCGTGAGTGGCGGGGGGCGGAAGGAACCAACGCACCACAAACCCCGGCCAGGGGGATGTAGGCCAGGATAACGGCCCGCCCCCGCTGGCGGGGGGCGTGGCCTGGCCCGTTTCGGTGGTCTTGTTCTCCTTGCTCGGGGTGGGGGGGGCTTGCTCTGTTTTTTGCTGTTGGCTGGGGGCGGCCCTGTGGGGGGGCGGGGGTCCCGCCCCCCCCCCGCCACTCACAGGTCAGAGGGGGATGTTGCCGTGCTTGCGGGCCGGCGCGGCCTCCCGCTTGGTGGCCAGCATCCGCAGCGCCCGACCGACGTAGCCGCGGGTGTGCGACGGCGGAATCACCCCGTCGATGTAGCCGCGGTCGGCGGCGATGTACGGATTGCAGAGGGTGTCCTCGTAGTCGGTCTGCAATGCGGCCCGCTTGGCCGCCAGCTCGTCGCCCTCCAGCCCGGCCAGATCCTTGCGGTAGAGGATGCTCACCGCGCCCTGCGCGCCGGTGACCGCGATCTGCGCGGTCGGCCAGGCCACGTTGACGTCACCGCCGAGGTGCTTGGAGCCCATCACGTCGTAGGCGCCGCCGTAACCCTTGCGGGTGATCACGGTGACCTTCGGAACGGTGGCCTCGCAGTAGGCGTAGATCAGTTTCGCGCCCCGGCGGATGATCCCGTTCCACTCCTGCTCGGTGCCGGGCAGGAAGCCGGGCACGTCGACGAAGGTCAGCACCGGGATGTTGAACGCGTCGCAGGTGCGGACGAACCGGGCCGCCTTCTCCGAGGCGTCGATGTCCAGGCAGCCGGCGAACTGGGTGGGCTGGTTGGCCACAATGCCCACGCTGCGACCCTCGACCCGCCCGTAGCCGGTCAGGATGTTCGGTGCGAACAGCGCCTGGACCTCGAGGAACTCTCCGTCGTCGACGACCCGGGTGATCACCTCGTGCATGTCGTAGGGCTGGTTGGGAGAGTCCGGGATGAGGGTGTCCAGCTCCAGGTCGGTGTCGATCAGCCCGTCGACGATCGAGCCCGCCGTCGGCTCGGGGGCCTCGAACGCCGGCGGCTCGGACAGGTTGTTCGACGGCAGGTAGGACAGCAGCTCCTTGACGTAGGAGAGTGCGTCCTCCTCGTCGGAGCCCAGGTAATGCGCCACTCCGGACTTGGAGTTGTGTGCCCGGCCGCCGCCCAGCTCCTCCATCTCCACGTCCTCGCCGGTCACCGTCTTGATCACGTCCGGGCCGGTGATGAACATGTGACTGGTCTGGTCGACCATCACGATGAAGTCGGTGATCGCGGGGGAGTACACCGCGCCGCCCGCGCACGGGCCCATGATCAGCGAAATCTGCGGGATCACCCCGGACGAACGCACGTTGCGCATGAAGATCTCGCCGTAGAGCCCGAGGGCGACCACGCCCTCCTGGATCCGGGCGCCGCCGCCGTCGTTGATCCCGATCATCGGGCAGCCGATCTTCATCGCCAGGTCCATCACCTTGACGATCTTCTCGCCGAACACCTCGCCCAGCGCGCCGCCGAACACCGTGGCGTCCTGGCTGAACACGCACACCGGGCGACCGTCGATGGTGCCCGAACCGGTGACCACCCCGTCGCCGAAGGGCCGGTTGCGCTCCATCCCGAAGTTCGTCGAGCGGTGCCGAGTCAGCGCGTCCAGCTCGACGAACGAGCCCGGGTCCAGCAGCTGGTCGATCCGCTCCCGCGCGGTCTGCTTGCCCTTGGCGTGCTGGCGCTCGACGGCCTTGGCCGACCCGGCGTGCACCGCGTCGTCGCTGCGCCGGTAGAGGTCGGCCAGTTTCCCTGCGGTGGTGTGGATGTCCGGCTCGGCCTCGTCGCCGGCCGGCGGGTCGCCGAGGGGCGCGGTCGCGGTGCTCATTGCTCGCCTCGCAAGCTCGACTCGGTGCTCATTGCTCGCCTCGCAAGCTCGACTCGGTGCTCATGGCTGGGCAGCTTAACCAGCCAGGCTCAGCGCACGCCTTACCGAGTGAGCAGCGTTAAACGCCGACCGTCACGAGGGGGGCACTGTCGGCCAGGTCGAGCCGGGGGCGGGTGAGGACCTCCAGGGAAACCTCGGGGAACCGGCGCGCGGGAAGCTGGAACAGGGCGACCGACAGCCCACTGGGCTGCGCGACCGTGCGGACGTGCGCCGAACCGATGGTCTTGTAGTAGGCGTGCAGCCCGACGCTGGTACCCCACACCGATCCGCGCAGCCAGGTGACGTCGAGCCGCGCGGCCCGGTCCATCGCCCAGCGGCACAGCAGCCCAGCCAGGCCCCGCCCGCCGCGGTCGACGGCGGTCGCCAGCTTCCAGCCGAACACGGTCGGCTCGGCCAGCTCGTCGGCGGTCCACAGCGTCGACTCGCGGCGGCGGAGCAGCGTCACCGTGGCGACCGGGTTGCCCTCGTCCTCCATCAGCCAGGTGAGGCCGCGCTCGACCCGTCGGGCGAGTTGGCGCTGGTAGCCGGTGCCTAGGTCCCACTGGTCGCTACCGCGCCGGCGTAGCCATGCGGTCCGGTCCTCGATCAGCCCGACGACGGCGTCGAAATCCTCCGAAGCGGCCTGGCGCATCACGTACGGCTTGCTCATAGCCCGTCCCCAGTCGGTGGCGATCATGTGTCGGTATCCGGGCCTCGGAACCCGGACGGCATCACCTTGTGTAACGCAGCGGAAGCGCTGTGGTTACGTAGCGCGAGCATCCGGCTCACCCGCGGCCCGGCCCGGACCGGCCCGGTCCGGGCGGCCTACGGTGGTCCGGTGTCGGACCCTGAATCCGCCCTCGACCCAGCGCCCGGTCCCGACCCCGCCCTCGATCCGGCGGCGGTGTGTGCGGCGCTGGGCCCCCGGGTCGCGGCCCTCGACGTGGTGGCCGTGACCGGCTCCACGAACGCAGACCTGCTGGTCGCCGCCCGCGCCGGCGCCCCCGACCGCACGGTGCTGGTCGCGGAGCGCCAGGACGCCGGCCGGGGGCGGCTGGACCGGCGGTGGATCTCGGGCCCGGGCGCCGGGTTGACCTTCAGCGTGCTGCTACGACCGTCCGGGGTGCCCGGCCACCGGCTCGGATGGTTGCCCCTGCTCACCGGGTTGTCCGTGGTGCGCGCGCTGCGCGATCTGGCGCCGGGGCTCCCGGTGTGGGTGAAATGGCCGAACGACGTGCTCTGCGGTCCGGGGCGGGCCAAGTGCGCGGGCATCCTGGCCGAGGCCGACCCTTCGGCGCCCGGCGGGCCGGCCGTCGTGGTCGGCGTCGGGCTGAACGTGTACGCGTCTCCGGACGAGCTGCGCGACGGGGCCACCTCGCTGCGCGCCGAGGGTGCCCGGGACGCCGAGGGCGCCCCGATCAGGCGCTCGGCCGTGCTCACCGCGGTGCTGACCCGGTTGCTCGACGACCAGGCGGCCTGGCGTGCGGCCGGCGGTGACCCGGAGGTGACCGGGTTGCGTGCGGCCTACACCGGGGTGTGCGCGACGCTGGGTCGGCGGGTCCGGGTGCAGCTGCCCGGCGGGTCGAGACTGGAGGTCGTCGCGGAGCGGGTGGACACCGACGGCCGGCTGGTGGTGCGCGACGCCGACGGCGCGGCCACGGTCGTGGCGGCTGGCGATGTGGTGCACCTGCGGGCGCTACCGTCCTGATCCGTGGGGTACCCGGAGGACCAGTTGGCTCAGGGCGAGCGGCTGCTCGCGCACCAGCATCCGCACCCGAAGATGCTGGTCGCCCCGGCTGCGGTATTTGTGCTGGTGTGCGGCGTGGGTGGCTACCTGGCCGCGCTGGTTGGCCGGGCCAGCTGGTGGGGGGTCGGCTGGTCGGTGATCGCCGGGGTGGGTCTGCTGCTCGTGCTGCGGTTCGCCGTGGCGCCGCTGGCCCGATGGCTGACCACGCACTTCGTGCTGTCCGACCGGCGGGTCCTGGTCCGTGAGGGAGTGCTGCGCCGGGTGGGCATGGAGATCCCGCTGGCCCGGATCGACGGGGTTGGCTACCGGCAAGGGGTGCTGGACCGGGCGCTGGGTTGCGGCACGCTGAGCGTCGACTCGGGCTCGGACGCCGGCCCGGTCGAGTTCGTTGCCATTCCCCGGGTGCGGTCGGTGTGCGAGATGTTGCGGGAGGCCGCCGACCTGGCGGACTGACGGGTGCGACTTCGCCGCAACGGTAGGCAGCCCTGCGTCGGTCGGCGTAGCGTCGCGGCCGTTGGCACATGGTGAGCACGGGCACATCACGAGCACCGGCACATCACGAGCACCGGGGAGTCGAGTATGAGCAGGCTGCGCTTCGGGATCTTCCTGGCACCGTTCCACCCTGCGGGGGAGAACCCGACGCTGGCCCTGCAGCGCGACCTGCGGTTGGTCGAGCACTTGGACGCGTGCGGCTACGACGAGGCCTGGATCGGCGAGCACCACTCGGCCGGCAGCGAGATCATCGCCTCGCCGGAGATCTTCATCGCGGCCGCCGCCGAGCGCACGAAGAGCATCCGGCTGGGCACCGGGGTCACCTCGCTGAGCTACCACAACCCGCTGTGGGTGGCCGAGCGGATGGTGCTGCTGGACCACCTCACCCGCGGCCGGGTGATGCTCGGCGTCGGCCCCGGTTCGCTGCCCACCGACTCGGCGATGATCGGGCTGAACCCGACCCAGACCCGGGAGCTGCTGGAGACCAACCTCGACGTGGTGATGCGGCTGCTGACCAGCGACGAACCGGTCACCCTGGATACAGGCACGCACCGGCTCGTCGACGCCCGGCTGCACCTGCGGCCCTACTCCGACCCGCTGTTCGACATCGCCGTCGCGGCCGTCGCCTCGCCGACCGGTCCCCGACTGGCCGGCCGGCACGGCGTCGGGCTGCTGTCCATCGGCGCGACGCTGAGCGCCGACGGGTTCGACGCGCTGGCCCACCACTGGAACGTGATGGAGGAGCGGGCCGCCACCTTCGGCACCACGGTGGACCGGAGCAAGTGGCGCCTGGTCGGCCTGATGCACGTGGCGGAGACCCGGGAGCAGGCCTACCGCAACGTCGAGCACGGCATCGAGCAGTGGTTCTCCTACTTCCAGAAGGTGGCCGCGTTCCCGCAGATGAACGTGGGCGACGGCACCGACGTCAAGGCGATGATCGACTTCATCAACGACTCCGGGGTCGGCGTGATCGGCACGCCGGAGGACGCCAAGGGGCAGGTTCGCCGGCTGACCGAGCAGTCCGGCGGGTTCGGCGCGTTCCTGCAGCTGGCGCACGAGTGGGCGAGCCCGGAGGCCACTCGGCGCTCCTACGAACTGATCGCCCAGCACGTGATGCCGGAGTTCCAGGGGCAGGCCTGGTCCACGCTGGCCGCCAAGCAGCGCGCGTCGGACACCCGCGCGGGGCACTCCGACCAGCAGAACCGGGCGGTGGCGTACATGACCGAGAAGTACCAGAAGGAGCTGGCCGACAAGCCGGGCAGCCAGAGCTGACCGGGATACCCGGGCGGCGGCCGCCCGGTGCCGCGGTCGGGTCAGCGCAGGGCGACCAGGACCACCGAGTCCATCCGCATCACGCACGTCTCGCCGCGGTGCGCGGTGCCCGCGATGCCGACCAGCCCCATCCGGGGTCGGCTCTTCGAGGTGCGCGCGGTGACCACCTCGGCCCGGGCGACCAGTACGTCACCGGGGAAGACCGGGGCGGGCCAGGCGAGGTTCTGTACGCCGGGGGAGCCGTGCGCGTCGGCCCGGCCGACGACACCGTCGACCCAGAGTCGCATCCACAGCCCGCTGGTGTACCAGCCCGACGCGCACAGTCCGCCGAGCAGCGACTCCTTGGCCGCCACCGGGTCGAGGTGGAAGGACTGCGGGTCGAACCGCCGGGCGAACGCGAGCATCTCGTCCAGCTCGGCGGTGACCGTGCCGAGCTCGAACACCCGCCCGACGGTGAAGTCCTGGTAGGCCAGCTCAGACACGGGCGTGCTCCTCGGGATCCGGTGGTGCGGAGGTGTTCCGTAGCGCGGCCAGGGCTTGGCCGTGCAGCGCGCCGTTGGAGGACAGCCCGCTGCCGCCGTCGTGGCGCTCGACGCCGTCCAGGTCGCTGAACCGGCCGCCCGCCTCGGTGACGATCACCTGCACGGCGGCCAGGTCCCAGGGGTTCGCCTCGCCGTCCACCGCGAGGTCGATCGCCCCCTCGGCGACCAGCATGTGTTGCCAGAAGTCGCCCCAGGCCCGGCTGACCCAGCAGCGCGCGGACAGCGCCAGGTAGCGCTCCAGCGCGCCGAGCTCGACCCAGGTGGACAGCTCGGTGGTGGACAGGCAGGCGTCGCCCAGCTCGCGCACGCCCGACACCGACAAGCGGCGGATTCCCCCAGCGTCGCTACCGTGCGCCCCGCCGCCGGCGCTGGCCCACCACCGCCGGCCCAGCGCGGGCGCGCTGGCCACCCCGACCACCGGCCGGCCGGCCTCGGTCAGCGCGATCAGGGTGCCCCACACCGGCATGCCGCGGGAGAAGTTCTTGGTGCCGTCCACCGGGTCGAGCACCCAGGCCCGCCCGTGCGCGCCGCTGGTGCCACCGCGCTCCTCGCCCAGCACCTGGTCGTCGGGTCGGCGCAGCGCCAGCACCGCGCGCATCGCGTCCTCGGCGGTGGTGTCCGCGTCGGTGACCGGGGTCCGGTCCGGTTTGCGCGACACCCGCAGGTCGGCGGCCCGGAAGCGGGGCGCGGTCACCGCGTCGGCGACGTCGGCCAGCTCTAGTGCCAACGCCAGGTCCTCGGCGAACCCGACGGTCTTCCGCACGCTCAGTGCTCCGCGACCGGTACCGGCCGACGGGTGCGCACATCGGGGTGCGGGAAGACGAACCGGCGGAACGCCCACCAGCGGAACGCCATGCCCAGCAGTACTCCGACGATCTGGCCGCTGACGAAGTCCGCCCACTGCTCGGTGAGCTGCGACACGGCCGGTTCGCGCAGGTCGAGGACGTAGCGGGAGATGAACAGCGGGCCGGAGTAGACGCCCACCCCGATCCCGCTGATCAGCAGGTACAACCCGGCCTCGTGGTGGCGGTCCCGGCCGCCGCGGGTGCGGAAGGACCAGCCGCGGTTGAGCAGGTACGACGCGCCGGTGGCCACCAATACGGCGATCACCTTCGCGGTGACCGGCTTGGCCTCCAGCACGGTGCTCTTCAGCAGAAGGAACACGGCAGTGTCGATCACCCACGTGGTGCCGCCCACCATGGCGAACTTGACGAGCTCCCGATGACGGATCGCCACCGCGCGGTAGGGCTGGGGGATCCAGCCGAGCGCCGTTTCGACCATCGTCACGTCGCGCAGTCTAGAAGATCGCACCCGGGGGTTGCGGATAGGCTCTCCCGCTCGTGGACCCTCGAACCCGCGCACCGGTCGTCGGCATGGTCGGCGCGGGCCAGCTCGCGCGGATGACCCACCAGGCAGCGATCGCCCTCGGCCAGTCGCTGCGAGTGCTCGCCGAAGCCCGGGACGACCCAGCCGCGGTCGTCTGCTCGGACGTGGTCCTGGGCCGGCCGGACGACCCGGTGGCGCTGGCCGAGTTCGTCCGGGGCTGCGACGCGGTCACCTACGACCACGAGAACGTGCCGGCCGAGCAACTGGCCGCGCTGGCCGGCGCCGGGGTGCCGCTGCGCCCGTCGCCGCAGGCGCTGGTGCACGCCCAGGACAAGCTGGTGATGCGCGAGCGGCTGACCGGGCTGGGGGTGGCCTGCCCCCCGTTCGCCCCGGTCGGCTCGGTTCGCGAGGTGCGGGCGTTCGCCGCCGAGCACGGCTGGCCGGTGATCCTGAAGGCGCGGCGCGGCGGCTACGACGGCCGGGGGGTGTGGCAGCTCACCGACGCCGGGCACGCCGCTGAAGTGCTGGAGTCGTTGCCCGGCGCGGAGCTGCTGGTGGAGGAGCGGGTGCCGATGCGCCGCGAGCTGGCCGCGCTGGTCGCCCGCTCACCGTTCGGGCAGGGCGCCGCCTGGCCGGTGGTGCAGACCGTGCAGGACCACGGGATCTGCGTACAGGTGATCGCGCCGGCGCCGGACCTGCCGCCCGCCCGGGCCGACGCCGCGCAACGGCTGGCCCTGCGGATCGCCGGCGAGCTGGGCGTGGTCGGGCTCCTTGCGGTGGAGCTGTTCGAGGTGGCGCCCTCGGCGGCCGCCCCGGACGGGCTGCTGGTCAACGAGCTGGCGATGCGCCCGCACAACTCCGGGCACTGGACCATCGAGGGCTCGCGGACCTCGCAGTTCGAGCAGCACCTGCGCGCGGTGCTGGACTACCCGCTGGGCGACACCACGCCCACCGCGCCGGTCACCGTGATGGCCAACGTGCTGGGGGCGGCCGAGCTGCCGGAGATGGGGGTGGACGAGCGGCTGCACCACCTGTTCGCCCGATTCCCGGATGCCAAGGCGCACCTGTACGGCAAGGCCGAGCGGCCGGGGCGCAAGATCGGGCACGTCACCGTGCTGGGTGCGGACCTCGACCGGACGCGGGGCCGGGCGGAGCTGGCGGCACAGTGGATGTCGACGGCCCGCTGGGCGGATCACTGGGAGGCGCACTGATGACGGGATCCCTCGAGGACGGCCCGGTGGTCGGCGTGATCATGGGCAGCGACTCGGATTGGCCGGTGATGTGCGCCGCCGCCGAAGCGCTGGCCGAGTTCGACGTGCCGCACGAGGTGGCCGTGGTCTCGGCGCACCGCACGCCGGCCCGGATGCTCGCCTACGCCGCCGAGGCCGCGGACCGAGGCCTGCGGGTGATCATCGCCGGGGCCGGCGGGGCGGCGCACCTGCCCGGGATGATCGCCTCGGCGACCCCGCTGCCGGTGATCGGGGTGCCGGTCCCGCTGGCCAAGCTGGACGGGCTGGACTCGCTGCTGTCCATCGTGCAGATGCCGGCCGGGGTGCCGGTGGCCTGCGTGTCCATCGGCGGCGCCCGCAACGCCGGGCTGCTCGCGGTGCGCATGCTCGCGGCGTCCGATCCGGCGCTGCTGGACCGGGTCGCGGAGTTCCAGGCCGATCTGGCCCGCCAGGTGCAGGCCAAGGACGCTGCCCTGCGCGCCTCGCTGGAGTGACCAGGTCAGCGGGGGACTACGGTGATCGGGCAGCGGACGCCGGGAGCGCGGGCGAGGCGCGCGTCGGCGGTCAGCAGGCCGCAGCCGAGGCTCTCGGTGAGCGCCACGTACCCGGCGTCGTAGGCGGAGACGTTCGCTCGTAGCTCCCAGACCCGGTCGAGCACCGTGAACAACGGGTGGCGAACCACTGCGAGGCGGCGCCAGGTGTCCAGGGCGGTCCATCCGGCCGCGTCCGGTAGTGCCCCGGAAACCACCCGGCGACGCAGTCCGCTGGCGACCTCGGAGTCGATGAGGTGCGGAGCGTGCAGTTGCTCGCGGCTCAGCGTGTCCCGAGCCACCCCGGCGTTGAGCAGGGCGGACAGCGCGGCCGAGGCGTCGACCACGATCACCGCACTGCGCGCCCGGCCTCGACGTCCTCGGCAATCGTCGCCACGTCGACTCCGAAATCGGGCAGTGCCCCCAGCAGCGCCGGGTTGTCCGCTCGGCGCGAGACCTCCGCGAGCTCGCGCACGGCCAACGCTCCCACCGACATCCCCTCATATGCCGCGAGCCGCTCCAGTCGCTCGACGACGTCCTCCGGCACGTTTCGCAGGTAGAGCGTTCTCATGTTGCAGGATGCTAGCAGTCAGTTCGCTATTTGCGACACAGGCTACCGTCGCTGCAGGCCGCGAACAGGTGTGAACCCTGGTCATTCGTGAACCGGTGAGCTGATCTTGGGTTCTGGGTTGACGATCTTCTCGCTCGTGGATTCTCGGGTAGGCATGCCGGAGTGGCCGGCATGCTTGTTCTGCCGGTAGCTCCCGCCGCTCGTCGTGTCGGGATCGGAAGGTCAACCGCGGGGGCGGGCAGCGCGGCGAGACGGGTGAACGCGGCGGCGAGCTGGTGGGCCCAGGGCCAGGAGCGTTGGATGCGTAGCCGGAGCCGGCGTTGGCCTCGGGTCAGCCTCGCGGCGACGTGCAGCAGCCGGTAGCGCAGGGTCTTGGGCTCGGCCTTGGCCAACTCGCCGTGCAGGAGTAGGTGCTGGGTCCAAGTGATGAGGTCGACGGCGAGCATGACCACGGTCAGCCACGCCTGGTTGATCGCGAATGTCCGTGACGGGATGTGGTCCAGGCCGGTGTCCTTGGCGCAGCGGATGCGGTCTTCGACCCGGGCGTGTGCGCGGTGGCGGGCGTCGAGGTGGGCCGGTCGCGGTGTCGGTGGCGAAGGCGGTGTAGCGCCAGCCGTCACGCTCTTCGAAGGCGTCGAGCTGCGCGCCGGGGTGGGGGCGTTCGCGGCGCACGATCACCCGGATCCCGGCCGGGTAGTTCTCCAACGCCGTCTTGGGCAGGGCGTGGGTGATCTCGGCCAGGCCGGCGCCGTCGCGGTGGCCGCCGTCGGCGTTGATCGCGTCCGCCCAGACCGTCTTCGGGATGGCCGTGATCGCCGCGCGTTCCTTGTCCCTGATCGGCCAGCCGACGGAGAACTCGCAGCTCACCGACTGCTCCCGCAGTGCCCGGATGTGGGCGAGGAACTCCTTCGTGCAGCCGGCGGTGTCGGCGCGGATCAGGATCGGGGTGCCGTGACGGTGGGCATCGGGCAGCTGCAACAGGGCGGCGTCCAGGACGCTGATGTGGTCGGCGGCGGTGTTGCTGCCGGCGTTGCCGCGCCTCAGGGTGGCGGCGAGGAACTCGCCGGTGTTGTCGCAGAACGCGAGCATGGGGTGATAGCCGAAGGTCTTCTTGAACGTCGGCGCCGCGTGCTCCTTCTCGCTGTGACAGACCACGACCGAGGCGTCCAGATCGATCACCAGACCCGGCAGGACACGCCCGACCCGCCCGGCCGCCTTCGCCGGCGGGAACACCTGCCCGGTGAGCTCGGCCCGCTGGGCCCACACCACCTCCCGCGCGGCCGCCCGAGCCCGGGCGACCGCGTTCAGCTGAACGCGGTCGAGCTGATCCAGCAGCCGCCAACACGTCGAGTCCGACGCGACCGCGCCGAACAACTCCGCCTGATCGGCCAGCACCGCGACGTCCGAGATCGTCGTCGCGCCGTCAGCCACCGCGACGGCCATATCGACCAGCACCCGCCCCGGATCATGGCGGGCTCGCGGCTTGCGCAACCCGGTCAGCACGCCCGACAGCTCCGCGGTCAGCGTCGTCCGATCGGCGACGTCGGCCAGCAGCCGCGACCCGGCATGCGACACCACACCCTCGCCGTCGGCCGTAGCGGTGATCCGCGGACGCGTCGTTATAGCCTGCACCTCGAAAGTGCTCCTCTACTCGGATGAACTGGGCCCTCAGCAAGCACAGTCTCTCCTGGTAGCGGGGCACCTTCGTCTATCCGGACACGGACACGCCAACCCGCTCACGAAGAGCCGGGGTGAACGCTGATGATCCGTAACGATGCGTTCCGTCCACGGGATGATGGTTCCCGCGGGCGTGACGAATATCAATCGTCTCGGGTGCCGGCTGGCCGGCGACGATCCGCTGAGTGTGGTGTGGGGCGAGTCGAACGCGGCGGTTCGAGGCACCTGCTGATAGCGCATCCGCTGGCCACCTCTGCGGTCGGAGAGTTGATCTGGGATCAATGGGCTCGAATGGCCGACAATGACGGTCGGTCAAGCGAGGCAGTGACACCACACGCTCGCCGGTGCGCGGATCCTGCAGACAACGCTGACTTTAACCTCGGCTGGGTGGCCGCGTGGTGAACAGCGTTGGCCTATGGCCGCGGGTCCCGTGGCTGCGTTCCTGGTGCCAGCAAGCTCGTTGCGGTGCTGAGCGAGTGACTGTCAGATCGCGCCCGGCAATCTCGCGCTGGTTCAGGCAGCAGGTCCAAGATCAGAAGAGTCCGAGCACCAGCTTCAGCGCGTCGTCGATCGCGATTTGCTCGACGGCGGAGATCCGGCCCACCTTGCGGGCCAGGCGGCGGTCCGGGTCGATGGCCTGAAGCTGCTCCACCAGAACCTTGGTGGAGCGTCCGTCGACCTCGATCGAAGGGTGGAACGAGCTGGTCCAGGAGCCGGTCGAGGCGGGCGCGGCGACCACCGTGGAGAGCACCAACGCGTAACACCGTCTGTGGCACAGAGGTGGATACGTGGAAGCAGCCTGCCGAATCGTCGTTGCCGCCTCGGCCGCGCGCATCTACTGTGGCGGGACACAGGAGAGGAGGTGGTCCAGCGTTGAGTAGCCATTGGACTTGTGAGGTGGCTGTCCGCTAGCACCGAGAATCCTGACGGTCGATGGAAGCCGGTCCGGTGCCGGTAATCCCCGACAGTCACCCGACCCCCGGGTTTCCGAGCATTAGTCCAGCTCGGCCACACGAATGTGTGGAGCAGCCCGGGGGTCGTCTCGTACTCGGGAAGTATCGACCCATGAGCGTCACCTTCGAAGAGATCACCAAGCAGTTCCACCTCGAGACCGAGCGGGCCGCGAACCGCGAGCTGACCGAGCCGGACGACCTGCCGATCAGCTACGAAGACGTCACCCCGGCCTGGCTGACCGCGGTCCTTGCCGGCGCGCACCCCGGCGCCCAGGTCACCACGCTCCGGCTGGATGCTCCTTCCGAGGGCACCTCCAGCCGCCGCCGGATCTTTCTGACTTGGAACGACGCCGGCCTGGCCGCCGGGATGCCAGCCAGCGTGTTCTGCAAGGGCACCCAGTCGCTGGGCAGTCGGTTCATCCTGGGCATGAACGGCGGCGTGGCGGCCGAGGCGTCGTTCTTCAACCTGGTCCGGCCGGGGCTGGACATCCACGCCCCCGAGGCGCTGTTCGCCCGCTGGGACCCCACCACCTTCAACTCCATAGTGATCATGCGCGACCTGGGCGACGTCGCCCGGTTCACCACCTTCCGCGACACCTTGGACGAGGAGCAGGCGCGCAGCCAGCTTCGGGCGCTGGCCACGCTGCACGCCGCCTACTTCGACAGCCCCGAGCTCGACACCACGCTGGAGGTGTTCAACAACTGGGAGACGTTCTTCGCCATCACCGTCGAGCTGGCCGGGTTCGGGCCGGCCTGCGCGCGCGGCCTGGTCCAGGCGCAAGACCTGATCCCGCCGCGGTTGTTCGCCCGCGCCGACGAAATCTGGCCGGCCACCCTGCGCTGTGTGGATGACAACCGGCGCCGGCCCCGCACGTTGATCCACTCGGACGGCCATCTGGGCAACTGGCACATCACCGGCGACGGCGAGATGGGCCTCAACGACTGGCAGTGCGCCAGCAAGGGCACCTGGAGCCGGGACGTCGCCTACACCCTGTCCACCGGGCTCACCCCGGACGACCGGCGAGCCTGGGAGCGGGACCTGGTGGCCTACTACGTCGACGAGCTGGCCGCCCGGGGCGGGCCGAAGCTGGACGGCGAGGAGGCGTTCCGGCACTACCGCCAGCAGATGTTCGCCGCCCTGGCCTGGTGGACCGGCACCCTCGGTCAGCCGCCGGAGGCGCCGAAGATGCAGCCGGAGGAGACCTCGCGCGCGTTCATCACCCGGATCACCGCCGCGATCGACGACCTGGACTCCCTCGAAGCCTGGGACTGAGCCGCGGCGAGTGAGCATCGCAGCGAGCGCCAGCGAGTGCAGATCGGGTATTCCCGACCGTTCTCACTCGGACGTGGGACGACGTTCTGGGCGTCGGGTGCCGGTCCGCGTTACGGTCGTCACAACGGGCGACAGCGGGAGGGCGAGCATGGCGACGACGAGCGGTCAGCAGGCGAACGTCACCGAGCAAGAGGCCCGGCAGGTCGCCGAGGCGGCTCGGGAGACGGACTGGAAGAAACCGAGCTTCGCCAAGGAACTGTTCCTCGGGCGGTTCCGGCTGGACCTGGTGCATCCGCACCCGGTGGGTGACCCGGCCGGGATCGAGCGGGGTGAGAAGTTCCTCGCCCAGATGCGGGCGTTCTGCGAGACCGCGATCGATCCGTACCAGATCGAACGGGAGGACCGCATCCCCGACCGGGTAGTCCAGGGCCTGCGTGACCTCGGCGCGTTCGGGATGAAGATCCCCACGGAGTACGGCGGCCTTGGCCTGTCCCAGGTCTACTACAACAAGGCCTGCGCACTGGCCGGGTCGTTGCACCCCACCTTGTCGACGTTGCTGTCCGCTCATCAGTCGATCGGGGTGCCCCAGCCGATCAAGATGTTCGGCACCGAGGAGCAGAAGACGGTGTGGCTGCCCCGCTGCGCCAAGCAGGTCACCGCATTCCTGCTCACCGAGGCCGACGTCGGCAGCGATCCGGCCCGGATGGGCGCCACCGCCGTGCCGGACGGCGAGGACTACCTGCTCAATGGGGTAAAGCTGTGGACCACCAACGGCGTGGTCGCCGACCTGCTGGTGGTGATGGCGCAGGTGCCCAAGAGCGAGGGACACCGTGGCGGCATCACCGCGTTCGTGGTTGAGGCCGCGGCGCCCGGGGTGGTGGTGGAGAAGCGCAACTCGTTCATGGGTCTGCGCGGCATCGAGAACGGGGTCACCAGGTTCACCGACGTGCGGGTGCCGGGCGCCAACCGGATCGGCAAGGAGGGGCAGGGCCTGAAGATCGCGCTGTCCACCCTGAACGTCGGACGGCTGTCGGTGCCCGCGGTCTGCACCGGCACGGCCAAGTGGTGCCTCAAGATCGCCCGAGAGTGGACCCGGGAGCGGGTTCAGTGGGGCAAGCGGGTTGGCGACCACGAGGCGGTCGCCGGCAAGGTCGCGTTCATCGCGGCCACCGCGTACGCCCTGGAAGCGGTCACGGACCTGTCCAGCGAGATGGCCGACGAGGACCGCAACGACATCCGGATCGAAGCCGCGCTGGCCAAGCTCTATGCCTCGGAGATGGCCTGGCTGGTGGCCGACGAGCTGGTGCAGATCCGCGGTGGTCGTGGGTTCGAGACCGCTGAATCGCAGGCGGCCCGCGGCGAGCGCGGGGTGCCGGCCGAGCAGATGCTCCGCGACATGCGGATCAACCGGATCTTCGAGGGCTCGACCGAGATCATGCACCTGCTGATCGCCCGGGAGGCCGTCGACGCGCATCTGTCGGTGGCCGGCGACATCATCGACCCGGAGGTCGAGCTGAAGGCCAAGGCCCAGGCCGCAGGCAAGGCCGGGGTGTTCTACGCCAAGTGGCTGCCCAAGCTGGTCGCCGGCAAGGGCCAGGCGCCGCGCTCGTTCGCCGAGTTCGGTCCGCTGGCCACCCATCTGCGGTTCGTCGAGCGCTCGTCCCGAAAGCTGGCCCGCAGCACCTTCTACGGCATGTCCCGATGGCAGGGGAAGCTGGAGTACAAGCAGCGCTTCCTGGGCCGGATCGTGGACATCGGGGCCGAGCTGTTCGCGATGAGCGCGGTGTGTGTGCGCGCGCAGCGCGACCCGGAGGGTGGCAGCGCCGCCGAGCTGGCCGACGCCTTCTGCCAGCAGGCCAGGGTGCGGGTCGACGGCCTGTTCAGCGGGTTATGGTCCAACTCCGATGACAACGACCGGGAGCTGGCCCGCCGGGTGCTGGCCGACCGCTACGTGTGGTTGGAGGACGGCGTGCTCGACCCGTCGATCGAGGGGCCGTGGATCGCCGAGGACCGGATCGCCGACGGCGCCGGCGGCGGATCGAAGGAGAACGTGCACCGGCCCATCCCGTGACACCCGCCGGCTGCTCGAGGGCCTGGTGGGCTGAGGCTGCTCCACCCGGGTGTACGGTCGCGCGCGGTAGTGCGCAGGTCGGCACCGAGGAGGAGTACCCATGTCAGTTGGTCTCTCGACAGCCCGCGACACGTCGTCCATGGCCAGCATCGTCGAGTTCGGCAACGCCGAACCGCTGGCCGCCGACCTGAACCGGATCGACGCGGTTCTCGCGGAGGTCTACGGCCCCGTCGCCGGCGCGGACCTGACCGTGCCGAGGGACCACGCCGGCCTGCGCGAACGGCTGGCCGCCGCCGCGCCGCGGTCGGTCGCGCTGGCCGAGCGGGTGCACCGGACGTTCGCCGACGGGGCCTGCGGCATCGTGGTGCGCGAGCTGGGTCTGGCCCAGCTGGAGATCGACGCGCAGCGCCGGGCGATGTTCGCCTTCGCGGTGCTGATGGGCGATGTCACCTTCGCCCACCCGGTGGACAACAAGGTGGTCTGGGACGTCATGGACAAGGGCGCGCCGCAGACCGGTGCACCCAAGTACTCCAGCTTCTCGGAGAACGACCGGGAGGCCGAGTACCACACCGACGCGTCGTTCGCGATCAACCCGGATCGCTACTTCCTGCTGTACTCCGCCCAGCAGGCCGACTGCGGCGGCGGGCAGACCTTCCTGGCCGACGGCCGGGTGCTGCTGCGCGAGCTGGAGGCCACCGCCGAGGGGCGCGACGCGGTGCGGGTGCTGTCCGAGGTAAAGCTGCCGATGCGGGTGCCCAAGGCGTTTCGTCGCGACGGCAACGCCGAGGACGACGGTTACATGTACCGGCCGCTGATCGGTGGCGAGCCGCTGTGGCGCTTCCGTAAGGACAAGGTCGAGAAGGGCTTGGTCGCGAAGTCGGACAAGGTCGGTGCCGAGGTCCGCGACGCGTTCGACGTGGTCTACCGGCACCTGGTGGCCCGCCCGGATGAGTACCACGCCGTGATTCCCACCGACGGGGTGCTCATCGTGGACAACCACGTGGCACTGCACGGTCGCAACGGGTTCACCGACTCGCGCCGGCATCTGTTGCGCATCCGCTTCCACCGGGCCGGTACCGACCAGACGGTCGAGGCGGACGGCGGCTGAGTCGAGTCAGCGCGGCCGGGTCGGTGCGACCCGTTCCCCGGTCAGAGCGGGGGGCCCTCCGCCAGGGTGACCGTGGCGGACCTGCGCTGACCGGCTGCGGTGACCCACTCCATCGGCAGCCGGGCGCCGGGGCCGTGCCGGCCCACGATCGCCACCAGGTGGGTCGGCGAGTCCACCGCCGACCCGTCCAGCCGCACGATGGTGTCACCCTCGACCAGTCCGACGTCGCCGGCCGGTGAGTCGAAGCCCACCACGTTCACCTCGGCGCCGGGTTTGGCACCCGGCGGGATGCTGCCGTCCTCGCGCACGGCGGGCCCGGACACCGCGATGCCCAGCACCCCGGTCGGCCCCACGTGTACCTGGTCGGTGGAGCGGCCGGCGCGGATCACCCGGACGATCTCCATCGCCTGGTTGATCGGGATCGCGAAGCCGACTCCGTTCGGGGTGCTGGTCTTGAAGTTGACCGAGGCGGCGGTGGTGACCCCGATCACCTGGCCGGCCTCGTTGACCAGCGGGCCGCCGGAGTGCCCGGGAGCGATGCTCGCCGCCACCTCGATCAGCTTCCGCAACTGTTCGCTGCTGCCGGTGAGCTCGTCACGGGTACTGATCGAGCGGTTGAGCCCGGTGACCTTGCCGGGAGCCCGGACCGGCTTGCCGCCCTTGCCGCCGGCGTTGCCGATGCCCAGCACCGGCTCGCCGATGCGCACGCCTGAGGAGTCCCCGACGGCCGCGGTCGCCAGCCCCCGCGGATTCTTGATCTTCAACAGAGCTACGTCGTGGTTGCGGTCGTAGCCGAGCACAGTGGCCGGGTAGCGCCTGCCGTTGTTCTTGGTGACCACCTCGATGGTGGTGGCACCGTTGATCACGTGGTTGTTGGTCAGCACCTCGCCGGCCGGTCCGAGCACGATTCCGGTGCCCGCGCCGGCTATCAGCAGGTTGGCGTTCTCGGTCTCCACGTCGACCAGGATCGGGGTGACCTTGTTCGCCAGGGCGTCGATCTCGGCCGGGCTGAACGGGCCGCGCACCGGTTTGGGCGCGGCCGCGATGGCGCGTTGCCGGGCCAGCTCGGTGGCGGCCTGGTCGGCCTGGTGGACCGCGACGAACCCGGTCACGCTCAGCACCGCGATCAGCAGCATCGACACCGTGCGGTAGAGCCCGTCGCGCCAGCTCGGCGGTCTCGGCGCGGGCTCGTGCGGCGGTTCCGACGCGCCGCGCGGCCGGTCCGAGGACCAGCCGGGCTCCCGCGACCAGCCGGGCTCCCGCGACCAGCCGGGCTCCGGGGTCGGCTCGGGCGACCAGCCGGAGCGGCTCTGGTCCGCCCGCTGCTCGGGGGGCGGTCCCGGCCTTTCGTCGTCCCGCACCCGGGTACTCCCTCCGCCAGCCGGCGCGGCTCGTCGCGCCGCCGCCGGGCCCATCCCGGCGCAGTTGTGCGCAGCTAACCAGGGATGGTGACCGGCAGCGACATTGTGGCGGATGCATCAGCCCTGTGTGTCATGCCCCGGTGGTCCAGGCGACATCTCCAGGCCCGGCCCGATGGTCAGCTGGTCGTCGGCACCCAGTTGCCGTGGAAGCCGTTGGGTACCCGGGCCGGCAGGTGCACCCGCCCGACGGTCTCCAGGGTGGCGGCGTCCAGGATCACCAGGTCGCTGCGGTCGGCGCCGCCGTCGTAGACGAACCCGAGCAGCACCCCGTCGTCCTCGGCCGCGTCCGGACTCGCCGGCACGAAGACGAACTCGCCGGCCCGCTGACCGGGGCCGAAGCTCCTGGCTTCGGTACGGCCGCCGACCAGGTCGTGCTTGAGCACCGAGTCGCCGGCCACGGCGCCGGTGCCGGGCATGGTCTGCATCGCGTAGCCGAAGCGGTGGCACCGGCCGACCAGCCGCTCGTCGACCCGGGGGAACTCCTGCGGTCGATCGTCCAACCGGCTCTCCCGGACCTTGCCGTCGGCCAGGTCCACCGTCCAGCGGTCCAGGGTGGGGGGGCCCTCGTTCGGTCCGCGTAGATCGGTGGCGAACATCTTCGGATGCCGCACGACGTCGAGGGTGATGTTCGTCCCGTCCGCGGAGTCGTAGGCGTTCAGCGGGTGGTAGACGTAGCAGGGCTCCACGTCGAACCAGCGGACGTCGTCGTTGCCGCCGGCGCGGGGCATCACGCCGACCCGAGCGGGGTAGTCCGGGTTCCAGCGGTAGGGCAGGAAACTGTTCGCCGGGACGGAGCGGTCGAGCATCGCGGTGATCGGGTCGGGCACCCGCACCCGCCCGATCAGTGCGGACATCACCAGCCGGGCCGGACTGCGCAGCGCCCGGGGCATCGGGGCGGCGGCGGTGACCTGGGCCGGGTCGAACGTCACCGGCAGGTCGTAGAAGATCACGTGGTCCTCGGTGAGCGAGAAGTCGTGCATCATCGGGCTGCCGGTGACCGTCACGTCGACCGTGCGCCGGGCCCGGCCGTCGGCGCCGATCACCGAGTACTGCACGGTGTTGCCCCGGCCGAAGAAGTACGACACCGCGTGCAACTCGCCGGACTTCGGGTCGCGCTTGGGGTGGGCGGTGTAGCCGCCGGGCAGGGTGCCGTCGAAGTCCCACTGCCCGACGGTGTCCAGCTCGTCGGTGAGCTCGTAGTTGGCCACCCCGCCCTCGACCAGCGCCAGCGTGCGACCGGCGTGCGCGATGACATTGGTGTTGGCGCCGATCGCGGTGAGCGGGGCGCTGCCCCGGCCGGGTCCCGGCTCCGGCTCGCCGAGGGCGCGGGCCGCTGCGGGACCCCGGACCCACCGGTTGCGGTACCACTGTGCAGCCCCGTCGCGCAGCCGCACGCCGTGCACCATGCCGTCACCGGTGAACCAGTGGTAAGTGGCCGGGTCGACCTCGGCGACCGGGTTCGGCCCGTTGCGCAGGTACCGGCCGTCGAGATACCCGGGGATGCTGCCGGTGACCGGCAGGTCGACAGCGGTGAGCTCCTCGCGCACCGGCGCGAAGTTGCCTTCGAGGTAGGCGTTGGACATGGCGTTGCTCCCGTCCGACCGGTTCGATAACTCCGTTACGAACTAAATGTAACGCTGTTACAATATGCGCGCAAGGCCCGGCTCGCTCTGGGTACCACCTGCCGACCGCCAGTCGCCGTGCAGACGGGGCGGTTTGCTCCCAAGGGTCGATGATCAATTGGACACCGGTCAGATTCCAGCGGCGCAGAACCTGCCTGACGTAAAGGTGATCACTCTGTGCGTCGCAGGCGCGGCGGCGGGCCGGAGTGGCGCGCCGCAGGAGGGGCGGCCGGCCGGAGTGGGGCGCGCCGCAGGAGGGGCGACGGGCCGGAGTTGGGCGCGGCGGGGCGGCGCGGCGGGGCGGCCGTAGCGCCGCAGGCGGGGTAGCGCGGTGGGGCGGCCGCACGGGTGGGCAGGTGCTAGACGCGGCGGGTGACCCGCTCGGTGGCTATTCGGCGGTCCAGCGCGTCGGGGTCGGCGTTGCGGCACTGCACCAGCGACGCCCCGGCGGTCAGCACCGCGAGCGGCACCTCGACCAACCCGTCGCCGACCGACCAGTCCCGGGTGGTCAGTACCCGATCGCCGGCGCCGAAGTCGGCCGAGGCGGCGGCTGCCCGGGCGATGGTCAACACCGACTCCAGGTCCGCGCCGTCCAGCACCGGTCCGTCGACCGGGCCGTCGGGCACGAAGACGTCGCCGTGCGGGCGGACCTCGCCCGCGTAGTCGAGCACGCCGGGTGGCAGCCCGGGTATGCCGGTGCCGAACGCGTGCAGCGACAGCGCGACCACCACGCCCGCGCCGGCGTCCAGCGCGGTGTCCAGCCGGTCGGCGTCGCAGCAGACGACGTCGGCGCCGGCCGGGTCGGCACTCACCTCGGCCCCGCACCACCAGGCCCCGAGCAGGACCGCGAGGGTCTGCCAGTGTGCCGGGAGCAGTGCCGCGATCCGGCCGCCAGGCTCCAGGTCGCACTCGTCGCGCAGCAGGTTGGCCGACTTGGCCGCCCAGTTGGCAAAGGTGGTGGCGGACAGCTCGATCCGCTCACCGGAGCTGTCGTCGTAGTAGGTGACCAGCGGGCCGGCCGGGTCCCGGGCCAGCCGAGTGCCGAGCAGCGCATCGGTGAGGGTTGGTGCTGGTGCTTCGCCGCCGACGCTCACTGCGCTCCTCGCTCGCTGGCGCTCGCTGCGATGCTCACTCGCTGGCGGCTCAGTCCACGCACGGCACGCCGTCCGCGGTGATCGGTGGCGGGGGCGGGGTCGCCGAACTGCTCGCGGTCGCGCGGCTGCTGCGGCTGCTGCTGCTCGCCCGGGCCGACGAAGAGCTGTCGTCGGACGCGGACTCGATGTCGGACAGCGAGAAGTCCGAGCCGAGGAACACCCGCACCCGCCCACTGGGCACCTCGGCGTCCTCCTCGGCGTCGAGCCCGCCGAGGGCCCGGGCCACCTGGTCACCGGCGGTGGTCTCGCCGGGCGCGTAGTGCACCGACGAACGGGTCTGCTCGGTACTGTTGCTCACCCGGCCCTCGCCGTAGCCCCGGTCGGTCAGCTCCTCGGACACCTGGGCGGCCAACCCGGCCCGGCCGGTGCCGTTGCGCACCTCGACGGTGAGCGTGGCCGGGGAGATCGTCTCGACCGACTCCGGGGAGGCGCTGGCCGGGGTCGGCTTGGCGCCGGTCCGCTCGGCGACGAACTCCTGCACCTCGTCGGGATCGAGCAGCACGACGTCGCCGCTGGAGTTGTTCTCCGCCCCGGCGGTCGGCACGGTCAGGAACTCGATCTTGCCGCCGGCCAGGTCGGAGGCCTGGCGGGCGAACGCGAGCACGTCCCAGCCGGTGTCCAGCACGACCGACTCCTTGGCCACCTCGACCAGGGCCTGCAGCTTGGCCGGGTTGGCCAGGGTGCCGGCCGAGAGGATCTTGCGGGCGACGGCGGCGAGGAACACCTGCTGGCGACGGATCCGGCTGAAGTCGGACTCGGGCAGCTCGTAGCGCTGGCGAACGAACGCCAGTGCGGCCCCGCCGCTGATCGTCTGGCGGCCGGCCGGGAACCGGGCACCCGACCGGTACTCGTTGACCGGCGACTTCAGGCAGACCTCGACGCCGCCCACGGCGTTGGTCAGGTTGTAGAAGCCGAGCAGGTTGACCTCGGCGTAGTGGTCCACGGTGACGCCGGTGAGCCGCTCCACGGTCTTGATCAACGCGGTGCGACCGGCGGTGGCGCTCTCCAGCTCCACCGCTGTGTCGTCGAGCCCCTCCTCGCGCAGCTCAGCGGCAGCCTCGATCTTGGCGATCGGATACGCCGAGTTGATTTTTCCCTTGCCCTGCCTCGGGATGTCGACGTAGCTGTCGCGGGGGATCGAGATGCCGGTCGCCCGTCTGCCGTCGGCCGGGACGTGGATCAGGATGATCGTGTCGGAGTTGAGCACGCCCTCCTCGGCTCCGCTGCGCAGCTCGGCGAGCAACTTCTTGGACAGTGGCCGGCCTCGGGCGTCGGTCCGGCTGTCCACCCCGACCAGCAGGATGTTCTGGTCGGTGCCGGGGGGTTTGCCGCCGCCGAGCCGCCCGGTGATGACGTCGCTGGTGATCAGGCCGCCGCTGAGGTCGCGGTAGAGGTTCCAGCCGATCCCGGTGCCCACCAGGACCACCGCGGACAGCAGCGCGACCAGCACCCGCAGGCCCGTGCGACCCCCGGAGGTGGACGGGCCTGACCGCATCTCGGGCTCTCCTCGTTCGTGTCCTCGCTGGGGGCCCCCACCGCCATGCCAGACTGATCCGCATGCGCATCCTGGTCACCGGCGGAGCCGGGTTCATCGGGTCGCACTTCGTCCGTCGGACGTTGACCGGAGCGTACCCAACCTTCGGTGAGGTACACGTCACGGTGCTCGACCTGCTCACTTACGCCGGCTCGCTGAGCAACCTCGCTGAGGTCGCCGCCTGCCCGGGCTACCGGTTCGTGCACGGCGACATCCGGGACGCCACCCTGGTGGAGCGGCTGATGGCGGGCACCGACCTGGTGGTGCACTTCGCCGCCGAGTCACACGTGGACCGCTCCATCGTCGGTGCCGCCGACTTCGTCTCCACCAACGTCGCGGGCACCCAGGTGCTGTTGCAGGCGGCCCTCGAGCACGGCGTTGGCCGGTTCGTGCACGTGTCCACCGACGAGGTGTACGGCTCGATCGCCGAAGGCTCGTGGACCGAGGGCCATCTGCTGGAGCCGAACTCACCGTACTCGGCTGCCAAGGCCGGTGCCGACCTGGTCGCCCGGGCCTACCACCGCACCTACGGCTTGGACGTGTGCGTCACCCGGTGCTCCAACAACTACGGGCCCTACCAGTTCCCGGAGAAGATCGTCCCGCTGTTCGTGACCAATCTGCTCGACGGCCGGGCTGTGCCGTTGTACGGCGACGGGCTGAACATGCGCGACTGGTTGCATGTCGAGGACCACTGCCGGGGCATCGCGCTGGTGGCCGAGCGCGGGCGCGCGGGCGAGATCTACAACATCGGCGGCGGCACCGAGCTGACCAACCGGGAGCTCACCGAGGTGCTGCTGGCGGCCACCGGTCACGACTGGTCGATGGTGGAGCCGGTGGCCGACCGGCTGGGCCACGACCGGCGCTACTCGGTGGATATCGGCAAGATCACCGCCGAGCTGGGGTACGCGCCGACGGTCGCGTTCGCCGACGGCATCGCCGCCACGGTGGCCTGGTACCGCGACAACCGGGCGTGGTGGGAACCGCTTCGGGCGCGCGCCGAGTTGGCCCGGGGGATGAAGTCGGCGGCGGCCACCGGCGGCGGGGTGGCTGAGCACAAGTGACCGGACGTACCCGCTGGTTGGTGACCGGCGCCCACGGCCAGCTCGGCGCCGACCTGGTAGGCGCGCTGGCCGGGCAGGACGTGACCGCCGCCGGGCGCGCCGAGCTCGACCTGTCCGGCGACGGGGTGACCGCGGCGCTGCGGGCCTGGGCGGGCGCCGGGCGGGGAAGCGGTCCGCTGGTGGTGCTCAACGCGGCCGCCTGGACCGACGTGGACGCCGCCGAGGCCGACCCGGCCGGCGCGGCCGCGGTGAACGAGCACGGCCCGGCCCGGTTGGCGGCCGGCTGCGCCGAGCTGGGCGCGACGCTGGTACACGTGTCCACCGACTATGTCTTTCCCGGCAGGGTCTTTCCCGGCAGGGTCCTTCCCAGCAGGGTCCTTCCCAGCAGGGTCCTTCCCGGCGGGGCCTCGCCGGGCGTACCCGCCGCTTGTGGCCCGCGCCCCTACGAGGTGGACGACCCGGTCAGGCCGCTGGGGGTGTACGGGGTGACCAAGGAGGCCGGCGAGCGGGCGGTCCGGGCCGCCACCGACCGGCACTACGTTGTGCGCACCGCCTGGCTCTACGGCGGGGCCGGGCGCAACTTCGTCCGCACGATCGCCGGGCTGCGCCACCGGCGGCCCACCCTGGACGTGGTGGACGACCAGGTCGGCAGCCCCACCTGGTCGCGACCGCTGGCCGAGGGGCTGGTGGAGCTGGCCCGGTCGGGTGCGCCGTTCGGCACCTACCACTGCGTCGGCGGCGGGCGGGCGAGCTGGTTCGAACTGGCCCGTGCGGTGTTCGAGGAGCTCGGCGAGGACCCGGAGCGGGTGCGGCCGTGCTCCTCGGAGCGCTTCCCCCGCCCGGCGCCGCGGCCGGCCTGGTCGGTGCTGTCCAGCCGATCTTGGACGACGGCTGGCCTGCGGCAGATGTCGCATTGGCGGGAGCAACTCCGCTCGGCCGTTCAGGTGGACCGTTCGTCGCTCGACCGGCCATATCCGGAAAGTCATGAGTAAGGCCATCCTTACCGCTAGTCCGATCGGGTGAACTGCCTGCCGTATGTCGCTCAGGACACACCCCTCGGCGCACAGCCTCGTTTCTCACTGCATGGGACTCGAATGGGTTCTCCTGGGACTGCTTCTCGGTGTCGCGCTGTGGCTGGGCGTCGACGCGTGTCGGGAGTGCGAGCGACTGCACACCCGCTTGGCCAGTGTCGAGATCGACAGCCCGCGTACCGTCGAGGGTGAGCTGCTCGGCGGCACCTCGAACGACTGGTCCTACTGGCCGCTGACCACCTCGTCCGCCGACGACGCGCGGATCGGTCCCCGGCTCTAGCCGCCCCGCCCGTGGTCGTCGACGACCCGGGCCCGGATACGATCGCCCGGTGTACGGCGACGAGCTGGCGGTGGTGACCGTCACCTACTCCCCGGGCGAGTCGCTCACCGCGTTCCTGGACTCACTGGACAAGGCGACCACCCGTCCGCACACGGTGGTGCTGGCCGACAACGGCTCGGTCGACGGGGCTCCTGAGCGGGCCGCCGGGCGGCCGAACGTCGAGCTGCTGCGGATCGGCGAGAACCTCGGCTACGGCAGTGCCGCGAACCGGGCCATCGCTGGCCTGGACTCCGAGGTGGGCTGGGTCGTGGTGGCCAACCCCGACGTCGTCTGGCAACCTGGGGCGCTCGACGAACTGCTCGCGGCGGGCACCCGGACCCCGAGGGCCGGCGCACTCGGCCCGCTCATCCGGGACGCCGACGGCGCGGTCTTCCCCTCGGCCAGGCTGGTCCCGTCGCTGGGCCGGGGCATCGGGCACGCGGTGTTCGGCACGGTGTGGCCGGCCAACCCGTGGACCCGCGCCTACCGGCAGTCCGAGAACGAGATCACCGAGCGGGACGCCGGTTGGTTGTCCGGATCGTGCCTGCTGCTGCGCCGGGCCGCGTTCGACTCGGTCGCCGGGTTCGACTCCCGCTACTTCATGTACTTCGAGGACGTCGACCTCGGCGAGCGGCTGACCCTCGCCGGCTGGCGCAACCGGTACGTACCCGCCTCCGAGGTGGTGCACACCGGCGGGCACGCGACCACCGCGAACCCTGGCACCTCCGCCCGGATGCTCGCCGAGCACCACCGCAGCGCCTACCGGTTCCTCGCCGACCGCCACCCCGGTCCGGGCTGGGCACCGCTACGGCTGGCATTGCGGCTCGGGCTCGGCGCCCGTTCCCGGATGGCGGTGCGGCGGGCCGGCCGCTGAGCACCGCTCGGTAGGCTGGCCGCGCGGTCGAGCGGATCGTCATCGACCTCACGTCGCCGGTCTCGGTGGCGTCGATCTCTACGAGTGCTGACGTATCAAGGAGCGCCGTGACGCTGCACGACGTGGACGCGGTGGTGCTGGTCGGCGGGCAGGGCACCCGGCTGCGGCCGCTCACCCTGTCCCGGGCCAAGCCGCTGCTGCCGACCGCCGGGGTTCCCTTCCTGGCCCACCTGCTCTCCCGGATCCGGATGGCCGGCGTGCGGCACGTGGTGCTCGGCACGTCTTACCTGGCCAGCACCTTCGCCGACGAGTTCGGCGATGGTTCCGCCCTGGGCCTGGAGCTGGAGTACGTCACCGAGACCGAGCCGCTGGGCACCGGCGGCGGCATCCGCAACGTCGCCTCCCGGCTGCGCACCGACGACGTGCTGATCTTCAACGGTGACGTGCTGGCCGGTACCGATCTGACCGCCGTGGTCGACACCCACCGCCGCGCGGACGCCGACGTGACATTGCACCTGGTGCGGGTGCCGGACCCGCGCGCGTTCGGCTGCGTGCCCACCGACGGGTCCGGGCGGGTGACGGCCTTCCTGGAGAAGACCGACGACCCGCCGACCGACCAGATCAACGCCGGTTGCTACGTCTTCCGCCGCTCGGTGCTGGAGTCCATCCCGACCGGGCGACCGGTCTCGGTGGAACGCGAGACGTTCCCCGGGCTGCTGGCTGCCGGCGCGATGGTCGCCGGGCACGTCGACACGTCCTACTGGCGCGACTTCGGCTCCCCGGCCGATCTGGTCGCCGGCTCCGCCGACCTGGTGCGCGGGCTCGCGCCGTCGGCCGCGCTGCCCGGCCCGACCGGGGACGCGCTGGTGCTGCCGGGGGCCAAGGTGGCCGCCGAGGCGGTGCTGCTCGGCGGCAGCACGGTCGGCGCCGGCTGCGAGGTGGGTGCCGGGGCCCGGCTGGACGGCGCGCTGCTGTTCGACGACGCCGCGGTGGAACCGGGCGCGGTGGTCGAGCGCTCGGTGCTCGGCGTCGGGTCCCGGGTGCGGGCCGGCGCGGTGGTGTGCGACGCGGTGATCGGCGACCGCGCGGAGGTCGGGGAGAACTGCGAGCTGCGCTCCGGCGCGCGGGTGTGGCCCGACGTGGTCCTGCCGGCCGGCGGGGTGCGGTTCTCGGCAGGCGGATGACTGGGGCGGCCGGGCCGGTGGGTGCCGGGCCGGTGGGTGCCGGGCCGGTGGGTGCCGACGCGCGCGGTGCCGCCCGCGGGGCGGGGCCGCTGGTCCGGCGCTGGCGACCCGGCTTCCGGCTCGACCTGGTCGGGGTAATGGCCCCGTTGCGTCGCGGCCGGGGCGACCCGACGATGCGGCTCGACGGCGGCCGGGTGTGGCGCACCGCGACCACCTCCGACGGCCCGGCCACCCTCGCGCTGCGGTGGTCTGACGGCGACGCCGTGCTGGCCCGCGCCTGGGGTCCCGGCGCGGAGGCGGTGCTCGACGGGGTGCCCGCGCTGCTCGGCGCCGACGACGACGACACCGGGTTCGAGGCCCACCATCCGCTGGTGGAGCAGGCTCGCCGGAAGCTGCCGGCGCTGCGCCTGGGCTCGTCCGGGCGGGTGTGGGACGTGCTGGTGCCAGCGGTGCTGGAGCAGAAGGTCACCGGCGTCGAGGCCCGGCGCTCGTGGCGGGAGCTGTGCCACCGCTTCGGGGAGCCGGCGCCCGGCCCGGCCGGTGCGCAGGGCATGCGGGTGCCACCCACGCCGGCCGCGATCCGGTCGGTGCCCGACTGGGAATGGCACCGGGCCGGGGTGGACTCGGCCCGGCGGCGCGCGCTGTTGGCCGCCGCGACGGTCGCGCACCGGTTGGAGCCGGCCGCGCGCCTGCGCGGGGTGGCCGGACGCGACCTGCTGCGCGCGGTCCCGGGAATCGGGCCGTGGACCGCCGCCGAGGTGGCCCAGCGGGCCTGGGGCGACCCGGACGCGGTGAGCTTCGGAGACTTTCACATTCCGTCGGTGGTGGGTTGGGCGCTGCTCGGACGGCCGCTCGACGACGCCGGGATGCTCGCCGTGCTGGCGCCCTATGCGCCGCAGCGGCAGCGGGCGGTGCGGCTGATCGAGGGCTCCGGGTTCCGTCGGCCGCGCTTCGGACCGCGGTTCTCCCCCCGTGACTACCGGACCATCTGAACCACTGCCGCTCGCTCGTCCGGCGGTACCGCCGTGCCGGCTGCCGCCGGTGAGGTGCGCCCATGCCGGCTGCCGCCGGTGAGGTGCGCGCCCGTGCCGGCTGCCGCCGGCCCGGTCGTCCGGGTCCGACCTTGGTCAACAGTACGTGATGGCTGCGAGGTCAAGATCGAAAAGCGATGCCGTGCCGTTGACCATGCACGGGCTCGGAAGGGCCGCGCTCGACGGGACGTACGGCGGCAGTTCGTGGCCGCGCGGGCCGCACGGAGGAAAACCATGCCGCGCCGCCCCGCCCGGTCTGGGTGGTCGCCGACGAGCGCACGCTGATGCTGCCCGACCGGCGGGGCAACAACCGCCTGGACACCCTGCGCAACATCGTGCTCGACCCGCGGCTGGGCTTGCTGTTCCTGGTGCCCGGGATCGGGGTCACGCTGCGGGTGAACGGCACCGCGCTGCTGTCCCGCGATCCGGAGCTGCGGGCGAGCTTCGCGGTCCATGGAGCTGAGCCGACCACGGTCATCGTGATCTCCACCGCGGCCGTCTACGCCCAGTGCTCGAAGGCGTTGGTCCGCTCGCACCTGTGGGACGCTGAGCGGCATCGCGACCCGGCCGAGCTGCCCACCGTCGGCCAGATCATGCAGTGCGTCAGTGCGAACGGCGTCGACGGCGCGGCCTACGACCGCGCCTACCCGGAGCGGTTCCGCCGGACCCTGTACCGACGGTGAGGGCCCGCCCGGGCGCCGCCGGACGTGGTCGTACCCTGGGCCGGTGAAGGCGGTAGCGCTGGTCGGCGGGGTCGGAGGTGCCCGGTTCCTGCTCGGGCTGCGGACGGTGTTGGGAGTACCGGCGCACCCCGCCGACGACCGCGCCGCCGACCGAGCTGACGATCGCGGCCACCAGGTCACCGCGCTGGTCAACATCGGCGACGACATCTGGCTGCACGGGCTGCGGGTGTGCCCCGACCTGGACACCTGTATGTACACCCTGGGCGGCGGGATCGACCGCGAGCGGGGCTGGGGCCGGGCTGACGAGTCGTGGACGATCAAGCAGGAACTGGCCGCGTACGGTGCCGAGCCCGGATGGTTCGGCCTCGGCGACCGCGACGTCGCCACCCACCTGGTGCGCACCCGCATGCTGCGCGCGGGCTACCCGCTCTCCGCGGTCACCGAAGCGCTCTGCGCCCGGTGGAAGCCCGGGGTACGGCTGCTGCCGGTCAGTGACGACCGGGTGGAGACGCACGTGATCGTCGACGACCCGGCCGCCGACCAGCCCGGTGGACAGCGGGCGCTGCACTTCCAGGAGTGGTGGGTCCGTCACCAGGGCCGGCTGCCGGCCCGCAGGTTCGTCTCGCTCGGGGCCGAACAGGCCGGCCCGGCGCCCGGGGTGCTCGCCGCGATCGCCGACGCGGACGTGGTGCTGCTGGCCCCGTCCAACCCAGTGGTCAGCGTCGGAGCGATCCTCTCGGTGCCGGGCATCCGGGATGCGCTGCGGGCCGGTCCGGCGCCGGTGGTCGGGCTGTCGCCGATTGTCGGCGGGCGGCCGCTGCGCGGGATGGCCGACGCCTGCCTGGACGCGATCGGGGTGGCCACCACCGCCGAGGCGGTCGGCCGACACTACGGCCCCCGGGCAGGAGACGGGTTGCTCGACGGCTGGCTGGTGCACGAGACCGACGAGGCCGCCGTGCCGGGCGTCACCGTGCGCTCGGTGCCGCTGCTGATGACCGATCCGGAGGCGACCGCGAAGATGGTCCGGCACGCCTTCGAGCTCGCCGGTGTCTGACACCGCGCCGCTGGGCGATCACGCCGCCCGGCGGCTGGAGGTGTTCGGGGTCACCGGGCTGCCGGAGTTCCGCCCCGGCGACGACCTGGTGGGCGCCGTCGTGGCCGCCTGCGCCGAGCGCGGACCGGAGCTGGTCGACGGCGACGTGCTGGTGGTGACCAGCAAGGTGGTCTCCAAGGTGGAGGGCCGGGTGGTCGGCGCTCCGGCCGACCCGGAGCGCCGCGACGCGCTGCGCCGCGAGCTGGTGGCCGCCGAGACCGAGCGGGTGCTCGCCCGCAAGGGGCGCACCCTGATCGTGGCGAACAAGATCGGCCTGGTGCAGGCCGCAGCCGGGGTGGACGCCTCCAACGTGGCGGCCGACGAGCTGGCGCTGCTGCCGGTCGACCCGGATGCCAGCGCCGCCCGGCTGCGGGCGGGCATCCGCGGCCGCACCGGCCGCGACGTTGCGGTGGTGATCACCGACACCATGGGCCGCACCTGGCGGGTCGGGCAGACCGACGTGGCGATCGGCTCCGCCGGGCTGCCGGTGCTGCACCGCTACGCCGGCGCCCGTGACCGCCAGGGCAACGAGCTGGTGGTCACCGAGGTGGCCCTCGCCGACGAGGTCGCCGCAGCGTCTGACCTGGTGAAAGGCAAGCTCGGCGGGGTCCCGGTCGCCGTGCTGCGGGGCCTGCTCGGGACCGGCGGGGGAGGCGGGGCCGGCGGTCTGGTCGACGACGGCTCCACCGCTGCGGACCTGATTCGTCCGCTGGACGAGGACCTGTTCTGGCTGGGCACCGAGGAGGCGCTCGCCCGGGGCCGGCGCGAGGCGGTGCCGGCCCGCCGCTCGGTGCGCGAGTTCTCCGCCGAGCCGGTCGACCCGGCGGTGCTGGACCGGGCGGTGGCCGCCGCGCTGACCGCCCCAGCCCCGCACCACACCACCCCGTTCCGGTTCGGCTGGGTGCGCGACCCGGCCCGGCGGACCGCGCTGCTGGACGCGCTGGCCACGCGCTGGCGGTCCGATCTGGCCGCCGACGGCCGACCGGCGGACGAGATCGCCCGCCGGCTGGCCCGCGGCGACATCCTGCGCCGGGCTCCGGAGCTGCTGCTGCCGTTCCTCGTGCCTGACGGCGCGCACGACTACCCCGACGCCGCCCGCAACGCCGCCGAGGCGACGATGTTCACCGTGGCCGGCGGGGCGGCCGTGCAGGCGCTGCTGGTCGCGCTGGCCGCCGAGGGGTTGGGCTCCTGCTGGGTGGGCTCGACGATCTTCGCGGCGGACACCACACGCACGGTGCTCGGTCTGCCCGCGCACTGGCGCCCGCTCGGCGCGGTCGCGGTGGGCCACCCGCTGGCGCCACCGCCGCCGCGGCCGGCCCGGGGGCCGGAGTCCGGCCTGCTGCGGTGGTGAGCACCGCCGCGGCCATCCGGGAACTGGCCGCCTGGGTGCCGCCCGGCGCGGCCCAGCGCGCGCTACGGGAGGCGTTCCTGGGCTTCCTGGCCGCGCGCCCGGACGACGCCTGCCGGCGCTCGTGCGAACCGGGACATCTGACCGCGTCGGCGCTGGTGCTCGACCACTCCGGCAACCGGGTACTGCTCACCCTGCACCCGAGGGTGGGCCGGTGGATCCAGCTCGGCGGGCACTGCGAGCCCGACGACGCCACGCTGGCCGCCGCGGCACTGCGCGAGGCACGGGAGGAGTCCGGCATCGACGGCCTGACCCTCGAGCCCGACCCGCTGCACCTGGACGTGCACCCGATCACCTGCTCGCTGGGTCGGCCGACCCGCCACTTCGACGTGCGTTTCCTGGTGCGGGCCCCGGCCGACGCGGTCGCCCGGATCAGCCCCGAGTCGAGTGATCTGCGGTGGTGGCCGGTGGAGGACCCGCCAGGCGCGGCGGACGCGGACACCGTCGGCGAGTTGATCCGACTCGCCGGCATTCGGGCCGCCCGGGAGAACAGATTGTGATCCATGTCCGGTTACCGCCAATTCGGTGAAATAGCCGACACATTTCCGTGGCGCTTACCGAGGGGCCCCTAATGATCACATTGGGCTTCGTCGGGTCAGCTCGATGGAATCAGCGCCGCCAGAACATGAACTCTGTGTAACCGAGGCTCGCGGCGGTGGCGTCGCCGCCCACAGCGGCGAACAGCGCCGAGCCGGCACCGAACAGCACCGCGCTCGCCCCGGGCACGCTGACGATCACCAGGAACAGTGCGAGCGGGGCCCAAGGGCGTACCTTGGCGGCCAGCTCGCGGCTGCGCTCGGACAGGTACGGCTCGAGGGCGCCGAAGCCGTCCAGCCCGGGCACCGGCAGCATGTTGAGCACAAACGCGATCACCTGGACCAGTGCGAGGTAGGACAGGCCGGCGAGCAGTCCCAGCGGCATCGACACGCCTGCGGCCAGCACGGTCAGCGCGACCGCCAGGACCAGGTTGACCAGCGGCCCGGCCAGTGAGATCAGGCTGCGGGCCGCTCGGGAGCGGATCGCCCACTGCTGGATCCAGACCGCGCCACCGGGCAGTGGGATCCCGCCGGCGAGCAGGAAGAACAGCGGCAGCACGAAGGACAGCACCGGGTCGGTGTAGCGCCGGATGTCCAGTGTCAGGTAGCCCTTGTCGACCACCGAGGTGTCGCCGCCGCGGTAGGCGGTCACGGCGTGCCCGAACTCGTGCAGGCACAGCGACACCGCCCACCCGCCGAGCACCAGCAAGACCACCCCGGCGGTGACCGCCAGGTCGCTGCTGAGGGTGCAGAGCACCCCGCCACCGGCGGTGATAGCCACCAGCACGAGGAAGACCGGGCTGGGACGGACCTGTGACCGGTGGCTGCGCACCCCGCCAGTCTGCCGACCTGGCCATCGTCCGGGCGAATCGACCTCCGAATTACCCTCGCTGCCCTTGACCTATTAGTATCTGCCCGGTGTAATCACAGTGGTGTCATTCGGCGCAGCTGGACCCGTTGACCGGGGTCAGGATTTCACGGGTGAGGGTGATCCGGTCGGGGTAGGCGTGCGGCGGTGGCCGGCACTGGGGAGATGGGCGGGTGAATGTGATCGTCGGGGCGGCAGGCCGTAGCGACCAGGATGGCGGGGGATCTGTCCTCAACCAACCCGGGACGTTCCTCGGTCTGGACACGTTCGAGCTGCTCGAGGCCGTGTGCGAGGCCGACGAGGTGGAGGACTGGCAGGAACGGGCGCTGTGCGCCGAGACCGACCCCGAGGCGTTCTTCCCGGAGAAGGGCGGCTCGACCCGCGAGGCCAAGCGCATCTGCACCGGGTGCGAGGTGCGTGCCCAGTGCCTGGAGTACGCCTTGGCGCACGACGAGCGCTTCGGGATCTGGGGCGGGCTGTCCGAGCGGGAGCGCCGGCGCCTGAAACGAGCGGCAGGCTAGCTCTCCGGCTCCTCGCCCTCCAGGGCGTCGGGTTCGACGCCGAGGTAGCAGGCGACCTGTTCGACGAGCACCTCGTGCAGCAGGTCCACCAGATCCACTCCGTCGCGCGAGCGCGCCTCCAGCGGCCGGCGGTAGAGCACGATCCGGGCCCTGGTGGGCAGACCCCGACGGTCCACCCCGGCCGGCACCAACTGCGCCAGCGGGACGCCCATGTCCTCGACCACCTCGGGTGGCCAGGCGCTCGCCTCGGGATCGGTCTGCTCGATCTCCGGGACCATGTCCACCGCGAGGTCGAGCTCGGTCAGTTCGTCGCCCCAGCGTTCCTCGATCGGCTCCAGCGCCTCCAGCACCATCGCGTCGAACCGCTGCGCCCGGTTTTTGAACACCGGCGTCGTCGTCGGATACCGCAGGCCACGCAGCCCCCGGCCACGCCGGTCGCGCCGTGTCGTGCCCCGCCGGGACACCTTTCGTGCTGACCTCACGCGGCGAGGGTACGCGTCGCTGCGCCATCCGGTGAGGGGCAGGAGATAAGGTGCGCGCGTGCGGGACGTACGGAGGTGTTCACGGAGCGGCTGCACCGAGCCTGCGGTGGCGACGTTGACCTACGTATATGCGGAGTCCACCGCAGTGGTCGGCCCGCTGGCCGTGCAGGCTGAGCCACACTCCTACGACCTGTGTCGGGCGCACGCCGGTCGGCTGACCGTGCCCCGGGGCTGGGACGTGCTGCGATCCGAGGGTGAGCTGCCCGCCGTGCCGTCCCACGACGAGCTCACCGCGCTGGCCGAGGCCGTTCGGGAGGCGGGGCGGGCGGTGCACGGCGAGTCGGTGCCACCGAGAGCGGCGCCAGCGGAGCGAGCATCGGCGCTGGGCACCGGGCGCCACCTGCGGGTGCTGCGCGGTCGCGAGGACTAGCGAGACGGGCAACGGATAGGCTCGCCCGGTGCTGCAACTGACCGACGCGCTGCCGGCGTTCAAGGCCTACGACATCCGCGGTGTGGTCGGCGACCACCTGGACGCGGGGGTGACCCGCGCGATCGGTGCCGCGTTCGCCCGGTTGGTGGCGGATTCCCGCCCGTCGGCGGTGGTGGTCGGCCGCGACATGCGTGACAGCTCTCCGGAGCTGGCCGGCGGGTTCGCCGCCGGGGTCGTCGACACCGGCCTCGACGTCATCGACATCGGCCTGGCCAGCACCGACATGCTCTACTACGCGGCGGGCAGCCTGAACCTGCCCGGCGCGATGTTCACCGCCAGCCACAACCCGTCCCAGTACAACGGGATCAAGCTGTGCCGGGCCGGCGCGGTGCCGATCGCCGAGGACACCGGCCTGGCCGTGATGCGCGACGACCTGGCCGCCGGTTCGCCGCCGGCCGGGTCCGTCGCGGTGCCCGGCACCGTCGTCGAGCGCGACCTGCTGGCCGACTACGCCGGCTACCTGCGCGGCCTGGTCGAGCTGTCCGGCATCCGGCCGCTGAAGGTGGTGGTGGACGCCGGCAACGGGATGGCCGGGCACACCGTGCCCAGCGTGTTCACCGGGCTGGCCGTCGACCTCGTCCCGATGTACTTCGAGCTGGACGGCACGTTCCCCAACCACGAGGCCAACCCGCTGGACCCGGCCAACCTGGTCGACCTGTGCACGCGCGTCGTGGCGGAGGGCGCGGATATCGGGCTGGCCTTCGACGGCGACGCCGACCGCTGTTTCGTGGTGGACGAACGGGGTCGGGCGGTCAGCCCCAGCGCGGTCACCGCGCTGGTGGCGGTGCGCGAGCTGGCCCGGGAGCCGGGCGCCTCGGTGATCCACAACCTGATCACCTCGCGGGCCGTGCCGGAGATCGTCGCCGAGCACGGCGGCCGGCCGGTGCGCACCCGGGTCGGGCACTCCTACATCAAGCAGACGATGGCCGAGACGGGCGCGATCTTCGGTGGCGAGCACTCGGCGCACTACTACTTCCGCGACTTCTGGCGCGCCGACTCCGGCATGCTGGCCGCGCTGCACGTGCTCGCCGCGCTCGGCGAGCGAGACCGTGCGCTCTCGGTGCTGATGGCCGATTATGAGCGGTACGCCGCCTCCGGAGAGATCAACTCCTCGGTGTCGGACCCGGCGGCCCGGATGGCCGAGGTCAAGGATCACTACGGGCGACTCCCGGGGACCACGGTGGAGGAAATGGACGGGCTGACGGTGGTGCTGGCCGACGGTGCGTGGTTCAACCTGCGCCCGTCGAACACCGAGCCGTTGCTGCGGCTGAACGTGGAGGCGGCCGACCCGGACGCGATGGCCGTGTTGCGCGACGAGGTGCTGGCCATGGCCCGCGGCGGCCTGGGGATGAACACGGCGGCGACCTCGGGGACCAGCCGGGGATGATTCGTCCCGGGGTGCGAACGAACTGCGGGGAACGACACGGAGAGGGGTCAGCGATGGCCGTCACGCTGGATCCGCAACTGCTGGAGATCCTGGCCTGCCCGTCCCCGGACCATGCCCCCCTGCGGGTGGGCATTCCCGGGAACCCGGAGGCCGACGCGCTGAGCTGCACCGCCTGCGGTCGCCAGTACCCGGTGGTGGACGGCGTGCCGGTGCTGCTGCTGGACGAGGCGGTTCTGCCCGCTGGGCCGGACGCCACGGCGAACCAGCCGCCGGCGGGCGGTCCGCCCAGCGAGCCGTGATCGCGGTGCTCGACGACACCCTGCTCGACGACGCGGCCGCTCTCGCGGCCGTCGACACCGCCGGGTTCCTCCGGTCCGCGGCCACCGCCGGCGCCCAGCTCCGGGCCGCCGCGCAGGCCGCCGAGGAGTCCGGCGTCGTCCGGGCGCTGGCCGGCTCCCGACCGAGGGCGCTGGTGCTGCTGCGCCGGCCTGGCACCTCCCGGTGGGCGGCCCCGATCTTGGCCGCCCTGCTGGGCGACGCCTGCCCGGTGCCGGTAGTGCTCGCGGACAGCGCGCCGGCCTGGATCGGCCCGCTCGACGTGCTGGTGGCGCACACCGCCGACCCGGGCGACCGGGAGCTGGCCGAGTCGGTGCACCGGGCAGCCCAGCGGAGGTGCGAGGTGGTGCTCTCGGCGCCGATGGAGGGGCCGATCGCCGCCGCCGGCGCCGGTTCGGCGCGGCTGCTGGAGCCGAGGGTGCCGGTTCCTCCGGGGCTCGACCTGCCCCGCGCGCTGTCCACCGGCCTGGTGACGGCGTCCGCGCTGGGGCTGCTGCGGGTCGACCTGGAGACGGTGGCCGCCGAGATCGACCGTGAGCTGGAACGCGACCACCCCTCGCACGAGCCGTTCGTCAACCCGGCCAAGACGCTGGCGCTGCGCCTGGCCGAGCGCACTCCGCTGCTGTGGGGCACCGACGCGGTGGCCACCGAGGTCGCCGGCTACGCGGCCGCCGCGCTGGCCCGGCATGCGGGGATCGTCGCGCACGCCGCCGACGTGGCGGAGGCCGCCGGGGCATCGGCGCTGCAACGGCTGCTGATGGCCTCGGCCGGGCGCGAGGACGTGTTCCACGATCCGTTCGACGACCCGGCGCCGGGTTCCGGGGCCGCGCCGCCCCGGGTGGTGCTGCTGAGCACCGACGACGACGATCCGACCGCCGCGGTGGCCCGACGCACCGGGCGGGGCTGGCCATCCGCCGACCTGGTGCACCTGGTCGAGGAGGTTCCCCCGGGAAGCCCGCACGGCGTGCTCACCCGGGCCGTGCTGACCGCCACCCGATTCGACCTGGCCGCCCTGTACCTGGGGTTGGCCGGCTCTTTGCTCGGCACCGACAGGGCCGGTCCGCGCGCCGGCGACCCCGACACCGCGGCGCAACTGTCCGGACCCGCCTGAGACCCGCGAGCCGGGCCGCGCCCATCGGAACCGCTCCCGTACCTGGTCACCGCCGACCCGGTCGGGAGTGGCACCCTGACCGGGGGAGGGTGGACGCGGGCCGCGAGGAGAACCCATGGAGCCGTTGGACAACCCCGTGCGTCGCTATGCCTGGGGTTCACGCACCGCGATCGCCGAGCTGCAGGGCCGACCGGTGCCGACCCCGCACCCGGAGGCCGAGCTGTGGCTGGGTGCACACCCCGGTGACCCGTCGTTCGTGGTTGACGACCGGGGCAACCGTCGATCGCTGCTCGACGAGCTGCGGGCCGATCCGGGCGGCCGGCTGGGCGCGTCGAACGCCGCCCGATGGGGCGGCCGGCTGCCGTACCTGTGCAAGTTGCTGGCCGCCGGCGAGCCGCTGAGCCTGCAGGCGCACCCGAGCACCGAGCAGGCGCGGCGGGGTTTCGCCCGTGAGCAGGCCGCCGGTGTCCCGCTGGAGGATGCCCGGCGCAGCTACAAGGATGACTGCCACAAGCCGGAGATGATCTGCGCGCTCACCGAGTTCCACGCGCTGGCCGGCTTCCGGGAGCCGGCCGGGACGGTCCGGCTGCTGCGCGCGCTGGCCGTGCCCGAGCTGGCCGGCCATCTGGAGCTGCTGGCCGGGCAACCCGATCCGGCCGGGCTGCGTGCCCTGTTCAGCACCTGGATCACGCTGCCCCAGCAGATGCTGGACCGGCTGGTGCCAGCCGTACAGGAGGGGTGTGTGCGGCTGCTGCACGGCGCGGGCACTGGCGGTGCCCCGGCCGGCGGGGCGGCGGGGGCGGACTTCCGGGCCGAGGCGCGCACCGTGCTGGAGCTGTCCGAACGGTACCCCGGCGACGCCGGGGTACTGGCGGCGTTGCTGCTCAACCGGGTCACCCTGGCGCCCGGGCAGGCGCTCTACCAGGTCGACGGAGTGCTGCACGCGTACCTGTCCGGTCTGGGTGTGGAGCTGATGGCCAACTCGGACAACGTGCTGCGCGGCGGGCTCACCCCCAAGCACGTCGACGTGCCCGAACTGCTCAAAGTGCTCGACTTCGCCGCGGGGCCGGCGCCGATCGCGGGCAGCGAGACCGACGGCGCGGTGACCCGCTACCAGCGGGTGGCAGAAGAGTTCCAGCTGTGGCGGGTGGACTGGTCGCCGGGAAACTCCGGCGAGGTGGTGCCACTGCCGATGGACGGCCCGAGGATCGTGCTGTGCACCAGCGGCCAGGTCCGGGTGAGCGCCGGTTCGGGCAGCGCGCTGACCGTCGTCCAGGGGCAGTCGATCTGGTTGGACGCGGCCGACGCGGGGGTCAAGGCAAGCTCGGTTGACGCCCCGGCGCAGCTGTTCCTGGCCACCGACGGCCAGTGTCGGCCCGGAGGTTGATGGCACCGAGCCGCCAGTGAGTGAGGAGCGGAGCGAGCGTCGGCGGCGAAGCATGGACCCCAATCACTCTAGGATCGCCCGAGCGGGCACCGCCTGCGCTGGACCGCGCGGCCACCGAGGTGGGCCGTGCCTCTGACAACCGACAGGAGCTCCCCACCGTGTCCGCTGGATCGGGTACCAAGGCCATCGTGGCCGCGCTGCTGGCCAACGCCGGCATCGCGGTCGCCAAGTTCATCGGCTTCCTGGTCACCGGGTCGTCCTCGATGCTGGCCGAGTCGGTGCACTCGGTCGCCGACACCTCCAATCAGGGGCTGCTGCTGGTCGGGCAGAAGCGCGCCGCCCGCGCGGCCACCCCCGAGCATCCGTTCGGCTACGGTCGGGATCGCTACTTCTACTCGTTCGTCGTTGCCCTGCTGCTGTTCAGCCTGGGCGCGGTGTTCTCGCTCTACGAGGGCATCCACAAGCTCGCCGAGCCTTCGCCGCTGACCAGCCCGCTGGTTGCGGTGGCGATCCTGGTGGTCGCCATCGGCCTGGAGACCTACAGCTTCCGCACCGCGATCGTGGAGTCACGTCCGCTCAAGGGCAACGGCTCGTGGTGGCAGTTCATCCGCACCTCCAAGCAGCCCGAGCTGCCGGTCGTGCTGCTGGAGGACCTCGGCGCGCTGGTCGGCCTGGTGCTGGCGCTGTTCGGCGTCGGACTGACCATGATCACCGGCGACCCGGTCTGGGACGCCATCGGCACGATCTCGATCGGGGTGCTGCTCGGCACCATCGCGATCATCCTGATCATCGAGATGAAGAGCCTGCTGATCGGCGAGGGGGCCGCGCCGGCCACGCTCGGAATGATCACCGAGGCGCTCGCCGCCGAGCCGGTGCAGCGGGTGATCCACATCCGGACGCAGTACGTGGGTCCGGACGAGTTGCTGGTGGCTGCGAAGATCGCCCTGCCGCCGGCCCTGTCGGTGGCCGAGGTCGCGGCCGCGATCGATGCCGCCGAGCTGCGGACCCGTTCGGCCGTTCCGGCGGTCAGGCTGATCTACCTGGAGCCTGACCTGGACCGTACCCGGGTGTGAGACCGGCTCGGCCCGAGCACCGGGTGTCCGCGCCCCCCGGCGCGGGCACCCCGGGTGATCACGGGGGTGGCGTGACTCGGGGTCGGAGGGGTCGTCCCCGGCCGAGTGGTCGTGCAACGACTCCGCCAAGTGGTTTGCAGCATACAC